>JAZQRI010000047.1:0-17473 GCA_045629455.1 Pedobacter sp. | reverse complement strand
GGTGGACCAGCGGTTTAACGACTGGATCAAAGTGTCCTTGGGCTTAAATTATACATTGAGCGGCAGCAAGGAAATACCCAATGGCGGTATTAATGAGGCGTATGGTGCACTTACAGGATTCATCTTCGGTAATAACTTCGTCAACCCAAATCCCGATCCAACAACAGGGATATATCCGACTCTGGCACCTGCAGGTTTGTTGCGCACCAACCCATTGGAAGCCATCAACAGGTTCGACTTCAATCAAAAAACAAGCAGGCTCATTGGTGATTTGCAGGTCAACATCACCCCGGTAAGGAACTTGTCCATCAACTATACTTTGGGCTATGACAACTCTACCCAGCTGGCCACCGGTTTTATCCCGGTTGGTAACACCTCACCCTCATACAGCACCGGTTATTCCCGACGGGCTGACCGGATTGCACTGTTGATGAATAACGACCTGAATGTAAGCTATAAAGGTAAGCTTGGCGACTTTGAGTTTACCACTGCAGTAGGCGCAACGGCTCAAACAGAGCGTATAAGCACGGCCGGTATCACCGGGACACAGCTGAGCCCGGTCAGCCAGGTTGCTTCCGGCGGAGCCGGTCTGGCGGTTTCAGATGCCCGGTCTACGTTGAATATTCTGGGTTTCTATGCCCAGGAAACGATCGGTTTTAAAAACAAAATGTACCTAACAGGGGCAATACGAAATGATGTGGCTTCCTCTTTTGGCCAGGATAACCGCTGGCAGTACTATCCAAAGGTGAGTGGTACCTATATTCTTTCTGAAGAAGAATTCTGGAAGAACTCGTCTTTGGGGTCTATCGTTCCGACCTTTAAGCTCAGAGCGTCTTATGGACAGTCGGGTAACCTGACGGCAATAGGTGCTTACGACCGCTTTACGAATTACAATCCGGTGTCCTTATCAGGTTTGCCTGGCGTAGCGCCTTCAACGCTGCTGGGAAATGCTTCTGTAAAGCCAGAGCGGCAGACGGAAAAGGAAGTTGGTTTGGATGCAAGCTTTCTTAATGATCGTTTGGGTTTTGAGTTCTCGTACTACAGTAAATCGGTGAAAGATTTATTGCTTGGGGTGAACCTGAGGCCGTCGACGGGTTACAGTACGCAATTTCAGAATGTTGGTAACATGACCAATAAAGGTTTTGAGCTCATGGTGCGTGGTATTCCTGTGCAACAGGAAAGATTCCAGTGGAATGCTTCCATCATCTTCTCGAAAAATAAGAATAAGGTATTTGACATTCCCGGAGGTCTGTTGACCTTCCCGGGTGGCTTTGGCCAGGTGGCGGCTGTTGAAGGTTACCCGCTGGGTGCTTTTTACGCGACAGCCTTCGCCAGGAATGCCGATGGATCGTTATTGCTGACACCGGCAGGTTTGCCACAGCGTGAAACAGTTGGCCGTACCGCAGAGGGGCAGCCAACAGGAACCATCGTTAACCGGGTTATTGGGGATCCCAATCCCAAATGGACCGGATCTTTCATCAATGAATTTAACGTGGGCAAGGATTTCTCCTTCCGGATGCAGTGGGATGCCTCGTATGGGGGAGATGTGTTCAACTTCACCAAACGTGTGGGTGACCGTGATCTGTATGGCGGCCTAGCCGGCTACGAGCCGGAGCTAAGGGGTGAGGTACCGAAAGGCACATCGGCAGCGCTCTTCAGTATCATGGAAAACTGGATTGAAGACGGCTCATACTTAAAACTCCGGGAAATTTCGGCTTCCTACAACCTGCGGTTTAAATTCTTAAAGAGCAAGCTATTGCGGGTAACACTCTCGGGACGCAACCTGCTTTCTATTGATAATTACAGCGGCTGGGATCCGGAGACAAATGCTGCGGGCCAAAGCGGCGCCGTACGTGGCTTCGACTTCGTGGAAGTACCAATCCCGAGAACCATCGCGCTGGGATTCAACTACAGTTTTTAACCTATTAATTGAAGATTATGAAATTCAAATATAAAATACTAAGCCTCGTGATGCTTGCCCTGGCATCGTCATGTAAGCTCGATGAGCTGAATCCCAATGCGGCTGCCGGTGAGCAGGTGCTAACATCGAGGGAAGGGGTTGTTGCATTGAGCATCGGATTAAGGCAATACTACTCGACCTCCGGATTGAGCAGCATCATCCTGGCACCAAGTGCAACCACGCGGGAAATGAAAGGTTTCGCGACATTTACGACTGTACTGGAGCTCGAAGCCGGTGGTACGGAGTTGCCGACAGCCAATGCAGGCGTGCTCAATTACTGGTCGGCGATGCAACGGGTGATGACCATGTGTGAAAACGTGATCGACAATGCGCCGCAGATTCCATCCATCGAGCCAACATTGCTAAGTGGGGTGATGGGCCAGGCTTACCTGTTTAAAGCGATGGCACTCGCGGAGTTGGCGATGGCTTTTCCGCAGGCGAACATCAACACGAGTACGGCAGAGCCGGTGCAATTTGTACCCCGTGAAGCTGTATTTGCAGAAGCCATCAGGCTTTTAGACCTGGGCGTTGCTGCAGTAACAGCCAATGCGCCAAATGCGACTTTTGGTACCGCGATAGCCGGACCCGACTTTGACTTGGTCAATACACTGTATGCCATGGAGGCCCGGATCAATCTAATGGCGGGTAATTACCAGAAAGCACTGGACAATGCCAACCGGGTAGATTTAACAAAAACGTCGAGGTTTGCTTTCACGACGCAGAGTCCTAATCCGCTTTATACACTGTTCAATGTGACCAGATCGTATGTTCCCCGTGACAATTTTGGCCTGCCTGCTGATTTGTTCTATGCCGGTGACCAGCGTTATAACTTTTACTTCAATGGGGTAAAAACGACTGTTGGAGGTGAGGTTACTGTTGGTTTAACTGGCTTTGCTGCATCCCAAACGACACCGATACCGGTTTACCTGACGGATGAAATCAAGCTCATTAAAGCAGAGACGATCCTGCGGTTAAATGGATCAGTGAACGAGGCGCTGGCACTCATCAACGAAGTGCGCACGCAATCGAATGGGGACCTTTTTGGTGTTAATGCCGGATTGCCTGCCTACAGTGGTGCATTAACAACCGAGGCCTTGTTGTTTGAGGTTTACAAACAGCGTTGTGCAGAACTGTACCTAAGCGGCCTCAAATGGGAAGATACCCGCAGGTTTGACCGGCCGGTCCCTCCCGCAGACCTCAGTGAGCGCAACCGGATCTTTTATCCTTTTCCAGATCAGGAACGTTTGAATAATCCAAATACCCCGGCAGATCCGGCTATATAATAGGATTGATTATAAAGGTTAATATAGATAGCACAACGTTCAAAACTAAAAGGAGAAGTGGGAATTCCCTCTTCTCCTTTTAGTTTTGAATACCTTCCGGAGTTGCATCTCCGTCAGTTTGCCGAATCATGCTAATGGCAGCAAGAAAATGTAGATAATCAACCCTCGTTGTGATCTGCGTCAGTTTTTTCCGATTTATAAGTCTTACTTTAGTGGCTACACGCGTTGATGCGTAGATCAGTTTTGTCAGTTGTACCTCAAAGACATACGCCATGAAATCTATATTAGTACCAATTGATTTTTCCAAGCCTTCAGCGGATTCCGCCCACTACGCGTTGCATTTAGCAAGATATATCAGAGCGAATCTGATTTTATGTCACGCGGTCTATGTCCCGGTAGAAGTTCCCACCGGCTCCTTTGGCTCCTGGGGAGGGTATGACGTAACGACGTTAAAAGAAGAAGCAATGGTGGCGCTTGAAGAGGTCGCCCTGGAACTTCGAAATGAACTCAGTACTTTTGCTGCGTCCGGCGCTTTCCATCCAGAAGTTACGTGTTTGGTTGAAGCAGGTGGAGTGACGGACGTCATCACAACGCTCGCCGAAAAAAGCCAGGCAACGCTGCTGGTAATGGGGTCGACTGGTGCTGGTGCCCTTTCCAGGATTTTACTTGGTAGTATTACCAGGGCAATGATTGATGTAACCCGCCTTCCTCTGGTAATTGTACCAGAAGGATCTGTGTTCGGAGAAATAGAGAAAATTGCATTTGCAACCAGTCTGGCTGCCGATGATATTGAAGTAATACATTGCATAGCGGGATTTGCGCATTATTTTCATGCCGATCTCCTTGTGACACATGTATCCGATAGAAGCAATGATAAGGAAGCTTCGGAAAGGAATTCAGATGGATTTTTGAACGACATGCGGTGTAAGATCAATTACAGTAAGCTTTATTTCCGGCATGTGGATCAGGATGATGTGAACAGGGGATTGGACTGGTTAAGCATCCATGGAAGAATAGATTTGCTCGTGATGGTACACCGGAAAAAAGGTTTACTGGAGAACATTTTTTCAAGCCATACCCATGCCGTGGCCAATCAGCTGGCTTTGCCACTCATGATTATGCCAGCTGGATTGCACCCTGTCTTTTGATTACCGGGTATCACCATCACCTGCCATGATCATCTCTGCAAGCCTGTCGTCAAGGTTGTAGATGTCTTTCCGGAAATTTAATCGGTTTTCGCGGTCTACAAAAGCGGTGAAATAGGCGATAAATACAGGGATAGGTTTATCAAGCGTAACTTGCCTTTCTTTGCCGCCCTGCATTGCGGATCTGATTCTGCCGGGGTTCCAATCGGTTCGTTCGCTCAGCAAATGCGCCGCAAGCTTTTCTGGTTCAGAGATTCGAATACATCCATGACTAAAGGCTCTTGAAGCTTCATTAAACAGTGACTTAGACGGCGTGTCATGCAAATAAATGTTGTAACTGTTTGGAAATAGAAATTTAACCAGCCCCAACGGATTGGACTTGCCGGGTTTTTGCCTGATGACAGGAATACCATTCCGGTATCCGGTAATCTCCATATTGTGTTTTACAAGGTAGTTGGGGTCTTTTTTTAATGCTGGAAGAATTTCATTGCGGAGAATACCCGGCGGTACATTCCAGTAAGGGCTAAAGACGACGTATTTGATTTCGCCGTAGAATTGAACCGTTGGGTGAATGGTCTTTCCGACCACCGCATTGCAGCTCCACAGCAGGCTGTCGCCACGATAGACATGCAATTTAAACTCCGGAATATTCACCGCGATGTGATCACCTGAGGTCTGCAAGGGAAGCCACCGGCTTCTCTCCATGTTGACTACAATCTGTTGAATTCTACGTTCAATGGGAATATTTAGCTCCGCAATTGTCTGCGGATTCAAACGGCCGTCTGCTTTCAGTCCGTGTCTCCGCTGAAATCGCTCAATAGCCGAGACAAGATTGTGGTCATACAAGTTGTTCAATGTATCGCCCCGGAAATCTTCTAATCGATACAATCGCCTTTTTACGTTAACAACAAGGGTTGATCTTTCACCAATCTCACTTGCGTTTTTAGTTGCAACAATGGGCTTCCATGCGCCGGATCTCTGGAGGGTTTCATATTTCCTAAGCTGGCTTTTTAGCAGTTCATACTGCCGGTATACGGGCGCCTGCGGCAAAGGACGATTCACCGGAGTTTTTAATAAGCTGTCGAGATAGTCCTCATAAGTAATTCGTTTTCTCGGAATGAGCCAGTTGGCAGACCGGCTTGCAGCATCGTCCATGCCTGTCCATACAATTTTTGAATATTGAAAATATAAAGAACTGAGCAGCAGTTCCAGACTGAGGTCGGGTTGTACCGTTTTTGATTTAACTTTCTGTTTGTCAATCAGGGAATCTAATGTTTGTTGATAAAAAAAATGCTTGTATACGCCATCGCTTTTTGGATTCAGGAATCTGTTCGACCAGAATGCGGCCTGCTCTACCAGGCCATCTTCTTTAAACCAGGCATATTTATAGCCTCTCTTGCTGTAGAAATTTTTAATATTCTGCTCGTAGGGCTTTAGTTTGGGGAAACGGCTAAAGAAAGGAGCAATGCGGGTGCTGTCAAAAGTAAGCGCTGGCTGCCGGCTTTCCTGTAGCGAAGTTGTGTGCTGCGGGAGGGTGGAACGTAGGTTTGTCTTCTCTGCTGGCTGACCGCAGCCCGACTGGCTTATGCAAAAGAGCCCAAGACATACCATTAGACATTTATTTCGGATTTGAATCATTTTTAATAAATAAGATCTACCTCGACGCACGAAGGTGCGTAAAAGAATTTATGTTCCGGGTGATCACCAAGAGATTACGAGATGATGTTAATCATTATTATCGTTGCCGCTAGGGTGTGTCAAGATCAGCTCCCCGGTTATAACATGGACTGTTGCGTTGATGTCCCTTATGGGCTCTAGTCAAGTGTTTGAAGCCATAAGCTTGTTTCTTCTATACTGTTTTTGAAATGTACACCTATATAATCACGACGATGTATCATGTCGGGGTAGTTGTTTAGCCTCGTTCAGTAGTCTTAAAAGGTGATGAGGATCACAGAATGTTGCGGTTTGGGTCAATTGTATTAATGCCGGCCCCCTGTATCTTTATTCCGTACTTATAACGAGCAGACGTCACTTAAAATCAGATGATATGTTGGGATTACTCACCGAAAAGGAAATCGATTACCTATTGACTCAACAGGTTACCGGAAGGCTGGCCTGCGTCACGGAAAATAAAGCTTACATCGTACCGATCAACTACTTTTATAAGGATTCTACAGTCTATGCACATTCGGCAGCTGGGAAAAAGATTGATATGATGCGTCAAAATCCAAATGTATGTTTCCAGGTAGACGAAATCAGCAGTATATTCCGGTGGCAGAGCGCGATCGTTTGGGGAACCTTTGAAGAAATTACGGACCGGGAGAAGAAACACCAGGCGATGCAGGGAATTACACACCGGCTGATGCCGTTTGTTACCACGCCTACCGGCCACCCTTCTCATGGGATTGCCTCGCGCGAATTGGATCTCGAGAATCTGGATCTGATCGTTTACAAAATCATTGTCACCGAGAAGACCGGAAGGTTTGAATACACGGCCTGCATTTAATACTTGAATATCGCGGTTCTGGGCGGGTGTTGAACTTGCTTATTTGAATCCCTTTAACCTGGTATTGATCAGGGTTGAAAAACTTCTGACCGCAATTCGTATGCAGGTCTCATCAACATTGAAATGAGGCGCGTGGTTCATGGCGACTATCCCTTTTTCCGTATTGGAGCCGCCTAAGAAGAAGTAAACACCAGGCACTTTTTGTTGATAAAAGGCAAAATCGTCGTTGAAAAATGGAACTTGCCCATGATCGGGTGAGATCAGGTCCTTTCCATAGCTGCGGGTAAGCAGGTTTATGGCGCTTTTGGTCAATGCGACATCGTTAACGACGGTTGGATTCTCCTGTACGAATGAAATGGATAATAGCTTTTCCTTAAACTTACCTGCTCCAATCAACTGTTCGACCTTGGGAATAATATCTTTAAGATTCGACCGGTTTGTCTCATATATGTAGGCTTCTAAAAAGAGTTCATTGTTGTTAGTGTACGTGACGAAATCCTGATCCATAATCAGGTAATCCCGGAAGATCGTGGTTGGACTTGACAAACCATCCGCGGGATCAGCGATCCGCTGGATCTCCCATGGCTTCGCATTTTTTGCTGAGCGTGATAAGGTGCTTCGGACTTCGAAAGCAAGTTCTTTGCCTTCTTCCTTTGTTAACGTATTTGTAAATTTAATGCGGATCTGCTTCTGGTACGCAAACATCTCGTTAGTCTTAACCATGATCTTCCCTGCGGGAAGTGCAGTTACATGCAAGCCGTATATTTCATCTGGATTTGTTCTAATTAACAGGCCCTGGTCAATCATACCTTTGGCGCCACGGAAGGTTTCTTCTTCTGGCTGAAAGACAAAATATGCAGTTCCGTGCAGCAATTCTTTCTTCCTGGAAAGAACCTCCGCAATTCCCAGACCTATCGCCAGATGTACATCGTGGCCACATCCGTGCTGCACGCCTTCTACCTTAGACCTGTAAGCGACCTCATCAGGAAAGTCGTTCGGTAAGGCGTCCATATCTGCCCGCCAGGCGATTTTCTTTCCTGGTTTACCTCCCTTTAAAATACCGAGAACGCTGTGGCCGTAGATATCTGTCTGAACTTCCATGCCCAGATCCAGCAGATACCGCTTGATGATCTCCTGAGTCTGATTTTCATTTCCAGCCAACTCTGGGTGTTCGTGAAAATCCCGCCTTAGCGCGACCAGCTTGTCAAAGATTTTATCCGTTTCCAGATCAAAGTAGGCTTGAGTATCTCCCTTCTGAGCGAAAGTATTGAGGCTACACGTGATTAAAAGCAATAGGAGGATGTGCTTCATAGAATGGGTTTGTGCATAAGACGCTATGAACCTGTATAAGGTTACAGTGGATTATGCTTTATCGCTTCCAGTAGGCGTACCCTGAAGTTACTTAATGACGGAATGTTCTGATCTTCAAATCAACATGGGATGACAATTGCCATATTTTATAAGGATGGGGATTGTGAAAGCAGGAAGCCAGCCTGGTGTGATTGGCAGCTTCCTGTTGATCGTCAGTAGTAACTTTAATTCTGATTGAGCATTTTAAATGCATTTTGAGGGTCAGTAAAGAAGAAATTCCGGAATTCTGCTGTCTTTCCGACATAAATTTCGTCCTGATTTTGTTCCAGGCCTTCTATAAGCTCCAGTGCAACTTTAGTTGCTGGCATACCCTTGGTTTCGCCGCCAATCTCTTTTGCGAAATCTGTATTCACCATTGGCGGCATCACTTCGACTACACTGATGTTCGTGCCTTGCGCAAGAGCATGACGCAGCGCCTGTGTGTACGAATGAACTGCAGCCTTACTGTCCGAATATGTTGGAATGGCAGTAGAAGGTGCAAAGACAACGATAGAACTTACATTAACGATTGCCGCTTCTTCCTGATTTTTCAACACTGGCAACAATTTTTCCGTTAACCGGATTAAAGAAAAGTAATTTGTCTCCATTTCCTCTTTTGCCTTCTCATATGCACCGGCTGTCTCCGAGTGCAGGTATGCAAATGCTTTACCTGCATTGTTGATCAGAACGCTTAATTCGGGAAATTTGCTCCGGATTTCGGCGACCAGGCTGCTTACATCATTTTCACTTGTGATATCACAGGCAATGGCAACGGTATTGTTTAAGTTCGCTGCGGCTCTATTTAGCTTGTCTGCGTTCCTTCCAACAATGATGACCTTGTTGCCTTTTTCACTTAGGCGTTTCGCTGTTTCATACCCGATACCGGATCCACCGCCGGTAATCAAAATGGTTTTGCTTGTTAAATTCATGATTGATCGTTTAATGTTAATGCTTCGGTTCGCCATCAACTGGTGCCACTTCGTCGTCACGGGTGGCCTCATTTTGAACCTGTCGCATTAATCGTTATTTCTGCTTGCATTTTGCAAGTAAACAAAGATAGATTAGTTTACTTGCAGAATGCAAGTTTATCTGTAAATATTTATGAAAGAGACAAAAGCCCACTCTAAATGCCCTCTGAGTTGTACTTCGGACTTTTTAGGCGATAAATGGTCGCTGATGATTCTTCTCGATTTGATGTTTACAGATAAGTCTACCTATGGTGAATTCCTGAATTCAGATGAAAAGATTGCGACAAATATTTTAGCGGTCCGCCTGACGATGCTTTATTCTTATGGGTTTAGAACTAAGCTTGTTGCTCCGGATAAAAATCCAGGTTTATTTATGGTCTGACGGAAAAGAGGTTTGGCCTCGTTCCTGTAATTCTGGAGATTGCACTATGATGTTCTCAGTTTGGGAGCTATGCGATTTTTAAAGTATCTTTAGTTCATGAAAATAGCACTGGCTTCTCCTCCTTTTCCAAGCGACATAAATGACGGTTTAGCCTGGCTTGAAAAACTGGTGAAAGATGCTGCTGGGAAGCAGGCGGAAATTATATGCTTTCCTGAATCTTATCTTCCAGGCTATCCGGGAATGGGCTATTCGGCAGCCGACAGGACGAGCGAGGTTCTGCAGATTGCGCTTGATAAGGTGTGCGGTATTGCAGCAGAGCATTCCATCGCGATTATTGTACCGATGGATTGGTACAATAATGACCAGCTGTTTAATGTGGCATTTGTGATCTCCGCCAAAGGTGAGATACTGGGTTATCAGACTAAAAATCAACTGGACCCGACAGAGGATAATATCTGGGTTCCGGGTACAGAGCGGTCGCTGTTTGAGGTAAATGGTGTCAAATTCGGTATCACGATATGTCATGAAGGATTTCGCTATCCGGAGTCCGTTAGATGGGCTGCCCAAAACGGCGCCAAAATCGTTTTTCATCCCCACTTTACAGGAAGCAACATGGAGGGGGTAACACTTACCGAATGGGGCAGCAAAAGTAACCCGTACTATGAGAAAGCGATGATGATGCGTGCTTTGGAAAATACAATTTACTTCGCAAGTGTTAATTATTCATCAAAATATACAGAGTCAGCAAGTTCATTAATCGATCCCCATGGTGCCTGCATGGTGCATGAAGTTTATGGAAGGCCTGGTGTTGTCGTAGGAGATATCGATCCAGCACAGGCGACAGGTCTGCTGGCCAAAAGATTTAAAAATTCGTTGTACGTTTAGTTTCTTTCTGCGGTGGTTGTTGTGAATAAATCCCAAACGTTCACAAATGAAATACTGACTCACCACGTCTTTTAGTGCAGAGTTCTGGTAATCTTCTTTTTGGATCAGAGGGAAACATTCAAACATGTTTCCAATACTTTCATGGCTGAGAAAACCTTTCTCTTCCAGAATTTTAACCATTGTGGCTAAATGCGGTTTGGCTTCTGGCAACAAGGGAATAATATCACGTATGAATGCTTTTCCAACCTCCCAGAAAACCTGCAATATTTGCTCTTCTCGTCTCGCTAATTTGACCATGACAATAATGTTTACATAAAGAACTACTAATGGATTAATATTGCTACTAATCCATTAGTATGTACCTAATATGTTCGTTGCTTTAATGTAAACAATGTTGGTATCTGCTTGTAATACATGAAGATAAGTAAATGATCGGGAAGTTCGATCTGCCTGCGAACTATTTCCAGGTGCAGGAAAGCCCTAACATGGTGTGTTTATTTATTGATGAACACTACATTATTGGGATTGATGCCCACGTTAATGGAATACTTTTTCTTCCCTTCTTTGTCGAAACAGAATACTTCACCACCGGTTGTGTAGTTCTTAGCGTCAGTCACAAATACTTCACCGGTTAGGTCGTCCACAGCCACGCCATAGGCAGTCGTTACTTTAGTGCCGTCCGCAATAAAGTTCTCTTTCTCTATGGCCTCCGTTTTCACGTTGAAGACCTTAAGTTTTCCACCTGATGCCGGGATATAGGCATAATCGCCATTGATCACCATAGAACCACCGCTAAAGTTCACCTGTGTTTTTACCTCATCCGTTTTACTGTCAATCGTCGCCATGCTCGATTTGATGTCTCCATAGTTTCCGGTGGACAACACATAGATATCGCCATACTGATCTGCAGCGACCGCTCTTGGGTTTTCCACTACCGTGATCTTTTTGGTTTCTTTTAGGGTATTCAGGTCGATGACCGATACGCTATTGTCATAGTTCGGGTAGTCCAGGCCACCAGAGTTGGCAACGTAAAGCTTGTTGTTCGCAATGGCCATCTGCTCCGGGTTCCTGCCTACTTTTATGTATTGCTCTACAGCCATCGATGCCGTATCAAGTACCGCAACGGTACCATCATAACTGGAGATGTAGGCCTTATTCTTGTTGAAAACAATATAACGTGGTTGACGGCCAGCACCATTGTTTTTTAGGTCTACTTTCTTCACTGAGCCGCCGGTTTTCGTATTTACAATTTCAAGTGTGCTGGATACATTGACTACAATGTACATTTTGGAGCCATAAACTTTAATGTCATTCCCGGTATCACCAAGGCCACGACCGTTAACCGCCGTGAATTGATCCGGGGTAAGTTGTTTGTCATCGTAGTTGTAATACGTGAGTGACGTATTGTTGGCATTAAAAAGGCCCTCGCACAATACATAAAGTCCTTTGCGTTCCGCTGCAGGTAATTCGGGTTCATTGGAAGAACGGTCGTCTTTCTTGCAGGATGCAAAAATTGCTGCTGCCAGGAATAAACAAAGCAGGGATTGTTGTTTGATGTGTTTCATGTTGTTGATTAAATTGTGATTTGAAAGGAAAACCTCAACGAGCGACCCGGCATTGGGAAGCTTCTGATGAAGGCATAAGATTGATTAAACAAATTGTTGATTTCAGCAGATATGCTGATGGGGTATCTCGTTTGTAGTTGATGACTCAGGGAAAGATCACTCACTGAAAAGCCGGGCACGTAATATTGTGGTAGATTTTCACTCAGGTAATACCTCGATGAGGATAGGATATGGTTGTAGTAGATGCCCGTAGTGCCATTGGTAATGCCGGCATTTATGGCGATGGTGTGTTTAGGTGTATATGGTATTTGCTGCAGGTAAACGGACGACGAGGGGTTGGTAATGTCAATCGCCTGCTGGTAGGTGTAATTGCCAGAGAGGTTAAAGTCTAATTTCTCCCCAATCCCAAATTGAGACTTCAGCCCGAAGTCTAGTCCGCGGATGTCCACCAGACCGAGGTTCATCATTGTCCAGGTGAACAGGTCTTTGTTCGGGATGGCGATGATTTTATCTTTCACCTTGTTGTAATATGCATCAGCCGTGAGGCTTAAAAAATTTAAGGCGCTACTGAAAGTACGGCTGTAAGTAATTCCTGCATTGTATTGTTCCGCATATTCAGGCTTCAAATCCCGTTTTCCTGAACGTGTGTAGTATAAATCATTGAAGGTTGGATTGCGGAAGATATCCTTATAAAAGGCCCTGAATTGCAGGTCTTCTTCAGGATAGGGCCGGTAGCTGAATGAGAGTGCGGGTGACCAGATCGTTTTCGAAGGACTGGCTGTTCCGGTTTCAACGGTCTCGGAAATTGTTGTATTTAACAGGTTTGCCTGTACAGTAAGCCTGTCAATACTGAACTTGGCGGCAATGGCATTGAGGAAGGTAAATCGGGAAGGGTAGGCGTAATTGTAAAGGTTTGTATTGAGTTTATTGTAAGCAATGTCGCTGGCCAGGGATAGATCCAGGACGGAAGAGAGCGGGTAGGACAGCGCTGCGGATCCATAAAGTTCAATTTGCCTGAACCGCTGGTCGAGTTCTCCTGCCTGATTCAGGTAATCCGGATCAAGGTAGCGTAGCCCATTGCGCGAGAATTTGCCACTGAGCAGCAGTTGCATCCCTGTGTCAAAATGCTGCTGATAGCTACTCTGCAGGAAAAAATCCTTGTTCCAGAGGTGCTGATTGGAATACGGATTATAGAATACGACAGCACCCGGCAGGCCGCGGCTGGAATTGGCGTAGTTGAGGCGAAGCTGAAAACGGTTGCTGTCTATGCCTTTCCAGTAGAAGGCGGCGTCGGTTTGAATAGTATTGAGCTGGGCGTTGCTCCGGACCGCCAAGGTATCGGAACCGTCACCATCTACCCGGTATTTGTACCTGCCATGTGCCTTTTGAAAGTTGCTGCTCAGGTTTAAAGTCCAGCGGCTGCTGAGCTTCCGCTGCCAAAGGAGGCTGGGATGGATCAATCCAAAAGAACCTGTTTTGTAGCCAAGGCTGAGCCGTTGGTTTTTTTTCCCTTCGAAATGTGGTGCAAGGCTCTTGATTACCAGCATACTTGCCGAGGCATAGGCCCGTGCGGGCTGCAGCAATTCAGCGGAATGTCCATTATATAAGGTAATAGAAGAAACATTCTCGAGATTGATCTTTCCGAGGTCGATCTGACCGTTTTGTGCATCGGTAACCTGTACGCCGTCGAACTGGACCCCGGTGTGATTGGCGCCTAGGCTTCTTACGGATACGGTTTTCAAGCCGCCGATGCCGCCGTAATCTTTGATGTTCACGCCAGAGAAGTTTCTGATCGCATCCGCCACATTGTAAGCGGCAAGGCGTTTGAAATCACGTACGGAAATCTGTTGAGCGGGGTTCGGGCTTTCTAGTATTAAAGGCGGAACTGCCCGTACGGTTACTTGCTTCAGCGTCTTACTGCTATCGCGCTGCGCGAAGGCGGCAGTACTGACAAAAAGAATGAGTAAAAAATTGAGTAACCATTTTTCCATACCTGTGTTTTTGCACAGCAAGGGGCATAGAAATACAAAATGGAAACACCCACGGCATCTTCATTCTAGCTTCAATCCCCGAAAGCTATGAATCATATTATGCGGATGGCAGGTATTCTGACTTACTCCCTTTGGTATGGTCTTCCCATTCGATATGAACAGTGACGCTAAGATTATACCTTAGTTTAATAGAGTTTACAGCTGCGGGACAGTTCCGGATTTACACCGGATTCCCATTTAATCCATCCTGACGAGTCAGGAGAGGAACCAAAAGCACTGCAAATGTATCATAAATATGTTCGTTTTATGTTAGCAGTTCAAAAAAATGAAATAGATAGGCAATACTTCTTTCTGAAGGTCACAGAAGGGTGCTTTGTGAACTTTATTGATGCTTGCCGTTTTTCTTTAGTAGTATATTGCGTTTATGTCGGGAGCAAATTCAAAGACATTATCATTATTCCACCGGTTTTAAATAGATGGGTAGCTGGGTTTCAAGTTCGAAAGTGGAGAGATTTAGCATTCTATTTGGACTTGAAATAAAAACTACTACCTTTGAACTGTAACAAGAAGCAATACAGTATGAATAATATCCAATTTGCCACAGCCATACATATTTTAACCATGCTGGCCAGAACAAATGAGCATCTATCTTCCTTATACATCGGAGGTAGTATTAATATAAATGCGGCAATGGTACGTAAATCCCTTAGTATCCTTGCTGCGAGGGGCCTTGTACAAACCAGGGAAGGAAAAGGCGGCGGTGCGTCGCTTGCCCGTTCCGCAGATCAGATTTTGCTTTCTGATATCTATCGTGCGGTAAATGATGCTCATCTCTTGGGCAGGCTAAATAATCCAAATCCAGAATGCAATACTGGGAAACAGATCAATGGTCATCTAACGGATCTTTTTAACGAAGCAGATCAGGCACTCATCTCAAAACTTGCCCAGATTACACTTGCTGATTTCTGTAATAAATTCAAATAATTTTTTTTACACATTACTGTAATACTTTTTATTACAGTAATGTGTAAAGTTTAACAAAAAACAATTAAAATGAAAGTAGCAATAGTAGGAGCCACAGGCTTCGTAGGAAGTGCAGTCTTAAAGGAATTACTGCAAAAAGGTCATCAGGTAACCGCAATTGTTCTTGATCCAGACAAACTGGAAAGCAGGAACGGATTAAGTGTTATTAAAGGGGACATCAATGATGCTGAAGATTTCGCCGATAAGATAGCGGGCAATGATGCCGTCATCAGCGCCTTTAATGCGGGTTGGACAAACCCAAATTTGTATGCTGATTTTCTCAATGGTTCTGGTGCCATACAAACTGGTGTGAAGAAGGCTGGTATAAAGCGTCTCTTGGTAGCAGGCGGTGCAGGTAGCCTTTATATCGGAGATCAGCAGCTGGTTGATTCTCCTGAATTCCCTGCCGAGTGGCGTACAGGAGCATCGGCTGCACGTGACTACCTGAACATATTGAAAGAAGAAACTGAACTGGATTGGGTATTTATAAGTCCGGCAATGGAAATGCACCCCGGCACATCCGGAATACGAAAAGGCGTTTACCGTATCGGCGGCGACAACCCTGTGTTCGATATGGATGGACGAAGTGTAATCTCTGTAGAAGATCTTGCTGTCGCAATTGTCGATGAACTCGAGGATCAAAAACACAGCCGCCAACGGTTTACCGTTGCTTACTAAGTTTCTACCATTACCTTAAAAATATGAGATGAATAAGAAACGATATTACTTACTGGTCGCTATACTCGGGGCTCTGACTGCCCTTGGTCCCTTTTCAATAGATACTTATCTGCCGGGATTTCCTGCTATAGCAGAAAGTTTCGGCATCACAACCACAAGGGTCACGCTGAGCCTTTCCAGCTTTTTTCTCGGTATTGCTATGGGTCAAATCCTGTATGGTCCGCTTTTAGATCGGTTTGGCCGTAAAAAGCCGCTTTATGCCGGTTTATCACTCTACATGATATCGACTGTTGGTTGTTATCTTTCGCCCTCAATTGAGGTAATGGTCGGTTTTAGATTTTTGCAGGCTATCGGCAGCTGTGCTGCTAGTGTGGTGGCGATGGCAATGGTTCGTGATCTTTTTCCTGTAAAGGATAATGCCAGAATATTCTCGCAGCTGATGCTGGTGATGGGTGCTTCACCGATGATCGCCCCCACCTTAGGAGGCTTTATTTCAGCCGGGTTCGGTTGGCGGGCCATTTTTATAGTCTTATTTATCCTGGCATCGTTAATTATGCTGGCGGTATTAAGGTTATTACCGGAATCTGGTAAAGCTGATCCTATCCAGTCCTTAAAGATCAGTAGTATTTTTCGTCAGTTTGCTTCGGTGCTCCGCATTCCGCAATTTACCACCTATGCCATTGGAGGAGGGATTGCCCTGTCAGGTATGCTGGCATTTATAGCCAGCTCGCCCGCTATATTTATGGATGGCTATCGGGTGTCCAATAAAACATATAGTTGGATTTTTGCACTGGAGACAATAGGGTTTATCGGACTAAGTCAGTTCAATAGGGTTTTTGCGAAATATTTTCAGCCTGAACAAATTGTTATCAGGGCCGTTGCAGGTATGGCAGCAGGAAGCGCTATACTCCTGTGTGGCTCTTTGGTCGGGTGGTTCGGCATCATTGAAACAGTTGTGCTGATATTTTTTTATTTTGGGTTGTATCGGTATACTGAATCCCAATGCGGCTGCACTCTCAATGGCACCTTATGAAAACAATGCCGGAACAGCTGCATCGCTTTACGGTGCGATCCAGTGGACGATCGCTGGATTGATATCCATTGCTATCAGCGCATTTAAAAGTACCACCGCCATACCGCTGGCTGGCATCCTGACGGGTACAGCATTAATCGCCTTGGTCATTTTATTTATTGGCCAGGGACGATTAAAAAGCAAACTTGTCTTAACTACATAACACAACAGGCCATGAAAAATAAACCAATCAGAATACGCAGGCTCGGATGGTCGGGCGTGGAGATCGAATTTAATAAGGAAACCCTGTTAATTGATTATATATTAGATACCTCGCCACTTGCGCCTTTACGCAGTCCGAATGAACCATTTCCATCGCCATCAAATCCCGGTTCAGCTGCAGGAGCACTACTTACCCACTTACACGCAGACCATGCAGACCCGGGAGCGCTCGCTGTAGCATTAAGAAAGGGTGCACCTGTTTTTCGTCCGGAGGCGGCTATGGGAACCGAAGCGGACAAGATATTAACGGCACACGCGGAAGCGCAATTTGCAAACAGCGACCTTGCCGTTGAAATAGTTGACGCCTGGGAGGAACGTCAAATTGGGCCGTTCAAAATATCTTCAGTTCCTGCGGTTGATGGGTTTGGTGATCCGCAAGTCAGCTGGATAGTCGAATGTGATGAATATAGGATCATACATGCCGGAGATACTTTGTTCCATGG
>JAZQRI010000046.1:0-33870 GCA_045629455.1 Pedobacter sp. | reverse complement strand
AAAAAATCCTTACCTGAATAAATCAGGTAAGGATTATATCACTTGAAAGGCCTGCCTAAGCGGCCTTAAGATTACAACTTTCTTTTTACTTCTACCTGCTCGTATGCTTCTACGATATCGCCAACCTCAATGTTATTGAAGTTGTGGATGTTCAATCCGCATTCGTAACCTGTACTTACTTCTTTCACATCATCTTTATAACGTTTCAATGAAGCAAGTTCACCCGTGTAGACAACTACACCGTCACGTACGATCCGGATTTTGCTGTTTCTGGTAATCTTACCATCCAACACCATACATCCTGCAATGGTACCGACTTTCGTGATCTTGAAGACATCTCTGATCTCCACGTTCGCAGTGATCTTCTCTTCAAACTCAGGGGCAAGCATACCTTCCATCGCTGCCTTAATCTCATTAATGGCATCGTAGATGATCGAGTACAAACGAATATCGATCTGTTCTGCTTCCGCAAGCTTACGTGCTCCTGTAGAAGGACGTACCTGGAAACCGATGATGATCGCATCAGAAGCTGATGCCAGCAATACATCTGACTCCGAGATCTGACCCACTGCCTTGCTGATGATATTGATTTGTATCTCTTCAGTAGATAGTTTCAGTAATGAATCGGATAGTGCCTCAATAGAACCATCCACGTCACCCTTAACGATCAGGTTAAGCTCTTTAAAGTTTCCGATTGCCAAACGACGGCCAATCTCATCCAAGGTAATGTGTTTCTGCGTACGCAAACCTTGCTCACGCATCAACTGCAGACGTTTGTTTGCAATATCCCTCGCCTCAACTTCACTCTCCATTGCATTGAACTTATCACCCGCTGTAGGCGCGCCCTGCATACCAAGAACCTGAACCGGTACAGAAGGACCAGCCTCCGGCACTTTCTGCCCACGCTCATTAAATAATGCTTTAACACGTCCGCTGTAGCTACCCGCAAGAATCGGATCACCCACTTTCAACGTACCAGCCTGTACAAGAACAGTCGTTACAATACCACGTCCTTTATCTAAAGTCGCTTCAATAACGCTACCTGTAGCACGCTTCTTCGGATTTGCTTTCAGATCCAGTAATTCTGCTTCCAGAAGTACTTTTTCCAACAACAAGTCCACATTCAAACCGCTCTTACCAGAGATCTCCTGCGACTGGAATTTACCACCCCAATCTTCTACCAGGATATTCATCACCGATAACTGTTCGCGTATTTTTTCTGAGTTCGCACCCGGTTTATCAATTTTTGTGAATGCAAAGACCAAAGGAACACCAGCAGCCTGTGCGTGGTTGATCGCTTCCTTGGTTTGAGGCATCACAGCATCATCCGCTGCAACAACGATAATCGCGATATCCGCTACCTTCGCACCACGTGCACGCATCGCCGTAAAGGCTTCGTGACCTGGTGTATCCAGGAAGGTAACTTGTTTACCTGTCGGTGTTGTTACCATGTAGGCACCAATGTGCTGGGTAATACCACCCGCCTCACCGGCAACCACATTCGCTTTACGGATATAATCCAGCAACGAGGTCTTACCATGATCGACGTGACCCATGATCGTTACAACTGGTGCTCTCGGCACCAAATCCTCTTCTGCATCTTCCTGCTCAATGATGCTGTCGCTTTCATCATCCGGTTTAACGAATTGAATTTCGTAACCAAACTCATCGGCAACAATCGTCAGGGTTTCCGCATCCAGACGTTGGTTGATGGATACGAACATGCCCAGACTCATACAGGTACCAATAATTTTGGTAACCGGTACATCCATCATACTGGCCAGTTCATTTGCCGTAACAAACTCCGTAACCCGTAGTACTCTGGATTGTGCTTCCTGTTCCATTGCAGCTTCTTCAGCAGTCATGGCTACATCATCACGTTTCTGACGACGTAATTTCGCACGTTGCGCAAACTTACCAGATTTACCAGCACCACTTAAACGTGCAAGTGTTGCTTTAATCTGATCTTGTATTTCTTTTTCCGTAGGTTCCTCTTTAGATCCGCTACCCGGCGCACCAGGTCTTGCATTTCTAAAGTTCGGCCTGTTGGCTGTATTGTTGGTGTTATTTCTAAAGTCTGGTCTGTTGGTAAACGTCGGTGCACCTGCAGGTCTGGGCTGGCCTGGCTGCGATGGGTGTGCAGTACCTCCTGTTGTTGCAGGGGCAGAACTTTGGCCCTGAACAGGACCCTGCGCCTTTTTACGTTTACGCTTGCGTTTTGCATCTGCGCTTTCGCCAGATGAGGCGACCGGCTGAGATTTACGCTCAGGTGTGGTCGGCAAAACGATTTTACCAATGATGTTCGGACCGGATAGTTTTACAGATCTCGCTTTGATCACCTCAACCTCGTCTGGTTTGTCAGCCTTAGGTGGCTCTGGAGCAGCCGGCTTCGGCGTTTCCACAACAGGTGCTGCAGGTTTTGGTGCTTCCGGTTCAACCGCTTTAGGCGCTTCAGGAGCTTTCTCGACTGCTACCGGTGCTTCGACTTTCTCCACCTCCTTAGGCGTTTCCGCAACAACCGGCGGAGCTGCTTGCACAGGTTCCGGTGTAGAAACAGGTGCCGTTGCTGGTGCAGGTGTTTCTGCAGGAGCAGGAGCGGCTTCTTCCTTTTTACCCGGTCTGGTTTTCGAGTTCAAATCACTAAGATCGATTTTGCCTACGATTTTAACGCCAGGCAATGTCCCCTCTTCCACCTTGTTTTCTGCCTTAGGCGCTTCCACAGGTTCTTCCACCTTTGGCTTAGCCGCAGGCGCTTCTTCACGTGGCTTTTCTGCCGGAGCAGAATACGCATTCAGGTTTTTAACTAAAATTCCTTCGTTTTCGAATTCGACATTTTTTCTAGGTGCTTCAGCAGCTTTCTCAGTTACTTCAGGCTCATCACGACGAATTTTTCCAATAACGATTTGATTAGCCTCTTCTTTTACGATCTTATCTCCCTGAAATTCTTTCAACAAAGAATCGTACATTTCCCGAGAGAGCTTGGTAGTTGGTTTATTTTCCACAGAAAAGCCTTTCTTTTCGAGAAACTCTACAGCCGTAGCGATTCCGACGTTAAGCTCCTTAACTGCTTTAAATAAAATTATTGGTTTGTCGTCTGACATTGATATCCTATTTTTTCTTAATTCTAATACAAAAGTAACGTTTATTCTTCTTTATTTCATGTGCAAGTCATTTGTTTTTAATTGACACATGTATTCTTGATCCTAAGTTTCATATCCTTAAAATATTCTAAATCACGTATGAACGCACAAAATAACGATTATTCAAATTCTGACCGCAAGATACTGATTACTTCTTTGATCGTCTCCTCTTCCAGGTCGGTACGTTTCACCAGTTCATCCACTGAAAGGGTCAAAACACTCTTCGCTGTATCACAACCGATGGCTTTCAGCTCATCAATGATCCAGCTATCGATTTCATCTGAGAATTCTTCGATATCCACATCCTCATCTTCTTCGCCCGCTTCACGGTAAACATCAATTTCATACCCGGTAAGCTTACCAGCAAGCTTGATGTTGTGTCCGCCTCTACCGATGGCCAGAGAAACCTGGTCGGGTTTCAGATAAACCGAAGCATGTTTGGTCTCATCATCCAGTTTAATGGAAGTGATTTTTGCCGGACTTAATGCCCGTTGGATATATAATGATACATTGTTCGTGAAGTTAATCACGTCAATGTTCTCATTTTTCAATTCCCGCACGATACCGTGGATACGGGAACCTTTCATACCAACACATGCACCTACCGGATCAATGCGGTCATCATAAGACTCTACAGCAACCTTCGCGCGTTCTCCCGGTTCTCTTACAATTTTCTTGATCGTAATTAATCCATCAAATATCTCAGGAACTTCAATTTCGAACAAACGTTGCAAAAATTCGGGCGCAATTCTCGAGATGATAATCTTCGGTGTACTGTTTACCATATCCACCTTTGAGATTACCGCACGTACAGTATCTCCCTTTTTGAAATAATCTGCAGGGATCTGTTCCGTCTTCGGCATCATCAGCTCGTTGCCTTCATCATCCAGAACCAGCGTTTCCTTTTTCCAAACCTGGTAAACTTCACCAGTTACGATCTCACCTACGCGGTCTTTATATTTCTTAAATATCTCGTCTTTCTCCAGCTCAAGCACCTTAGACACTAAGGTCTGACGTGCTGCAAGTATTGCCCTGCGGCCAAAGCTTTCCAGGGTGATCTGCTCAATATAGTCGTCACCAACTTCCATGTCCGGATCAAGTTGCTTCACTTCAGAAAGTTCGATTTCTAAATCGTCATCTTCTGAAAAGCCATCTTCCATCACCTTTCTGGTACGCCAGATCTCTAAATCCCCGTTATCCGGGTTAACAATGACGTCACAGTTTTCATCTGTACCATATTTTTTTCGCAGCATGCTACGAAATACCTCTTCCAGCACACTAATTACAGTAGGGCGATCTATGTTCTTGAATTCTTTAAATTCCTGAAATGAATCGATTAAATTAATATTGCTCATTTTTATTTAAATGAAATTAAAACCTTTGTTTCTATTATCTGGTCAAAGCTTAATACGGTTTCCACCACATAGGCTTTCTTCCCTTTCTCTTTGACATTTTCTTCAATGGTGATATCGTTGTCTATTACAGACAGCAATTTACCTTCTTTTACAATACCATCAGCAAGTTTTACACTTAATTGCCGGCCTACATTTTTATTGTACTGCCGCTTAAGCTTCAAGGGCTCTCCAACACCCGGGGAGGAAACTTCCAGGTTATAGGCCTGTTCCAAAACGTTTTCCTCTTCCAAATGGAAACCTACGTGCCTGCTGATTGCTGCGCAATCCTGAATACTTATTCCCTCATCACCATCAACGTGAATAATAAGCTTATTGTTCAGGAGCATTTTAATTTCCACCAGGAATAACTCCGGTCTGTCCGCAATCTTTTCCTCAACTAACTCTTTTACTCTGTTTTCTACCTGCATAACAAAAAATTAATAAAAGAAAAGAGGGGACCAATGTCCCCTCCTATCCGCTATTACAGTGCAAAGATAAGGTTTTTATTTTTAATTTAAAAATCAAGTGGTTAGAACGCTTTATTCTCTGCGATTTTTCATATGGCACTTACCTGACCAGCACTTTCTGGTTCGGTTTTACCCGGTAACTTGTCTTCCCTTTGACTGTACTTTCTAAGTTCCCAAAACGCGTATTCAGGTAACTCATCACCAGGTACTGTTTTCCTTTTTCGAAGGGCTTATCTGGTCTGAACTCCAGATGATCATTTACAACAATGACTTCACCTTCCACATCTTTTTCAAATCCTGCTGTATCCTGTTCTGAAGGCGTATCCAAAACACTGAGCAGCACCTCCGGATCCAAATCAGAGAACTTCCCGGATTTAAGTTGCTGCAAGCCCACGGCATCAATATGATCCACAACAATGGTTGTACTGTCTGCTGAAAAGTTGATCGCAAGTTGCTGCTTTGCTTCAGGCGAACATCCAACCATCGAGCTTAACGCCAGCAAACTGCCGCATATTGTCTTTAAAGCCTTAAACATCAGCCAAATTTAAAAAATTGAAACGTTAAATATCACACCGGTTCATGCAAAATGCAGCTGCAAGGAAGCCATCGGTACATGCCTGCTTGAGAACGGGTATTGAGCCGGTGCCGGCAGGCCGTTGATCCGGCCACAACCGAAGCCCGGCCGGATCAACGCCGGCTCAACCCCGGTTCAAGGCCCCCTCAATACCTAAGCTGTTCCGGATGAGGTTACAATAAGTTGTTAGCGCAGTATTTCCCTGGAGATCACCAACGACTGGATTTCTGACGTCCCTTCGTAGATCTGTGTGATTTTCGCATCCCGCATCATCCGCTCTACGTGGTACTCTTTCACAAAGCCGTAACCGCCGTGAATCTGCACGGCTTCTACGGTTACGTCCATCGCGACCTTCGATGCGAATAGTTTAGCCATAGAGCCCGCAAGCGTGTACGGCAAACCCTGATCTTTCAACCAGGCCGCTTTATACACCAGCATACGCGCAGCTTCAATTTGCGTCGCCATGTCAGCAAGTTTAAAGGATATTGCCTGATGTTCAGAAATGGCTTTACCAAACGCCTTTCTTTGCTTTGAATAAGCCAGGGCCAGCTCATATGCGCCGGCAGCGATGCCGAGTGCCTGAGCAGCAATACCGATACGACCGCCCTCCAAAGTTTTCATCGCGAATGTAAATCCAAACCCATCGTCACCAATCCGGTTCTCTTTGGGAACTTTGACATCATTAAACATCAATGAGTGGGTGTCGGACCCACGGATGCCCATCTTATTTTCTTTGGGACCAACCGTAAATCCCTCCATTCCCTTTTCTACAATGAACGCATTTATTCCCTTGTGCCGTAAAGACCTGTTGGTTTGCGCAATAACAAGGTATGTGGAGGCTGTACTGCCATTGGTAATCCAGTTTTTTGTACCGTTTAACAGATAGTGGTCGCCTTTATCCTCTGCAGTTGTTTGCTGTGAGGTCGCATCGGATCCGGCTTCCGGTTCAGAAAGGCAAAAAGCGCCAATCTGCTGCCCTGAGGCCAGGGGTTTTAAATATTTTTCCTTCTGGTACTCGGAACCATAATGTTCAAGTCCGAAGCAAACCAGAGAATTGTTAACGGATACTACAACAGACGCGGAGGCGTCAACTTTAGACAACTCCTCCATCACCAGCACATAAGAAACCGCATCCAGGCCGCTGCCGCCGTATTGTTCCGGCACCATCATCCCCAGAAAACCAAGTTCGCCTAATTTCTTTACTTGTTCTGCAGGAAACTTTTGATGTTCATCCCGCTCTATTACACCTGGCTTCAGTTCGGTCTGTGCAAAATCGCGCGCAGCCCGCTGAATCATTATTTGTTCTTCACTAAGTTGAAATTGCATAACATTAGAGTTCTAAATTACTGGTATTTCCAAATTTAGTCTTTCTCTTTGAAATATTATGTATGCATAGCAAACTGATTGCAGGCCGGGACGTCCTATTTGAGCAGGCGGTTGTTGTCGTCTGGAAACACCAGAATGGGATGGTAATTTTTGGCTTCCTCAAGTGGCAAGGAACCGTAAGACATGATGATCAGAATATCGCCAACCTGTACTTTTCTTGCTGTTGCGCCATTTAAACACACGGTTCCTGTACCTCTTTCCCCTTTAATTACATAGGTTTCAAAACGCTCACCATTGTTATTGTTCACAATCTGCACCTTCTCATTTGCTATAATATGTGCCGCATCCAGAAGATCTTCATCAATTGTAATACTGCCCACGTAGTTCAATTCAGCCTGAGTAACGCGTACGCGGTGTATTTTCGATTTTAATAGCTCGATAATCATTCGGCAAAGTTAGATAAAGTTTTTTACTGGTTATTGTCAAATTCTTTAGTCCAGCAACGTGTTGTCGATCAGCCTGGTCTGTCCTACTTTCGCAGCAACCAGAGCAATCAGGTGGTTGGAATCTTTATTGAACTCGGGTAGCAACGTTTCTTTATCGGCGATGGTGAAGTAGTCGAGCGTCACACCTTCAGTTGCGTTGATCATCTCTTTTGCTTTGGAGACCAGGTTCTCAATTGGCTCCTCATGGTAGTGGGTTCTGACGAAATCTAAAGCACGGCTGAGTACCAGCGCGTTCTTTCTGTCGGCCGCCGACAAGTGGATATTCCTGGAGCTCATGGCCAATCCGTCTTCTTCGCGGATGATCGGGCAGGATATGATTTCTACAGGAAGATTGAAATGGCGCACCATGTTCTTGATCATGAGCACCTGCTGGAAGTCTTTCTGTCCGAAGAAGGCGATGTCGGGACGTACTGCATCGAAAAGTTTTTTTACAATCTGGGTAACGCCCTGGTAATGACCTTTTCTGAACTCACCCTCCAGCACAAACTCTGCCGGACCAAGGTCGATATGCCAGTCTTCTGCCGATGGGTACATCTCTTTAACAGAAGGCATAAAAACCACATCGCAGCCTGCTTCTTCCAGCATCCGGATGTCATGCTCCAGTGGGCGGGGATATTTTTCAAGATCTTTTGGGTCTGTAAACTGGGTTGGATTTACAAAGATACTGCAGACAACAACTTCTGCCTGCTGCTGCGCAAGGTGTATCAGAGAAACGTGTCCTTTATGTAATGCACCCATTGTTGGTACCAGTGCAATCTTTTTCTGGGCCGAATGAAACGGCTCGAGGAGCATTTTTAATTCGGCTATTGTATGTATAACTTTCAAACTACTTTATAAGTTTTCCGCGCCAAAGTTGCTTAATTATAAATTCCCAACAAAACATCTCGCCTATTATCTTGAAAGCACCAGCAGCCAGCGGTACCGCAAGTACGGAAACCGGGCAGGGCTTACGACTTCCTGAAAGTGGCGGATATCGGCTCGTGATCGCTTCCCAACCGTTAAAAAACAATTATAAACTAATGGATACTGGTATTATTTTGTTATCTTTGCGCCTTGATTATCTTTTCTTTAACAAAATTTTATCTACGAATATGGAGATGGCAAAAACGAAGCTACTGATTGTTACACACGAGATGTCGCCTTTCCTCGAACTCACAAAAATTTCAGAGATTACCCGTCAGTTACCTCAGGCAATGCAGGAAAAAGGATTCGAAATCCGCATACTGATGCCAAGGTTCGGAAACATCAATGAAAGAAGGAATAGATTACATGAAGTTATCCGGTTATCAGGCATGAATATCGTCATAGACGATAATGATAATCCTTTAATTATCAAAGTTGCATCTATCCCGGCAGCGAGAATGCAGGTGTACTTTTTAGACAATGAGGATTATTTTCAGCGGAAGTACGTATTCAGAGACAAGGAGAATAAATTTTACGCCGACAACGATGAGCGTGCAATTTTCTTCTGCAAAGGCGCACTTGAAACGGTGAAGAAGCTAGGCTGGGCACCAGATATCGTCCACTGCCATGGCTGGATGACCTCGTTGGTTCCCGCTTACATTAAAACAACTTATAAAAACGACCCGACGTTCAAAAGTGCCAAAGTGGTTTATTCCATATATGAAAACTGCTTTACCGAAACATTGAATGCCGATTTGTACAAGAAGGCGGTGATGAGCTCTATGACTGCTGAGGACACGAAAATGTTCGAAAAGGCAGACTGCAGCACCATGCATATTGGTGCAATTACCTATTCTGATGCCGTGGTTCTGGCCGACGAAAAAATAGACGCCGAGGTGTTAAAGTTTGTTAAAGATTCTAATAAACCATTATTAGCCTTTAATTTAACCGAAAATTTAGAGAATTTCTACACCTTCTATGAAGAAATCTCTGATGAAGAAATGGTTTCAATAGCTTAACACGGAATTACCAATTGAATATGAAATTTATAAAAATAGACTTATTGACACTGTTAATAGGTCTTTTTCTTTTTGCATCATGCAAATCCTCAAACACGATCGGACTGGATGTAGATCCTGCTACGGAAATCCAGGGCAATCTTGTGGACACCCTTACGGTTCAGACAAGAACGATTGCTGAAGATGTTGCGACAACATCTTTACTGGTCCGGTATCCATTAGGTATGATTACAGACCCGGAACTGGGTGCAACTGAAGCCAGCCTGGCGATGAGTGTAAACGTACCGACTGCCGCTTACAGCTTTGGTAAGGTTAAGGGTATCGACTCTGCTGTTTTGGTACTTCCTTATTCAACGCAATTCTACGGAGATTCTACCTCAACCTACAGCTTCGATGTACATCAGCTTTCGGGAGACCTTTCTGAAAGAACTACTTTTAAGAGTGATCAGGTGTATCCGCACAACACAGCGGTACTGGTTGGGAATTACACCGGTATTCTTCGCCCGACAAGCACTTCCAAAATCACGGATATTGTGGCTGGCGGAGCAGATACACTAAAAACAATAACGTCGCAACTGCGGATTAAACTTGATCCGAACTTTATATCAAGCACGATTTTAGCAGATACGTCTATTCTAAAGAATAACTCCTTCTTTACGGCTGCTTTTAAAGGTTTGCATGTAAGTGTAAACAAGGACAAGAGTAAAGGTACCGGAGGAATTGCTTTCTTCAATTTTGCCGGAACGGATTCGAATCTTGAAATCTACTATAAGAAAGAAAATTCGAAAACAGCGACTGCTACAGATACGGTGATGACGAAGTTTCCGGTATTAACCACCAGGAATCCGGTTGCTGCAACTGTTAAGCACGAGTACAGCAGCAAAGTGTCCACACAACTGAGTGACCAATCTGCGCAATTCGAAACAACTTATCTTCAGGGACTTGCCGGTTTGCGAAACAAAATATCTTTCCCGCATCTTTCTACGTTTGTAAAGAATCTTGGCGGTCAGATTGTGATCAACAAAGCAGAACTTGTTATTGAGTTAAGTTCCGGAACGGATGTTTCTCCGTTTACACCGGCTCCACGACTTGCTTTATACCGAAATGATATCGCTGGCCAACGCGTGAACATCAAGGACAACCAGACGCAGGGCGCGTCTTACTACGGTGGATTCTACGATGCGACAAAGAAGAGCTATACCTTCCTTATGACCGGTTACCTTCAGGATCTGGTAGACGGTAAAACGGTAGACTACGGAACGTTTCTTGGAACAAGCACCGCGACAGAATTTGACATGATGGCACCGGCAACTTCTGCGGCAAGATCCATTATCGGATCTTTCGCAAACCCGACAAATAAAGTCAAGCTAAACATCTATTACACGAAAGTGAATTAAGTTTAAAGTATTATCTTTATACATCCCCCTTAATGAAAGTTAAGGGGGATTTTTATTTAAACCGGATATGTAGGTGTGGTATTGTAGGTTACATCGGAGTCAGAGCAGCCTCTCCGCTGGTTATTAAAGGATTAAAACGCCTGGAATCCAGGGGCTACGATCTGCATTGATTCCGGATGCAAGTGAGGCATTCCTGCCGCTGCTCGCGATAATACCATTGCAGCTGCTGTCTTACCATATCGCCGTGCTCCGGGGATGTAACGTAGACCAGCCAAGAAATCTGGCTAAGTCCGTTACGGTTAAATAAGAAATCATTGCAGTAGCTAGAAGGGCAGATCCCCTTCAATTCCACTAGGGCTGTGAAAATCCGGCTCCGGTTTTGGACTTGCCTGCGTTACCGGTGTATTTTCAAAATCGCTTTTTCGGCCCAGCAAGGTAAAGTTCTCCGCAACGACTTCCGTTACATACTTTTTCACCTTTTCACGGTCTTCGAAAGAACGGGTACGCAACTTACCTTCAATATAAACGAGCTTTCCCTTTGTAAGGTATTTAGAGGCGACCTCCGCGAGTCCACGCCATAGAACGATGTTGTGCCACTCGGTTTGTTCGATACGCTTTCCATCCTTGTTAAAACTCTCCGATGTCGCTAATGGGAAACTGGCTACGGTAACCCCTCCCTCCAGATGGCGGACTTCAGGATCTTTACCTAAATGCCCGACTAGAATTACTTTGTTTATACCTGACATGTCAATACTTGGTTAAGTAGCCTGTTAAAAAATTGCTGATTACTTTGGGTTGTGGAAGCGCATCCAATTCTGCCCTTGAAACCCATTTACAATCTGCGTTCCTATTAAAGTTAGTGATATAATTATCTAAAGCAAAAAATTGAACGTATATAATTTGGTGCGTCAGCAAGTGCTTCATCTTCGTTAATGGAGTTATTACAACTGCCTTTCCGAATTTGTTTTGAACGGACTCAACAAAAACTGCATTGTTGAGCATTGCCTCCTCCGTGCTTTCCAGCATTGGAAAATCGTACAGATGCTGCCAGATGTCTGTCTGCGTTCTTCTCCGGACCAGCAGGTGATCGTCTTCTGAACAGAGAAAATAATTCAGATGCCTGATTTTCTTGCCGGCCGCCCGAAGCTTAACCGGAAGCTGGTTAACCAGATTGTGCCGGAAAGCATGGCAGTTTAACCGCAATGGACAGCTTGGGCAATCCGGCGACTTCGGCTTGCACTGTAAGGCGCCAAATTCCATGATCGACTGGTTGTATAACGCCGGTGGCTGATCCGCGATGAGCTCCTGCGCGAGCAGGGAAAACTCCTTTTTACCCAAGGGGCTGTTGATGGGTACAGCTATCCCGAAATACCGGGACAACACCCGGAATACATTACCATCGAGCACCGCCCGGCGCTCATCCGACGAGAAGGAGCTTATGGCCGCTGCCGTATATTCTCCGATACCCTTGAGGGTCAACAAAGTTGTATATTCCTTTGGAAAGATCCCCTGGTGATGCTGTTGCACCTCCCTGGCGGTATAGAGCATGTTGCGGCCACGGGAATAGTAACCCAGCCCCTGCCAGAGATTTAAGATTTCCGTTTCCGATGCACTGGCGAAGTCGCCTACCGAAGGATATTTCTCCAAAAAACGGTTGAAATACGGCAGGCCCTGTTCGACCCGGGTTTGCTGGAGAATAATCTCGGAAAGCCAGATGACATAGGGGTCGGTGGTGTGGCGCCAGGGAAGATCCCGCTTATTCAACACGTACCACTGGGTGATAATTTCGGAAAAATCCATAGCTGCAAAAGTACATGCTTATTCAAAGAAATTTAAAAAACTTGCAATTCCCTGATTGTGAAGCGGGCAAATAAATGATCTTTTATTTTCCTATCTCGTTAAAAAGCAATACTTTTGCAACCCCAAAACACAGGTAAATCACTACACACAAATTAATTAATACTAATAAATATGACTAAGGCAGATATTATTTCAGAAATATCAACAAAGACAGGAATAGAAAAAGTAGATGTACAAGAGACCGTTGAAGCTTTTTTTAAAGTAATTAAAACCAGCATGATCAATGGTGAGAATGTGTACGTTAGAGGATTCGGAAGTTTTGTTGTTAAAAAGAGGGCACAGAAGACTGCTAGAAATATTTCTAAAAATACCGCAATCATTATACCCGAGCACTTTGTACCAAGCTTTAAGCCGGCAAAAGTGTTTGTTGAAAAAGTAAAAAACAATTCCAAAAAAATCACCGTAGAGGCTTAAGACATGCTTAAAAATATCCATACAAAACAAACTATTCTGGTTGCTGCAGTACTGCTGCTTATCGTATTTTTGTTTACAAGGGATATTAAAGGACTTGTTAAGCCTAAGGAAGAGACAACCAGTGCGCCGGCAAATGCACCAATGATGAATGCCGAAGCACCGGAAATCAGTCTCGCGGAAGTCTCGACGGTAGGTAAAAACACCATAAACAGCAGTCTGGCAGCAGAAATTACCTCTTTAGAAAATGCGTTTAAGACCGCACAGGGAGAAGAGAAGTTGAAGATTGCCAGGTCGCTTGCCCAGAAATGGGATGATGTAGAATATACGGTTCCGAGTGCACTCTATTATGAAATAATAGCTGCCCAGAAGAAGACATTAGATACCTGGTTGACGGCCGGTGGAAGCTTTATGAAAGCCTACAACAACAACCGTGACAGTGTACTTCAGGTGCAGTTACTGCAAAAGGCGAATACTTCTTATGCAGCAGCAGTAGCCATCGACTCTACGAATCTGGAAGCCAAAACCGGCTTAGGGATAACCATTGTAGACGGAATGGGCATGCCAATGCAGGGTATCGCAATGCTGCTTGACGTGGTTAAAAAAGATCCTAAAAATTTAAAGGCGAATATGAGCCTAGGGATTTTCGCCATCAAGTCGGGTCAATTTGATAAAGCAATTACCCGCTTTAACGATATCATCGCGATTAAACCATCACCAGATGCCTATTTCTACCTTGCTACCTCTTACGAGAACCTGGGTAAAAATCAGGAAGCTATTGATGCTTACCTAAATAGCAAGAAATTAGCAGCCAACCCGTCACTGACGAAATTCATTGATGACAAAATCGTTGAGCTGAAAGCAAAAATTTAATAAACAGATTTATAAAATATTAAAACTTTAAAACTATGCCGAGCGGTAAAAAAAGAAAAAGACATAAAATGGCTACCCACAAACGTAAAAAACGTTTAAGAAAGAACAGACATAAGAAAAAATAGGTTTTCTTATTAGGTAGAAACAGTAATATGTATTATGATTAAATCATGGTATATATTGTTGTTTCTATTTGTTTTTTTATATCAGTCCATGTGTTACTAAGGTATTTATACCTTTAAATCTATAGCTTTTTGGTAAAGGAATTAATTATCGATTCGACTCCGACCGGAGTGACCATAGCTTTAGTTGAAGACAAACACCTTGTAGAGCTTCATAAGGAACACATTAACAACAACTATGCAGTTGGTGATATTTATCTCGGTCGTATAAAGAAAATTATGCCCGGCCTAAATGCCGCATTTGTTGATGTGGGTTATGAGAAAGATGCATTTTTGCATTATTTTGATCTTGGCCCTCAAGTACAGTCTTTAATAAAGCTGACAAAAATTAAGCGGAATGGATCTGTTACGGGGAATTTACTTGATGATATTAAACTTGAACCCGATATAAACAAGGCGGGTAAAATATCTGAGGTAGTATTCAAAAACATGATCATCCCGGTTCAAATAGCTAAAGAGCCTATTTCAACCAAGGGTCCGCGATTAAGCTCTGACCTTTCTATCGCAGGTCGTTATATTGTATTGGTACCATTTTCCAATGTGATCTCGATCTCTAAAAAGGTAAAAAGCAATACCGAACGTAATCGTCTGAAGAAGATTATTGAAAGTATTAAACCCAAGAATTTTGGTGTTATCATCAGAACCGTCTCTGAAGGAAAAGGTGTTGCAGAACTGCAGAAGGATCTTTTAGATTCCGTAGCGAAGTGGGAAGCCTTCATGAAGAAACTTCCCGATGCAGAACCATCTAAACGGGTTTGGGGAGAGATGGATCGTACATCGACGCTCATCCGTGACATATTAAGTACGGACTTTACGAACGTATATGTCAACGACCAGAGTCTGTATGAAGACATCAAATCGTATGTGCATGAGATCTCTCCGGATATGGAGAAAATTGTTAAGCCATACAGACATAAGGAGCCTATTTTCGAGCATTTCGGGATAGAAAAGCAGATCAAGAATGGCTTCGGTAAGACGGTAAACTTACCTGGCGGTGCCTACCTCGTTGTAGAGCATACGGAAGCGCTGCACGTTATCGACGTAAACAGCGGTAACCGGACAGCCAGCAAGGAGAACCAGGAAGAAAATGCATTACAGGTGAATAAGGAAGCCGCCAAGGAAATTGCCCGTCAATTGAGATTACGAGACATGGGTGGTATCGTGGTGATCGATTTTATCGATATGCACAAGCCTTTGAACCGCAAAATGTTATTTGACTATTTGCGAGAGCTGATGCAGCTTGATCGCGCCAAACATACCATCTTGCCTCCGAGCAAATTTGGACTTGTTCAGATTACGCGGCAACGGGTAAGACCGGAAATGAACATTGTGACCAGTGAGAAATGCCCGACCTGTGGTGGTACTGGTGAAATAAAAGCAAGTATCGTCTTGATGGATGACATCGAGAACAACTTGAATTACATTTTAAGGGAGCAAAACGAAAAGAATGTTACACTTTGCGTTCACCCTTACATCGAGGCCTATATTAAAAAAGGAATTTACTCCCTACAATGGAAGTGGTTCTTCAAGTTTGGCCAGCGCATTAAGATCAAAGCAGTTTCATCTTACAACTTAACTGAGTTTCACATTCTTTCTTCAAAAGAAGAAGAGATCAAACTTTAGTCAGAAAACATTTTCCGGGAGGGTATTCATTAGTTTGGATACCCTCTTGTGTTATCCGGGGTTTTCAACCCGCAACTCCATAATTAAATATAAATTAACAGAACTAAATTTTAAGCAATTGGCGAAGTCTAAATCAGCATATTTTTGTCAGAACTGCGGCTTTGAAACCGCAAAATGGCTGGGTAAGTGCCCATCCTGCAATCAGTGGAACACGTTTGTAGAAGAGGTTGTGGAAAGTGGCGGCACCAAGGTTCCTTCCTGGAAGACCAGCAGTGCATCGCACCGTTCCAATGTACCGAGCCCCGTGGGCAGCATTGTATCTTCGGAGGAAAAGCGGATCCCTACGGGTGACCAGGAACTTGACCGGGTACTTGGCGGCGGACTGGTGACCGGCTCTGTTACCTTGATCGGCGGTGAGCCGGGTATTGGTAAATCTACGTTAATGCTACAGCTTGCTTTAAACATCGTTGGAAAGAAAGTCCTGTACATCTCTGGTGAGGAAAGTGAGCAGCAGATCAAAATGCGTGCAGAGCGAATCACCAATATGCCCAAGGCCGACTGCTACATTTTAACGGAAACATCAACACAGAACATATTCAAGCAGATTGAACAGCTGGAACCAGAGATCATCATTGTAGATTCCATCCAGACGCTGCATTCAGCACATATTGAATCGACCCCAGGGAGTGTGTCTCAGGTACGGGAATGTACGGCAGAGCTGCTTCGGTTTGCAAAGGAAACCGATACGCCTGTGTTCCTAATCGGCCACATTACCAAAGATGGCGCCATTGCAGGCCCGAAGATCCTGGAGCACATGGTTGATACCGTGTTGCAGTTTGAAGGTGACCGACATCATGTGTACCGCATTCTGCGATCGATCAAGAACCGGTTTGGCGCTGCAGCAGAGCTTGGCATTTACGCCATGAACAGCACCGGACTGCGGGAAGTGACAAACCCTTCGGAGATCCTGCTTTCGCAAAGGGATGAAGAGTTAAGTGGCATTTCAATTTCGGCCACTTTGGAGGGCGCCAGGCCAATGTTAATTGAAACCCAGGCATTGGTGAGCTCCGCCGCCTATGGAACGCCTCAGCGGTCTGCAACGGGCTTTGACACCAAGCGGATGAACATGCTCCTTGCTGTACTGGAGAAAAGATGCGGATTCAAGCTAAGTACGCGGGACGTATTCCTGAACATCGCCGGGGGAATTAAGGTCGAGGATCCGGCGATTGATCTGGCCATCGTGGTAGCGATCATCTCTTCCCATGAGGATATCGCGATACCCTCGAAAAACTGCTTTGCCGCTGAAGTTGGACTTTCAGGGGAGATCCGTGCCGTAAACAGAATAGATCAGCGGATACTTGAGGCACAAAAACTTGGCTTTGAGCGAATCTTTATTTCAAAATACAACATGAAAGGACTGGTGATGGAAAAATATACAATTGATGTTTCTGGTATTAGTAAGATAGAGGAGATGTTCTCTATTCTATTTGGCTAAACCATAACACGACAGGCATATACCTCTACAATATGAGCAATTTATTACCCGATATTTAAAGTGGGGAATTACCCGTTTAAAGGCAAAAAACACTTAGAAGACCTAATAACTCATATTTCTTATGTTGCCATTTTATGGCAGGATAATTGTAATACCAGAAGCGTTATAATCCAGAGGTGGATTTAAACGTAATAATTAGGGATGATTAACCCTCGATATCTTGAAGATAACGAGGGTTTTTTTATGCAAAAAAGCGCTGGCAACCAAACCCTATAATCTGCCAGGATTTCACCCCTTGACGAATAGCTGAACACGCTTATTGGAGGCATGGTAAAAACAAATAAGGGAGCTGATCATGTATGATCAGCCCCCTTAAGCTTCTATTTGTTCGGAGCACTATTTGCTCAGGTACATGGATTTATCCTTTACCAGTTTTCTAAAGTATGGATCCTGAAGATCTTTAATGAAGCGTATCGCTTCACCGGTCGACTTCATCTCCGGGCCAAGCTCTTTCTGAACTTCCGGGAACTTATCAAAAGAGAATACAGGTTCTTTAATGGCAAATCCTTCCAGCTTACGCTCAATGGTGAAGTCCTTCAACTTATTCACGCCAAGCATCACTTTTGCAGCAATGTTTACGTAAGGCACATCGTAGGCTTTCGCAATGAAAGGAACGGTTCTGGATGCTCTTGGATTCGCTTCGATCACGTACACCTTGTCGTCTTTAACGGCAAACTGAATGTTGAGCAATCCCTTTACGTTTAGTGCGCGTGCAATCTTCTTGGAGTATTCTTCCATTTTCGAGGTTACGTCTTCAGATAAACTGAACGGTGGCAACACCGCACTGGAATCTCCGGAGTGGATCCCTGCAGGCTCGATGTGCTCCATCAAACCGATGATGTGTACATCCTCACCATCACAGATGGAATCCGATTCGGTTTCTTCCGCACGGTCCAGAAAGTGGTCAATCAGCACCCGGTTTCCAGGAAGGTCGCCAAGCAGCTTAACAACTGCTTTTTCCAGATCTTCATCGTTGATTACAATGCTCATGCCTTGTCCGCCGAGTACGTAGCTTGGACGAACCAATACCGGGTAGCCAACCACGTTTGCCACTTCAATGGCTTCTTCTGCATTTTCCGCAACACCATATTTTGGATATGGAATACCCAGTTCTTTCAGCAGATCAGAGAAACGTCCGCGGTCTTCCGCAACATCCATGTCGTTGTATGATGTTCCGATGATCTTAATACCGTTCTCATGAAGCTTTTCAGCCATTTTAAGTGCTGTCTGTCCACCAAGCTGAACGATCACCCCTACCGGGTTCTCATGCGCTATAATCTCCCGTACATGCTCCCAGAACACCGGCTCAAAATAAAGCTTGTCGGCAATATTAAAGTCTGTAGAAACCGTCTCTGGATTACAGTTGATCATGATGGCCTCAAATCCGCTCTCTTTTGCGGCAAGTATCCCATGTACGCAGGAGTAATCAAATTCAATTCCCTGACCAATCCGGTTTGGTCCGGAGCCCAGTACAATAACTTTCTTCTTATCGGTAGAGATGGACTCATTTTCCTCTTCGAAAGTTGAGTAGTAATAAGGTGTTTTTGCAGCGAACTCTGCGGCACAGGTATCAACCATTTTAAATACCCGTTGGATGCCTATAGATCTTCTGCGTTCGTAAACTTCATCTTCCGTTACATTTCCAAGCAAATAAGCGATCTGAATGTCGGAGAAGCCTTTTTGTTTAAGGGTTACGAAGAAGTCTTTTGGTATATTATTTAAAGAATATCTTTTTAGTTCTGTTTCCAGCTGAACAAGCTCATGGATCTGAGAAAGGAACCACTTATCAATGCGGGTTACCTTGCGAATGGATTCCAAAGGAACACCCATACTCATGGCATCTTTGATTAAGAATATCCGGTTCCAGCTGGCATGCTCCAGTCCGTGCATAATCTCCTCAATGCTCCGGTTGTGTTTACCGTCTGCACCTAATCCCGCACGACTGATCTCTAAACTCTGGCAGGCTTTCTGAAGTGCCTCAACGAAGGTACGGCCGATGGCCATTACTTCTCCGACAGACTTCATCTGTAAGCCAAGTTCCATGTTCGCGCCTTTAAACTTATCAAAGTTCCAGCGTGGAATCTTAACGATAACATAGTCTAAGGTCGGCTCAAAATACGCGGAGGTCGTTTTGGTGATTTGATTTTCGATTTCATCCAGGTTATAGCCGATCGCCAGTTTAGAGGCAATTTTCGCAATTGGATACCCGGTTGCTTTACTTGCAAGTGCCGAAGAGCGGGAAACCCTTGGGTTGATCTCGATCGCGATAATCTCATCGTTATCCGGATTTACCGAAAACTGTACGTTACATCCCCCGGCGAAGTTACCGATGGCACGCATCATCTTGATGGCCTGATTACGCATATCCTGGTAGCAGCGGTCAGACAAAGTCATTGCTGGAGCAACCGTGATGGAATCTCCGGTGTGAATACCCATCGGATCAAAGTTCTCGATGGAACAGATGATGATCACGTTGTCATTGCTGTCGCGCAGGAGCTCAAGCTCGTATTCTTTCCAGCCCAGAACCGCTTGTTCTACAAGCACCTCATGGGTTGGAGAAGCTTCCAATCCACGCATTAAAGCATGATCAAATTCTTCTTTCTTGTGTACGAAACCGCCACCAGAACCACCCAATGTGTACGAAGGACGTATAACCAAAGGATAGCCGATTTGCTGGGCTGCTTCTTTACCTTCCAAAAAGGAATTGGCAATTCTGGAATTGGCAACGCCAACACCGATATCAACCATCAACTGACGGAAAGCCTCACGATTTTCTGTTTTTTCAATGGCAGCAACATCAACACCGATTACCCGCACACCGTGCTTCTCCCAAATCCCACGTTCTTCTGCTTCTTTGCACAGGTTTAAGGCAGTTTGACCACCCATGGTTGGCAATACAGCGTCAATCTTCTGCTCAATTAAGATTTCCTCAATTGACTCTACGGTCAGCGGCCGTAAATAGACGTGATCAGCGATGACCTTGTCGGTCATGATTGTTGCCGGATTGGAGTTGATAATAGAAACGGAAATTCCTTCTTCCTTGAGGGATAAAGCTGCTTGTGAACCTGAATAATCAAATTCGGCTGCTTGTCCAATGATGATTGGTCCTGAACCAATTATTAATACTGAGCGTATCGAGGTGTCTTTAGGCATAAGGCTTTTAAATATGAAGCGAGATTTTCTATGCTTAAATAAGAAAGATCCCAACTGTCCTGTCGGGGTGCAAAGGTATGGTTTTTAGACGCAAAAAATTAAGAAAACTTGAAAAACAACGACAATAAAAAGAGCCATCCTTTCGGTATGGCTTCTTCTCAGTTTAGGTTGGTTGGTATATACGTTTGGTTCTTCAGATTTTAGCTAGGGAAACAGCATGATTTCTCCTACATCAGTTGTACTACCCTCAATTACAGCTACATTCACAATAGATGTATCTTTCAAGGGAGGAATTCCCTTCACCCACAACGTATAGGTGCCGGCTTTGACTTTAGGAAACATAAACTGCCCGTTATCTAGCTGTGCAGCAATGGTATCTTTTCCGGCAACAATCAGCACCGCCTGAGCGCCGGTTATAGGTGTAATTTTTCCCTGAATTGCGCCGTCATTAATAAGCGCAAATGAAAACAGCAATACTGTTAGCAATATCACTGCAATTAAACCTACCCCTGTTTTTTTCATTGCTTTACAACTAAATCTACTATTTGTAATTTAAGGTGTGTTCAAGACAATTAAACGGCCGTATTGTTTTGGAGAAATCTAAAATTGTTTGAAAAACAAGCATCTTCCCTGCAATCATCTGAAATTAAAATGACACAGACCGTGGAATTACTGGAAACAAAGGTCCTAAGTTTGCGTATCAATTTGCATTGCCAGCATGGTATGCTAGCTACACTAAACAATACACACAAATGAAAAGAACCAGTTTTATTTTACTTGCTACAGTTGTACTCCTAAGCAGCTGCGCAACCGTTCAGTCGATTATTAAATCAACCTTCCCATACACGGCGAGCCTTGTTATCCCAGCTTCAACAAAAGTTAACAGTAAAGCTGTTGCCACGAGTACGGCAAGCAGCTTTGATCAGGTTTTTGGAAACCAAAAGGGAACAGAATACATCAAAGACGTTCGCATCACGTCAGCAAAGCTGGTCGCCGTTAATCCAAATACGCAAAGCATGGGTGCATTTAAGTCCATTAAGATGTTTATTTCCAACGGGAACAGTGGCGATGTCATGGTAGCGTCAAGAACAGATATTGCGGAGAACATTGGTACATCGCTTATACTAGACATTGATAATTCCCGTTTTTTAGATAAATACATCAAAGGCAACGAGCTAAGGGTACGCATAGAATATGTACTTAGAAAGGAAGTAGCCACTGATGTAAGTGTGAGAGCATCTTTGAATTTTAGCTCATCACCGAATACAAAATAATAAAAGCATCCTCGTGCATTAATTATTGTACTTGAGGGTATTCTTCATAAATAGTTTGTTTGGTTTATTATCCGGTATGGAAAGTTTTTCCATGCCGGATTTTTTTGTTGCATTTCAGCTCAGGATAAGTACTTTTGAGCATGTTGTTATTTATGGAGCTGATCAAAGAAAGCTTTTTCCAATTCTTCAGAGAGACCGGATGGCTGGAATGGTGTGGTGTTGGGACTGGTATTCTTTGCGTGTGGCTTGCAGCAAAAAACAACATTCTGAACTGGCCTATTGCCATTGTAAGCGTCCTGATCTACATCGTTATTTTTTATGAGAGTAAGCTTTATGCGGATATGGGCCTCCAGGTTTACTTCTTTTTCATGAATTTATATGGCTGGTATTTCTGGATTAAGAACCGAAGATTGAATCAGGCCAGCAGCCCGGTTCTGTTCATCACCGTTAAGGAAATAATTTTGTCTGTGTTTGCCGTAATTGTATTCACACTGTTACTCGGCTTCCTACTTCACAACAATACCGACGCCGCCTATCCCTTTATTGATAGCTTCTGCACGGCCTGCAGTCTGGTTGCCCAGGTGTTCCTCGCCCGAAAGGTGCTGCAAAACTGGCTGATCTGGATCTTCGTTGACATCATCTATGTAGGCGTTTATATATCAAGGGATCTGTATGCTACGGCCTTCATGTATGCATTATACATATACATTGCCTCTGTCGGATTTATAGACTGGAGAAAAATATACCGCGTGCAACATGGTTAAGAAAATTGCAATCGTCGGCCCGGAAAGCACCGGAAAATCAACCATTACTGAACAACTGGCAAAACATTATCAGACACTCTGGGTAGCTGAATACGCCCGGTACTACTGTGAAGCGCTGACCGGGCCCTGCACCATGCAAGATGAGATCAACATGTATCATGGGCAGGTGGCGCTGGAAGAATCTGTTTTGGCAATGGCTGAAAAGGACTTTATCTTCTGCGACACGACCTTCATTACTGTTAAGATCTGGAGTGACGAAATGCTTGGGGCTACTCCTCAGATTGTGCTGGACAACCTGCCGAAAAGGACCTACGACTTTTACCTGCTGATGGACATTGATCTGCCCTGGCAGGAAGATCCCCTTCGCGACTTCCCACACATGCGCGAGCATTTCATGAACATATGGCATCAGGAACTGAAGGACCTGAACGCCAACTACGTGGTGGTTGGCGGACTCGAAGACCGATTCAAAAATGCAGTAGATGCGGTAGACGGCTTTTTAGCCGGGAATAATTCTGCGGCACAGCAGTTGTAAAATATTTTTATACATTTGCATCATCAAAAAGGGGTGCCTTGTTTTTCATTAAAACACAAAGACAGGCTGAGAACATACCCATTACATCGTTGTACAAACGGCGGATGTATGAACCTGATTCGGATAATGCCGGCGTAGGGATTGGAGTTATGGAGTTTAACTATGCTGTAAGTACCCCTGCTTACAGAAGGTTTTACTAAAAACGTTTACAAAAGTTGAAAAAGTTATTGATTACAGCGCTCGCTGTACTACTGCTGCCATTATTTTCTATGGCACAATTCAAATTGCAGGGACGCGTATCCACTGCCGGAAAGCAGCATTTATCGGGTGCCTCTATTAAGATTGGCAAACCATCCAGGTACGCCACAAGCAACAGCCAGGGGTATTTTGAACTGCCTGGCCTTAAAGCAGGAAATTACACCGTAACGGTCAGTTTTCTGGGCTACGGTACCGTGGTAAAAACGATCGACATCAATTCAGATGTGACGCTGGATTTCACACTAAGTTCATCCGCCTTTCTTGCGGACGAGGTGATTGTGCGGTCAACGCGGGCAACAGAGAAATCGGCCACAACCTATAAGAATATCGGCCGTGCCGAGATTGAAGCCAACAACTTCGGACAGGATCTTCCCTTTATTCTTAACAACACGCCGGGCGTGGTGGTTACTTCTGACGCCGGCGCCGGCGTAGGCTATACCGGAATCCGGATTCGTGGAAGCGATGCAACACGCGTCAATGTCACTCTCAATGGCATACCTTACAACGACAGCGAAAGCCAGGGCAGCTTTTGGGTGAATATGCCTGATTTTGCTTCTTCAGTGGACAACGTGCAGATTCAGCGGGGGGTAGGAACTTCGACAAACGGTGCAGGTGCTTTCGGTGGAAGTTTAAACATTCAAACCACCACTCCTTCTGCAGAACCCTATGCGGATCTGAACAATACCTACGGTTCCTTTAACACCCTAAAAAATACCGTGCGGCTCGGCACAGGCTTGATTGATAACCACTGGAGCTTCGACGGGCGCCTTTCCAGAATAAAGTCTGATGGATTTATTGACCGTGCGTCCTCCGATTTAAAGTCGTATTTCTTATCTGGCGCTTACCAGGGCAAGAAAGATCTACTGAGACTGAATGTATTTGCCGGATCCGAAACCACCTATCAGGCATGGAATGGGATTCCAGAGTCCAGACTCCGTGGAGATGTCGAAGGTATGAATGCCTATATCGCCAGAAATTACCTGTCTGACGAAGACGCCGCCAACCTGCTGAACTCAGGCAGCCGGACGTACAACTCATTTACCTATAAAGACCAGACCGATAATTACTGGCAAAATCATTACCAGTTGCTTTACGCAAGGCAACTGACGGATAAACTAACGTTCAACGGTGCATTGCACTATACAGATGGCCGGGGTTATTATGAGGAGTACAAGGCGGACCAGAAATTTGCGAACTACGGACTGGCAGATGTAACCCTTGGCGGCACCACCTTAACCCGGACAAACCTGATTAGAAGACGGTGGCTGGACAATGACTTCTACGGCTTCACATACAACTTCAACTACCAGGCAAAATCAAATCTGGCCTTCACCCTTGGGGGCGGTTACAACAAGTACGACGGACAGCATTTCGGAGAAATTATCTGGGCGCAGTATGCCTCGAATGGAAACAATAGTGATCATTATTACGACAACACAGGCAATAAGACAGACTTCAACATCTTTGGAAAAGCGATCTACAGTCCGACGGAGCAATTAAGCCTGTACGCTGATCTTCAGTACCGCAGGCTCGACTACGACGTGACCGGCACAGAAAAGAACCTGAACCAGCTGAACATCAAGGACCAGATGAATTTCTTTAATCCGAAAGTAGGTGCAACATACTTCGTTAACGAACACAACAACATCTACGCATCCTTTGGCATCGCAAATAAGGAACCAAACCGCGATGACTATATCAATGCAACAGATAATCGCTATCCGCGCTCAGAACGCTTGTCCAACATCGAAGTGGGCTACCGCTTAAAGAGTGATAAACTGCAGGTGGGGATCAATGTATACAGCATGATGTACAAGGATCAGCTGGTGCTAACCGGACAGATTAACGATGTGGGTGAGTCTATCCGCCGGAATGTGGACGACAGCTACCGCCTTGGAATCGAGATTGATGGTTCTTACACGCTGAGCAGTAAATTTCTGATCAATGCAAATGCGGCATTCAGCAGAAATAAGATCAAAAGTTTTGACGACTACGTGTACGAATATAACGATGACGGAGACATCAGCAATACGGTGATCACAAATTACGCTTCAACTGACATTTCCTTTTCCCCTTCAGCTGTGCTGTTCGGAGAACTGGCATATAAGCCATTTCCTGGCTTCGCCCTGGCCTTTCAGAACAAATATGTAAGCAAGCAGTTCATGGACAACACGCAGAATGAGTCGAGAAAGTTGAACGGGTATAACGTGAGCAACATTCGTGTGGGATACGACTTCAGCCTGTTTAGTATCAAACAAGCGAACCTGGGTCTATTGGCCAACAACATCTTTAATAAAAAGTATGAAAGCAACGGCTACACCTACCGTACAGGTTACAACAGCACGATAACGACAGAAAACTTCTATTTCCCGCAGGCAGGAACCAATTTCCTGTTATCTTTAAACCTAAAATTTTAGTGATTGCATGAAGAAATTTATTGAGAAATTACAGTTTATTACCCATGACCTGGAAACATTAAGCCACGTTGAGCAGGCACAAACCGCTTGTGAAGCTGGTGCAAAGTGGATTCAATACCGCTGCCTCACTAAAAGTGATGAGGCGCTTTTAGAAGATATACAGGTTATTGCAGACCTGTGTGACGATTGGGGAGCAACGCTGATCGTCACAGATCACGTGCACCTCAACGGCAAGGCAGACATCCAGGGTTTTCACATCGAAGACATGGATGCAGACTTCGTTTCCCTACGGGCCGAGCTCGGTGAGGCAGTGACCATCGGTGGTTCTTCGAACACCATTGGAGGCTTACTCCGGCTTGCGCATGAAGGTGTAGATTATGCCGGATTCGGCCCTTTTGCAGTGACCACAACCAAGCCAAACAACGCAGCGCTTCTTGGTGTAGAAGGTTACGCAGCCGCAATGCAGATCCTGAAAGAACAACAGATCGACCTGCCGGTACTTGCCGTGGGTGGGGTGACGCTGGATGTTGTTGATGCATTGATGCAGACCGGGGTATTTGGAATTGCAGCGTCAGCGGCCATCAACCAAGCAGCGGACATGTCAGCAGCCTACCGCAGTTTTCACGATAAAGTCAGGTAAGCTACCTGTTTATGATTTGATAGAATCCTGCATACCATTTCTCGTCTGTTTTTGCCTCAATATTTTAGAACCAGACGGTAATTTCTGTTTTTCAACAATTACATTTGTTGAAAAACAGCACCCTTGCAAAAGCCTATAATAGTTGACAAAAAAGACCCATATGCGGCCTTGCGCTATCCCGAATTCCGTTCTTACCTCGGTATGCGATTCTTTTTTACTTTCGCCTACCAGATGCAGGCGGTCATCATCGGCTTCCACATCTACCACCTCACAAAAGATCCGCTTGCCTTAGGACTTGTTGGCCTCTGTGAAGCTATTCCAGCCATCAGTATTGCGCTTTATGGAGGATATGTAGCGGATAAGTCGGAAAAACGGGGCTTACTGCTGCGCGTTTTTATCGGTGTTTTTCTATGTTCATTGATCATGCTGGTAGTCACTTCTCAAAAGATGCATCCCTATTTCCCGGTACGCTTCATTGTTCCAACGATGTACTTGATGGTCTTCGGCATTGGTATCGCAAGAGGATTCTTCAGTCCGGCGACGTTCTCCCTGATGGCACAGATTGTTCCGAAAGCCATTTACCCTAATTCCAGTACATGGAACAGCTCTAGCTGGCAGGCCGCATCCATTTTGGGACCTGCAGCGGGTGGCCTGATTTACGGTTTTTATGGGATAACCGCGACGTATACCTTAATTCTACTGTTCATTGCTCTATCGCTGGTCTGCATCTACTTTTTAAAGCCACATCCGCCGACTTTCATCCCTAAAGAGAACATCATGAAAAGCCTCACGGAGGGTGTCAATTTCGTGTTTAAAAATAAGATGATGCTGGCGGCAATGAGCCTGGATCTGTTCTCTGTATTTTTTGGGGGTGCAGTTGCACTGTTACCCGTATTTGCAAATGATATCCTTAAAGTTGGGTCTGAAGGACTGGGGCTGATGCGCGCTGCAGCATCAAGCGGCGCGGTAATTACCATGTTTGCAATGACCCGGTTTTCACCAATGAACAAGCCATGGCGGAATTTACTTATTGCGGTGACGGGATTTGGAACGAGCATCATTTGCTATGGCTTATCCAAGAACTTCTATCTCACTCTGGCATTCCTGTTTATGGAGGGCGCATTTGACAGCGTCAGTGTAATTATTCGTTCAACCATCATGCAACTCCTTACGCCGGACCAGATGCGGGGAAGGGTATCCGCAGTAAACAGCATGTTTATCGGTTCTTCCAATGAAATCGGAGCGTTTGAATCTGGCCTGACAGCAAAGCTCATGCGGACTGTCCCTGCTGTTGTATTTGGCGGAAGCATGACGATTCTTGTCGCAGGAATTACCTACCTGAAGACCAAAGGCATGATTAAGTTGAGTATTGAAGAAATTAATGAGCGCACAAATTAGCCGGGAAAACGACTGGCGGTTACTGAAGTACCCGTTCGCCCACTTGCTGCCTCCACATGGCGTAATACAGGCCTTTCTCTTCGAGTAGATCTTCATGTCTGCCCTGTTCAATAATATGACCCCGCTCCAGTACATAAATGCGGTCCGCATGGCGGATGGTAGAAAGCCTGTGGGCAATCAGTATCGTCATGTGGCTGGTTTGATCGGAAACTTCCCTTATGGTCGCTGTAATTTCTTCTTCTGTTAATGAATCCAGTGCGGACGTGGCTTCATCGAACACAAGAATATCAGGCTTGCGCAATAAGGCTCGGGCAATAGAGAGACGTTGCTTCTCCCCTCCGGAAACCTTAACCCCGCCTTCGCCGATCACCGTATCCAAACCTTTATCGGCACGTGCCATCAGGTTCTGGCAAGCGGCCTGCCGCAATACAAACAAACATTCGTCATCTGTGGCACCCGGGCGAACAAACTGCAGGTTCTCCCTGATCGTCCCCGAGAATAGTTGAGTGTCCTGGGTTACAAATCCAATTTTCTCCCGCAATTCATCCAAGTTGATCTCCTCACTCGAAGCATCATTGTAGTAAATGTTGCCTTCCATTGGCTTGTACAACCCAACGAGCAACTTGACCAACGTGGTCTTACCAGATCCCGAAGGGCCCACAAATGCGATCGTCTCGCCTTTATTGGTCGTGAAAGACACATCTGTAAGGGCATTCTGCTGACCCGTCAAATGTTTAAAACTAACGCCTTTAAACGATAAGCGGCTGACCTTGCCAAGCTTCAACGGGTTCGATGGTTTTAAGTCGACAGGCGTACTTAGAATGCGTTTGAAGTTATCCAGAGAAACTTCAGCTTCACGCCAGGATAAGATGACGTTGCCAAGCTCCTGCAGGGGGCCAAAAAGGAAGAAGGAATAAAACAGAAATGAAAAGTACTGCCCCGGAGAGATGGTGTTGTCGAAGATCAGAATCAGCAGAACAACGACCATACAGCTGCGCACAAAGTTAACGGTTGTTCCCTGCACAAAGCTCATGCTTCGGACATACTTTACCTTTTTCAACTCCAGTCCGAGAATCTTGTAGGTCGTTTTATTTAGTCGGTCAATCTCCTGATTAGCCAATCCAAGACTTTTTACCAGTTCAATATTCCTTAGGGATTCTGTTGTAGATCCGGCTAGTGCGGTCGTTTCGGCGACGATCGTGCGCTGTATGACCTTTATTTTCTTGCTTAAAAGCCAGCTGACCAGACTGATGATCGGTATCGCCGCAAAGTAGATCAGTGTAACCTTGTAACTCACCGTTACAGAATAAACGATAACGAAGATCATCCCAATCAGACTTACAAATAGAACGCTGATAAAGGAGGTAATAAATTTCTCACTATCCAGTCTTACCTTCTGCAACACCCCAAGAGTTTCTCCGCTTCTCTGATCCTCGAAAACCTGGTAAGGCAGTTCAAGTGAATGTTTCAGTCCATCTGCATACATCCTTGCCCCCACTTTCTGCACAATGATGCTGGTAAAATAATCCTGGAAGTTCTTTGCAATGCGGGATCCCATGGCAGCGGCTACGCCGAGTCCAACCATCCCCAATACCCCCCAAACGAAGGAGGAGCGGTCCAGTTCATCTTTCCTCTCAATAAACCTGTCTACGATCAGGCCGGTAATGTATGGATCCAGTAAGGAGAACCCGATGTTGAACGCTGCGAGCCCAAGGGCAAGAACAACGATCCATTTATGCTGTTTTAAATAGTCGAGCAGTAAATTCATGGATATAAATTAAAGTAGAAGAGTTTGCTTTTGCGGCATTAAAATAAATTCCGGCTGTAAAAATAGACAAAGGGAATACAGCTTCTGCCATATTCCCTTCCTTTAATCTGCTGGATTAAATATTATGACCTTAAACCGTCATGATATCTTTCTCTTTTGCTTCTGCATGTTTATCCACCTTGATGATGTAGGCATCGGTGATCTTCTGAACTTCCGCCTCACCGACTTTGATGTCATCGTCGGATACCGCTTCAGCTTTCAATTTCTTTATTTTTTCATTGGCATCCTTGCGGATATTACGAACGGCAATACGACCTCTTTCGGCTTCTTCTTTAACCTTTTTTACGAGGTCCTTACGACGCTCTTCTGTTAAAGGCGGCACCACCAAACGGATCACAACACCATCATTTTGTGGATTGATACCGATGTTGGCTTCCATAATCGCACGTTCAATAGGAACAAGCAAGTTCTTCTCCCATGGCTGTACAATCAATGTACGCGCGTCCGGCGTATTGATGCTCGCCACTTGGCTCAACGCCGTTGGTGTACCATAATACTCCACCATAATACCGTCCAACATACCAACGGTAGCCTTACCTGCACGAATTTTGGTTAATTCAGATTCACAATACAGGATCGCTTTATCCATCGTTGCCTGTGCATCTTGCAATTGTTTCTTTATGAGGTCATTCATGTTTACGTTCTTTTTTGCAATATATTTATTAGCCTGTTACTAATGTTCCTATTTCTTCCCCGTCGGTCACTTTACGTAAGTTACCTGGTTTATTCATATCAAATACAATGATCGGCAATTCATTTTCCTCGCAAAGTGTAAAGGCCGTCATGTCCATTACATTTAAGCTTTTGGAATATACTTCCTTAAAAGTAAGGCTGGTGTAACGTACAGCAGCTGAATCTTTCTCGGGATCTGCAGAGTAGATACCATCTACCCGTGTACCTTTCAGCACAACATCCGCTTTGATCTCAATTGCCCTTAAGGCGGCCGCAGAGTCTGTCGTGAAATATGGATTACCAGTTCCTGCACCAAAAATAACCACACGTCCTTTTTCCAGGTGTCGCACCGCACGGCGACGAATAAAAGGCTCACAAATCTGCTCCATTTTTATCGCCGTTAAAAGCCGGGTTTTCATGCCCGCTTTCTCCAAAGCGTCCTGTAAAGCCATACTGTTGATCACCGTCGCCAGCATGCCCATGTAATCTGCTTGTGCACGATCCATGCCAGATTTCTCCGCGCTAAGGCCCCTGAATATATTTCCCCCACCAATCACAATTGCAACTTCAAGACCCTGGTCATGAACAGTTTTAATTTCTTGTGCATATTGTCTGACACGTTCATTGTCAATACCATATTGTTTCTCACCCATCAGGGCTTCACCGCTCAGTTTTAGTAGGATCCTTTTGTACTTCATTTCTTCAAAAATAACTATTTGTTTTAATTATTGTCCCTGAATTGTTCAACTCCATGAACAAATACCTGTTTCAAGGCCAAATCGGAGGATAATATCAATAAATCTGCATGCTTGCCAACGGCGATCTCACCGGTCTCTGCAAGACCCATTAATCTCGAGGGATACAATGATGCCATGTTAAAAGCTTCTGCCAGATCAATGTCACAGTGGCGCACGCAGTTCTGAACAGCTTGCAGCATCGTAATGTTTGAACCCGAAAGCGTACCGTCCGCGGTCACATACTTACCGCCAGATAAGCGGTGCTGATAAGGTCCGATCTCACAAGCCGTGACGGCATCCGTAATCAGAAACAATCGTTCCTTCATAACCTTTTTTGCCGTCTTCAATACTTCAAAGTTTACATGGCTGCCGTCGGCAATGATACTGCCCATTGCTGTCGGATGGTTAAAAAGCGCGACAGGGAGATTCGGTGCACGGTGGTGGATGGAAGGCATGGCATTGAACAGGTGTGTTGTCGTGGTAATCCCTTTGTTGTAGGCGGCGGTTGCCTCTTCGAAAGTGGCATCACTGTGGCCCAGAGAAACCACTACGCCCTGATCCAGCAGGTATTGGATCACATCGTCGTCCTGGATCTCCGCAGCTATTGTCATCATCTTAACCGTTCCCTCGGCATATTCAAGCAGGCTTTTAACTTCCTCAAGCGTAGCCCTTTTAACGTACTCCTTCACATGGGCGCCCAGGCGTTTGGGATTCAAATACGGACCTTCCAGATGCAGGCCCATGAAACCTTTGGCTTGATGCCGGTATTCCTTTGCCGCATCGATGGCCTGATAGAAAACCTCCAAAGAATTCGTCGCCAAACATGCAAGGAATCCGGTAGTACCCTTGCTGATGAGATCCTCATCCATTTGTTTCAGGGTCTCTGCTGTTGGATACGCAGATACGAGATTCCCGCCGCTTCCGTAGAGCTGAAGGTCTATAAAGCCAGGCGCGACAAGCGTGCCGGTAGCGTCGATAACCGTATAACCTTGAGGGATTGCCTGTTCTGAGATTGATGTTATCCTACCATCACGGACCAATATGTTAACTTGTTCACGGAGCATTCCCTGCTCAAAGAAGCTGCAGTTTGTTATGGCGATCATATCTGATAAATATAAGACATAAAAAAAGTCCCTCGTTTAAGGGACTTTTAAATATTTAAAATTAACTAGGATCCGAGTTGAACACGTTTGAATGACGTGACCGTCAAGCCATTCGCAACATCGTTTAAGAACTTACGAACATCTTTAGAAGAATCCTTAACGAACTCCTGGTTCATCAATGTGCTGTCTTTGTAGAATTTGTTCAATTTACCAGCAGCAATTTTTTCAACCATTGCTTCTGGTTTACCTTCTGCACGGATCTGCTCTTTAGCGATTTCAGTTTCACGCTCAATAGTAGTAGCGTCCACATCAGCTTTATCCAAAGCAACCGGGTTCATAGCTGCAATCTGCATTGCAACATCTTTACCCGCTTCGTCAACACCAGCTACATCCTGATTTAAAGCAACTAGAACGCCAAGACGGTAGTTACTGTGGATGTAAGGAACAACTTTCTCTCCAGTAATGGTTTCAAATTTAGAAATGCCAATTTTCTCGCCGATTTTACCCGTGTTTTCAACGATGATATCAGAAACTTTCTGACCGTCAACTTCTAAAGCCAAAAGCTCTTCTAAAGTTGCCGGGTTTTTCTCAATAGCAAGGTCTGCAAATTTATTTCCCAAGGCTACGAAATCCGCATTCTTAGCAACGAAATCTGTTTCACAGTTTAATTCAACAACAACACCACGTTTTCCGTCTGCAGTTGCTTTTGCAATAACAACACCTTCGTTAGACTCACGATCTTGTCTGCTTGCTGCTACTTTAGCACCTTTTTTACGCAAGTAATCAACAGCAGCCTCGAAATCACCGTTGGCTTCGATCAATGCTTTCTTGCAATCCATCATACCGGCACCGGTTTGTTGGCGTAATTTGTTTACATCTGCTGCAGTAATTTGTACTGACATTTTTTTCCTTTTTTAAATTTCTGGTTAAAAAATATGGGTTGTACATCGTGTGTTGTAGCATAAACTTCAACACACAACGTACAACCCAATGATATTATTTAAGCTTCGCTGGTACCTTCTTCAGAATCAGCATTTACTTTTTTAGGTCTTCTTGCACCTGGTGCTGCAGCTTCCGGAGCATCCGCAGCCGCTTTAGCTGCTACAGCTTCTTTTTCAGCTTCATCATCCTTTTCACGCTTGCGCTCATCTAAACCTTCTTCAATTGCTTTGATGATTACATCTGTAATTAAAGAGATTGATTTAGTTGCATCATCATTCGCCGGGATTGGGAAATCGATGTTTGAAGGATCAGAGTTGGTATCAACCATTGCAAACGTAGGAATGTTTAATTTCAACGCTTCGCTAACGGCAATGTGTTCTTTCTTAACGTCAATTAAAAAGATCGCAGCTGGTAAACGGTTAAGATCCGCAATACCACCCAATAAGCTTTCCAATTTAATACGCTCACGTTGGATCATTAGACGCTCTTTCTTAGAAAGAATCGAATACGTACCATCTTTAGTCATCTTATCGATGTTAGACATCTTTTTGATCGACTTGCGAACGGTAGCAAAGTTGGTTAACATACCACCCAACCAACGCTCGGTTACGAAAGGCATGTTTACTTTTTTTGCCTGATCAGCAACGATTTCTTTAGCTTGTTTCTTTGTAGCTACAAATAAGATCTTACGACCAGATTTCACGATTTGTTTAATCGCTGCTGCAGCTTCTTCAGTTTTAGTTAAAGTTTTATTTAAATCTATAATGTGGATACCATTGCGCTCCATGAAAATGTAGGGCGCCATCTTAGGGTTCCATTTACGGGTAAGGTGACCAAAATGTACACCTGCATCCAATAAGTCTTGATATGTTGTTCTTGCCATTGTGTTGTCTCCTTAAGATTAACGTTTACTGAATTG
>JAZQRI010000045.1:0-117066 GCA_045629455.1 Pedobacter sp. | reverse complement strand
GTTACCGGTTTGGTTACATCTTTAATGGTCAGGTCACCAGTTAATTTATAGTCATCGCCATCTTTGGTCAGCGATGTAGATACAAAGCGTAGGGTTGGATGTTTTTCGGCATCAAAAAAGTCTTCTGTAACCAGGTGTTTATCTCTGTCTGCGTTTGACGTATTTACAGAAGATACTTCCGCCTCAAACGTCGCTTTCCCATGTTCAAAATCATCAGACTCCGTTTCCAGTTCCGCTTTGATGTTGTTGAAGCTTCCGGTTACGGTGGTGATCATCAAATGTTTTACTTTAAACTGTAATTCACTGTGTGTCGGATCAAGAACCCATTTTGTAGTTGCCATAATAGTTTTATTAAAGGTTATGTTTAATGATAACAAATTTACAGCAAGAGTGTTACACCCGCATTGATGTATGATAAGAATTCTGGTTTAATTGCATTCCACAGCTATCAAGCTTTTACGTAAATATTAAGGCCTGAAGTGTTTCGTAGCCAGATCCTTGCGCACGCGGCTTAGTGATTCTGGAGTAATGCCCAGGTAAGAGGCAATCATCCATTGCGGGACCCGCAGCGTAAGGTTGGGGTATAACTTAATGAAGTCCAGGTAGCGTTCTTCCGCAGTTGCACTTAGCAGCATGTTTATGCGCTTCTGCATAAAGCGGATCGCATTATTCAACATCGTGCTGTTCATGGCTACCATCTCCGGGACATGTTTAGCTGCTTCGAGGAAAAAATCTTTGGGTATAATCAGGACTGTAGTCGCTTCGATGGCATCAATGTTAAAGTCCGCAACTTCGTTAAATAAGTTGTTCCTTTCCGAAAGCCACCAGAATTCGGGAGCAAACTGAATGATGTGTATCTTGCCCTTGCCATCAACGGAATAGCTCCGCATCAAACCTTCTACTACAAAATAAGTTCTCGAGCAGGTGTCTCCCTGAGACAGGATGATTTCATTCTTCTGGAAGGTCTTTACCTTCAAATCCTTTGAAATCAAATCAAATTGTTGATCATTTAAAGGGACGCGCTCCTGGAGGTATTTCTTAAAACTTTCAAGCATATAGCCCAGGTCTATTTCTTTTCTGGTTCTATATTGGAAAAATCTATGCCGCATTTACAGTTGGATCCGCAACCCGGCTTTTTAGCAGAAAGCACAGAACGGTACAATATGCGCCCAATGTAGAAAACCGCGGCCGCAAACAACAAGATAACCAGTATGATCTGAATGTCCATGCACAAATTTAATTAATCGGTCCTTTGCCCAGGTCTCTAGATTGTCAATTTAAACCGCTCATCAGGTCCAGCGATCAAGCTCGCATGAGTCCGATTGTTCCGCCCACCCAGTCGAAATCCTTGTTGTAACGGACCCCGATCATTTTTCCTCTGCTCAAGCGGGCGAGATTAATGCACAGCTTTGGTTCCTCGCCATCGGCCCATACATAGAGCAAACGGATTTCCGCTTTTACGCCACCTGAGGGAGACATCACAATAGGCTCATACTGCACCTTCTCTTGAAGTATCCAGTTCTGCGGATCCACGATGTTGTCTATATCTGCCGCAGTAACATCGATTTTCACACCAATGCCTGCAAAAGAGAACAGCGGCTTCAGTACGTAATCTTCCAGGTTTTCCGGCAAGGTGTTGATTTGATCCAGGAAAAAAGTCCGCGGAATATATTCGCTGTTGATTAAGGGCATCGTGTACTTGCTGATCCGGTAAAACCAGTTTGGGTGTGTAATCCATTCGAGTTCGAGCAAAGGCTCTCTTGGATCGAAGCATTCCTTCAACAGATCGGTATCGTCAGCTACCTCATCAAAGATCAGCCTGTTGTAGATCCTTTTGATCTGTACATGAACACCATTTTCAGAGTAGTATATCTTTTTCCCATCTTTAAAGATGTCCTTTAGATTGACGATTTTAATGCCCAGGTATTTTGCCGTCATGTAGAAATCGATGGCCGTTTTTTGGTCAGTCGCATCAATATCCATTAAAGCAACATGGCGCGGCTCATGTGGTCCTACAATTACCTTGCGCAGCAGCTCTATATAGCTTTCGCGGTTCATGCCGCCAAAGTAGGGCGTAAGTTCCGCGGGAAGTCCATATACTTTCTTATAGGCCTCCGCCAATTCCATCTGGAAAAAATACAAGGACGGAAATCCCTGCATCTCGATCAGCTTCGGTACCAGGTTACCTCCGGAATCCTTGCAGACGCCGAAGTCCAGCGCAATAAAATGTGGGTGGCTATTCTCAAAAGGCACTTCCCAACGGAAAGGGATGGCCTTTGCAGTCAGATCTTTGAAGTCGGGACGCTTAATGAAGTCTATAATTTCCGTCGCTGCAGCTACCAGCTTATCGCGGAGTTCCCCCGGAATAAACACAGGCGTCTCCGCAACCCTGAAGTCAATGGGCGGAAATCCGTTTTCGAGTTCCCGGATTAACTGCTCGTATTCTTCCGCCGTAAAGCGCGCGTTGAAGTTATCCCGGGTTTCCTTGATCATATTATGGCTTCTTGTAAGGAATGAACTGCTTCATTCAAAAAGTTAGGGATAATAATTCTTTGGGTAAAGCGTATCCTTGCCGGATCTTCCAGGCTGTTCAGCATATCCAGGTATTTTTCTTCACCATGGTTTGCGATGATCGAGGCCTTCTTTTCCTCGCGCAGTAAGTGCATGGTCATGCCTTCCGGATCCGCCTCCGGATGAAACTGCGTTCCGATAATTTCTTTCGAAAACCGGATGGCCATCATACAACGTTCCAGGTCCACATGATCTCTTTCTTTTTCTATGGCCAGAACTTTAGCCCCAAAGGCGTTGAATTCCGCTTCATCAGGTTCCACAACCTGCCAGTCACGGCTATCCACAGAAAAGAATGGATCTGTCAGGGATCCAAAAATGGAATCCTGCACGCCTTCTTCGGTCAGATTGATCGGGAATATGCCAAAGGCATTCGAATTCCGCTCTGTCACGTGGCCGAGACCAAATTTCAGGCAGGCCAGCTGGAAAGAATGGCAGATTAGAAACAAGTATTTTTTATCTTGTTCATTCTCCGCGTTGAACTGCTGTACTTCTTTCAGAAAATTAAAAAACAACTGCTCCCAGCGTTCTCCATTGCCATCATACGGACTTCCCGGGCCACCACTTGAAAAGTAAATGTTGTATTCCAAGCCTGGTATTTCTTCTTTTTGCCTTAAATCAAATGTATCTATGGTAAATTCGACGTCGTTCTCCCGCTGGTATAGTGACAAGATCTCCCGTATCCCACGCATCCCCTGATTGGCCACTCCGTTGTTCATGTCAATAATGGCTACCTTCATCTTCATTCTACTCATTCTTATTTTGCCCCTATTAATGTTTGACTCGTTATATAATCTATAACTGACTCAAAGTTACCAGTTTGTTCGTAAACCGCCAACTGCCGGTCGGCCCCGGTTCCGTTCGCCAGGATCTTCAGTACATAATTAATCTCTTCCCTGCAGCCCAGTTCATCCACCACGTCGTCGATAAAATCAAGCAGTTCCAGGATCAGATTTCTGCAGTTCACCTCCATTTCCTTACCGAAGTCGATCAGGTTTCCGTCAATTCCGTAACGCGCTGCACGCCACTTGTTTTCATTGATAAGCGCCCTTGAATAATTGATGAAGGACATATTCTGCAGCCGAAGCTTATACAGCTTTGCACACAGGCACTGAAATAAAGCAGTAAAGGCCATGGTTTCATCAATCAGCATCGGGCAGTCGCAGATCCGAAATTCAATGGTCTGAAAGAACGGGTGTACACGGATGTCCCACCAGATCTTCTTCGCATTGTCTATGCAGTTGGTTTTAATCAATAGTTTTACATAATTATCATAATCCTCAATGCTATTGAAGATGTCCGGAATACCTGTACGAGGGAATTTATCAAAGATCTTCGTCCGGAAGGATTTATACCCCGTGTTCCGGGATTCCCAGAATGGTGAGTTCGTAGACAATGCGAATACGTGCGGAAGGAAGTATCGCACCTGGTTCGCAATATGAACTGCAAGCTCACGGGATTGAAAACCCACGTGAACATGCAGTCCGAAAATGAGGTTGGATCTGGCCGCTTCCTGCAGCTCATTTACAATTTCGCTATATCGCGGATGCTCTGTAATCAATTGCTTTTCCCAGTGAGAGAAGGGGTGAGTACCGGATGCACCAATCCGCAGGCCCTGTTCTCCTGCAAGCTGTGCAACCGTATACCGGAGCTGAGAAATTTCTTTCCTCGCCTGCTCTGTATTTTTGCAGATCCCGGTGCCGACTTCCACAACGGCCTGGTGCATTTCTGCTTTAACCTGATCCTTATGGATCTTTTGTGCCGCTTCAACAATTTTCTGGTCATGGGAAGTAAGTTCCCGCGTTACAGGGTCAACAACCATGTACTCTTCTTCAACCCCAAGGGTAAACTCATTTTTCATGTTACAGAGCGTTAATAATGCTTACTTTTTTGTACTGGCTGCTTTCTTTGCTTTCGGTGCAGCAGCAGCCTTTGGTTTTGCAGCATCCTTTGCTGCTGCAGGGCTTTTCGCTGCTGCAACAGTTTTACTTGCTTTTGTCTTTGGCTCTTCTGTGGGCTTCTCTGCTGCTGCTTCTTCAGGTGCTTCTACTCCCTTTTTAGCCTTCACGCTTTTCGACGCTTTGCTGCTTTTGTCTGTTGTTTTCGCTGGTTTCGGTTTCTCCAGCTCCACCGGAGCAGCCAGTTCTTCCATCACCGGAACTTCTTCACTTGCCTTTATTTTGGCAAGTTTAGGCGTTTGCTTGATGGAACCTTTAATGTATTCCCCCCAGGTCAGGTTATCCTGATCTGGCTTGTGGGCACGCGCTCTTTCAATCGCATACTGTGCCATAGTTTCAATCACCCAGTCAAAATTCTCCTGTCCCACACTGGTCACCTCCGCATCTGGTGCAGGGTTGCAGAAGTCTATCGCATAGGGGATACCATCACGCACCGCGAACTCCACCGTGTTGAAGTCATAACCAAGATACTGATTTAAAGTAATTACATAGTCGTGAATAGTTTGCAATAATTCCTCACTTGCCGGTTCCCCGTCTACTGCATAGCGCAGGTGGAAAGGATTACGTGGTTCGTATTGCATAATCCGTACATATTTTGCTCCGATGCAGTAGCATCTGAAGTACGCATCAAACTCAATCTCTTCCTGCAGCATCATCACGGATTGCTTGGTTAGCTTGTGCTTTTCGAAAAACTCCTCTTTATCGTTGAGCTTGTACACATCCTTCCATCCGCCGCCATCAAAAGGCTTCATGTACGCGGGAAAGCCGGTGTATTCAAAAATTGCATCCCAGTCCAGCGGGTAGGCCAGGTTCGAAAAAGACTCCTCGGAAGTATCATTGGGGTGCTCCCTCGAAGGGATCAATGCCGTCTTTGGCACAGGAATACCGAGTTTCACTGCGAGGGCATTGTTGAAGAACTTTTCATCAGCGCTCCACCAGAATGGGTTGTTGATGACGGCAGTTCCCGTGCTTGCCGCGTTCTTTAAGGCCGCGCGGTAGAATGGAACATCCTGTGAGATACGGTCCACAATCACGGCATAGTCCAATGGCTCCGCCTGAAATATCTTATCTATTTTAACATATTCCGCCAGAAATTCGCCATTTGCCAGCTCATTCACGCGTTGTACAAATGCTTCAGGAAAGGACCTTTCTTTTCCAAATAAAATTCCAATTTTTTTCATCAGTATATTTTTTGTTTTTTAATGGTGATGAAGCTATTATGAGCAGTATTCATTGCTGTTTGTGCGTGTTTGCTCATAATGGTTTCATGGGTATAAGTTATTTTGTGGTTCTAAATATGTCACTGGCTTTGTCTTCTTTTGTGGCAGGCCAATGATCCAATCGTAAAGTGTTGTTTCGTTATCTTTTTAATCCTTCATTTTCAGAGAAATATTGATACGTAATCCCGGAACATGATTCTCCAGATGGGCCAGTCGTGCAGCGCATTTTCCCGCATGTCCAGCCAGTGGTTAATGGCTTTTCTGCTCAGTATTTCAGACAAGTGTTCATTGTAGCCCCTGCAAATATCCTGATCGGTGGTACCCAGAACAATGTTCATCTCCCATAAACCCGGATGATTGTCGTTCGGCAGAAAGTCGATGGGATTATTGTAGTATACATCATCGTTGTAGAATCCATCGAGCTGTCCGGTAATGTCAAAAGCACCGCTGAGGCTGAACATGTGGTTGACGAGCCATGGATGTCTGAAGGCGAAATTTGCGGCATGGTAACCGCCAAAACTGCAACCTGCAGTTGCGACCTTCCCGTAACCGGTTTCATGTCGTGCCCGGGAAACGACCTCGTCATAGAGCATCTTATCGTACCACATGTGATTTTTAACCCGGTCTGCCGGATGAATGTCTTTGCTGTACCAGCTCCACTCATCAATCCCGTCCGGGCAATAGATCTTTATTCTTCCGGAATCAACATAATCAGCTACGGCGTCAATCAGTTTGAAGTCCTTGTTCTCATAGTACCGTCCTTTACTTGTTGGAAACAATATAACCGGCTGACCAGCATGGCCGAACGTTAGCATATCAAAGTCGCGGCTCAGGTTCGGACTATACCATTTGATGTACTCCTCTTGCATACAGTTAATTCAATTTTTTTAAGTTAAGAAGAACAATTCCATTAACAAGAAACTGGGTCTTTTGTTACCACTTTATACAGTTATTTCAATTTTAAGTATGGTTGCTGTATATTAATTACTTCCGTACGCCGACTTTGGAACATTTTGTGCGCGGAGAACCAAAACCTAACGATTCCGAATGACAACTCCTGAATTCCTCCAAACAGAACACAAATTGAAGTCTATCCATTTAAAACGGGATGCAGAGCTGCTTATCTGGACGCCTGGAAATCTCTCCGGAGGCGAAACGGTTAATCTGCTGATCTTAAACGATGGGCAGGAAGCCCTGGGGCTGAAGCTTACTGAAACCCTGAATGAGTTGTATTCCACGTGGACCATTGATCCGGTCGTAGTAGTTGCGGTAAAAGCATCTGATGACCGTCTGCAGGAGTATGGCGTGGCGGGCATCCCTGATTTTCAAAACCGGGGATCAAAAGCCGGTTTGTACAGCAGCTTTATCATCAGCGAACTTCTTCCTTTCCTTCATACCGCCGTTAAGGTGCGCATCAATGGCAAACGGGTCATTGCCGGGTTTTCGATGGGCGGGCTGAGCGCTTTCGATATTGCCTGGAACAACCCCCAGGTGTTTGATGCTGTTGGTGTCCTTTCGGGCTCCTTCTGGTGGAGAAAGAAGGATCTGAACGATGGTTATACACCTGAAGACCGGATTATGCACCAGGTTGTGCGCCAAACCGAAGGCAAGCCGGAGCTTAAATTCTGGATCATGACCGGTACGCAGGATGAAAGTGAAGACCGTAACCACAACTTCATCATCGATTCCATAGATGATGCCATTGATCTGATTAAGGAGCTGTACCAGAAGGGCTATAAACGTCATGATGATATTACCTACTACGAAAGGGTCGGTGGTAAACATGATGTGGAAACCTGGGCGAAGGTCTTACCGGCCTTTTTGATCTGGGCATTTCCAAGAAAGACAATTTTTTGATTTTTCACTTACATTGCCCTAACTAATAGGCTGATATATTCAGAAAAAAAGCCTATCTTTGCGCCAAATTACAGGCGCATTTTATGCAAAAAATTAGAAACATAGCTATTATAGCACACGTCGATCACGGGAAAACCACCTTGGTTGATAAAATTTTACACACTTGTTCAATTTTTCGTGACAACGAGCAAACAGGTGATTTAATACTTGATAATAATGATCTGGAACGCGAACGGGGAATAACCATCGTTTCTAAGAACGTTTCCGTACAGTATAAAGACGTTAAAATTAACATCATGGATACCCCTGGTCACGCGGATTTCGGCGGTGAAGTTGAGCGGGTATTGAAAATGGCTGATGGTGTATTATTATTGTGTGACGCTTTTGAAGGTGCAATGCCTCAAACGCGTTTTGTAACCCAAAAAGCACTTGCTTTAGGTTTAAAGCCTATTGTTGTTGTCAACAAGGTAGATAAAGAAAACTGCCGTCCGGAAGAAGTTTACGAGCAGATCTTCGAATTGTTCTTCAACCTGGAAGCAACTGAAGATCAGTTGGACTTCCCGGTAATCTACGGTTCATCTAAACAAGGTTGGATGAGCACAGACTATACCAAACCAACAACAGATATTTTTGCCTTATTGGATGCAGTAGTAGAATCTATTCCAGCTGCACCAACAAATGAAGGTACACTTCAGATGCAAATTACGTCACTTGATTATTCATCTTTCGTAGGTCGTATCGCTATTGGTCGTGTTCACCGTGGCAGCATTAAAGAAAACCAGCCGGTAACGTTGATCAAACGTGATGGTAAAATGGTTAAATCAAGAGTAAAAGAACTATATACTTTCGAAGGACTTGGTAAAATCAGGGCTACAGAAGTAAAATCAGGTGATATCTGTGCGGTTGTTGGTATCGAAGGTTTCGATATTGGTGATACCATTGCAGATTTCGATGCACCAGAATCACTCCCCGTAATCAGCATTGATGAGCCTACAATGAACATGTTGTTCACCATCAATAACTCTGCTTTCTTTGGTAAAGACGGTAAATTTGTGACTTCTCAGCGTATCAGAGAGCGTCTATACAAAGAGATGGAGAAAAACCTGGCTTTAAAGGTCGTAGAAACGGAATCTCCGGATGCTTACCTGGTTTACGGAAGGGGTATTCTGCATTTATCTGTACTGATTGAGACCATGCGTCGCGAAGGATATGAGATCCAGGTTGGACAGCCACAGGTTATCGTTAAAGAAATTGACGGTAAGAAATGTGAGCCGGTTGAAACTTTGATCGTTGATGTACCGGGTGATGTTGCAGGTAAAGTAATTGAACTGGTTACACAACGTAAAGGTGAGTTGTTGATTATGGAGCCTAAAGGCGACTTACAACACCTTGAATTTGATATTCCTGCACGTGGTATTATTGGTTTAAGAAATAATGTTTTGACTGCAACAGCAGGTGAGGCCATCATGGCGCACCGTTTCAAAGCTTACGAGCCCTGGAAAGGTGTTATCCCTGGAAGGTTAAGTGGTGTATTGGTTTCCATGGAAAAAGGAACGACAACTGCTTATTCAATTGATAAATTACAAGATCGTGGCCGTTTCTTCGTTGATCCGGGTGTTGATGTTTATGAAGGACAAATCGTTGGAGAGCACATCCGTGACAACGACTTAGTCGTGAACATTGTTAAAGGTAAAGCCTTAACCAACATGCGTGCTTCTGGTACAGATGATAATACACGTATTGCGCCTGCAATTAAGTTCTCCCTGGAAGAAGCTATGGAGTATATCCAGGCTGATGAGTACATCGAGATTACACCAATCAGCATGCGTTTACGTAAAATTCATTTGAATGAAAATGCACGTAAGATCAATGCTAAATCTTACCAATAGGTTAAACTTCATCTGCGCCCTGGCGTAGTTTATTGTAGATATAAAGAGGCTGTTCATTACGTATGAGCAGCCTCTTTTTTTATGCCCATCCTACCCGCACCTTACCAGGACCTTACCCGGGCAAACGCCGGATCAAGTGCGGGTAAGGTGCGGGTAAGGTCCCTGTAGGGTGCGGCTGAAATGGGTCTTGTTTCAGGTACCGTTTTTATGTCTTTCTATGCTTAACTTTGCCCCACAATAAATACGACTATGGAATCATTACAGGGAAAAAATGCAATCATCACCGGTGCGGGAAAAGGCATCGGCCGCGCCATTGCAATTGCTTTGGCAGAAGAGGGTGTTAATATCGGGCTGATGGCCAGAACAGTGGCTGATCTTCAGGCTGTAGCCGACGAGTTAAAACAATTTGGTGTGCGTACTGCAACGGCATCCGTTGACGTTTCTGATATTGAAGCGGTCAATGCCGCGGTGGTACAGCTGACGTCTGATCTTGGAGCAATTGATATATTAGTTAACAATGCCGGAATTTCTTCGTTCGGTTCTTTCATGGAACTTGAACCTTCCCGCTGGGAAGAAATTGTAAAAGTGAATTTATTCGGACCTTACTATGTTACCCGCGCAGTTCTTCCAGCCATGATGGAGCGAAAAACAGGGGACATCATCAACATATCCTCTACTGCCGGTAAGAATGGGGCCGCGGTTACGAGTGCCTATAGCGCTTCTAAGTTCGGCCTGATTGGTATGTCGGAGTCATTGATGCAGGAAGTACGTAAGCACAACATCCGGGTGAGTACCATGCTGCCAAGTACAGTAGCTACGGATATGGCGAAAGACCTGAAGCTAACCGACGGAAATCCGGACCGGGTCATGCAGCCGGAGGATTTCGCAGAGCTGATCGTAGCACAATTAAAACTGAACAGAAGGGTTTTCGTGAAGGAAGCCGGACTCTGGTCTACCAACCCATAACATCAAAAAAGGGGCCCAGCATTGGATCCCTTTTTTAGTTAACCGCTCGTAAAGTGTTCAGATCAGGCATGCTGACCTTCATGTACACCTTCGGCGAATTCTTCAACCATTTTGTCGTTAAACGCAGGCAGGTCCTTCGGACTTCTGCTGGTCACGAGTCCCTGATCCACCACCACTTCCTGGTCCACCCATTCGGCTCCGGCATTTACCAGGTCGACTTTAACGGTCGGGAAGGAGGTTAAGGTACGTCCCTGCACCACGTCCGCGGTGATCAGTACTTGCGGCCCATGGCATATGGCGGCAACGGGTTTTCCAGCTTCAAAGAACGACTTCACAAAGTCGATCGCTTCTTCACTCTGTCTCAACTTATCGGGGTTTAATACGCCGCCTGGCAGCAACAAGCCGTGATATTCACTGGCGTTCACTTCCGAAACAATCTTGTCCACATCCACTTCGATGGTCCAATCCTTGTCGCCTTTCATCGCTTGTATTTTGCCTGGCTTGGTCGAGATGATGTGAACCGTTGCACCCTCTTCTTTCAATCTTTGTACAGGACTGGTCAGCTCGCTTTCTTCAAAACCACTTTCGGCCAGTACCGCTATCGTTCTATTACTTAATGTTCCCATGGTATTTATTTTAGATAAACAATAATTGCTTTTACGCTTTTCGAAACTACAAATCAGCGTCCTGATTGTTTTTCCAGATCTTCAACACGGCCTGTCAAAGGCATTCAAACTGGAAATACTGATATAAATTTTACAATTGAACGGGACATATTCTACGGTAACGTGGCTACTGTATGAGAAAATGTATAACTTTATTCGACACCAAATACGACCATATGGAGAGGCGCTTTGCGATCAAACAAATATTAATTATGGCTGGCGGTATGGCTTTGCTTCCTTCCTGCTTAAGGGATTCCGGGAAGTCGTCCATTGCCCTGGACCACCTGGATGTAAGCCTGGATCAGGAACACTTACTTGCAGATATTACCGAAACCATTATACCAAAAACAGATACACCTGGAGCCAAGGAATTGAATCTTCATCTTTTTGTGCTTAAGATGCTGGACGACTGCTATGAATCTGCGGATCAGAAGCTCTTTTTAGATGGGCTTAATGAACTTCAGGATAAAGCTCAGGATCAATTTGGTAAAACGTTTCAGCAACTGGCTGTTGCAGAGCGAGGCAAGTTACTATTGGGCGTGGAACAAGATAAGCAAGCCAGTCCGGCACTGCAGCGCTTTTACGAGATTACCAAAGGCCGCACGATCAGTGGCTATCTGAATTCGAAGTACGTGATGACAAACCTGATTAAATGGGAGCTGGTACCTGGCCGGTACAATGGCTATTACCCGGTTAAATCTGCTTAATTCTAGAAAAGAACAATGTCAAATCTAAATATAGATGGCCAGAAGGCCAATACCTACGATGTAATCGTTGTGGGCTCCGGTATCAGCGGGGGCTGGGCCGCCAAAGAATTCACAGAAAAAGGGTTGAAAACCCTGGTTCTGGAACGCGGACGCGATGTTCAGCACATTAAAGACTATCCAACAACCAACAAATATCCATATGAATTTGAGCACCGCGGGGAGCCCGCGCTGGCCATTCAGAAGGAAAATCCAATCGCGAGCAGGTGTTACATCTTTAAAGAAGATGCGATGCAGTTTGTGGTAAAAGACAAGGAGCATCCGTATGTGCAGGAAAAGCCGTTCGACTGGATCCGTGGCTACCAGGTGGGTGGTAAATCATTGTTGTGGGCGCGGCAGACGCAACGCTGGAGCGACTTTGACTTTGAAGGCCCGGCCCGGGATGACTTTTCTGTAGACTGGCCGATCCGGTACAAGGATATTGCGCCCTGGTACAGTTATGCGGAGAAATTTGCCGGCATCTCCGGTAACAAAGACGGACTTAAAGAATTACCGGATGGCGAGTTCCTCCCTGGATTCCCGTTAAATGCCGTCGAGGATTACTTTAAGGGCTTTGTGAAGCAAAAATATCAAAACAGGCATGTCGTTAGTGCCCGGTGTGCACATCTGTCCAAGCCCAACCAGATCCATTACGATCAGGGCCGTGCACAATGCCAGAACAGAATCCTGTGTCAGCGTGGCTGTCCGTTCGGCGGGTATTTCAGCAGCAATGCCTCTACTTTACCATGGGCGGCAAAGACCGGGAACCTGACCTTAAGACCGAATTCCGTGGTACATTCGGTGATCTATGATGATAAGAAGGGCAAAGCAACGGGTGTGCGCGTGATCGATGCCAACACCAAGGAAGAACTAGAATTCTATGCGAAAATCATCTTCGTCAATGCCGCCGCATTAAACACCAACCTGATCTTATTGAATTCAAAATCGTCCAGGTTCCCGCAGGGTCTCGGCAACGACAATGGGCAGCTAGGTAAGTTCGTCGCTTTCCACAACTACAGCGCGCGTATCAATGCGGAATATGACGGATTGAAGCAGTATAAAACAGATGGGCGGAATCCCGCGGGCGGGGGATACCTGCCACGCTTTAGAAATGTATATAAGCAGGAGACCGACTTTAAACGTGGTTATGCAGCAGGATTTAGTGCACACCGGTCTTTCAACCGCGATATGACCGGCGTCGGTGAATCGCTGAAAGAGAACATTCTGAAAGCTCCGCTTGGACCATGGCGGGTGGGTTCTCACATGATGGGCGAAACCATTCCCAAGGAAAGCAATTATGTAAGCTTAAGCCCCGACAAGAACGATGCCTGGGGAATTCCTCAGCTCAACATCTCTGTAGATTACGATGAGAACGACCGCTTGATGAAAAAGGATTATATTGAACAAATGACGGAGATGTTTACAGCGGCCGGTTTTAAGAATATACAGGTAAATGATTCATCTCAGGCACCAGGGCTTGATATCCACGAAATGGGCGGCGCAAGGATGGGACATGATCCAAAGACATCAATACTGAACAAGTGGAACCAGGTACATGCCTGCCCGAATGTTTTTGTAACTGACGGGGCCTGCATGACCTCTACTTCGACACAAAACCCATCTCTAACCTATATGGCACTGACCGCGCGTGCGGTTGATTTTGCAGTAAAGGCAGCGAACCGGTTTGAAATTTAACAATACGCATCAATGATCCTATCCTTCTCCAGATTTCTTGCTTCCTGCCTGATTGTATTGCCCACGCTTTCCTTTGCGCAGGCGCCACAAACACCTGCTAAGATCGTCGGGCTGCAATGTGAAAATATAGAGCGCCCCATCGGGGTAGATGAGCTTCATCCAAGACTTGCCTGGATGATGCGGGATGCCCGCAAAGGGGCAAGGCAAACCGCCTACAGGGTATCTGTAGATCACGACTCGCTTGGTCTGACACAGGGTAAGGCCAGTATTTGGGACACCAAAAAAGTAAGTTCCTCCGACAACCGCCTGAACTACAAGGGCGCTGCCCTCGTTCCTTTTACCAAGTACTATTGGCGTGTGGAAGTCTGGGATGCAGCAGGACAAGTAGTATCCAGTGATGTATCGACCTTTGAAACGGGAATGATGCGAATGGAGAACTGGCGTGGTACCTGGATCAGTGATGGCATTGACATCCATAAGCGGGAGGCGCCTTACTTCCGCAGGGTATTTAAGCCGAAAGGCAAAATCAAGTCGGCCCGCGCCTACATTGCTGCGGCAGGTTTATATGAGCTGTATCTGAATGGATCAAAAGTAGGCAACCACCGGCTGGATCCAATGTACACCCGCTTTGACCGCCGTAATCTTTATGTCTCCTATGACGTGACGGCTAACCTTCAGGCGCGTTCTAACGCTATAGGCGTACTGCTGGGCAATGGCTGGTATAACATGCAGTCGTTGGCCGTATGGAATTTTGAGCTTGCACCCTGGCGCGCACGACCTGCTTTTTGCCTCGATCTGCGCATTACGTATGAGGATGGGACAACGGAAGTGGTCAGCTCAGGCAACGACTGGAAAACCCATACCGGCCCGATCATTTTCAACAGCATTTATACCGCCGAGCATTATGACGCAAGGCTCGAGGAACCCGGATGGAATACCGTGGAATTTGACGACCGGAAATGGGAAGGGGTAACGCTGCGCTCGGTGCCATCGGAAAAAGTAGTAAGCCAGCTGATCCACCCGATCCGCAATGTAGAGGCCATTCCGGCAAAAACGTTTACCAAAATTAACGACACCACGTATGTTTTTGACCTGGGAAGAAACATCGCAGGTGTGACTGAAATTAACGTTAAAGGTGCCCGCGGTACAGTTGTTCGCATCAAACATGGAGAACGTTTAACCAAGGACGGCCGGGTAGATCTCTCGAACATCGACGTCTACTATCGTCCGAAGGACAATACGGATCCGTTTCAAACAGATATCTTTATTTTGAAGGGTGAGGGAGCGGAAAAGTTCATGCCCAGGTTTAATTACAAAGGGTTCCAGTATGTGGAGGTGAGCAGCAACGCGCCGATTGAAATTGCACAATCCGGAATAACCGGGCATTTTATGCACAGCGATGTTCCGGAAGCTGGAAAGATCAATTCCTCGGATACTTTACTGAACAAACTTTGGGCAGCAACGAACAACTCTTATTTGTCTAACCTTTTCGGCTATCCGACAGACTGCCCGCAGCGCGAGAAAAATGGCTGGACGGGGGATGGGCACTTCGCTATAGAAACGGGACTGTACAACTATGATGGGATCACGGTATATGAAAAGTGGATTGCAGATCACCGCGACGAACAGCAGCCAAATGGCGTGTTGCCTGATATCATTCCGACGGGTGGATGGGGCTACGGAACGGCCAACGGAACCGATTGGACCAGTACGATTGCTATCATTCCCTGGAATATTTACATGTTTTATGGCGATACCACCTTGCTTTCGAAAAGCTACGAGAACATAAAACGTTATGTCAGGTATGTAGAACGGATCAGTCCTGGGGGACTGACATCCTTTGGGCGTGGCGACTGGGTGCCTGTGAAGTCTAAATCGCCTTTGGAATATACCTCTTCCGTTTATTACTACGTGGATGCAACTATTCTGGCAAAAGCGGCCAAATTATTTGGGAAGACAGAAGACTACACCTATTACAAGGCACTGGCGGAAAAGATAAAGAAGGCCATCAACGCCAAGTACCTGAATCCAAAGACCGCGATTTACGGCTCCGGGTTGCAAACGGAACTTAGCGTAGCGCTGCAATGGGGCATCGTACCGGAACAGCTAAAATTGAGGGTTGCGGCCAATCTGGCAAAAAGGGTGAAGGCTGACGGTGGTCATCTTGATGTGGGCGTGTTGGGTGCGAAAGCAATATTAAATGCCTTAAGTGAAAACGGGCAGGCGCAGACGGCTTATGAACTGGCGGTTCAGAATACCTATCCTTCCTGGGGCTGGTGGATCGTAAATGGGGCGACAACCTTATACGAAAACTGGGACATACAGGCGGAAAGGGATATTTCGCTCAATCATATGATGTTTGGGGAAATTGGTGGATGGTTCTTTAAAGGTCTTGGTGGCATTACGATCGACGAGCTGCAGCCTGGTTTTAAGAATGTCTTGCTGAAGCCGAACTTTGTTCAGGGTCTGAATAGTTTTGAAGCCCGCCACAAAGGACCTTACGGAGACATTGTCTCGTCCTGGAAGTTCGTGGATGGAAAGGTTCTGTATTCGGTAACCGTACCGGCGAATTCAAGTGCAATCATTTTCTTTCCGCAGATGGAAGGAAAAGGGGTGTATACAGAAGGGAAACAGATACCGCGGATCCATACGGTAGATGCGGGAAGCTACGCTTTTGAGATCAGGTAAGACCGTTAGTCGTTGGTGCGCCGGTGTTTGAGGAAATAGCCGGCAAGCTTGAAAGCAATGATCAGGTGGTTGACGATGTTTGGCAACAATCCATAGTATTTGCTGAAGATCCTGAAGCGTTCTTTCAGGCTATCCAGGTGCTTCTGCTTGGATATTCCGCCAACGAGGTACTTCGCTACATACAGGCGCGTGTTGACGATATGCGAGGCTTTCTTTGCGGCCTTGATGATCCAGTCGATATCTGCACTGTATTTGTACTGCAGGTCGTAGGGGACGGCTATTGATCGTTTTACGTAGATCGCCTGGTGGCTGATGCTCATGCCATACCTGAAGCTCTTCCAGCTAAATTCCACTGGCGCCTGGTGCCGCCTTTGTCCGAGACTCTCCCACTTTTCATTGTACATCTCGGTTTCCCCGTAGTAGATGTCTGCGTCTTTTGCAGTGGCGAAAATGCTGTTTACGGTTTCTGGGCTGTAGATCTCATCGCCCGAGTTCATGAACAGCACATAGTCGCCCGTGGCCAGTGCAAGTCCCTTGTTCATTGCGTCATAGATGCCGCGATCTGGTTCAGAAATGAATTTGGCGATGCGTGGGGCATACTTCTGGATGGTCTCCTTTGTGCCATCCGTTGAGGCGCCGTCGATCACGATGTATTCGATATGCGGATACGTTTGATTCAGCACGGAAAGCATGGTCCGTTCAATGTCTTTTACATTGTTGTAAACGATGGTGATAACACTTAACGTTGGTTCCATGGAAATCAGCGGGGTTGGAGGTTCAATAAAGACTGATACAGCGCCAGATGCTTCTCCGCAATGACCACTTCCGAAAAGTGTGTTAAGATGGTCCTCCGGGCTTCTTTCTGGATGTCCGGGGCATTTTCATCCTGGTAAAGCCACTCGATGCCGGTGGCCAGGTCTTCCGCGTTCTGGTATTCTGCCAGGTAGCCATTTTCCAGATGCCTCACCATGTCCGGAATCCCGCCCGTTGCAAATGCCACCACAGGCGTTGCGCAGGACAGGGCCTCCATTACCGTGTTCGGTAAGTTGTCTTCCAGAGATGGCGTTATAAAGACGTCAGCGGCTGAATAGCACTTCGCAAGGTGCTCGTCGTTGTTGATCGTACCCAGGAAAGTTGTTTTGAATGGAAACTCCGGCATTTCTGCGTTGTCCTTATTGCCGAAAATGATGAGCTCGATATCTTCTTTGACGACACCCGGCCGTGTAGCCAGGTCGTTAAGTGCCTTGATCAGGTATTCGGTGCCTTTGTGCTTGTCGTTCTTCGAAGGCATAAATCCGCTCATGAGCACAAACTTGTCTGGTGCAATCTTCAGTATCTTTTTCGCTTCTGCCTTCACGTACGGCTTAAAGACGTCCGTTTCAATTGTGTTTGGTATCACGGTTACTTCACGAAAGCCCATCAGGCTGCTGAACTTCACGGAGTCTGCCATCCATTGGCTTGGTGCAATAATATGGCAGTTCAATTCTGAATATGCCCGGCTTTTTCGCATCCAGGTTCGGTGAGAAACATCGTTCTTATGGCTTTTTTTAAGCAGGGGGCAGAAGCCGCATTCTTTATGGAAGTGTTCGCAGGAATAGCGGACATGACAGCCACCCGTGAAGGCATTGCTGTCGTGGAAAGTCCAAACGATCGGCTTTTCAAGTTCATCCAGCTGTGCGAGGAACTTTGGAGAGAGGAAGCCGTGATTGATCCAGTGTAAATGAATAATATCAGCGTGCTGCACATCGGGGTGCTTGATGACCGAACGGCCGAACCATTGCAGGGAAAAAGGTGTTTTTAGCGCTTTAACGAAAAATTGAACCAGATAACGTTCTGCAAGGATGTAGAAAATCGCCAGTGCCTTTTGAAAAAAGTTTTTACTTAGGGCTTTCGTCTCTGTACTGTCCTTGAGGTGCGTAAAGACCAGAACGCTGGAGTCTGTTCCGCTAGCCTTCAGTGCATTATTTAAACGCAGGCACGCTCGTCCGGCGCCTCCATTTCCCTCATACGTATTTAAATGGACTACTTTCAATTTCTCAAATTTACATAATATTGCGGCCCTTTATTAAATACTTGCGTATTTTCGTTGCGCATCTGTTAATAGATTCAATGGCTAAGGTCATAATTTTAACTGTTACAGAAGAATATCTATGGAAAACCATTTAACCGACCGGGCATTTTGGGTAAATTATTGGGAACGTAAGGATGGCTTGTCGGTACCTATTTCTGCCGACTATCTTTTTCACGAGGAGCTCGCAAGGATTGTCAAAACCCAGGGCGTCAAAACAGCGATTGAACTTGGAGGCTTTCCGGGTTACTATGCGGTTTTCTTGAAAAAATATCTGAAGCTTGACGTTACGCTGCTGGACTACTTTGTTCATCAGCCGATCACAAACGACCTGCTGGAAACAAACGGACTGCAGGAAAAGGACATCCATATTATCGAGACGGATCTTTTCAAGTATACGCCAGCGCAACAATATGATCTGGTGCTGTCTTGTGGCCTGATTGAGCATTTCAATGATACGGCAGACATCATCAAGCGGCACATTGCATTTGTAAAACCGGGAGGGACGTTGTTTATCACGCTGCCGAACTTTAGGGCGCTGAATGGATGGTTTCAAAAGAACTTCGACGCGGAGAACTATGAGAAGCACAATATCAGCTGCATGGATCCCGATTTTCTGGCAGAAATCTGCAAGCGGGAGGGTCTTCAGGTTGTGCAGTCCAGGTATTTCGGCAATTTCAGCCTATGGCTGGAGGATGAACAGAAAAAGCCAATGCCCGTTAGATTGCTAAAAAAGTCGTTGTGGCTTGCCGGAAAGGTTTTTACGAAGATCATTCCTTTCAATTCCAGACAACTATCACCATACATCATTTTGGAAGCACGCAAAGCTAAATAATGGTAAGCGAATGCACCGAAATTCTCAGGATCTCTGGAACTTTTATTAAAAAATACTAACTTCAATTTTCAACCAAATCAGACCTCATGAACCGTTCAAAGTTTTTTCTTGTCCTGCTGGTGATGCAGTTTGCTGTCGCCTTCAGTACAATGGCACAGAAGCAGTTTAAAGTATTATTGGTCACCACGACTAAGGGCTGGCACCACGAGTCGGTACACGCCGGCGTATTGGCAATTCAGCAACTGGGGGCACGTAATTTTTTCGATGTCGTGTTGTGGGAGGATCCGAGCGGATTTACCGATAAATACCTGGAGCAGTTTCAGGCGGTTGTTTTTCTGAATACTACCGGAGATATTTTCGACGCGACCCAGCAAAAAGTAATGGAACGCTTTATCCAGTCGGGCAAAGGATTTGTGGGTATCCACAGTGCTTCAGATACCGAATACGAGTGGCCCTGGTATACACAACTGGTGGGCCGGATGTTTCACATCCATCCAACGGTGCAAACGGCAAAAGTGAAAGTGCTCGACCCGAAGTTTCCCGGCTTGCAAGGCTTCGCCGATGGCAAGTTGTGGACAGAAGAATGGTATGAATTCGGACCTGAAAAGGTTTCGGGATTGAATTATGTGCTTTCTGTAGATGAGAGTACCTACAACCCTAAAGCAGATTGGGGCGCGAGAGCCAAGGGCGAAGGTATGGGCAAATTACACCCAATTGCCTGGTGCCACAACTTTGATGGTGGCCGCGCATTTTATACGGCGATGGGCCATCTGCCGACCAACTTCAGCGAGCCCGCGTTTTTGAATCACCTGTATGCGGGGATATTCTGGGCGGCGACGGGAAAGAAGTAGAAAAATCATTAGTTCGTTCCGGTATAAAAAACCTAATTAATCGTTTAAATAAGGTATATGAAACTTTGGTTATTTGTAATGACAAGCCTGATCTTGTTCTACTCGGGGAGCTTACCTAAAGATTCAGAAGGCGCGTTCGAATACAAAGTCTCCAGGTTAAATCAGGCCATGAAAATTGACGGAGATTGGGAGAAGCCGCAATGGAAAAACGTAAAGCCCATTGAAATCAATCACTTCATGGGCCCAGTACCGGCCTTTAAACCCATTGCACACGCTAAGATATTATATGACGATCAGAATCTCTATATCATCTTTCAGGTTAAGGATCGCTATGTGCGCAGTTTAGTGACGAAACATCAGGGACGGGTATATGAGGATGCTTGTGTGGAGTTCTTTTTTTCACCGGATGCGGCATCTCCACTCAACTATTTTAATATTGAGACCAACTGTGGGGGAGCAATACTTATGGGGTACAACAGTGCCGCCCCACGTAAGTCAAGTGAGGTGCCGATTGAAGACATCAACAAAATTGAGCTTTTTCACTCTCTGCCAAGTGTCGTCGACCCTGAAATTGATGGTCCGGTAACCTGGACGATTGAATACCGTGTGCCACTTTCAGTACTGGAGAAATTTGCGAGTGTGACGAAACCAGCGCAGGGTGTATCCTGGAGAGCCAATTTTTATAAAATTGCCGAAAAAGGCTCGAATATACACTTCAAAACCTGGGCACCTATCGAAAACGAAAAACCCAACTTTCATCTGCCTCAGTTTTTTGGAACTTTGAAGTTTCAATAAAGCATTGAATAGACTCAATAGCTTTAAGGCAATATATTTAATCTCGACATTTATTTTCGGAATTATTCCGGTTTTTCAGGTGAATTTTAGCCTCTTTAACCTATTTTTTGAGATTTGATGTCTTCAATCGATTTTTACTATCCTATTTATTGAAGGATTATTGTGTTACGAAGAAAATTGTCGTATATTCCATGCAGACAGCCAAGGGGATAACAGTTAGTGTACCAGGAATTATTTGGGCGAATAAATTAAGGGGGAGCTGTCTGTTGAATGACTAAATTTTCCAAACCTTATACTATTCATGCGATATGTTAGATTCTTTTGATGACAGATTACTTCTGGCAGAAGTTCAGTTAGGGAATAAAGAAGCCTTCAATCAACTGTTCAACAAATACTGGGAAAGCACCTATTCGGCTGCCTACAAGAGGCTGAAGGATGCGGACCAGGCAAAGGATGTTGTTCAAGAAGTATTTGTCAGCATCTGGCTAAGACGTGAAAGCGTAATCCATAATCTTCCTGCTTACTTGAATACAGCTGTGCGAAATCAGGTGCTTAAGCAAGTCATAAAACAAGAGCGCACATCTCCTTTCCTGGACGTTTTAAACAATATGCCTGCAGCGCATCAGCATGCTGATGCAAATATTCGTTGGAGTGAATTCTACACGGCCTACGAGGCGCTTCTGGTTACCCTACCACCAAAGAGACAGCAGATTTTTCGTCTCCGGTTCCACGAAGATCTGACAACAACTGCAATTGCCGCTGAAATGGGTATAACGAGGAAGACTGTACAGAATCAACTCGGCAAAGCAATTGAACAAATGCGCGCCATTCTGCTTTCCTATTCAGTTGTTCTTTTTTGCTGCTTTTTTAATCAGGTTTAAAGTCCGGAGTTGCCCAATAGTATTCCTGAATTTCGCGCCTTCTACCTTCCGGCTGTCACCTTATCTTCCGGATTTCACGCGTATGCACTATTTAATTTAACGGGACTGTTGTAAAGCTTATCTCCATAGAGCTCAATTGAGCCCCGGTTAAATGTCCTGAATATTTAATTCGTTTTTGAGTGGGATAAAGTTGGCTTTTTTGGTCATACTATAGGCTGAGCTCCACCAAGTTGCGGCCGGGATGGAGGATAGTGGTTTTAGTCAATTAATCAGAGAACGATGAGCAAAATAAAAGGCCCTCCATAGATAAACCTTCTGATTTCCAATACAGGATTTCAGAAGGTTGTGATTGCATTCGGCTGCAACCGTATGCAATTGCTGTTTTGCGCTTCCGAAAATATTTGACCATTCTGCAGAAACTTAAACGATGTAAAATTATGATATTTTTTACAATATACGCCTGTACATCCGGGGTAAAGCAATTTACAGCCGGATGCATTCATCCAGTGCGTAGCTTAGACCTCCGAAAACTAGCAAGGGTTGGACTAATTGCGCTGCTTACTTCGACAGCATCTACACCACTATTTTCAACCACATTGGCAGCGCGGGAACATCTGGCGAATACAGCCAGGCTTCACTTCAAATTGGACGAAATGCTGCTCACCACAAAGCATCGTGATTTCGGGTCCAAAGTTTCCGCCGCGCGCAACATAAATGAAGCAGATATTGTAATCCGTGGTCAGGTTAGTGATGCAAGTGGTGGCCCTCTGCCAGGCGTAAGTGTGCTGATTAAGGGAACAACGACTGGAACTTCTTCAGACACTGAGGGTCGATATTCGATCAATGTCCCTGAAGGCGCTGTGCTCATTTTTTCCTACATGGGTTATGTAACAAAGGAAGTAAGCATCGGCAGCGAGCGGGTATTGAACGTGGTTTTAGAAGCGAGTAGCTCGGCATTAGACGAGGTGGTTGTTACTGCCCTTGGCATTTCAAGAGAAGCTAAATCACTAACGTATGCAGTACAGACGCTAAAAGGAGATGACTTAAATGAAGCAAAGGAAACCAATTTGGTTAATACATTGCAAGGCAAGGTTGCTGGAGTAACCATAACAAAAGATGCGACGGGTCCGGGTGGAGATTCAAAAGTAATCATTCGTGGAAATCGTTCAATTACCAACAGCAATGAACCACTCTATGTCATTGATGGTGTTCCTTTAAGTGGAAACATCGGTATGCTAAATTCTGACGAGGTTGAGAGCATGACCGTTTTAAAAGGAGCATCTGCAGCAGCCTTATATGGTAGTCAAGGTCAAAATGGAGCTATTATCATCACTACAAAGCGTGGCAAAGCGGGTGGGATTGCAGTAAGTTTTACCAGCGGATTCACGCTCGACCAAGCTGCAGTATTGCCGAAGCTCCAATATGAATACGGACAAGGTGACGCAGGGATCTATGGGGCAAATTCTGAGCGGAGCTGGGGTCCGAAGGCAGAGGGGCAGATGGTCACCCTCTGGAATGGAGCAAGTGTTCCACTAACCGGACAGCCGAACAATCTCAAAGACTTCTTCAGGACTGCAAAAACTTTCAACAACACGCTAAGTGTAAGTGGAGGGGGTGAAAAGATGCAGACGTACTTTTCTTACGGAAATACGGAGGCACAAGGGATATTGTCAAACAATGATTTAACCAGGCATAACCTTGATCTAAAAACAGATAATACAATAACGTCGAAATTAACTCTCTCAACCAAGCTAAGCTATATTTTCGAAGATGTAAATAACAGACCATCTTCCGATGGGGGTGGTTCATATGTACTTCCCTCGATTTATAGCGCACCGACTTCTATTCCGCTCACTGAGATGCAAAACTACGCTTACATCGACAACGCCGGGAATGAAAAACAAGACTACTGGTTGCCTGGGTCATCCGTTCTCTTAAACCCATACTGGGCTTTGAATAAGATCAGCTTCTATCAAAAACGTGATCGTATTCTCGGTTTGGTGTCTGTAAAATATGACTTCACCAACTGGCTCAACCTTCAACTCCGAGGAAGTTTTGATAAAACGATATTAAGAGATGACAGCAAGATATCTGAGGACACTTATTTTAGCCAGGTTGGGTCAAACTATAACTATGGTAGTGACCGGAATCAGGGCATAAATGTAGATGCTTTGTTGTCCATTGAGCGGTCGCTTGGATCTAAGTTCGACCTGACCGCAAATCTCGGTGCCTCACTCCAGGAGAATAAATATGAAAGTATAAGAGGTAGTGCCAACGGGCTAAATAAGCCCAATTTTTTCTATATGAGTAATGCAAAATCGGCATTTTTTACGACGATAGACGGAAGAACTCCGCGAGTACAGTCTTTATATGGAACAGCAAGCTTGTCTTACAACAAATACCTTTATCTGGAAGCAACAGCAAGGAATGACTGGTCATCAGCATTGCCTAAAGAGAGCCAATCCTATTTTTATCCGTCACTGGGTCTTTCCGCAATTGTCTCCGAGATGGTAAAAATGCCATCCTGGATATCTTACGGAAAAGTAAGTTTAACGGTCGCAAATTCAGGCTATGGCGGTACACAATACCTCGATCGAAACTACTACTCCGTCGGTATTGGCGGGGCAATTGTTACACCCAATATTCAATCGCTGGGTGATTATAAACCTGAACTAACCACATCTTATGAGGTGGGACTGAATTGGCGGTTTGTCAATAACCGAATAGGTATAAACGGGACCTACTACAATACGCAAACAAAGAATCAATTGTTACTGATTGGTCTGCCTCCGGCATCACTGTTTGATCAAAAGTATATCAACGCAGGTCTGATACAAAACCATGGGGTTGAGTTGATCGCTAGCATGACGCCTTTATCCGGGAAAAATTATTCCTGGGAAATAGCCGCAAATTATTCCAAGAACGTCAATCAGGTCAAGCGGCTAACAGAGTCGATAAAATCAATTGTCATCGGAGAAGGCGATAATGTGTACCTGATAAAAGTTGATGAAGGAAGTAGTTACGGGGACATGTATGTAAGAGGCTGGAAAGAAGATACTCAGGGCCGGAAGTTGGTAGAGGATGACGGGACGCCTATTCTTACCTCAGGCCTTGATCAGTTTGTGGGTAACTACAATCCCGATTACATGCTTGGCTTGTCTAATAATTTCACACTGGGAAATTTTTCCCTTAGTTTCTTGATCGATCATCGTCAAGGTGGAACTGTAATTGGCGGCACTCAGGCGATTATTGATGCCTATGGACATTCAGCAGCCTCCTTATTAGGTCGTGAACATGGGATTGTACTGGATGCATACCGGGCAGACGGAACAAAGAATACCGCAGCTATCGAGTCACAAAAATATTTTGGTCTAATTGGTGGACGATATCCTTCTGCCGGATTCTACAGTTATTCGTCGACGAATACCCGATTGAGGGAAGTGACGATCGGATACCGGTTCCCGGAAAGACTACTTAGAAAAAGCTCCTTTATCAAGGTTGCAAAGTTATCACTGGTGGGTCGAAACCTATTCTTCTTCAAGCGCGATGCGCCTATAGATCCGGAAGTAACCAGAGGTATCAACGGCGGGGGTCTGGAATACACGGCATTGCCCTCCACGCGTAACTATGGCCTTAACCTGAAGATGTCTTTTTAGCGATCCTGAAGTTGATTTTATCATTTAATCATAACCTACATCTAATGAAATCTAAAATATTTTTCCCCGCAAGATTGTTTGTCCGCTTTCTTTTGGCCGCAATAATTGTATTTTCCGGATGTACCAAGAATTATCCTGAATTCAATACCGATCCAACCCGGCTGACCACATTGAATCCCGGTGATGTTAAAGGTTTGTTCACAAATGCGGAGTATATGGCTATGTATTCTGGGAACTCATCAGCCGAGTACCAATATGCGCAAGGATTTTTCGCGGATTTGTATGCTCAATACTCAGCGATCACCGCAACATTCGACCCAACGGACCGCTACAACATATCTCAGGAATGGGTTCAGGAGCAATGGATTGCCACATATACCAAGTCCTTACCTTCCCTTTTGGCTATTTTAAAAGAAACCACAACCCCGGAAACCAGAGCGCTGAATTCTATAGCGAGGATATGGAAAGTATTTGTAATTCATCGTGCGACAGACTATTATGGCCCGATTCCATATTCTAAGATCGGTTCTGATGAACTTGTGGTTCCTTATGACGCACAAAAAGACATTTATATGGACTTATTTAAGGAATTAAGAGAAGCTACTGAAGTCCTTCGCGACAATCTCGATCAACCATCTTATGAAACGAAAGATGTGATTTATGGTGGTGATAATACGAAGTGGTTGAAATTTGCAAATACACTGCGGTTGCGGCTTGCGTTGAGGATTTCCGATGTAGAACCAGCGATGGCAAAGCAAGAGGCTGAGGCTGCTGTTACCGCGGGAACAATGGTGGACCTGGCAGACGATGCGTATTTGAAAGTTTCTGGTGTAAACTATAACGGCTACAACAGGCAGTCGGGATGGAATGAATTCAGGATGAGTGCGGCCATGGAAAGTGTTTTGGGGGGATATAATGACCCAAGATTAAGTAAGTTCTGGCAGCCTGCTGTTAACACAGGGAAGTATACAGGTGTTAGAAATGGCATGAATGTAGCCGAAATTGTCGCTGCGGAAAACGAACCTGATAATAATTCTGGCCCGAGTGCAACGCTTCTTCCTGATAATATGTTTTCCACTCCGTCGACAGTTATGTACACTTCTGAGGCTTATTTCCTGCGTGCTGAAGGTGCATTGAATGGATGGAATATGCGAGGAACGCCCGTGGAGTTGTACGAAAAGGGGATCGAAATGTCACTTAGAACCTGGGGTATTACAGACAACGTTGTTATTACCAATTACATCAATGGCACAGCATTACCGAAAGCTCCTGGCGGATATTTCAAAACACCTGCCTTAACCGACATACCTGTCAAATTCTCGGCTGATAAAGAGAAACAACGTGAACAGATTCTGACACAAAAATGGATTGCATTATTCCCAGAAGGACATGAGGCCTGGGCATCAATCAGACGTTCCGGATATCCGAAATTGTATCCATTGATCCATTCGGACAATCCTGATGTGCCGGCAAATGTTGGTATCAGGAGAATTCCATTCCTCAATTATGACCGGGACAGAAACGGTGCTGCGGTACAAGCAGCTGAGGCTTTACTCGGAGGGCCGGATAATGCAGGAACACGTCTGTGGTGGGATGTAAAGTAGCTTTTTAAGATAGTCTTTTTAATGTAATTAGAAATAACTCAAAAAATGTTAAGATTTTATTATTCGATGCTCGTCTTCTTACTGATCGCTGTAGGCTGTACTTCAGTTGATCCTACAACGGAGTTGCCTTCAGCTGACGCTGACAATGGCGGCCTTTACCTTCCGGGCGGGTTCGACGCGTTAGTGGTAATCGATAGTGCCGGAGAAACCCGGCACATCGCGGTTAATCAAAATGGAGATATTTATGCGAAATTACGTTCATCAAAACCCGGGACAGGCGGAACGATTGGAATGCGCGATGTAGACGGCGACGGACGGGTAGACTCCGTTGTGCGGTTCGGTGATTATGACGATGCGGGAGGTTCCGCAGTCGGCGTAACCATTCATGATAATTTTTTATATACCAGTACGGTAAGGCAGGTACTCCGAAATAAGTTGAAACGCGGAGAGTTAGTTCCTACCAGCCCGATAGAGGTTATCCTGACAGACATGGATTCCAATGTTACAAAGAATTGGCACACAACTAAACCACTTGCGTTCGATAAAAAGGGGAACATGTATGTTCCGTTTGGGTCTCCCTCCGATGCAGGTCAGGATATTAAAAAATATGGTCCTGTGGGAATTCCGAACGGCCGGGGGCTCGATCCCGCACCAGAGCGGGTTAACCACGCCGGAATCTGGCGGTTTAGTCCGGACAAAGCAAATCAGACACAGAAAGACGGTTTCAAATATGCGACGGGAATACGGAGCGTGGTTGGAATGACATGGAATGATGCGGATGATCATTTGTATGCGGTAATGAATGGAATTGACAATTTTCATACGATCTACCCAGATCTTTTTACGGCTTGGCAGGCGGCTGTGCTTCCTTCAGAACCACTACTTAAAGTTAAAGAAGGATCGGATTTTGGCTGGCCATATGCATTCTATGATCATATGCTTAAGAAGAATATTCTTCAGCCTGGATATGGTGGAGATGGTAAAAAAATTGGACGGGCAGCATCGTTTGACGTGCCTTTAATGGGGTTTCCAGGGCATTGGGCGCCTATGGATGTGATGTTCTACAAAGGAAGTCAATTTCCAGAAAGATACAAGCAGGGTGCCTTCGTTGCGCTTCATGGATCTACAGACAGATCGCCCTATCCGCAAGCGGGTTATATCGTTTGCTTTGTCCCCTTCAATAAGGATGGCTCCGCAGCACAATGGGAGGTTTTCGCTGATGGATTTACCGGTGTTGATACTGTAGTAAATACGAGTGACGCTGTATACCGTCCGATGGGCCTTTCGGAGGGGCCAGACGGATCACTTTATATTTCCGAATCGAACAAAGGGAAAATCTGGAGGATACTGTATCGTGGCGACAAAAGCAAGTTTTCGGATGCAGCACTCGCACAAATGGAGAAAAGAAAGGAAAGATCATACATTAAAGCGCCTGATGAAATTAAAGACAATCTCCATCAGGGAGACCGGTTGTACGGAAGTATTTTATACAATACATATTGTTCAAGCTGCCATCAAGGTAATGGAAAAGGCGACAACAGTCGTTTCCCCTCATTGGCAGGCTCCGATTGGGTTACAGGTGATAAGCAAAAGCTTGTAAAAGTAGTTCTATTTGGACTTGATGGCGAGATCAAAGTCAACGGAAAGACGTGGAACGGCTTAATGCCAGCTCATGCCGGTTTTCTGGATGATCATGCAGTGGCATCCATCCTAACCTACGTGCGACAGAACTTTGGCAATGTCGCAAGCGAAATCAGTGCGCTGGAGGTAGCTAAAGTGAGAAAGGCTGGTAAACCTTCTTCTAAATAGGCGGTACTGAGCGGGAATAGCAGACTTTTAAATATATTTAAGAAATGAATGGGGCTTTTGTCCGTTTTCGGGTCAGATATATAGTCCACTCTAATAGTCATCATGGATAGATCATATTTAGTTAAACTGATACAAAAATACTTAGAAGGTGGGGCTACAGAAGAAGAATGCGAATTTCTGTCGAAGTATTATGACTTGTTTGACGAGGAGGAGGACTTAACGTCGTTAATGAACGAAGCTGATAAGAGCAGTCTGGCGTCCGACTTACAAGCGAATATTTTACAGGAAATAAGTCTTGATGAAGACAAGAAGCAAGACCGTAGGTTAAACCACAAACTATGGATTTCCAGAATTGCAATTGCAGCTTCGATTTTTGCTGTCATTCTTGTAGGTTTCTTTGTCTTCAGGCAACCAACGGATACGACGGAGCGTCTTGCCCTGGAGTACAACGAAACGAAAAACCATCGGTTCATGAGTCTTCCAGATGGTAGCACTGTTATTCTAAGTGTGGGAAGTAAACTCTACTATCCGACGTCTTTTCATGAACTAGACACACGTGAGGTGTATTTAGAAGGGCAGGCGTATTTTGATATTAAGCATAATTCTTCGAAGCCTTTCATTATACACACTGGAAAAGTTGCAACAACGGTCTTAGGTACTGCATTTAACATAAGGGCCTGGCCTGTGGATACCAGCGTGACCGTTACGGTGACAAGGGGAAAGGTGAAAGTCAATGACCAGAATGTGGTTCTGGGCGTAATAACACCAAATCAGCAAATTACATACAACACGACAGATGCCGGTATTTCCCGAAAAACTGTTGATGCCCAGGCTTATCTTTCCTGGAGAAGTGAGGATCTTCTGCTGGAGGATGTGACCATTGCAGAAGCGGCGAAATTGTTAGAAACCCGCTATGACGTGAGGTTTTCAATTTCTGAAGAAAGTAAAATAACCAAGCGTTTTACAACGACCTTGTTGAAAGGAGAGTCATTAGACAAAGTATTATTAAGTATGTGTGAATTTAATGGTGTCACTTATCAATATGACAGAAAGAAGGGGGAAGTACTTATTTTAAGCAAATAGAGGAAAAGAAACTGAAAAGATGAAATCACATCCTACATAAAAACCTCCTGAATTCTCTAAAAAAGGGAGACCAGGAGGCTAGATTGATTCCGACTGCCATCGGATCAAACTGAATCTGTTTTAAAATCTGTCACCCGAAAGTGTACATATGTCGATCATTTAAAACGTATAAATTTATGAATTTTTTTACAAATCCTGGCTATCTACGTCTTGAAAGTCGCAGACAAGACAGTCGCAGGTTGATTGTTAACCCCACCTTACAGAAGATTATGCGAATTGGAATAACTACTGTGATCATATCAATCTGCACGATTCAAATCCTTTTTGCCACGAAGGTAAAAGGGCAAAGTATAGAAGATGTAGAGATCAGCATCGCTTTTAAGAAAGGGACTTTACTCAATACGATCAAGAAGATTGAGCTGCAAAGTTCCTTTCATTTCATATACAATAATGATGAAGTAAAAACCATCAATCACTTGGATATACCAGCATCCAGAAAGTCAGTCGCGGTACTATTAGATGAATTGTTAAAGAACACCTCTTTGGTTTACAAACAAGTCAATGACCGGATACTGATTGTTTCTAAAACTGACATGAAACCAGGGCACAATCCCGAGGAGTCGTTTTCATCACCTGTAAAGCAGCAGATTGGTGTTAAAGGACGGGTGACGGATATGAAAGGGGATCCGCTTCCGGGGGTAAGCATTAAAGTAAAAGGTTCAGCGATCGGGACAAGTACCGACACAGACGGCCGCTATGCTTTGAATATTCCGGAGTCAAACAGTATTCTCGTTTACACATTTATCGGTTTTACCGCGCAAGAAGTTGCTGTAAGCGGCCGCTCTACTGTTGATGTTCAGTTGGTTGAAGAATCAAACGCATTGAATGAAGTGGTTGTTACGGCGCTGGGTATTAGCAGGGCGGTAAAATCACTTACTTATGCTGCTGAAAACGTTTCCGGGGACCGGTTAAATGAGGCGAAGGAAACCAACATCATAAATACCTTACAGGGGAAAGTAGCAGGGGTAACCATTACAAAAAATGCCACCGGGCCAGGGGGAGACGCAAAGGTTATCATTCGGGGAAACAGATCGATAACTGGAAACAGCCAGCCACTATATGTTATCGATGGTGTTCCTTTGAATGGAGGGATAGGTATGCTCAACTCGGATGATGTAGAGAGTATGACTGTTCTCAAAGGTGCATCTGCAGCTGCTTTGTATGGAAGTCAAGGGCAAAACGGGGCAATTGTGATCACAACGAAGAGAGGGAAAATGGGGGAAGTTGCAGTTGAATATACAGGAAACTTCACTGTAGATCAGGCATCCGTGTTGCCCGAACTTCAATATGAATATGGACAGGGAGATGCGGGAGTTTTCAATGCTGCATCGGAGCACAGCTGGGGACCCAAGGCAACAGGACAAATGGTTACGTTGTGGAACGGGAGTGAAGTACCCTTACAGGGTCAACCAGATAGATTAAAGGATTTCTTCCGGCTTGCACAAACCGTCAATAATACTTTGAGTATTAACGGAGGCGGTGAAAAGATGCAGACGTACTTTTCCTATGGGAACACCATGGCGCAAGGGATTATGCGGAATAACGATCTGAACAGACATAATGTAGACTTAAAAATAAACAACACACTTAGTTCCAAATTGTCCTTCTTCAGTAAACTGACGTACATATATGAAACTGTCGATAACCGTGTCAGCCCGGGAGAGGGTGGGACATATGCCCTTCCTTCGATGTTTCGGTCCCCGACTTCAATACCGACTGCTGAGATGGAAAAGTATTCCTACCTGGACGCTACAGGCACGGAAAAGCAAAGCTATTGGAAGCCCGGTTCGTCAATTCTACTTAATCCCTACTGGGCATTAAACAGAGTTCGTAATTACCAGCAACAAGATCGGGTCATCGGATTGATATCGGGAAAATATCAAATAAATGAATGGTCCGACATACAAGTGAGAGGAAGCATTGACAAAACGATACTTAAGTTTGATAATAAAATTTATGCAGACAACTACTTCAGTTTAGTTGGATCTGATTACAGCTATACCAACACTTCGAATATCGGAACAAACTTCGATGCGTTATATTCATTTAAACGTGATCTCACCAAGTCGTTTAAGCTATCCGGAAACATTGGAGGTTCACTACAGCAAGGGGAATACTACAGCATCAACGGAGAAGCAAATGGTTTAAATAAGTCAAATTTCTTTTTCATGAATAACGCCAAGGCACCGTTCATTTCGGATAGCTTTGGTAAGAAGCCACAGGTTCAATCGTTGTATGGTACGGGAACTCTAGCGTTTCGTGACTACATGTTTTTAGATGTAACTTTCAGAAACGATTGGTCTTCGGCGCTTCCAAAAAGCAGTCAATCATACTCTTATCCGTCAGTGGGATTGTCGGCGATTTTAAGTGAAATGTTAACCCTGCCATCCTGGGTTACTTACGGTAAGGCCCGTGTGACCTATGCTAAATCAGGATACGGCGGGCAGGAGTACTTAGACCGGAATTATTATACAGTTGCGCCCGGCGGGGCAATTATCACCCCGACTATACAGTCGTTAGGGGATTACAAACCAGAAATAACAACCTCATTTGAGGCTGGATTGGACTGGCAGTTTTTAAATAACAGGTTGGGATTTAATGTAACATACTATGATACCAAAACAAAAAATCAGTTACTATTAATCGGAACTCCCTCTGCATCTTTATTTAACCAGAAATACATCAATGCTGGTTTAATTCAAAACAAGGGCGTAGAACTGATCGCGAATGGAACACCAATTAAATCCGGTGCTTTTAGCTGGGATCTCGGACTGAATTTTTCCAAGAACGTTAACAAGATTATACGACTGACTGAAACGGTAAAGTCTGCCATTCTAGTTGATGACAGAGCCGCACAGATCAGAGCTCAGGAGGGTGGAAGTTTTGGGGATATGTATGTTCAAGCCTGGCAAAAAGATGAGCAAGGGCGAAAATTAGTAGACAATAATGGGCTCCCATTATTAACGTCGGGAAGAGATGTATTTCTGGGTAATTACAATCCTGATTTCATGATGGGATTAACAAACACATTTACTTATTCTAACTTTTCCCTGAATTTCCTGCTTGACTATCGAAAAGGAGGCTACGTTATCTCTGGTACCCAAGCGCTGATTGATGCGGATGGACACTCTAAGAACTCTCTTGAAGGTCGTGAAGGCGGTTTGACATTAGATGGATATACTGCTGAAGGGGTAAAGAATACAACAAATGTGTCTGCACAAACCTATTGGAGTTATATAGGAGACCGGTACCCTATTGGAGAGTTATATGCATATTCTGCAACAAACATCAGGTTGAGGGAATTGATTTTTGGTTACAGGTTGCCTAAAGGTGCTTTTAGTAAGTCCTCTTTCATAAAAGGAGCTAAAATATCTGCTGTAGGTAGAAATCTGTTTTTCTTATACAAGGACGCACCTATTGATCCCGAAATTACTTTAGGCGGAAACGGGGGTGGCCTGGAATACGGGGCCCTGCCGTCCACCCGAACGTTTGGTCTTAACTTAAAGCTAAACTTCTAATTGATCTAAGCGAAGGCAATATTTAATTTAAAAACTGTCACAATGAAACACCATAAATCATCATTAAAGATAACCGCGGGATTCTTGTTGGTTTTTGCCCTCATGGCAACAAGCTGTACAAAGGACTTCGACGAACGGAATACAAATCCCACTAAGCTCACATCCTTGAGTCCAGAAGATGTTAAAAGCTTATTTCCCAGTGCTTTGTATGCTGGTATGAACACGGGCGAGGGCGTAGACTACCAGCAAGCACAAAACCTGTTTGCTGATATGTATGCGCAATATTTTGCGTCTACTCAGACAGCATTTTCTTCAGATCGTTATGATATTGTTCAGCAATGGGTCCAATATAACTGGATTTCAACGTATACTTATGCGATGCCGGCCTTGTATAATATCATTGAAGAAACCAAAGCTGATGAGACGAAAACGCTAAACGCAATAGCCAGAATCTGGAAGGTTTTTGTATTACACCGTGCTACGGATTACTACGGCCCTATCCCTTATTCTGAAATAGGATCTCAAAATCCGGTAATCAAATATGATCCACAAAAAGATATTTATTATGATTTCTTTAAAGAGTTAGCCGAAGCATCAGACATCCTCAAGAATAACATCAATCAACCCTCTTACGGTAGTGCTGATGCCATTTTCGCGGGAGATAATCTGAAGTGGATGAAGTTTGCGAATACATTACGCCTGAGGCTGGCAATGAGGATCTCTAAAGTTGAACCTGCTAAGGCTAAAGAAGAAGCAGAGGCCGCCTACCTGGGAGGTGTAATGATCGATAACAATGATGATGCCTTTTTGAAGGTTAACTCTCCAAATAATTACAACGGTCTTGCCCGGATTTCTTCGTGGAATGAGTATCGGATGAGTTCTGCCATGGAAAGTGTGCTCAAAGGATATGAAGATCCTCGGCTGCCGAAAATGTTTGAACCAGCCGAGGAAACAGGAGAATATTCAGGTGTAAGGAACGGCATGGTTCCAGCCGAACAAACCCTGGCAGAGAATGGTTACAAGCGCGCTTCTAACGTAAATCCGCGCTTAAACAGTGAAAATATGTTTGTAACGCCTATGACCGTTATGTATTCAGCCGAAGCCTATCTGCTTCGCTCGGAAGGTGCGCTCAATGGCTGGTCAATGGGTGGCTCAGCGAAGGAGTTGTACGAGAAAGGTATAGAAATGTCGCTGCGGGCATGGGGCGTTACAGATCAGACGGCAATTAACAGTTACATTTCCAGTGATAATGTTCCAATTGCGCCGGGGGGTTACTTTAAAACGCCAGCGCTATCTAATATAACCGTAAGATTCTCTTCGAATGTTCAAGAACAAAGAGAGCAAATTGGAACGCAAAAATGGCTTGCCTTATTCCCTGACGGTCATGAGGCATGGGCTGAGGCCAGAAGATCTAATTATCCAAGGAGATATCCCTTGATTCATTCGAGTAATCCGGATGTGCCGGCAAATCAGATGATTAGCCGAATTCCGTTCTTGAATTTCGATAAGGAGAAAAACGCCGAAGGGGTGCAAGCTGCTGTTTCGTTACTTGGCGGGCCCGATAAAGCAAGTACCAAGCTTTGGTGGGATGTTGATTGATGCATTAGTCTCCTTCTATAAGTTGTAATAAAATGTACAAAAGATTCCTCAGCTTGCTTGTTCTATTGGCATTCATCTCCTGTAAAGAAAACCACACGAACGTCTTTTCTTTACTTGATGCGGATGCGACCGGGATTAACTTTCGAAATGTTCTGGAAGAGAATTCTGAATTGAATGTGATGAATTACTCCTACTTCTACAATGGCGGAGGGGTGGCAATTGGGGATGTCAATAACGATGGATTGCAAGATGTTCTATTTACCGGAAACATGGTAAAGAATAGATTGTACCTAAATAAAGGCAACTTCAAATTTGAAGACATTACAAAAACAAGCGGAATTGCTGATTTGCAAGGATGGTGTACAGGTGCAACGATGGTAGATATCAATGGTGATGGTCATCTGGATATCTACATTTGCAGATCTGCAGATGGAGATTTACAAAGAAGGAAGAATCTCCTGTTTATAAATAATGGAGATCTTACCTTCACCGAAAAGGCTGCCGAATTCGGGTTGGATGATTCAGGGTATACGACCCAGGCTTCCTTTTTTGATTTTGACAAGGATGGGGATCTGGACATGTTCCTGATTAATCACTCGCTTCAGGAATATTCTACCGGAGCTCAGGAAAACCCGGAATTGAGAACGCAGAAAAATCCAAATTTTGCCAATAAGCTTTACCGCAATGATGGGGGTCGCTTCAAGAATATTAGTGATGAAGCAGGTATAACCTCTAATGTGCTTACGTTTGGCCTGGGGCTCGCCATATCCGATGTGAATTCAGACGGCTGGCCAGATGTTTACGTCTCAAACGATTTCAACGAGCCAGACTATCTTTTCATCAATAATGGCAACGGAAGCTTCACCGAGGAACTTTCAAAGCGGCTTGATCAAATTTCAATGTACTCCATGGGATCGGATTTTGCAGACTTCAATAATGACGGTCTCACAGATCTGATTACCCTTGATATGCTACCTGAAGATAATCAAACTCAGAAAATGCATTCCGGCGCGGAAAACTTCGACAAAATGCAGTTTTTGTTTAAAAAGGGGTTTTTCAATCAGTTCAGTCGTAATATGCTGCAAATGAACAATGGTGACGGGACTTTCAGTGAAGTTGGACAATTCGCTGGCGTTTCAAATACGGATTGGAGTTGGTCCGCTTTGTTCTCCGACCTTGACAATGATGGCTATAAAGACCTGTTTGTAACCAACGGTTATGTTAAGGACTACACGGACATGGATTTTTTGAAATACACGGTTGATCAATCCATTCGTCAGAAACAAACAGGAACCCAAACCGTTGTTACCGACTTTATAAACACCATGCCGACCATTGAAATTCCAAACTATGTTTTTCAAAATAATGGCAGGGGAAGTTTCAATAATCGTACTTCAGAATGGGGCTTGAATCAAAAGGGTGTTTCCGCTGGAGCCGCATACGCCGATTTAGATAATGATGGCGATATGGATCTTATTGTTAACAATACGAACGCTTACGCAGGAGTATATCGAAATAACAGTGAGGCATTATCCAGGAATAATTATCTCAGGCTGCAGTTAAAGGGTACGGCACAGAATCCTTCGGGGATTGGTGCTAAAATCTCGGTCTTTACTGCCGGGCAGATCATTTATCAGGAGCAAATGCCCGTTCGTGGATTTCAGTCTTCTGTCGATCCAATATTGGTTTTCGGGCTGGGAAAAAGCACTAAGATCGATTCCATGGCTATTGTGTGGCCTGATGACCAAAGTGAGGTTTTACGGCACATAAAGGTTAACCAGTCGCTAGTCGTAAGTCATTCTGAAGCATTGAGCCGCGAAGTGTCTCCTGCTACTCCACCACAAACCTATTTCAGGTCCAATATGTCGATCGACTTTGCACACAAGGAAAATGATTTTAACGATTTCAATGTGCAAGGTTTAATGATCAATTATCTTTCCAGGCAGGGCCCCTGCATGACAAAAGGGGACGTAAATGGTGACGGCATTGAAGACTTATTCATTGGAGGGGCAGCAGGCCAGGCTGGACGAATTTATCTGCAGGGGGCAAATGGTAAATTTATCTATAAGCCATCTCAAGCCATTGATCTTGATTCCGGAAGCGAGGACACGGCTGCCGAACTTGTTGACGTAGATGGAGATGGAGATCTGGATCTTTATGTTGGAAGTGGCGGCTATGAATATGAGGTAAACAATAAGCTATTGCAGGACAGAATATACCTGAATGATGGTAAAGGAAATTTCAGAAAGAAGACTTCTGGTACTCCCGAACTGCTTACAAGTACCGGTACCATAAATTTTTGTGATGTTGATAAAGACGGAGATATGGACGTATTCATCGGTGGAAGAGTAACTCCCGGCCGATATCCGGAAGCTCCGGAGAGTAGACTGTACGTTAACAATGGAAAGGGGGATTTTGTAGATGGAACATCCAATGCTGCACCAGGGCTCAAGAGTCTGGGTATGGTTACGGGAGCAGTATGGCTTGATTTAAACGGGGATAAATGGGACGATCTAGTCGTCGTTGGTGAGTGGATGCCAATAAAAGTGTTCATCAATCGCCGCGGCAAATTAACAGATGAGTCGGCTACCTATATCAGCTTCGCATCATCAGGTTTGTGGAATACGGTCATTGCCGAAGACTTAGATGGTGACGGGGACAAAGATCTGGTCATCGGGAATCATGGATTGAATTCCCAGTTTAAAGCAACTGAAAAAGAACCGATATCTATTTACTTTGCTGATTTCGACGACAATGGCTCTGTTGATCCACTATTCTGTTATTATATTAACGGGGTGTCATACCCCGCGGCCTCAAGGGACGATCTTACAGAACAGTTACCAATGTTGAAAAGTAAATTCGTCAATTATGCCTCCTATTCTAAAGCAACCATCACGGATATCTTCACTCAGGAACAGTTGAAAAACGCTAAAATGCTTAAGGCTGAAATGCTAACTTCAATTTGTCTCGAGAATACCGGCAAGGGGCACCTCAAATTAAAACAGCTACCTCAAGAAGTTCAATATGCTCCTATTTATGCGATTGGCGCTATGGACGTGAACGATGACGGGCAAATGGACCTCATATTGGGAGGAAATAACTCCTGGACAAGGATCAAGTTCGGACAGCTCACGGCGAATCATGGTACACTACTTTTAGGGGGTAAAAATGGAACCTTCACTTACGTTCCCCAGTCCTTAAGTGGCTTCCAGTTAAATGGTAATGTTAGAAGCCTTGAAGTTGTTCAAAGAAAGTCTGGTGCATCACAGTTGATCATCGGTGTCAACAATTCTCCTGCAAAAGCCTATCAGATTAGCGCTAAAAATGTCAGTCGCTGACAGGGTTTGAAGTTTTAAAAGATGTCCTTGTGTTTTTCATTTTATCCGCTGAAAAGGCTGTGGTCTAAATGTATGGTCAACATTTGAGTTGTTCAGGAAGATGGATGATTTTACAACGTGCAAAAATCAGGTTAAAATTTAAGGAGTGAATGGGATTTTCAACGACTTCCCGGTCATATATATAGTTGTTACTCTTAAAATTGACTAAATAAATGCGAAATCTACACGCCCAATTCGTCCGCTCGTCTAAGTATAAGCTTGTTATTATGCTTTTGTCCTTCTTCATACTTAATGTGCATGCTCTCCAGGCACAGGAAATTGACATTCTCTTAAAGGGGGGACATGTCATCGATCCAAAAAACAAGATCAACTCGAAAATGGATGTGGCTATTGTAGGAGGAAAAGTATTCTCAGTAGCTAATAACATAGCCGCTAGCAGGGCCAAGAAAGTAATTGATGTCACTGGCCTATACGTAACTCCGGGGATAATAGATATGCATGGCCATGTTTTTCAAGGAACTGACCCCGACTCTTATATTGCAAATGGGCACACGAGCGTGCAAGCAGATGCATTCAGTTTCAGAGCAGGTGTAACCACAATTGTAGATGCCGGGTCTTCAGGCTGGAGAAACTTTCGTGATTTTAAAAAGCAGGCCATCGATCCTTCCCAAACAAGAATACTGGCTTTTTTAAATGTTGTGGGAACAGGTATGTTTGGCCGATTTGAGGAGCAGGATGTTACCGATATGAATCCTGTAATGATAGCCAACATGATAACACGTCTCTACCCGGAGTTAATTGTCGGGATCAAGTCAGCTCATTATTGGGGTGGTTTCACGCAGGTTGACAAAGCCGTGGAGGCGGGGAAGTTAGCAAACGTTCCGGTGATGGTGGATTTCGGTGAGCATAACCCACCGAATTCGATAAAGTCGTTGTTTATGGAGCATCTTCGTCCGGGGGATATATTTACCCACACCTTCTCGTATGGGCCTACAAGCCGGGAGACGGTAGTAGATGAAATTGGTAAAGTTAAGCCTTTCGTGTTCGAGGCACAGAAAAGAGGAATTGTGTTTGATGTGGGGCATGGTGGGGGAGCATTTTCATGGAGACAGGCAGTGCCATCAATCCAGCAAGGGTTCAAGCCCAACGTGATCAGTACAGATCTTCACAGTGAAAGCATGAATAGTGCGATGAAAGACATGAGTAATGTCATGTCGAAATTTCTGAACATTGGATTGACCATTGATGAGGTTATTGAGCGTTCAACCTGGATTCCCGCAAATGTGATCAAGCGTCAGGATCTCGGGCATCTTAGCATCGGGACGGAAGCAGATATTGCCGTGTTTAGTCTTCAAAAGGGGGACTTCGGCTTTATGGACGTTCGGAAAACGAAGATAAACGGAACAAAAAAGTTGGTAGCTGAGGTAACCCTACGCGCAGGGCGTATAGTCTGGGACCTCAATGGCCGCAGTGCCCCCCTATGGGAGACAGAGTTGAAATAGCTTGTTTATTGCTTGTAAAACAGTCCAATATACGTCTGATAAGGTCTAGATCAGTTAAAAGAACACTTGAATATCAATTAATTTTCCGAAGAGAAATATCTAGCAAAGATAGTGCATCATGAAGTTTATAGCTCCGTCAGTAGTCACATGTTTAGTTACCTTAATGTTCGCGTGTAATTCCGGGGACTCGAAAGAAGACTATTTCCCGTTGCCTGCAGCTAATAAAGCAGTCGTTACGTCTGAATCACAATCATTTATCGTCGATACGGTTGTTAAGGGACTTGTAAGGCCCTGGAGCGTAGCTTTTTTACCAGAAAGAACAGTATTGATTGCTGAGCGCAGTGGACGACTGTTGCTGATCAGGAATGGGGTGATTCAAAAAGACCCAGTTGGTGGCGCGATCCCAAAAAGTCTGCGGGACATTAAGTTACATCCTAAGTATGAAGAAAATGGCTTGATCTACATTTCCTATTATATTGAACCTACAGAAGGGGATGGTGGTTACACAGCACTTCTAAGAGGGAAGCTAATCAAAGACAAACTAACCGACATAAAGATTTTGTATAAGACTGGTCCCTTCAGGGAAAATGGGGAGTGGTATGGCAGTAAAATAGCTTTTGATAAAAAGGGTTACTTGTATTTTACAGTCGGCATTCGTGGAGATAGAAAGAATGCTCAGGACTTGTCTAACCCTTCAGGCAAGACAATGCGGTTTCATGATGACGGAACAATTCCGGTAGACAATCCATTTATTAAAAGAAAGGGAGCATTGCCGGAAATTTACACCTACGGACACCGCATGCATGAAGGGCTAGTACAGAATATAAAAACAGGAGAACTCTGGTCCAGCGAGTTTGGGGAACTTGGTGGAGATGAGATAAATGTGTTGAAGTCAGGAGCAAATTACGGATGGCCGGAGGTAACATTCAGCCTGGAATATAATGGCAAGAGAATCTCCCCTGATTCCTTGCGTGCGGATGTTCATCCTCCAGTATTTCACAATAAAAATGCGCCTTCAGATATAGATTTTGTATATGGAGATCACTATCCCAATTGGGATGGAAATCTATTTATAGGTGGGTTGGGAAGGAGACTATTATTGCGTACCGTTATAAAGGAAAACAAAGTGGTTCATGATGAAGTACTTCTTGAAGGCATAGGTCGGGTTAGAGATGTAAAGTTTGGTCCTGACAACTATCTATATCTGCTCACGGAAGATACAGGTCTCCTGGTCAGAATATTTCCTGTTAAAAAGTAGTTATGAAAAAGTTTAGTCATAAAATAATGAAATCAGGCTTGTTATTCAGCTCATTCATATTGCTGTTGTGCCTGGTCCCTAAACATCTATCGGCTCAGGCGTATGATCTGTTACTCAAAGGGGGACATGTAATTGATGCAAAAAACGCGAGAAGCACGCTGTTGGACATCGGTATAAAAGGGGGTAAGGTTGCTGAGGTATCAAAAGATATAAATGCAAATACGGCAAAGAAGGTTATTGATGTCACTGGATTATACGTTGTGCCCGGGCTAATTAATATTCATACACATGTTTTTGCTGGCAGCGGGAATGGCTTCGCCGATGGTACGTCGAGCCAATTGCCAGATGCGTTTGCTCAGCGTTCTGGTATTACAACGGTCGTGGATGCCGGAACGACTGGTTGGAAAAACTTTCCGGTGTTTAAAAAGCAGATCGCCGATAACTCAGTGACACGTGTACTTGCCTTCATTAACATCTTTAGTACCGGCTTCAGCTCCGGGGTCGCTGTCGAGCCTGAACTGAATGATATGGATCCGGTTAGAACTGCGCAATTGATTAAGCAATACCCCGACATTATCGTCGGTACGCGCATCGGGCACTATAGTGGAAAAAGCTGGTATCCCTTTGATCAGGCATTGAAGGCCGCTCAGTTAGCGAATGTGCCTATGTTGGTCGAGTGTCATTTGCCCGAGTACTCGCTTGAAGGACAATTAAGCCGTATGCGCCCTGGCGATATAATCACACACGCCTATGAGAATGTATCTGAACGCATGACCATAGTAGACGACAACAACCAGGTGAGAGATTTCGTCTTAAGTGCTAAAGAACGAGGTGTACTTTTCGATGTCGGTCATGGAGGTGCCGGATTTTGGTTCAATCAGGCAGTTCCAGCGTTGAAGCAGGGGCTGCTACCGAACTCATTTGGTACTGATGAGCATCGGACGAGCATGAACTCAGGTATGAAGAACATGCTAAATGTTATGTCCAAGTTTTTAGCGCTTGGAATGAATATGGAGGATGTTATTGCTCGCGGCACCTGGTCGGCTGCCAAGTCTATCAAAAGAGAAGATTTAGGGAACCTATCGGTAGGATCAGTGGCTGATATCGCTGTTTTGCAAATCCTTAAAGGAAATTTTGGTTTTGTCGACTCTGGTAAAAATAAGATAGAAGGATCCCGTAAGCTCGAGGCTGAAATGACGATTCGTGAGGGAAAGATCGTATGGGATCTAAATGGCCTCTCTGCAAACAAAATCAAACTGTAATCTCATAGGAAAAGTATTAACCAAATTCACAAACGATGAAACGTAGAAACGTTATTAAAGGACTCGCTTTACTACCCTTTACGGGCGGGATCCTTTCCCAGAATTCAGCTTCGGGTGGCCCCGGGTCCACGATAGCCCATGCTTCCAGGCAAGTTCTACCCGGGCTGGCTCTCGATGATACAAATATATTTCGTTCGATTGGCGTTGAACCATTGATCAATTGTAGAGGAACTTTTACGATTATTGGAGGATCCCTGGAGCGTCCGGCAGTCAGGGAAGCCATGGAGGCAGCTTCCCGTAACTTTGTACAATATGATGAACTTGCCGACGGTATAGGTCAGCAATTGGCTAAACTGACCGGTGCTGAGTGGGGAATGGTATCAGCGGGTTGTGCAGCAGGATTAAAGCATATTACGGCTGCATGCGTAACTGGTGGCAATCCCGAACGCCTGATCCGCATACCCGATTTAACTGGTTTAGAGAAAACTGAAGTGATCATTCCCCGCTATTCACGTAATGTTTATGACCACGGGATACGTAACATCGGCGTAACAATAATCAATGTATCGACCGCAGATGAATTGCGTGGAGCGATCAGTGCAAAAACCGCAATGATCTACTTGACGACCGGTGAAGAGTCGGAAACCGGAAAGCCATTGTCTCTTGAAGTAATTGCAGAAATCGCAAAGACAAAGAAAGTTCCGGTTCTAATTGACGCCGCAGCAGAAAACCTGACTTTGCCACCTATTCACCTGAAGAGAGGAGCAACGATCGTTGCTTATAGTGGCGGCAAAGCAATTTGTGGGCCTCAATGTGCAGGTCTGATGCTCGGCAATAAGGATATTTTAATGGCGGCCTGGCAGGCAAGTGCTCCTCATCATGGTCCCGGACGCGACAATAAGGTTGGACGCGAAGAGATGATCGGAATGTTGGCTGCTGTGCAGGACTGGGTGTCACGTGACCATGAGGGGGACTGGAAGCGGTGGCTAGGCTGGTTAGAGACGATATCAAAAAGGGTTAAAACGATTCCGGGGGTAGAAACCGAAGTGATGGAACCGACCGAACTGTCAAATAAGTCGCCAGTTTTGAACATCATATGGAACCCTTTAAAACTTCACATTACAGGAGAGGAGCTGGCGGAAGAGGTTGGGCGTAAGAAGCCAAGAATAGCTCTCGGAAGTTCCGACAGACCAGATGGAACTACCTCAATCAACATTACTACCGGTCAAATGCAGGCTGGAGAGGAAGTAGTGGTTGCCGACCGCATTTACGGGATACTGTCGGAAAAACGGAAGGCCCAAAAAACTACTATGGAAACGCCATCTGCTAATCTAAGCGGCAAGTGGGATGTTGCCGTTAAATTTTTTAATAGTTCCAGCCTCCATCAGTTCAACCTCGTACAGGACGGCAATTGGTTAACCGGAACCCATAAAGGCGATTTGAATCTAATGGACCTGGAAGGAACTATTGACGGGAGCCAGGTGAAGTTCCGAAGCACAACATCGCTAGTAGGTGATCATATCACTTTTATCTTTTCCGGACAGATAGCTGGTGATTCAATTACCGGCGACATTCATTTAGGGGAGTATCGTACCGCAACATTTGCCGCAAGTCGAAGCAAAGCTAAGCCTTCGCGTCGAAGAAAGATCAATGTGCCGGGAGGCCCTCCATTAGCAACCTAGTTGATGTTTGATTGTGAAATTCTTATCTTAAATTCCGTAGACTCGGATCGTGTTTTTTGAATGAAATACATAATATTACCCCAAGGGAAAGTTTCCGGAAATACTGTTGTTAGAACAAGGCCTTGGCTTGCACATCTTTGCTGGTTGTTATTAATGTTTGTTGGATGTGGAGAAAGTGGGGAAAGGCAAATCAGGGTTATTGAAGCACCTAAATCAGGCGTAGACACATCGGCGATCGCAGCATCTAAAGAATCAGGTGAAGCTAAAATGACAGGCGCAGACCTTTACAACAATGCTTGCGCATCTTGTCATCAAAAAGATGGTGAGGGAGACCCCTATCGTTTTCCGCCTCTGGCAAATTCCAAAGTCGTGTCCGGAAATAAGGAAGCGTTGATTGGTATAGCCCTGAATGGTTTGCAAGGGCCTATAGAGGCAGGTGGAAATAGGTACGATGGTATTATGCCACCTCACAAATATTTGGGGGACGAAGAACTGTCCTTAATTTTAACATATATTAGACAGAATTGGCGTAATCACGGTGATGCCATTTCTGCCAGCGAGGTGAATAGTGTACGATCAAAAATAAAATAATGAATATTGTAAGAAGTCTCATCCTTTTGGTTGCTGTAACATTGTTTCTCAATTCCTGTAAACGTGGAGAAAGCGATTACGAGGCTATTCTCAAGGAACCGGCGTTATTTTCCAATGCAGTTAACGGCTTGACGGATGTTATCACATACGATATTTTTAGTCCTCCAGTTGCAAGCCGGATTTATGCATATTCCAGCCTTGCCGCGTACGAAGTAGTCGCTGCAGGCTCAACGGACTTTAGTTCGCTTATAACCACATTTAATGGGAAGATAGGCGTACCCGAACCTCCTAAAAAAGTGAACTTCGAGTTGGCGAGTGTTTTGGCATTTTTGAATGTAGGACAGAAACTGACTTTTTCAAAAAATTTAACTCAAAAGTTGATTGATAGTGTCCTATTGGTTGCTAAAAGTCATGGAATGCCGGAGGAGAGTATCGATAGTTCTTACTCGTATGCGACTAAAATCAGCAGTATTGTGATCGATTATAGTAAATCTGATCACTATGCACAAACCAGGTCGGGCGTCAAGTACACGGTAGACACTCAGGAAGGACGATGGGTTCCGACGCCACCGGCTTATATGAAAGCCGTCGAACCAAACTGGATGAAGATCCGCCCCATTATATTGGACTCTGCAGAGCAGATTAAAGCCAAGCCCCATCCCCGTTTTAGTTTAGACAAGCAAACTAGGTTTTACAAGATGGTGAACGAAGTATATACTGCAGGTAAGCATCTAACTCCAGAGCAAAAAGCCATTGCGGATTTCTGGGACTGCAACGGATTTAAGCTTCATGTTTCAGGCCACGTCATGTTTGCTACCAAGGCAATGACGCCGGCCGGGCATTGGATGGGCATTACGGGCATTGTATGTGGAAGCCAGAAATCAGACTTTAAACAAACGGTATATACATACGCAAGTGTTTCATTTGCACTCATGGATGGCTTCATTTCATGTTGGAGTACTAAATTCAAATATAACCTGCTGCGTCCTGAGACATATATCAATTTACATATTGATAATACCTGGAAGCCATACATCCAAACTCCGCCTTTTCCTGAATATACCAGTGGGCATTCAATTATATCCAGCGCAGTTGCTACTGTATTATCTGGCATTTTCAAAGAAAATACGGCGTTTACCGATACGACTGAGCGTCGCTGGGGATGGCCAGACCGGACTTATTCAAGTGTTAATGATGCAGCTCAGGAAGCGGCCATCAGTCGTCTATACGGCGGTATACATTATCAGGAATCTATTGATGAAGGGCTTAATAGCGGAAGTCAGATCGGGAAATTAGTCTTAGGGAAAATGGAGTTACTCAGGACCCCCTCAGTGAACTGAAGGGGTAAATTACACTAACGCATTCGTGACCGTACATACCTTTTGATGCGCTGCCATAAAGTTCCCTTCCGGGTCCCCAGGAACTTCCTGATGACCTGGTAGGCCTCGGCATTTTCTTTAATCTCTTCCGGAAAGTTTGTGATCCGTTTTGGATTGATGACGACATTGTAGGTGTCATTTATGCCGGAATGGATGCCTGTACCATCGTGACCAATGTTGTTGACCAGAGATTTCGATGGGTTCAGGGTCAAGCCACCTTTTAGAAAGATGGACGCATACCAGCGGATAGCCCAGGAGTCGTTCCGGCCATTTTTGAAGTCCAGCATCTGCTTCCAGAAGTTCATGGTTTTGTCGATACTGAATGCCGCGATCTTTTTGGTGTCAAACTGTGACATCAACGTATCAATATTGGGCTCAAACTGCGCCCACGCGCGATCCCAGGTTGCCCAGCCCCAGCTGGTCGCGGCACGGTAGAAGAAAGTTTCCGGCAGGTTGTCTGCCTTCAGGGGGTACATGTATGCGCCGATATGCATCACGCGGTCTTCATTCCGGTATCGTGTTAACGCTTCGTTGAAGTATGTCAGGGTGTGCGGGGAACTGATCAGGTCATCTTCAAAAACGATGACCTGCTTGTAATCTCTGACGAGCTGTGAAACACCGGAAATAATGGATTCTGCAAGACCCAGATTAACCTTTCTTTCTATAATTTCAATTTTACGGAAACCCTCCGCTGTTTTCAGCAATGCCCGTACCTCCTTGACTTTATCTTCGTCCTCAGGTGTTTTTGCAGCATCGGAAAATATGAACAAGCGGCTTTCAGCGGCAATTTCATTTTGCTGAAGGTACTTTAGTGTACGTTCTGTGTGCTGTGGACGATTGTACACAAATAAGGCAATAGGAGCGAAATTTTGCATATTAAAATATTTGCAGATTCTGACTGGACTTCCTGGTTAATACGGTATAGGCGTTGGCAAACTGTTCTTGTTTTTTCTGCCCTAAAAAGGTGCCAAAAAAACGCTTGATTCGGTATTCCAGTTCAATCTTAACAATTTTAAGGAGTGTTTTCTTTTGCTTTTTATTCACAAACTCATTGTACTTAGTGGTGTCTGTTGGTGTCAGGGAGGTTTTATCTGCAATGACTTCGAGCCCTTCACTTTGTAGAAGAAACCGGAGCGATGTTGGCGTGTACATATTGATATGGCCGTAATTCAAAAAGTGCTTCATTCTTTTGTCTACCCCAAAGCGATAATCAAGCGGAACTTCAATCACCAGGTTTTTGGCTACACGTTTGAGTTCCCGCAGCAACAGGCGCTCGTGTTCTACATGTTCAAGCACATGTGCAAGGATCACCAGATCGAAGTGGTCGGCCGCGTATGGGATCTTATAGCCATCGAACGATTTTGCTTCTTTGAGGTTTTGAAGGTTCCGCTTACGGATCTGCTCTACGCCACTTTCGGCAATTTCCAGTGCGTAGAGTTCCTGGCCAAAGGACCATTGCTGGAGGAAATGAAGAATGCTGCCGTCGCCGGCGCCGACTTCGAGGACTTTTAACGGTTGAATGGAGGTGCAAACCTCCATGATGTTCATCGCTTTCGACCGGGCACCGAGCATCCTCCAGGCATCATCGTTCTGCTGGTAAAACTGATTGTATGCGGATTTAACATCGTTGCTCAGCATGGTGCGCTCTGGTTAGATATCCAGGCAGTTTACAGGCCTGTAAAATACGGAGGTCGACTTCAAATAAAATAGTCCTGGTGAAATGCCACTAAAAGAAAGCTCTTTGAAACCATTTTCTTTTAACAATACTCTTGCGGCCTGATAATCTTTCCGCTCCGAGTCGTCCAGCACGATAACCCCTCTGGGGCTCAGTGCAGCAAGGCTGTATTTGCAACAATTTACCCGGTCTCTGCCATCAACAATAATGATGTCAAATTTCTCCGGTAAAGAAGCTGCCTTTTTGCTGTATTCGCCATCCCGGTGCAACTCGGTGAAGATCATTTCTGCATTGTCTGGTTTCGACTGGACAATCTTATTGTACCAGTCCTGGTTGTGCTCCACCGACACAACTCTGCGAACACGGGCGGCATAAAATAAAGTGGAGCTTCCGGATCCATACTCAAAAACACTGAGGTCTTTATGCAGACGTTCTTTAATGAAGTCGATAAAAGAGTAGGTTACCCAGGGAAGTGCTTCGCCGTCGGCGTCAACAGCTTGTCTGGTGTCGAATGCTTTAAACCAGCCGATGCTGGACAGATACCCTTTGTGTCCAAAGGATAGCAATGCTTTGAGCCGCTCGGGCCGGGAGATTAGCGTGGTTAGTGCCTTAAGTTTATTCAATGGTTCAGTAGTTTTTGGAATAGGGTAATCAAAAATAATGATTTTAACATCATTATACCCTGCTGCCTCGTTTTAGGTAAAAATAAAAGATAGAAGGTAGAGAAGATACAGGCGATTAATGTGGCTACGGATGCTCCGATACCGCCGTAAGCCGGAATAAGCCAAAGGTTCAGGAGGATATTCATGACTGCTCCGAGAGCCGTTCGTTGAAAGGATATCAACGTGAATCCTTCCGCCAGCAGGTACTGGGAACTTGCACTTCCAAGGAAGACAAATACGCCGGACCAGATGTGAATGGAGAGCATCGGGCCGGCACCTTCATATTGGTTGTTCCGGTAGAGCAGATCGATGATGTCATTCCCGAAGAAGCTGATGAACAATGCTACCGGCAGGCTGATGAATATCAGCAGGTCATACAGGTTGCCCAACCTTTTGATGTAACGTTTGTGGTCGGTCTTGCGGGCATGAATAATTGCCGGGAAAACAGAAGTGACAATTGCGATGGGTATAAAGTACCAGGCTTCACTCAGCTTTGCCGCGGCGCTGTAGATGCCCACCTCGGCACTGCCAACGGTCTTTAGCATCACCTGGTCAATTTTCATATAGATGGAGACCATCACGGCAGACAGGATGAGGGGGAACGACTGACGCAGCAGCGATACCGCGCGGTTGCGGTTGAAATTCCAGCTTCTTATATTCAGGCCTCTTTTCTGATACATCCAGACCAGACCTACTGCCAGGATAAAGCCGTCGAATGCCAACGCGACTGCAAAATAGATAACCGGGAGGCCCAGAACGACCAGGAGTACCTTTACCGCTGCGGAAAGCAGTACGCAAACATTCTGCACCTTTACCACATACCTGGAGGCGACCTGCGACTGGAAGTAGGAGTCAATAACATTAAACGATTTGAAAAAGGAAGCGAAAGCAAGGAAGAAGACGATCCAGGTTAGGGGACGGTCCTGATTTCCGGAGAAATGATGAAAAACAACATAGATCAGTACGGATAGCGGGATGAGCAGCACATTTACTCCGATGCGCATGAGCAGGGAGGTTCCAAGGATCTCTTCCTTCTTGTCTGGCTCCTGAATAATTTCCCGGATGATGAAGCTATCAAGTCCGAGTGTACCAACGGCAGCAATGATGGCGGTAAGCGCGTCTGCAAAGCTCAGGTCTCCAAAAGAAATTGCACCCAGATAGTTTGCGATCATCAGGTTGACAACCATGCTCAGAATCTTTCCGAACATCAGCCATCCGGTGTTCTTGAAATATTTGCTGAATGCTTCTTCGTCAAAGCCTTTAATCCCGGGAATCTTCATTGCCGCAAAGATGTGAAATTAAAAGCTCTTGTCAATCCGGTCGAGTTGTTTCAGGTGATGTTTGAGGTGGATCTCTGTAAATCGCAGCCACTGTGCAGCATTGAAAAATCCCAGTCGTGGGTGCCGTGTTTTGACATTAGCGTTCGCCTGGGATACCTTTGTTTCGTAGGGTTTCAGCTGATTCAGGAAGGTGTCAATCATAGCCAATGCCTGTGCTCTGGAGATTTTTTTAACCCGTGGTGCGAGCGATTTGGGTACTTTGAATTTCATTGCAGGCGGGAAGCGTCCGAAGTACAGGATCAATCGGGAGATCCAGTGGGTTTTTCTGCTTTTACCATCACCTGAAAGGCACTTATCCAGCTCCATGAGGCTGAGAATACTCAGGTCAAATATATGCTGGTAAACTTCGCTATAAGACCAGCTGCCATCTTCATTGCGTTGCTGGAACTTCGAATCATTAATGGATTCAAGCCGTGACTTATAGGTTTGGACAACCTGTTGGATGGAAGAGAAAACCTTTGCTGTGTTCATTGTTCCTGTTTTATGGCGATTATAGGCTTAGCTTACCTGTTAAAACAATGCGATCAGCTCTTCCAGGTGCACAATCTGATGTGGAACATCGGCTGGCTGGTCTTTGCTCAACGGATTGAAAAAAATAGCCCGCATACCGAAATTCTGAGCGCCATAAATATCAGCCTCCAGGCTATCGCCGATCATAATGCTTTCTTGCTTAGCTGCCTGTGCCTTGTTCAATGCATATTCAAAAACTGCCTTATCGGGCTTATTGACACCTACATCCTCAGAGATAATCACGTTGGTGAAATAGGGGTTAAGACCCGAGAGATCCATCTTTGTTAATGTCGTCTCCTTGAAACCATTGGAAATGATGTGCAGCGTATATTTCTCTTTAAGGTAAGACAATACTTTCTGTGCGCCTTCAAAGAGGTTCGTTTTGGTAGGACTGATCCGTACATAATCCTCCTCAAACTGGCGGGGTATTCTTCCCGGCTCCACGCCGAGCTCTAGGAAGGTTCTGTTGAATCTTTCTGCACGAAGCATCTCCTTACTGATTAAGCCAAGGTGGTATTGGGCCCATAGGGAATGGTTGTTTTCGGTATATCTTGCGATGAAGTCGGAACAGGATATCAGTCCCAGTTCCCGCAGGCAATACACCTCGTACAGTTCGTACAGGGTTTCCTCCGCATTTCTGTCGAAATCCCAGATGGTATGGTCTAAGTCGAAGAAGATGTGTTTGATCATTTTATAGTTTAGTGCCGTAAGCCAGGTCGCCGGCGTCGCCGAGGCCTGGTACAATGTAGGATTTGCTGGTCATTTCTTCGTCGATGGCGCCAATCCAGAGCTTCGCCTGAGGAAGATTTGCCTGCACATACCTGATGCCCTCGGTACTGGCGATTGCGGAAACAATATGGAGGTCTTTGATCTTAAAGCGGCCCATCAGTTCTTTACAACATGTAATCATACTTAATCCGGTAGCCAGCATAGGATCGGTCATGATCAGGGTTTTTCCGGTGAGGTCAGGTGTGGAGATGTATTCGACTTCAATGATGAAGGTTCCGCTGCTATGCACCTTGCGGAAGGCAGTGACGAAGGTTGACTCTGCACGATCGAAGACGTTCAGTATGCCGGCATGAAGGGGGAGCCCGGCACGTAAGATAGTTCCGATAACAGGTTGGCTGACCAGTGCTTTGGTGGGTGCAATGCCAAGCTGCGTTTGTGTCTCAAAGTCTTTATAATTTAAGGTCTTACTGATTTCATAAGCAAAGAATTCACCAACACGTTCCAGGTTCTTACGGAAGCGCATGGCGTCCTTCTGAATGTCGATATCACGCAGTTCGGCGATATAGACATTGGCAATAGAATTGGTTTTACTTAGGTTGAAGATCATGTGCTAAAGGTAAGAAATTGGCTAACATTTCTCTGTAAAGCTTTCTTCCAAACTTTCCCTTGTCTGCATTGTTCAGATTGTCCTGGTGCCATAGCATGTAGAAACTTCCTTCAAGCAATTTAACGGTGTCGAACAGGTTTTTCCATTGTGCAATAGTCTGTGTACTGTTCAGGTGTCGGTCCAGCTTGAAACTCATGTCGTTCACCGCTACCGGATACAATCGAAGGTGAGTATTTTTCTCCAGCTGGAGGTCATACCAGTGGAAAGGGGTGCAGGTTCCAGCCCGGAAGCCTGGAGTTTTCGGGTAGCCCATGCGGAAGTCGTTATTTACACCGGCATTTATGGATTTGAGACAGCTTTCGGGTAAGCGCATTTCGCCCTCGCAAGCATTAGCTGTATCCTTGGGGTTGTTGAAATAAAACTGCGGGTTGCTGCCATAAGGACGCTGCAGGGCTTCGATGAAATTCTTAATTTCCGTTTGTCTGTATTCGATGCCGTTTTTCTTGGTAAGTTTTGATTTTATGGTGCCATAAAGCCTGGAAGCCATCTGTGCCAGCCGGTGTGACTGGTTTCTGCGGTCAGGGACCATGCAAATAATGCTCTGGAAGGAGAATGTTTTTTTAAAGAACAATAGTTTCGGGAACCTTTTTAACAGAATGTTTTTTAGAATCAATGCCCAGGCATCGATGACAGGAATCTCCAGTAATTTCAGCTTATGCTGCAAGCTTTGATCAGCAGAGAACGAGCAGTTGTCATTCCGGTTGTAAGGCAGGTATTCTTCATATCTGCTTACAAAGTAAAAGGAGGCGGCAAATATGTCAAAAGGAAGGGTGCTTCCCTCAACAGCAAAAGGAACAATGGTGTCCCCAAATGCAGTCGTCTTTATTGTTGGGGGTACGATGGTATGCGACAGCAGCAGGTCGGAATTTTTGAAGAACATTTCGTTCCCAACCGGGTGATCTGCATAGCTGATCTTGGGGATGTCTGCCTGTCTGAATTCTTCCAGATTGGAGCTGAAGCCAACCTGGGTTTTCATCACATCATTGAAAATAAAGTTAAATATATACTTTATCCGGGGGGTAAGCAGCGGTACATATACGAGTAACTTCATGGAACTAAAATTATGATATTCTGCCCATATATCCATATGGCAAGATTTCTTATCTTTGATTTGCAGTGGATCAGGCTGCTGAAAACATCACAGGCCTCGCATTGTTGACTTATAAAACAATGCATACCCTGAAAAAAACCCTTAAACATACGGATGAAGTTTCAACTCGTTTCCAATTATAAACCAACCGGAGATCAGCCAAATGCGATTAAGCAGCTGGTGCAAGGTGTTAACGCCAATGAACATTACCAGACACTGCTGGGTGTAACCGGCTCTGGTAAGACATTTACCATTGCCAATGTTATTGAACAAACACAAAAGCCAACGCTGATCTTAAGTCACAACAAAACCCTGGCTGCACAGCTCTATGGGGAATTTAAGCAGTTCTTCCCCGAAAATGCGGTCAACTATTTCGTGTCCTATTACGACTACTACCAGCCTGAGGCCTACATGCCCAGCAGCAATACATACATCGAGAAAGATCTGAGCATCAATGAGGAGATCGAAAAGCTGCGCCTGCGGACGACATCTGCGCTGATGTCCGGACGGCGGGATGTAATTGTCGTTTCGTCCATTTCCTGTATTTATGGTATGGGAAATCCAGAAGATTTTTCCCGTTCTGTTTTCCGCTTCGCTGTGGGAACACGTATTTCCAGAAACTCTTTCCTGCACAGTTTGGTAGAAATCCTTTATGCGCGTACGATTAACGATTTCAAGCGCGGAACATTCCGGGTTAAAGGCGATACTGTAGATGTTTTTCCTGCTTATCTGGATAACGCATATCGCATATCATTCTTCGGTGATGACATTGAGGAGCTAAGTGTAATTGATCCGGTTTCGGGGAAGACTTTGGAGAAGCTGGAAGATATGGCTATTTACCCGGCGAATCTGTTCGTAACCCCGAAAGACCGCTTCAATTCTTCCATTTGGGGGATACAGGAGGAACTGGAAATCCGGAAAAACCAGTTGCTTGGCGACAGGCAGTTGTTGGAAGCGAAACGTTTGGAAGAGCGGGTGAACTTCGATATTGAAATGATGAAGGAACTTGGTTATTGTTCCGGAATTGAGAATTACTCGAGGTTCTTCGATGGTCGGTCTCCCGGTATGCGGCCTTTCTGTTTGCTGGATTACTTCCCAGACGATTACCTGATGGTTATTGATGAGAGCCACGTGACCGTGCCGCAGATCCGTGCGATGTATGGTGGAGACCGGTCGCGGAAAATGTCGCTCGTCGAATATGGCTTCCGGCTACCTTCGGCGCTAGACAACCGTCCTTTGAATTTCGATGAATTTGAACGCCTGGCTCCGCAGACGATTTATGTAAGTGCGACACCTGCTGATTATGAGCTGGAGAAATCGGAGGGGATTGTTGCCGAACAGGTCATCCGGCCAACCGGCTTGCTGGATCCGTTAATTGAGGTACGGCCGGCCATCAACCAGGTGGATGATCTTCTGGATGAAATTGCCAAGACGATCAAGATGGGCGACCGTGTTCTGGTTACGACACTGACCAAACGAATGGCCGAGGAGCTGACTAAGTATATGGACCGGTTGAATATCAAATGCAGGTACATCCACTCAGAGGTGAAGACCCTGGAACGTGTAGAGATCTTAAGGGGGCTGCGGCTTGGAGAATTCGACGTGCTGATCGGAATTAACCTTTTGAGGGAAGGACTTGATCTACCTGAAGTCTCGTTTGTGGCTATTTTAGATGCAGATAAGGAAGGTTTTTTAAGGTCTGAGCGCTCATTGATACAAACCATTGGTCGCGCTGCCCGGAACGATAGGGGACGGGTAATTTTGTATGCCGATAAGATCACCGAGTCGATGGAAAAGACAATGGAAGAGACAAACCGGCGCCGCGAGCGTCAGATAGCGTACAATCTGGAACATGGAATTGTGCCACAGACTGTTGGCAAAAGCCGGGAAGCGATTATAGAGCAAACATCGGTTCTGGACTTTTCTGATCATACGGCAAATAGCAAGGCGTATGTTGAAGTGGATGAAGTCAGTTTGGCTGCGGACCCCGTCGTGCAGTACATGAGTAAGGCGGAAATGCAAAAGTCAATTGACAAGACGAAAAAGGAAATGGCTAAGGCGGCCAAAGAAATGGATTTCCTTTTGGCCGCAAGGTTAAGGGATGAAATGTTTGCAATGGAAAAAATATTTGAGGAGCGGTTTTCTAAGTAATATGGACGGAAGAAACAGAAGCGATATCTACCCTGGATTGTTGGTGGACATCATATTGAAAAAAGATCAGCGTACAGGTAAACTGACCAGAGGGGTTGTCGCAAATCTTTTGACATCAGCAAGTTACCATTCGAGAGGAATTAAGGTGCGCCTGGAAGACGGACAAGTGGGCCGTGTAGCTGAAGTTGTTGAGGAAGACTAACTGGTTTGCTTTTTGAGTATGTAATTGTTCTGCAATAATGTTACTCTTGCTGTATCATTCCGGCTCTAAAAGCGTCTATATTTGTATAATTTAAACGATAACATGGGAATAATAAAATTCATATTCATAACAATAATGATTTTTTGGATGATCAGGCTTATTCTAAGGTTGATCTTTCCAATTGTGATTAAGAATATTTTCGGTAAAATGCAGCAGTCTGCCGGACAGCAGCCAGGCCCTCAATCCCGGCGCCAGCCGGAGGGTTCCATCTCCATAAACTATATGCCACCACAGCCTAAGAAGGGCAACGCGGATAAGCTTGGGGACTTTGTGGATTACGAAGAGGTTAAATAATATAAATATTATATTCGCCTTTATTAGGCGCTTATATCCTTCAATTTTATATTTTTGGGGTTAGATTAAACAAAATAGCCCTTAATGAATACTTGGTTTAAAAGAAACGGCACCCACCTCGCCATCATCGCATTTTTCATAATCCTTGTTTTTGCATATTTCAGTCCTGTTTTACAGGGCAAAAGGCCAGCTCAAAGCGATGTGCTGCAGGCAAAAGCCATGCAAAAGGAAATTATGGACTATAAAGAAAAGGATGGCAAAGGGCCACTTTGGACCAATCAGATGTTTGGCGGTATGCCGGCCTATCAGATCTGGGTTCAATACCCAATGAACATCGCTTCACATGCAATCAACTTCATCAAAACGGTGCTACCGGATCCGGTGGATGTTGTGCTCCTGTATGTACTGGGCGCTTATCTGTTGTTTTGTGTATTAAAAATAAACCCCTATCTGGCGGCCGCCGGTGCCATTGCATTCGGCTTTACCTCCTATAACTTCATTATTATTGCTGCAGGACATAGCAACAAGGCACTTGCAATTGCCTTTTGTGCACCAATTTTAGCGAGTGTATTGCTTACGCTTCGTGGCAAGTATTGGCTGGGCGGTAGTTTACTGGCCTTATTTATGGCACTGGAAATACGCGCAAATCACATACAGATTACCTACTATTTGTTCATCGGATTGCTTATCTATATCGGAATCGAGCTTTACCATTCAGCTAAGGCCAAAAGGCTTGCTTCCTTTGGAAAAGCGGTTGGATTTCTGGCAATTGCCGGATTGCTTTCTGTTATGGTAAATGCGGGAACGTTATGGACCACGTACGAATATGGGCTGGAATCGAATCGTGGTAAGTCAAATTTAACAACGGATCATGCTGAAGAGCAGAGTGGATTATCTAAGGAATACGCTTACGGCTGGAGCCAGGGTGTAGGTGAAAGTTTTACCTTTCTGATTCCGAATCTTTATGGTGGTGCAACCGGCATCGATGAGCTGGTAAAACCAGAAAGTCATGTGTACAAGGCGCTGCAGCAGGTGACTGGTGGTGATCCGACTCCCGCCATCCAACAGCTTGCCGGTCAGTTGGGCATGCAGCAATATTGGGGAGAGAAGCCGTTTACCTCAGGCCCGTATTATTTTGGTGCAATCGTATGTTTTCTATTTGTATTCGGCCTGATGATCGTTAAAAACCGCTTAAAGTGGTGGATAGTGGGTACAACGATATTGTTTATGCTACTGTCCTTCGGCCGGAACTTCCCATTGGTTTCTGACGTATTTTTCAATTATTTCCCTCTGTATAACAAATTTAGGGCGGTTGAATCGATATTGGCCATTGTTGGCCTGGTGTTTCCGATTCTTGCTTTTCTTTCCCTGAAAGAGGCACAGGAAGGGCAATATGACCAAAAAACACTCGTAAGAAAGTTGACGATTGCGGCGGCAATTACTGGCGGGTTCTCCCTGCTGGTAGCCATTATGCCAACATTGTTTTTCAGTTTCACAAACTCCAGCCACCCGCAGATGGTTGATGCACTGACGCAACTTTTGCAGAACAACCGTGGTGAGGCGCTTAACTTATCCAATGCACTGATTTCTGATCGTGCAGACATCGCCAGAGCGGACGCACTTAGAAGCTTCCTGTTTATTGCCGTTGCATACGTGATACTGTGGGCGTATTTTAATAAGAAGCTTAATATGCAGCTTGCGTTCGTGCTTATTGGCCTTGCTGTGTTATTTGACATGTGGCAGGTGGATCGCAGGTACCTGAATAAGGATAATTTTGCGAATAAGAGTGATTTAGCCAACCACTTTCAGGCACGCGATGTTGATACTTTCATTATGGCAGATAAGGATCCGAATTTTAGAGTATTGGACCTTACGGTTTCTACATTCCAGGATGCCACACCGTCGCAATTTCACAAGACCATCGGTGGGTATCATGCGGCGAAGCTGAAGCGTTATCAGGAATTGATCGACAAGCAATTTTCGAAAAGTATCAATCAGGATGTGCTCGATATGCTGAATACCAAATACATCATCACTCAGGATGAACAAAATGGATCTTATAAGATGTCCAGGAACCCGACTGCCGCTGGGAATGCCTGGATTGTTCCAAGTGTTCAGTTTGCAAAGAATGCAGATGAAGAGATGAAAGCCATAAGCAGCTTTGATCCCAAAAAAGAAGCGATTGTTGATGACCAATATAAGGGTTTGATTGACGTCAAGAGGGTTGGCGCAGGTGGTCCGACCGCCATGATCAAACTGGATAGTTACCATCCGGATCATCTGGTGTATTCCTATAGTGCACCGAACGACGTAATTGCAGTTTTCTCCGAGATCTACTACGACAAAGGATGGAACATGTATGTGGATAAGGTGCAAAAACCTTATTTCCGTGCCGATTATGTATTGCGTGCAGCGCAGCTTGAAGCTGGAAATCATATTGTTGAGTTCAAGTTTGAACCGAAATCTTACTACATGGGCGAGAAGATCTCACTTGCAGGAAGTATTCTGCTGGTTGCTTTTCTTGGCTTTGGTTTCTACACAGAAAACCGCAACAAGAAGCATCGGACAGCTTAGTGCTGAACCTGGTACTTCATCATATATTCTGGATGGAATGAAGATCTTATATGCGATTCAGGGAACTGGAAACGGTCATATCAGCCGGGCACGGGAGATTATACCTCACCTGCAACAACATGGGGCAGTCGACATTCTGATTAGTGGAACACAGGCGGACGTGAAGCTGGTGCAGCAGGTGAAATATGAGCTGCATGGCTTTAGTTTTATCTTTGGAAAGCGGGGTGGGGTAAATCATTATGAAACATGGAAATCCATGAACCTGCAACGGTTCATCAGGGACATGAACCGTTTACCCCTGGAAGAATATAATTTAATCTTGAATGATTTCGAGCCGGTAACGGCCTGGGCCTGTAAACGCAGAAGACTGGAAAGCGTCGGACTCAGTCATCAGGCCTCCTTCCAGTCGGCCCTTGTGCCGAAGCCAAAAAGTATTGATTGGGCTCAGCTGGTGATGAAGTATTATGCTCCGGCGACGCATTATGTAGGTTTTCATTTTGAGAAATACGACGACTTTATTCATACGCCGGTTATCCGTTCTGAAATCAGGAACCTTCAGGTTACAAATGCAGGCCACTATACCGTTTATCTACCCGCGATAGACGACCGGCATCTTGTTCCAATTCTGCAGCAAATTGCGGGAGTACAATGGCAGGTTTTTTCCAAACATGCGCTGGTGGGTTATTCCAATGGGAATGTTAAAGTAAGTCCCGTGAACAATGAGCGTTTCAATGCAAGCCTTGCCGGTTGTGAAGGCCTGCTTACGGGGGGTGGTTTTGAAGGTCCTGCCGAAGCCTTGTTTTTAGGGAAGAAGCTCCTTGTGGTACCGATGAAGTTTCAGTACGAGCAGCAGTGCAATGCTTTTGCGCTTAAAAAGTTCGGGGTGCCGGTGATCTGGGGGAGCAACAAAAACTGGCTGCCGATGCTAAAAGAATGGGTTGAGACAAACGAACGGCCGCAGTTTAACTTTCCCGACCAGACAAAGGAGGTTGTAGATAAACTTGTAAGCCAGTTTGCCAGATAAATTATTTTACTTTTGCTTAGCAAAGAGGAATGATCAATCAGTTTAGAAAATCAAATCCAATCAACTTAATCTTACTATTCGCATATACGTTTTTTATGCGGATACCGATCTTTTTGGATATGCCGGAAACATTGCGGTTTGAGTTTCTGGAGCCTTATGCCAAGTTTTTTATCCAGATTCCACTGCAGGATGCATTTACACCATTTGGAAACGTGCTTATTGCTGCACTGCTGGTGTTTATTCAATCGATCATTTTCAATACGATTGTCAATAAACATGGGTTATTGGCGAAACCTGGATTTCTTCCCGCGCTGCTTTACATTACGGGAACGAGTTTGTTTATGCCGTTCCTCGTGTTAAGTCCTACACTGATCTGTAATTTTTTGCTGATTTGGGTAATGGATAAGTTCCTTAAAGTAGGCAAGTCGCCGAATGCGATCATGATCATGTTCGACATCGGGATGATCATTGCTGTAGGTACCCTGATCTACTTTCCATTTATTGTGATGTTGCTGATGATCTGGCTGACACTTCTGCTGTACAGATCGTTCAACTGGAGAGAATGGCTGTCCGGATTGGTGGGCTTTATAACTATATTCTTCTTTCTCGGGGTTTTCTATTTCTGGAATGATAACCTGGACCGGTTTTACGACATCTGGCTTCCCCTGGCAAACAAATTTCCGGCAACATTTAAAATTAACTACAATGATTATCTGGTTTTGGTTCCTGTTGCCGTGATGATGATCCTGGCGATGATACAGCTTCGGGAGAGCTTTTTCCGGAGTTTCATTAGCACGCGTAAGGCATTCCAGATGTTGTTCTTCATGTTTCTTTGTGCGATCATCAGCTTCTACACAAAGCCTAATTTTCGTTTGTATCATTTCCTGCTATGCGTGCCTCCCGGTGCGGTTTTACTGGCTTATTATTTTGCGAATGCAACGCGCCGCTGGTTCTATGAAAGCCTGTTTCTGGTTCTTGTTGTAGCCATTCAATACTTTTTGTTCGTTTAACTTTTTTTAACAAATTGATACCTTGAAACTTGGTAAAGATTAATAGCTTTGTGACATGAAGTTTGGAGTAGTCGTTTTTCCCGGTTCAAATTGTGATCAGGATGTTATTTATGTATTGGAACATATTCTAGGACAGGAAGTTGTGCGTCTTTGGCACAAGGATCATGACCTTCAGGGTGCTGAATTCATTATATTACCTGGAGGGTTTTCTTTTGGTGATTATTTGCGTTCAGGTGCGATTGCACGCTTTTCACCGATTATGCAGGAAGTAATCAAATTTGCTAATAACGGCGGATTTGTAATGGGTATCTGCAACGGTTTTCAGATTCTTGCTGAAGCTCACCTCGTGCCCGGAGCCTTACTCCACAACGAAAACAGAAAGTTCATTTGCAGGAACACCTGGCTTAAGCCAGCTACGTCTAACAGCTTGTTAACTCATTTAATTGAGCCAGACAGGGTGCTTAAGATTCCGGTAGCCCACGGCGAAGGACAGTATTTCGCGAACGAGGATACCATCAAAATGCTTAATGACACGGACAGTGTATTGTTCAGATATTGTGATGAAGGTGGAAATCTGAGCACCGAATCCAACTTAAATGGTTCAATAGCAAATATCGCGGGCGTTTGTAACGCCGGAAGGAATGTTTTTGGTTTGATGCCGCATCCGGAGCGTGCATCAGATGCGCTACTCAACAATCAGGATGGCTTGGTTATCTTCGAGTCCATTCTAGGAATGATTAATGCATAATCTGGTCATCGATATTGGCAACTCAAAGAGTAAAATCTCGGTCTTCAATGAGAAGGAACTACTGTTCTATCAAGCGGTAGCAGGGATTGAAGAGCAGCTAATATTGGACCTGATCCTGGAGTTCCAGGTGAAAAACGCTATTGTGTCTGATGTTGCTGCAGGCCATACCAATATTGTTGAGCTCCTGAAATTGAATACCAATTACATTCAGTTTTCAACCAACAAGAATACCGGGATCAAGAACTTTTATCAGTCAAAAGCTACTTTAGGACTTGACAGGTGGGCAAATGTAATTGCTGCGCACCGGCTATATCCTGGGCAGAATTGCTTTGTTATTGACGCTGGGACCTGCATTACGTATGATCTGCTGAGCAGTGAATCTGCATACTACGGAGGCAGTATCAGCCTGGGAATCCAGATGCGGTTTGCAGCTCTTAACCATTATACCGGCAGATTGCCGCTGGTGAGCTGGGATCCCGAAGCGGACATTCCGGAAGGAAACAACACCACTAATGCAATTCTCTCCGGAGTATTGCAAGGCGTGAATAAGGAAGTTGAGGGCTTTATTGCCCGGCAGAATAAAACAAATAAAGATTTGAAGGTCGTGATTACAGGGGGGGACGGCGCATTTTTGCTGAAGCAATTAAAAAACAGCATCTTTGCGCCTCAAATTATACACGATCCATACTTAGTATTAAAAGGATTAAATGAAGTCATTGCATTTGAATATGTTCAGAAAAATTAATTACATAGCTGCAGTTTTGGTGTTGCTGATAGGCAATTCTGTGAATGCACAGGTTACGACTCAATCACCATATTCCCGGTATGGTATTGGGAACATCAAATCTCTGGCTCTTCCGCAATACCGGGCAATGGGAGGAATATCGACTGCTGTATTCAGCCCGACAGGTTATAGCAATATCAACATGCTTAACCCCGCCTCTTACGCAGGTATCAACCTAACTACAGTAGATATAGGTGCAACAGGAACATTCAACAATTTGAAACGAGACGGGGCAAGTGAGACAAGCTTTAATGGTACGTTAAGTCATGTTGCCCTGGCATTTCCGGTAACGACCCGCTCAGCACTAAGTTTCGGCGTGATCCCATACTCAGAACTTGGATATCAGTTTTTAAACAAGGCTACCTTGTCCAACGCTGGTGGTACAACGACGAAGGATGTAAACTATGTTTATGCAGGTGAGGGCGGGCTGACTAAGGCTTACTTCGGATACGGTTACCAATTTGGACAACACCTTCGGTTGGGAGCAAATGCAGAATACATATTTGGTAATTTGCTCCAAACCCGCTCATCAGAGCTGTTGGATCAAACCAATACGATCAACGCGCGGATGGAAACAAAAAATAGTGTAGGCGGTGTAAGTTTCTCTTACGGTGCACAGTATAATATCCCATTGAATACCAAGACATCAGTAACCCTTGGGTACTCCGGGTCATCTTCATCCAGCATCAATTCGAAGAGAAGTTTTGTCGTTACGCAGTACACCAAGGATGCAACAACCGGAGCCGCGTTAGCTGCTTTCGACACGCTGGTGAATACGAACGACCCGAAAGCTCAGCTTAAACTTCCGTTGATTCATAACTTCGGTATATCCATTCAGAAATACAACCAGTGGCTGATTGGCGCGGATTACCGGACAGGAAAGTGGTCTGACTTATCGATAGGCAATGAACAACAAGGGCTGCAAGATACCTACGGTTTCTCAGTAGGTGGCCAGATTACCCCTGATATCAATTCCATCGGAAGTTATTTCAACAGGGTGGATTACAGACTGGGTTTCACATATGATAAAACATACGTTCAGCTCAATCAGCAGGACATCAAACAAATGGCGATCACCTTTGGATTCGGATTTCCTTTAGCACCTTCTCCAACAAGAAGTTCATTCTATAAAATGAATGTGACGACCGAACTTGGACGTCGAGGGTCAATGACGGACGGACTCCTTCAGGAGAACTACATCAATCTTCATCTTGGGTTTACGCTTAATGATAGGTGGTTTAGAAGGTTTAAATTTGATTAATGAGGTGTAAATGGTTTCGGTTGGTTCTCGTTCTGATCTTTGCCGGGCAGCTATGCTTGTCTGCCTGCACTGATGATGACTTAAAAAAAGCGAGTACCATTTCAAATCAGAAAGTTGCTTTCAATGCCAACCGCACCTTCGGTGCAGAAGTGATATACAGCGATTCTGCAAAGGTGAAAGCGAAGGGCTTTGCGCCAATACTTGACAAGGTCACTGCGAAAACCGGTGTTACCTACCAGGAGATGCCGAAAGGCGTAAAGATCGAGTTTTACAATAAAGATTTAAAGAGCGACGGAACCATTACCTCCAACTATGCTATTATGAAGGAGACGGAGCAACTCACCATTTTCAAGAAGAATGTGGTGGTGATAAACGCTAATCTGAGGTTCAATACGGAGGAGCTGGTCTGGAATCAGAACAAAAAAATCTTCAGCTCACCTAAGGGTATAATCACCAAACCAGACGGTACAATTATCAATGCCGTGAACTTTACTGCCCCGGAAGATTTCAGTTCTGTGAACTTCGATAACGCCTATGGTGAAACCTACATTCAAGGCGATTTGCAGCAATAATCCAGCAGTCCAAGAGCTGGTATTTCCCTAATTTTTAATAACTTATTCTTATGCCATTAAATGTTTTCTTTTTTTGGCAAAAGTTGTATCTTGCGCCCTCTTAAAAAAAGTATAAATAGAAATATTATGGGTTTAATGACATTTTTGCGCAATCGTGCAGGCTACATTTTGATTGGAGCCATCGGTTTTGCAATTGTTGCATTTTTATTAGGTGATGCAATTAGTGCTGGTAAGCCTTTCTGGGCAGAATCTCAACGTGTAGTGGGATCTGTTGACGGAGAAGACATCAGTATTGATGATTTTGCTAAAAAGGTAGAGCAAAGTGAGGCGCAGTTCAGACAGCAATATGGTGGTTCAAGCAATCCTCAGATGCAGGCTATGGCTGTAGAGAATGTGTGGAACGGTGAAGTTGCGAATGTCTTGCTTAACAAAGAATATAACCGTCTTGGACTTACCGTTTCAGGAGATGAATTGTTTGACCTGTTTCAAGGAAGCAATCCAAGCCCTTTGATCGTTCAATATTTTGGTAATCCGCAAACAGGTCAGATTGATCGCGCTGCAGTAATCAACTCCCTGAAACAAGCACAAAGAAATCCGGAGCTAAAAGCACAATGGGATCTGTTGCAGGCTGAGGTTGAAAAGCAAGCCCTTCAGCAGAAATATGGTAACCTGATCAAAAGTTCGGTTTATGTTACTTCGCTCGAAGCAAATGACGAATACATCAATAGAAACAAGCTTGCAAACTTTAATTATGTGAGTTTAGAGTACAACAGCATTCCAGATGCATCCGTTAAATTATCTGATGCTGACTACTCTGATTATTATAACGAGAACAAGAAGCGTTTTGACAATCCTGTTGAAACCCGGTCATTCAACTATGTTTCTTTCAATGTAAGTCCAACCAAGCAGGATTCGCTTGCGGTTAGAACTCAGGTTAACAAGTTGGCTGAAGATTTAAAGATTTCAAAGAACGATTCGTTATTCGCGGCCGTGAACTCTGACGTGAAAGTTCCTTACGTATACCTTTCTAAAGGAAGACTTGATCCGGCGGTAGATTCCGCTGTATTTTCTTTACCTGCAGGCAGTATATATGGTCCTGTATTATCAGGTAATTCATATAAACTGGTAAAAGTAGTGGATTCGCGCTTTTCTCCGGATTCGGTAAAAGCCAGCCATATTCTGATAGACCCTGCGAAGTTGGGTGGTGTTGACCGCGCTACCAAACTGGCCGATTCCTTGAAGACCTTGGTTCAGAACGGCGGCAACTTTGCTCAGCTGGCTGCACAATACAGCGTTGATGGTTCTAAAGATAAAGGAGGAGACCTCGGTACTTTTAGCCGTGGTCAGATGGTTCCTGAATTTGAGAACGCAGCGTTTAATGGTAAAGCTGGTGACCTTAAAGTGGTACCTTCGCAATTTGGTGTTCACTTATTGAAAATTGAGAAGCAGATCGGCTCATCGAAAGTTGTAAAACTAGCTTATATAGAGAAAAACCTTGTTGCCAGCAGCAAGACAAAAGATGTTGCCTATAAGAAAGCAACGAAATTTTTAAGTGAAGTTAAGTCTGGAAATTTCGCTGAACTCGCTAAAAAATACGGTTATCCTTTGGCTGTTGCAGACAAGATCACGGCGAGCCAGGGATTTGCACCAGGTCTCGATAACCCGCGTCCGATCATTAAAGATGCATATGCGGCATCCAAAGGTGATGTACTTGGACAGGTTTATCAAATGGAAAATGCTTACGTAGTTGCTCAATTAACTGAAATCAGACCGCAGGGCTTATTACCTCTGGAGGCCGTAAAGTCGGAAATTGAGCCAATGGTTAGAATTGCGGTAAAAGCGAAGATGCTTATCGAAAAGGCAAACGGCGCATTGAAGGGTGCATCAAACTTGAATCAGGTCGCTCAGAGACTGGCTAAGCCAGTTACTCCGGTTCAGAATGTGGTTTTTGCCAACCCAATTCTACCAGGTGCTGCACAGGAAAATAAATTGGTAGGTACGGTGTTTGGCTCGAAAGTAGGAAAACTTTCCGCTCCGATTGATGGAGAACGCGGAGTGTACGTTTTTACTGCAATCAGTTTCAGTAACCCAGCGCCACTGGCAAATACATACAAGCAAAAACAAGCGATGACGTTGGGCCTTTCACAGCGGTCATTAGGTGCTGCATTCCAGGCTCTTCAAGATAAAAGCAAGATAAAAGACAATAGGGTGAAATTCTATTAATCTTATTTTGTGTAAATTTGTAGCCGGAAGATTTCTCTTCCGGCTTTTTTATGCAATAAGTTATGGAGATTCAGGAAAATATTGTCAACAAAGTGGCTTCCAGCGGATTGATAACCTTGAACCTGGAAGAATACTACCACACCGGTGAGCGTCTGGTCTACGATATAAAAGATAATCTTTTTCACGGCCTGATGTTGAGGGAGAAGGATTTCAGAGAATTTATTAAGAGCCACGACTGGAGCGTGTATACCGGCAAGAATGTGGCGATCACTTGCTCTGCTGATGCGATTGTGCCAACCTGGGCTTACATGCTTCTGGCCAATAAACTGAGTCCTTTTGCCAATGAAGTCGTTTTTGGCAATCTTGAAACACTCGAAGCCGTTCTGTTCACTAAGGCCTTGGCCAGGATTGACATCAACGCGTATGCGGATGAGCGTGTCGTCGTGAAGGGATGTGCAGACATCGATATCCCTGTTTCGGCTTACGTGGAGATCACCAGACAGCTCAGCAAGGTCGCAAAAAGCATTATGTATGGTGAACCATGCTCAACAGTTCCAATTTTTAAACGCAAAGACCAATAGTTGGACAGCTTTTTGTCTTTGCTAAATATGAGATATATTTTTGTGATCCTAATTGGGTTCTTTCTGACGAATCAGCTATATGCACAGGAATTGCCTGTAAAAAAAGAAGCGGTGTTTCAGCCTGGAGAGGTATTACGATACAAACTGAAGTACGGTTTTATTACCGCTGCCGATGGAACACTCAAGGTGTTCGATTCTGATATGAAGTTTGATGGGAAGCCAACGTACCGCCTGAGTGTTGATGCAGAAACTTCAGGAACATTTGATGTCTTCTATAAGGTCAGGGACCATTATGATTCCTACATAGACAAGGTCGAACTAACACCTTATTTCTATCAGGAGAATGTTCGTGAGGGCAGTTACAGGCGTTCCGATAAGGCTCGTTTTAATCAGGACACCCGCAAGGTAGTTTCGAACAGGGGCACCTTCACAGGTCCGACAAATCAGACGTTTGACCTTGTATCGGCATACTACTTCTCCAGAAGCCTTGATGTTGCCAAAATCAAGATCGGCGACAAATTCAAGTTAAACTACTTTCTGGGTGACGGGGTAAAGCAACTTACAATCGAGTTTGTTGGCCGGGAAGTCGTTAAAAGTAAACTGGGCAATATCAGGTGCCTTAAATTTAGCCCATCCATCGAACCCGGGCGTATATTCCGGAAAGATAGCAGACTATACCTGTGGATCACAGATGATGGCAACAGGGTGCCCGTAAAGGCGCAGGTGGAAATCCTGGTTGGATCCGTAACCATGGAGATTAAATCCGCTACAGGATTAAAATATCCTTTAGCAAATGCAAAATAATTATGATTGAAGTACAAAATACCCTCGTGCACGAAGACGTCATTGCTGAAAATTTCGTCTGTAACCTGAGCAAATGCAAAGGGATCTGTTGTGTAGAGGGTGATTCGGGTGCGCCTCTGGATCATGCAGAAAAAGCCATCCTGGCAGATATTTACCCGAAAATAAAACACCTTCTTGCGCCAAAAGGCATCGAGGCCATCGAACGCTATGGTACATCCGTTGTCGATTCAGATGGTGATTTAACTACGCCTTGTGTCGGTGGCAACCGGGAGTGTGCATATGTTACTTTCGAAAATGGAATCACGAAATGCGCGATAGAGAAAGCGTATGAGCAGGGGCTAGTTGGCTGGCAGAAGCCGATATCCTGCCATTTGTACCCCATCCGGATTACCCAGTACCCCGAATTTGACGTGCTGAACTACGATCGCTGGAGTATTTGCAAAGATGCCTGCAGCTTTGGTAGGGAATTAAAAGTACCCGTGTACCAGTTCTTAAAAGGGCCGCTTATTCGCAAATATGGTGCGGAGTGGTATGCTGAACTGGAAAATAGCGTATCTTCAGCCAATAACAATCCAATTTAAATCATTTATAACGCAACCATAAATTAGAGCAACTTGAAAGGAATTATTTTAGCCGGAGGCAGTGGAACAAGACTGCATCCTTTAACACTGGCCATGAGCAAGCAGATGATGCCTGTTTACGATAAGCCGATGATCTACTATCCGCTGTCCACGCTGATGCTTGCCGGCATCAATGAAATCTTAATCATTTCTACGCCACATGATCTCCCCAATTTCGAGAAATTACTCGGAGACGGAAGTTCCCTTGGATGCAAATTCTCTTATGCCGTCCAGGCAGAGCCAAATGGCCTGGCACAGGCTTTCGTCATCGGTGCTGATTTTATTGGACAGGATAAGGTTGCATTGATTCTTGGAGACAACATCTTTTACGGTGACGGAATGGCCAAGTTGCTTCAGGCAAGCTCTTCAACGGAAGGCGGAGTCGTTTTCGCCTACCGCGTTTCTGACCCGGAGCGATATGGTGTTGTTGAATTCGATAAAGACAATAAGGCAATCTCCATTGAAGAAAAGCCTTTGGAACCTAAATCCGACTATGCAGTTCCCGGACTTTATTTCTACGACAATAGTGTTGTCGAAATTGCCAAAAACATCAAGATGTCGCCGAGAGGGGAGTATGAAATTACAGATGTCAACCGGGTTTATCTGGAACAAGGCCGCTTAACAGTAGGTGTTTTGAGCAGGGGAACGGCCTGGTTGGATACCGGAACCTTTGCTTCACTGATGCAGGCAGGACAGTTCGTACAGGTTATAGAAGAACGTCAGGGATTGAAGATCGGTTGTATTGAAGAAGTCGCCTACAGGATGGGCTACATCAACAAAGAGCAGCTGATGAAAATTGCAGCCCCGTTAGTGAAAAGCGGATACGGATCTTACCTGTTGAAAGTAACGAAGTAAACTCGCTAAGGAGTAATAGCAATAGTACAAGTTTCAAGAACACGATACGGCTTAGTATAAAAACCCTTATCAATATAAATAAACCATATAAATAAGAAGGCCGGATAAATCACTTATCCGGCCTTCTTATTTATATATATGCGCGCAATCTCAATACGATAGCGGTCTGGGTCTCACAACCGCTCATAACACTATTTAATTGCTTTTTGCATCGGGTTTGCACCAACCGACTGCCCTCTTGCTGCTGTTGCTCCTTTTTGTTTGAACAACTGGAATTTAGACGGACTTTGTTTTCCGCCCCAGGTGTTGTTGCTTTCGTCAATATCGGCGGTCTCACGCATCGGATCCAATTTAATGGAAGCAATTTCTTTATCCTCCACATAGAACTTAGAACCATTGTTCTCGTTTAAACGCCAGATCTGTGCGGGAATGCGATCAATTTTTTTCGTGCCATCGGTATAGGTGAATTCCAATATCACCGGCATGATCAGTCCGCCTTTGTTGCTGAAAGAAACTTCGTAGAAGTACTTGCCTGCATATTTGGCCTGTTCTGCTGATGACAATCCTTCAAGTTGCTGGCCAAACGTTACTTTCTCTGAGGAAGTCGTGTCCACTTTCTCCAGACCACGTGCATATCGCCAGTAGAAGTCCTGTGCATTCTTATCTTTATCCGTGTAGAACACGATGCGTTTATCTTCCCGGTTTCTGATTTTCGACACGTCTTCAAACGCATTTACCAAGGGCTTATCGATACGCGAAACAATACTTCTTGGCTCAGGCACTTTCGCACTGAAATCTGGTCTGGCGAACTTCACAGAATCCAGGGAGATGTCGCAAGGGTCCGTGCTGTAAAACCATCCCCTCCAGAACCAGTCCAGGTCTTCACCGCTGGCATCTTCCATGGTACGGAATAAATCAGCAGGAGTAGGGTGTTTAAACGCCCATCTTCTGGCATATTCTTTAAAGGCATAGTCGAACAGCTCCCTGCCCATAATCGTCTCCCTAAGGATGTTTAAAGCCGTTGCCGGTTTTGAATAGGCGTTTGGTCCAAAACGCACGATATTTTCCGAGTTGGTCATTACCGGCTCCAGCTGATCTTTCGGTAATTTCATGTAGTCCACGATCGTATGTGCAGGCCCTTTTTTGCTTGGAAATTTATTGTCCCAAAGTTCCTCTGTCAGGTACTCCAGAAAGGAATTCAAGCCCTCATCCATCCAGGTCCACTGACGTTCGTCGCTGTTAACGATCATCGGGAAGAAGTTATGGCCCACTTCGTGGATAATTACCCCAAGCATTCCATTTTTTGAAGTCTCGCTATAGGTACCGTCTTTTTCCGTACGTCCGTAGTTGAAGCAGATCATCGGATATTCCATTCCATTTGCCGCCTCCACACTTTGTGCTACCGGATATGGATAAGGGAAAGTGAAGTCTGAATACGTTTTAACCGTGTGGGCTACTGCGCGGGTCGAGAATTTGCTGTACAAGCCATACGCTTCCTTTCCGTAGAAGCTCATGCACATCACAGATTTATCTGCAATTTTTTGTGCCATCGCATCCCATACGAACTTTCTGGAAGACGTCCATGCAAAGTCACGTACATCGTTCGCCTGGAATACCCAGGTTTTTGTTTGATTGCTCTTTTTCTTTTCTGCAAGCTTGGCATCCGCCAGGGTTACAATCTCCACAGGTACATCTGAAACCTTAGCTTTCTGCCATCTGGCCAACTGTGTCGGGGTTAATACTGCGTTGTAGTTCACACACTCGCCGGTTCCACCCACAACGTGATCTGCTGGTGCCGTAATCTGCACTTTGAAGTCGCCAAAAGTTAACGCGAATTCTCCGCGTCCTGTAAACTGATGGTTCTGCCAGCCCTGAAAATCACTGTATACGCATAACCGCGGATACCATTGCGCCATCGTAAACAGGTGGTTTCCGTCTTCCGGGAAGAACTCATATCCGCCACGTCCGCCTTGCGCCATCCGGTCGCCAATTTTGTAGGTCCAGCCCACATTGAATACAAACTTTTGTCCCGATTTCAGCGGCACAGGAAGCTCCACGCGCATCATCGTTTTATTAACGGTGTACGCCAGTTTCTTACCCTGCGCGTCGGTTAGTGAAGTAATGTTTACACCATAACCGTTGTCTTTTCCGTCGTCCTGAGTCCTGTCTAATGACTGTATGGTTGTCCCAAGTGGCATTTTGCTACTGGTCTGATAATTCGCATTCTTCGTGTTGCTGTGTTCATTTTCATCCAGCTGAAGCCAGATGTATGTCAGCACATCCGGGGAGTTATTGGTGTACGTAATGGACTCGTGACCAGTAAGGGTTAGCGTTTTCTCATCCAGTGTACATTTAATATCGTAATCGGCCCGTTGCTGCCAGTATTTTACACCCGGGGCACCACTTGCGGTACGTTGTTCATTCGGGGTATTCAGGATGGTTCCCAATTGTTCAAATTTGTTACCATGGTTACTTCCAGGATTGTTCTGGATATTCTGCGCTTTAGCGACCTGAAACATGGAAGCTGCAATCAGAAAAGAAATGTACCTTTTTTTCATTCGTATATTATTTGTTTTTAAGGGCGGTGAACCTATCATGAGCAATATTCAGTGCTTTTTTTTGCGTGTTTGCTCCTGATGTTTTCATTCGTTAGTTGTTGTTTTTTAATGATGATAACGCGATTACAAACCTGTAATCACTGCATTTTTAAAGTGGTAAGATGATGCAAGCAATAAAACCGTGATTGTTTCCGGAAATCGCGTCGTCAGAGACTTGGGTTCATGTAAGTTTGTTATCAGAATGTCTAAAATTAAGCGTTTTTTTGTAAACTGAAAAAAGAATAAAAATATGCCTTTGATAATCACTCAATCTCTACTAATTTGTTACCTGTTTTTCGCCTCATTCCTGCCCGACGGGCTGAAATCAAGTGCCAAACACCCTCTTCACCTGAGCGCAACAGAACTCAATTATAATGCAAAAGAAAACACCTGGGAGCTCAGCTGCCGCATTTTTACCGATGATCTGGAAACTGCACTTGCCAAAAAGTATAATGTTAAAACCGATCTATCTGCCCCGGCACAGCATAAAGCCATGGACGTGCTCCTTAAGAAATATGCCCTGGCTAACCTTGCGCTGAGGGGTAGTGACGGACCGATCACACTGAATTATCTTGGCTTTGAAAACGACAGTGAAGCGGTGATTGTTTATCTGGAATCCGAACCGATAAGGGGATCGACCAGGCTGGAGGCGACAAACACCATTCTTTATGATCTCTTTGATGATCAAAGTAACATCATCCACGTCACCAGGAATGGTAGCCGCAAGAGCTCCAAGCTGGATTACCCGGAAAGAAAAGTAGTACTGGATTTCAGTAAGTAGTCATAAAAAAAGGACGCTGATCATGACCAGCGTCCTTTTTCTATTAGGTGTATTTTCAAAAATAGCCTAGCCGGGATACTCAGTAAACAACCTGCACTAAATCGCCGCTGTTTCTGCTTTCAACCAGGCACTTTCTTCTGCACTTAAGTGCGGCACCAGGCGCTCGTATACCAGGGCATTATAGGCATTCAACCAGTCAATCTGGCCTTGCTCCAGCAATTCCTTTTGTACAATACTGGTGTTTATCGGTGCGATGGTCAGACATTCAAAAGCATAAAAGTCGTTAAACTCATTGCTTTCGTCTTCAACGGTATTCACCAGGTTCTCAATCCGGATTCCATGTTTGCCAGGGCGGTAAATGCCTGGCTCCACCGATGTAATCATTCCTGGCGCCATAGCCACCGGGTTGTTCGTCGGGTTAAGCACCTGAGGTCCTTCATGAACATTCAGGAAATAGCCCACACCATGGCCGGTTCCGTGGCCATAGTTCAGTGCATATTCCCACATCGGCTTGCGTGTCACAGCATCAATCTGGTAGCCGCAGGTTCCCTTTGGGAACCGGACCTTACAGCCCTCAATCATCCCCTTCAATACCAGGGTATAGTCCTTTTTCTCTTCTTCCGTTGTCTCTCCCATAGGGATGGTCCGCGTAATGTCCGTCGTTCCATAGAAATACTGACCCCCGGAATCCACCAGAAACAATCCCTCGGGCTTCACCTCGAAATCGCTTTCTTCAGTAGGCGCATAGTGCGGCAATGCACCATGCGAAGCATACGCACTGATGGTGTTAAAACTGTCGCCAATATAGCCGTCCATCTCCGCACGGTATGCACGCAACTGTGCAGCAGCCGACAGCTCCGTGATCCTGTTCTTGCCCATGTTTTCAGACAACCACTTTAAAAACCGGGTAATGGCAACGCCGTCTTTGGTCATCGCGATCCGCGTGTTCTCCAGCTCTACCGCATTCTTAACGGCCTTCAGGTTGGTGGAAGGGTTTGTCTCCTTGATGATCTTCACCGATTCCGGTAACAACTTCATAAAGGCGAAGCAGTTTCGTTTCGGATCAATAAAAATGGAGCTATTTTCGGGTATTCTCGCCAATGCGCTTTCGATCTCTGTATAGTCCAGCACTTCGGCACCATTCCGCAGCAGTTGTTCTTTCGCTTCTTTCGTCAGCTTGTTTTCGTTAACGAAAAGTTTGGCATGATCTGGACTGATTAGCGCGAAGCTGAGCACAACGGGATTGTAATTGACGTCTTTCCCCCGGATGTTAAACAACCATGCAATATCGTCCAATGAGGAAATCAAATGATAGCTTGCATTGCTTTCTGTCAGAATTTCCCGCACTACGCTAAGCTTTGAGCTCACAGATTGTCCGATATGTTCGTCCTCAATCAGAAACGCAGATGCGGTAGGAAGAGCCGGGCGATCTTCCCAGATGGGTGCCAGGTAGTCCCGGTCTGCTAAGGTAATTCCCTTCAGGGCAAGTTTCTCGGTAAGCAATTCACCCAGCATAATTGAAAGCAGTCGTTCATTGCTTGCCACAACCGCACCTTCAGGCAGTCTTTTGATCAGCCACTGAATGTATTCCGGTGCATGCTGAACCTTCTGTTTTACGAGTTCATAGCCGCTGCCTTCCAGTTGTTCCGCAGCTTGTTCAAAATACCGGAAGTCGGTCCACAACCCGGCAAAGTCGTGTGTAATCACCAGGGTTCCTGCAGAGCCTCTGAATCCTGAAGCAAAGGGGATGCATTTATAATGTTTTGGTAGGTATTCACTGATGTGCGGATCTGCCGATGGAATGATGTATGCCTCCACCCGATCGGCTTTCATTTGTCTCCGTATCTCGCTTAATTTTTCTTTGTACGTCATGTCGAATCGTCGTTTAGCGTTCTGTCAATCCAACAAAATTAGCGATTTATCGGGAATAATACTTTCCGGCAGCTTTCGCGTGGTCAGATAGCGGTAAACAGATCAGTAACCCGCATCCTTTTTCACTTCAACAACATCCTGAACTGCTTTCGGCAGCGCAGAAAGCAGGTTATAGCCAGTTGCCTTTTCAATATCCCTGACTGAAACAATATACTTCTTCCAGTCGGCATCCACGCCATTGTTGTTTTCCGTGTTTATTGCAATAACGCGAGTAGTTGCTTTTACCCGCCGCAGATCACCATCTCCCCGGGGCAACACAACAGCTACTTTCCAGATGTTTGCCGGCACCGTCACTTTACCGTTGTCAATCGTCGTTGCCGAACCTTTACTACCAATGCCGCCGGTACCATAGCTGCCCATGATGATGTAAATTTCATTCCCTGCATCCACCAGGGTACGGAGGTAGTTTTCGAAGTTCGCCCAGGTACGCTGGTTGTTTCTTGGTGCCTGCGGCACCATGTTGGTCATGAGAAACGTAGCGCCATTTGCCGCTGCAGAGCTGGTGCGGTCGGCAGACGGGCAGTTGTGTCCCCGGTCGAATCCCGATCCGCTGTAGCTGTTGCTTTGGACAATGTAAAAGTCCTGCGGCAGCCCGTTAAAGCCGGCAAAGTTGTCCAAACGCGTGCTTACATTGGTCGTGTTGTTTGCATCCAGGTGCCAGCTGACCCAGTTCGGGGTCGAACGGCTGCTGCTGTACGACTGTGTATAGTATTTCTGATCCAGGTAATAGTTGTCGGGCGTCACGCCATTGGCTCCAGAGGGATTTCCGAGCAGCAGGTTGCTGTCATCTCCAGCCGAAGGCTGCGCATCGGGGCCGGCTTCCACGCCCCGGGTCCTGAATGTGGATGCCGCTGCAGCCGCCACCGTTTCGGAAACGCTGGGTTTTAGTTCGGGATCAAGATCCCCCTTAAACGTGATGTCATCGAGGTTGATCCGTGCGGTGGCCGTACTGCCGGTATTCTGAATGCGAAAGCGAACCCGACCGGTGCTCACAACCTGAAATGAGTCGGTAACCAACACCGTATTGTTTTCCCGGATATCCTTGCCCACCTGGGTAAACGTTTTCCCCCCATCTATGGAAATCAACAGCTTCCAAATAGATGCCGGATCTGACCCGTATTTCCCATGAGAAATATATAAGGTCCGCAATCCCGTTACATCATAGTTCATCGTCACCTGCCCGGTCTTTAGCCGCAGGCTCTTCCTGCCATGCTTTAAATCTGCCGGCAGGGTGCCGATCACCGCATTGTCAAGCGTCCAGCTGCCCGAAGGAGTCGTAATGTCTCCAGCTGCATAGGCGCTCTTACCCGAGTTTTCAAAATCCTCTGTAATGTAGTACGCCGTTGCCGTGCGGTATGGTACTGCCGCCGGTGCTGCCGTTCTTTTTGTTGCAGGAGTAACATTCAATGTTGTAAAAGAACAACCTGCGGCCACAAAGATGCAGCTTACATAGAAAAACAGATTTTTAACAACCATGGATCATGTGGGGTGTATCGGGCGCAAATAAAATTAAATAAAATCACTTATCCACGCTTCCCGCCTACATATTGTCGCTTCACCACGGCGTAGCCTGCCACCCGGGCCTGAAAAAAACAGAAACAATTTATTAAGCCATTGCGTTGATAGCATACAACTTAACCGCATAACATATGAGCTTAAAACCGAGCAGCCCGAGAGACGGAATTACCATTAGCGCCTGGCAGGAACATGGTGCATCGATAGAGAAAGATGTCATCACCGAACCTGGAAGAATCTATGATGTTGTTATTATTGGTGCCGGCATTACCGGCCTTACAACCGCATTGATGTTGCAGCAGCAAGGTAAAAAATGTATTATCCTCGAAGGTCATGCGATCGGTTTTGGTACGACTGGCGGTACAACTGCCCACATCAACACTTTCTATGATACCGAGTATTACCAGGTGGAAAAGGATTTTGGAGAAGATGGCGCCCGGACCTTTGCGGATGCAGCTAAAGAATCCATTTCCATTATCCAGGACCTGGTGAATCAGTACAGCATTCCATGCGACTTCGAATGTAAGGATGGCATCCTCTATTCTGAGACGGAGGAGGAGACAAAGGCGCTGCTCCGAGAACTAGAAGCTTCGCGTAAAGCTGGTGTCGACGTAGTGGAAGTCCGCGACAATGGTGTACCCATTCCGTTTGAGTTCGCGGTCTTGTATAAAGATCAGGCGCAGTTCCAGCCATTAAAATACTGCTTCGGACTTGCCAGAGCCTTCATCGCCCTTGGTGGCGTTATTTTGGAAAGTGCCTTTGTACGCAATACCAGCAAGGACGGGGATAAACACATCGCCGAAATTGACGGCGCTGAGGTTCGGGGCATGAATCTCGTGCATGCGACACATATGCCTGGCGGCCTTACGGTCTTCGATGTGGAGTGTGCGCCATACCGCAGTTATGTGCTCGGCATCAAGCTGAAAAACGGCGACTATCCCAAAGACATGGTCTACGACATGAAGGATCCCTATCATTACATCAGGACCCATGTTATAGACGGGCAACCGTACCTGATCCTTGGCGGTGCCGATCATAAGACCGGCCATGAAGATCCGGAAGCCTCCTTCCGGGAGCTGGAGGCTTATGCACGAAAATATTACTACGTAGAAAGCATAGATTATAAATGGTCCGCACAGTACTACCAGTCTGTAGACGGACTGCCGTTCATCGGTACCATGCCGGCCTCTGATGGTCATGTTTTCGTGGCTACGGGCTATAACGGAAACGGAATGATCCTCGGCACCATCGCCGGAAAGGTCATCAGTGATGCCATCGTGAAAAAGGAAAATCCTTATGCAGAATTATTCAGCCCTGCCAGAATTAAACCTGCAGCCGGGTTCCAGGATTTTGTGAAAGAGAATGCTGATGTGGCATATCGTTTCGTCGCGGACCGGCTTAATACGGAGGAGCTGGACAGCTTCAAGCACTTTCCGCCAAACTCCGGCGAGGTGGTAGAGCACAACGGAAAGCAACTTGCCGTATTTAAGGATGAAGCGGGCAAAGTGACCGTACTTTCGCCTACCTGCACCCACGCGGGGTGTATTGTGAAGTTTAACGCAGCCGAGAAAAGCTGGGACTGCCCGTGTCATGGTGGACGGTACGACCTGGAAGGGCAGGTCCTGTGTGGCCCGCCGCGGAAGAACCTGGAGCAGATTGTAATTGGTGATTAACTCCGGAGCCCGGGTAAGTGGATAAAATTGAAACAGAATCTGAAGGCCAACTGTTGTTTTTCTACCTAAAAGAACATAAACATGAAAGCAGCAGTATTCCACAAACCAGGAGACATCAGTTATGATACCGTACCAGACCCACGCATCGAAGAGGGTGGGGATGTCATTTTAAAAGTTACCTCTACCGCCATATGCGGTTCAGATTTGCACATTTTAAGTGGCGCGGTGCCGCAGGCTGCAGACATGATTGTAGGCCACGAGTTCATGGGCATTGTGGAAGAAGTTGGCCCTGCCGTGAAAAACCTGAAGAAAGGTGACCGCGTCATCGTTCCCTTTCCAATCGCCTGTGGCCAATGCTTTTTCTGCAACCATGGTGCTTCTCCACATTGTGAGAACTCAAACTATAAGCATTACGGTCCGGATGGCGACCTCACAGATAAAAAAGGCGGCGCGCTGTTCGGCTATACCGACCTCTATGGCGGCTATTCCGGAGGGCAGGCCGAGTATGTTCGTGTTCCGTATGCAGACATCAGTCCACGGATCATTCCCGACAACATTACCGATGAACAAGCTTTATTTTTAACAGACATCTTCCCTACGGGATGGTCGGCGATCGATTGGGCACAGCTCAAAGGCGGCGAGGTAGTTGCCATCTTCGGCTCTGGCCCTGTAGGCTTAATGGCACAGAAAGCGGCATGGATCAATGGTGCAAGCCGGGTCATCGCCATCGATCCGTTAGACTATCGTCTGGAGCGCGCAAAGACCGTGAATAAGGTAGAAACCCTGAATCCGCATAAAGTGGATGTCGTACAAGCCATAAGGGATATGACCGGTGGCAGGGGCGCTGATATATGCGTAGACGCCGTTGGTTTTGAGCCGGAAAGGAACATCATGGACAAGATCAAGTCTACCGTTAACTTCCAGAAGGGCAGCATTAAAGTTATGGAAATGTGCTTTAAAGCCGTTCGCAGGGCTGGAACCGTATCTATCGTCGGCGTGTACGGCAGTCCGTATGATGCGTTTCCCGTGCACCGCATGTTTGATAAGGCGATCACTGTCAAGCAGGGACAAGCACCCGTGTTGAATTACATCGATCACCTGATTGACTTGGTGAAAGAAGAAAAGGTTGTGCTTGATGACATCATCAGTCATAATCTGCCGTTGAGTGAAGTTGCACATGCCTATAAAATATTCGACGAAAAGGAAGATGATTGTATAAAGGTGGTTCTGAAACCTTAAATTGAACTTTTCGAGAGAAAGCAGTCGTTGCACCGAGAGCAAGCCCACACCAAAAACAGGAAATATGTGGGTTTGGTGTGGGCTAGGTGTGGGTTAGGACTCTGTCTGGTCTGCACTAGTCCAAACCCTGTAACCCTTCTTGTTACTTCTTTTCTTCGAATTGTTTTCTCGCCTGTGCTGCAAGTGCTTCATCCGGCAGCACATTACCCATGGCCACTTTTGCTTTCGTCATTGCTCCATGAATGTGTCTGTGCTCGCCCCTCATCAGCGCCTCATAGCCGGCTTTAGCCACATCGACAGGGGAATCTTTCTCGGCTTGTCCGGCGACAGTATCCTCGGCATTGGCATTGATGAAAAATCCGGTATCAGTTGCTGTAGGTGCCAGTACAGTCAGCGTTACATTGCTATCTTTCAGCTCATTGATCAGTGCGTCTGAAAAGGACAGTACAAAGGCTTTTGATGCGGCATATACGGAAAGCAACGGTGTTGGAGAAAAACTAGCTTCCGATGCAAGCTGCAATATCCGCCCTTCATTTCTAGCCACCATTTCCTTCAGGTAATAGTGGGTTAAGCTCACCAGGGCCACGATATTGGTATGGATAATTTCCAGATTCTTTTTCAGGTCTGTTTCGACGAAAGGTCCAGCTTCGCCAATTCCGGCGTTATTCACCAGTACATCGATCTGCAGTCCAAGCTCTTGTACCTGCCGGTAGATGTAGTCCGCGGCACCATCCTCGCTTAGATCTTTTTCTATATAATGAAACTGCTGTTCCGGATAAAGCATGGAGAATTCCTCCGCGATACTTGAGCGGTCGCCGTTCCGTCGGCCTACCATGACGATGCTGTATTTGTCTTTGGCAAAAAGTTTTGCAAGTTCGTAGCCTATGCCACCTGTAGCCCCGGTAATGAGGGCAGTTCGAAATCCACGTTCCATAACTTATAATTTTTCCTCTATAACGTCCCGGCTTTAGCCGATGTTTTAACTAAGTCCTTTTTACAGTATGCAGCGCATTCACCGTGAGTTGTGAGTTTGTTATTCGAATTGTTGCAAACATCCAATACCCTTCTTTGTTAAAACTGTACACTTAACGCAGAAATATGGAAAACAAAAACAACTCGAATAACCCCTACAATAAGTATCCGGTACCACCATTTCCCAAACAGCGGCAGGACGTGCCCGGAACAGAAGGGCAGATGCAGCCCCTGGCCGACCATGGCGAGCAGTCGTACAAAGGGTCGGGCAGGTTAACCGGCAAAAAAGCAGTTATAACCGGTGGCGATTCCGGAATCGGTAAGGCGGTTGCCATTGCTTTCGCCCGGGAAGGTGCTGATGTGTTGATCAGTTACCTGGATGATGCGGAGGATCAGGATGCGGAAGACACGGCCCAGCTGGTGAGGGATGCCGGCAGAAAGGCTGTATTGGTAAAAGGCGATATTCGCAGTGAAGAGCACTGTAAAAACATTATCAGTAGGGCAGTTTCAGAATTTGGACAGATTGATATACTTGTTAACAATGCCGCTTTCCAAATGGCCAGGAAAACGCTTCAGGAAATACCTTCTGACGAATGGAACAGAACCTTTGATACGAACATCACCCCTATGTTTTACCTGTGCAAGGCCGCGGAGCCACACATGAAGCCGGGTAGCAACATCATCAATACCACTTCCGTAAATGCCTACGATCCAACGCCGGTGTTGCTGGACTATGCGGCAACAAAAGCTGCAATACAAAACTTTACGGCTAATTTAAGCCAGATATTGCTACAGAACGGAAAGGGTATACGGGTTAATGCTGTTGCTCCGGGTCCAATCTGGACCCCGCTTATCCCATCCACCATGCCTGAGCCCGAGAATTTCGGAAAGAATACGCCAATGGGACGACCGGGCCAGCCAGTAGAAGTTGCCTACGCCTATGTTTTTTTAGCTGCCGATGAAGCGAGTTATATCTCAGGAGCAACCATCCCGGTTACCGGAGGCAGAATTACAATTTAAAACGAATTCAGAAAAAGATTAATGGAACAAGTTATCGTATATCCAGGTACGCCCTATCCAATTGGGGCAACCTGGGACGGAGAGGGTGTGAATTTTGCATTGCATTCTGACAATGCAACAGCTGTGGAGTTGTGTCTGTTTGACAACGAACATGGAGAAACGGAAGTAGTACGTGTGTTCCTTCCCGAACACAGCCATCAGGTATGGCATGGATATCTGCCCGGGTTAAAACCGGGGCAGCTCTACGGATACCGGGTGCATGGACCGTATGATCCGGCAAATGGCCATCGTTTTAATCCGAATAAGCTCCTTATTGACCCATATGCAAGGGCAATAGCAGGTGTTATTGACTGGCATGAATCTTTGTTCGGCTATAATTTCGATGACGAAGAGAAAGATCTGAGCATGAGTGAGACCGACAGTGCGCCATATATTCCGAAGTCTGTGGTAATCGATAATTCTGCATACGACTGGGAAGGGGACCGCCGTAGCCGCGTGAGTTACCACAACTCGATCATCTATGAGTTGCATGTTAAAGGCTTTACCAAACTCAATCCTCTAATTCCCGAAGAGATCAGGGGTACCTATGCCGGACTTGCGCATCCCGTCACGATTGAATACCTGACAAAGCTAGGCGTCACAACCGTTGAACTGATGCCGGTTCATCAATTTGTGAACGACCACAGTCTTCAAGAAAAAGGGCTGAACAACTATTGGGGTTATAATACCATTGGGTTTTTTGCGCCTGACGTACGGTATTCGTCCAGTAAACACCGGGGGGGACAAGTGAATGAGTTTAAGGATATGGTAAAGGCGATGCATAAAGCCGGCATTGAAGTTATTCTCGATGTGGTTTATAACCATACGGCGGAAGGCAATGAACTCGGCCCGACTTTATCCTTTAAAGGTATTGACAATGCAACCTATTACCGGCTGGTAGAAGATAATAAACGGTATTATATGGATTATACAGGTACCGGAAATACGCTGAATGCGAATTTGCCGAGTGTCTTACGTTTAATGATGGACAGCTTGCGGTACTGGGTTCTGGAGATGCATGTGGATGGCTTCCGGTTTGACCTTGCACCTACATTGGCACGGGAACTTCATGAAGTGAACCGTCTGAGTGCATTTTTTGACATCATCCATCAGGATCCTGTGCTTGCGCAGGTGAAGCTGATTGCCGAACCATGGGATATTGGAGAGGGCGGATATCAGGTGGGGAACTTCCCTCCGGGATGGGCGGAATGGAACGGAAAATACCGCGACTGCATCCGGGATTACTGGCGAGGTTCGGACAGTATGCTGGGAGAGTTTGCACAGCGGTTTACGGGCAGCCCGGATCTGTACCAGGATGACAACAGGAGGCCTACGGCAAGTATCAATTTTATCTGCGCCCATGACGGTTTTTCGCTGCATGACCTGGTTTCTTACAACGAGAAGCACAATGAAGCAAATGGTGAAAACAACCAGGATGGTGAAGATCACAACCGCTCCTGGAACTGCGGGGTAGAGGGAGAAACGGACGATCCGGAGGTAATAAACTTGCGCAACCTGCAGAAAAGAAACTTTCTGGCTACCTTATTGCTCTCTCAGGGCGTTCCAATGATCGTTGCCGGTGATGAGCTGGGAAGAACACAGAAGGGAAATAACAATGCCTACTGCCAGGACAATGAGATTTCATGGATCGACTGGGCGAATGCCGATCAGGATCTGCTCGCCTTTACCCAACATCTGATTCAGCTTAAAAAAGCACATCCTTCATTTTGCAGGAGGCGATGGTTCCAGGGGCAGCCGATAAAAGGATCGGAAGTTCACGATATCGAGTGGTTCCTGCCTGAGGGCGGCGTGATGGAAGAGCACAACTGGAACGAAGATTTCGCCAAGTCGCTCGGTGTATTTCTAAACGGTAACGGGCTGCATAGTGTCGGACTGAAGGGGGAAAAAATTATTGACGACAGCTTTTATGTGATCTTTAATGCCTACCACGATGAGCTGACCTACGTTTTGCCGGGAGCGGAGTACGCGACACAATGGGAGAAGGTGCTGGATACGGCAGATTGTGCACAGCCCGCTGGTGAAGTATTAGAAGCTTCTGCTTCTTTAAGCGTTTGCGGAAGATCTGTAGTTTTATTGAGATCGGCCAATAACTCCCGGTAACCATCACAGATACGCAATAAAAAAGCACCGCTCGCGGTGCTTTTTTATTGGAAATAGATGTGGTGTTGTGGCTATAAAAAGCTGCGCTTTTTCTTCTTCTTAAACAACAGCGTACAAAGGAGTCCGGTAACGACGGCAGTGACAACTACCTTTTGGGCCAAACCTTTTGGGTTGTGTTTTAATTCCGCTTTCCATCCTTTTTCCGCGAAAATGTTGGGAATATGACCACGACTTAAGTCGTCGACAATACCTTCAACCACATTGACGCGGTCGGCAAGCAGGAGTGGAAGCCAGTGCAGGTAGCGGTCTTCGCTGTATTTGAATGCATAGCGGCGGATGGCACCACTTAGCATGGAGGGGGGTGATGAAGTGCCGAACACGGCCGTCAGATTTGGCCGTTCATTGGAATGAAGAACCTCTACGGTTTGAGGCTGTAGCGGTGGTCTTTGCCAGTTCAACCTTTTATGGTCGTCGCCAGTATATTTTTTCATTGGGTAGGTGGGCTCATTCTCCGGATCGGCATCAATGCCCCAGCCTACAATATGTGAATAGTCGTTATTTATATTTTCCATAACTTTTATTTTCTTGCAGTTGGTGGAATAAGAATTGGTTTAATGCAATTATCCAGCTTGGCGGAGAAGATATGGTAGGCGTCAGCTGCTTCTTCCAACGGAATGCGGTGTGTGATTATGCCTTTAGGATCAAGGCGACCTGCCTGTACATGTTCGATAAGCCTTGGCAGCAGGCGTTTTACAGATGCCTGATTCGCCCGGATGGTTAATCCTTTGTTCAGCACATTTCCAATAGGTACCAGGTTGTCTGTTGGTCCATACACACCAACAACGGAAATGATACCTCCTTTTTTTACAGCATTTATTGCCCAGTGGAGCGCTGTAGCAGCACCTGCCTGCAACAATAGTTTCTTACCGGTAATGGTCTGCATGGCACTACCTGCGGCATCACCGCCCACAGCATCGATACATACATCTGCGCCAAACCAATCTGTCGTTTTCTTGATAAACAGGACAGGATCTTCGAGCGACCGGAAGTTGTAGGCTTCACACTTGGCATAATTGCGTACAAACTCAAGACGATATTCCAGGTGGTCAATTACAATTACGCGTCCGGCACCAAACAGCCATGCGCATTTAGCGGCCATGATACCAACTGGTCCCGCACCGAAAACGACTACGGTGTCTCCTTTTTTAATGCCGCCCATTTCTGCCGCCTGGTAGCCTGTAGGTACCACATCGGTTAATAGAACAGCATCATCCGGATCCATGTCGGCAGGAATTACGGTTGGGCCAACATCCGCATACGGTACTCTGACGTATTCTGCCTGTCCGCCATCATATCCACCAGCGGTGTGAGAATATCCGAAAATACCACCCACAGCTGTTGCCTGAGGGTTTGATTCGTGGCAGTTTCCATAAAGTTCCTGTTTGCAGAATGCACATTGTCCGCAGGCGATGTTGAAAGGTACAAGGACATTGTCGCCAACTTTGAGTTTCTGAACAGATGGGCCAATTTCTTCCACGACGCCAATAAATTCATGGCCGAAGGTCATGCCTACACGTGTATCGGGCACAAGCCCGTGGTATAAATGCAGGTCGGACCCGCAGATACAGGAGCGCGTTACACGAATGATGGCATCATTGGGATGCAGAATTTCCGGGTACGGCTTGTGATCTACGCGAACTCTGAAGGGCCCGCGGTAATTCATTGCTAACATAAGTTTCCTCCTTGTATGGTTAGTTTTACAACAATTTCACCATAGGAACATTCTTAAGCCTGATGTTGTTCAGATAATTACCATGTTTTTTGAGAAATGATGATGGAGCATAGCAACTGATGAAGTAGGTTTTATTGGGGAGCGCGTTGCAGAATGACTACGATTTATTAAAATGGATAATATAGTCACGGACAAACCGGGAGGCTTTCACAATTTGATCTTTCACGGTGTTTTTTGAAATGTTCAATTCCCGGGCAATCTCGAAATGGCTTAATTCGTCATTCCTGCTCATCTGAAATATTCGCTTTCTTTGCGTTGGCAGAAGGGAGATGGCTTTCTCATAAGCAAATTCCAATTCTTTGTGAAAGATAAACTCCTCCACAGGTTCATTCTTCCCGGGGTCCCGCTCAGAAAAGTGTCCTCGTAATTTCTTCTGATGGGCAAGCGTTTTCAGCTGATTGAAGATGTGATTTCTGGCAATCGTATATAGGAATGCTTTGAGACATTTACTGGAATCCAGCAAAGCTCTGTTGGTCCAAACTTTAATAAACACTTCCTGTACAGTCTCCTCGGCTAATTCTTTCTCCTTTAAAAAGCGGAATGCATAGGTATAGATATCATTTTTATAATAATCAAAGAAGCATTTAAAAACTTCCTGATTACCTTTTTTGATCTCATTAGTTACTTCAGAAGACTGCTCGCCTATATTCCAATTTTTCACTTGATTGAATTGGTTGTCAAATTAATTACAAGTTAAAGATAAATTCACACTAAAAACAATGATTCATGCGTAGTTTTTAAGCATTTTTAATTTATTTTTTGCTAATGGATCGTCCCTCCCGGTTTTCCGATTGTATTTGCTTATATATTGGAACTAAAAGGGAGTAAATACCAGATGAGTAACGATTCTTTACAAGAGCTTTTGTTGAAATATGCGCAAGGAAACTGCAGTCCTGAAGAAATGGACGTGCTTGAAACGTTACTTAGGTCTTCATCAGTTGCTGAAGATGTTCCTTCCCTGGAGCAGATAAAAAAAGTTTTTGGCGAGGAAGGAGTTCAAATGAGTGACTCCAGGTCCGATCGGATTTTCGAAAGAATCGTATCCACCAGGGTTGAAAAGAAGGTGGATGGAAGATTATTTTTTTACAAGATCGCCGCATCTGTTGCAGTTGTTGTTGCTTTAAGCGCAAGTCTTTATCATTTCAGTAGGTCCTCTCAACTATCAGAAGTCACGGCTTACCGGCAGATGAAGAGCGTAGAGTTACCGGATGGAACCTACGTAAAGCTGAATGCGAACACCACAATACGTACACACAAAGATTTTTTGGCATCGGATCACCGGGAGGTTTGGATCGAAGGGGAAGCCTTTTTCTCTGTGGCTCATGATGAGCACAAACCGTTTATTGTTCACACTTCGAGAGGTCTCGACATAGAAGTTCTCGGGACCGAATTCAATGTCAATTCAACGGGCAGGCAGACAGAAGTAGTTCTAAATAAAGGAAGTGTTAAGGTGAAGCTTGAAAAAGATGGGGTGCTTAAACAAGAAAAACTAAGGCCTGGGGAAATGATACGCGTTGACGCAGACGATAGCAGGCTCCATAAGACACTGGCTGATACATTATACTATGCTTCCTGGAAGTATAACCTGCTTGCGTTTAAAGGGGAAAGCCTTAAAGATGTCCTTGAAATTATGCAGCAACGTTACGGCTGCGGCATTGTGCTCAGCAATGCTGGCATTGGTAACCTTCGATTCACGGGTTCTTTACCCAGCAATGATTTAGATCTGGCATTGGGAACGATCACTAAGACATTCAATCTTCACTTAAGAAAGGATGGGAAGACTTTTTATTTATACGAATAATATCACCCCAATAATAGATAAATAAATGGAGAAACATTCCTTTAAATGCAGTATTTTACTGTTGTTCCTTGGTATACTTGGAGCGAGTAACAATGTCCAGGCTGGATACAACCAAACGGTCCCTTTTAAAGAGATATTGGTTCGGTTGGAGGAGAAATTCAACGTCAGGTTTAACTATAACACTGACGTCGTAGGTGCTGAGCGGGTCGGGTCAGCTGACATCTCAAAATTACAAAAGAGCGACCTCAAATCTTTCGTGGAAAGGGCGGCGGGAAAGCAGAAGATTTCTGTTGAGAAGATGAGCGACCAGTTGTACGTCATCACCCCAAAATTGGCTTTAAACAGGCAAACCGGAGCGGAAGCTGCAGCAAAAACGGTGATAAAAAGCGTTCAGAAATCGGTGTCAGGAAGGGTAATTGACGGTGCAGACAATACAACGCTACCTGGCGTAAGCGTATCTGTTAAGGGTACACAGATTGGTACGGTGACCGATGCAGACGGACGTTACACCATCCCAAATGTTCCCGAAGGCAGCACGCTGGTATTTAGTTCTCTCGGATTTGAGACTCAGGAAGTTCCTGTCGGCACCCGGCCCGTCATTAATATTTCGATGACATCTTCAAAATCACAGCTTGACGAGGTCGTTGTCGTCGGCTATGGAACACAGCGCAGAGGTGATTTGACTGGTGCAATAACCTCGTTGAGTTCAGGAGAGCTAACGCGTGGCGGATCAGTAAGCAACATTGGGCAGTCTTTGCAGGGAAAGGCTTCAGGTGTTGTAGTTACCCAGAATTCAAAGGCACCCGGAGGAAGTATCTCCATACGCATCCGGGGATCCAACTCGGTAAGTAGTACCAATGAACCGTTATATGTTGTAGACGGTTTTCCGACCAACAGTGGAGTCAATCTCAATCCCGACGATGTTGAATCCATGGAAATTTTAAAAGATGCATCCGCGACTGCAATCTACGGGTCAAGAGGTGCAAACGGGGTTGTGCTGATTACGACAAAACGAGGGAAGGCCGGGCAGAGCAACATATCCTACAGTGGTTATGCAGGTACCCAACAGGCTGTTGTCCCATTCGATATGCTGAGTGGAAAGCAATACATGGAGCTTTCCAACGCACTTTATAAGGAAATCTCCGGACAGGAAAACCAGGAAAACGGTGCTTATACCCAGTCACAATTGATGTCAGATGTGAATACAGACTGGATTGATGCGACCACCCGAACTGGCGTTGTTCAGAGTCACAATCTGCAATTTACAGGTGGTGCTGAAAAAACGAAAGTCCTGACTAGCCTGGGATATTTTAAACAGGAGGGAATCCTGAAGACCACTGATTTTTCTCGATTCTCTGGCCGGATAAACATCGATCATCAGATAAATGACTACATAAAAGCCGGTGCCTCTGTGATGGCACAGCGGGAGAATTCCAATTATCAGAATTATAGTGGCAACATTCTTAATTCAAATGTCCTATATGGTGTGTTGACCTATGATCCAACTGTTCCCCTGTATAATGCGGATGGGAGCTTCGGCAGACCTCCGGGGGGGCAGGGCGACAATCCGTTAGCTAATTTGCTTTCGCGGAAAAATGATCTGGAGAATGACAAGCTTAATGGTACTATGTATTTAGAGTTAAAGCCGATTGAAGGCTTGACCGCGAGAATGAGTGCCGGCACAGAAATTTTAAATGATAAACTGGGTGGATATCTCTCTAAAGAGTCTTATCAGGGCAGCATCGATAATGGAGTTGCCAACATATCAGAACATTCATTAACACATAATCTGCTGGATTTTTTTATTACTTATAAGAAAGACTTCAACAAGAAACATTCTTTTGATATCATGGGGGGGTATGCATATGAGAAGTTCATCAACAGCAGCAGAGGAATCGGTGTTTATGGTTTCTCTACAGACTTGTTTGGTTACAATAACGTGGGAGCAGCTTCGACCATCACAGGTGTGTCCTCTTATAAATCTGAGAATATTTTGGTGTCGTTTTTCGGACGTGCAAACTATTCATTTAATGACCGGTATCTAGTGACCCTAACGGTCAGGCAGGATGGTTCGTCCCGGTTTGGTGAGGATAATAAATGGGGAACTTTCCCGTCTGGATCAGTTGCCTGGAAAGTCATCAATGAGCCATTCATGACGAATCAGAAGATTTTTTCGGATTTGAAGTTCCGTGCGGGATATGGAAGAACAGGTAATGAGCGGATTGGCAACTATGCTTCTTACGGCCTGATGTCGAATGCTAGTTATACATTCGATGGGATCAACAATACTACAGGATCTTATTTGAATATCGCCTCGCCGGAGAACACAAAATTGAAGTGGGAGACAACTGCACAATACAACGTAGGGACAGATATGTCTTTCTTTAAGGACCGTGTTACTGTAACCATGGACGCTTACTATAAAAAGACGAACGATTTATTGATTAAGGTTAACCTTCCATATTATACCGGTTATACCCTGGGTTTAAGCAATGTTGGTTCGGTTGAGAATAAAGGATTTGAATTTGGGTTGGTAACCAAGAATTTTGTGAATGAGTTTACCTGGAACACCCGGCTGAATTTTGCCTTAAACCGCAATAAAGTGTTGAGTCTAGGAGGACAAAGTGAAATTCTGCTTAGCTCTTCAAAACCTATTGGAAATGTTTCGGAGGAAAGTTATGCCGTAATCCGTGAGGGGAAACCATTGGGATCTCTGTATGGATATAAGTATCTCGGCGTCATTCAAGCTGGCGAATCTTACGCACCACAGCCGAATGCAGTTCCCGGTGATCCTAAGTTTGAGGACGTAAACGGGGATGGTCTGATCAGTTCCGGAGACCGGACCATTATTGGTTCGGCCTACCCAAAGCTCACTTTCGGATTCACGAATAATTTTGGTTATAAGAATTTCGACCTGTCTTTTTTTATCTATGGAAATCTGGGTAACGATCTCCTAAACATGACGCGTATGAACCTGGAATGGAAGCGGACCACCCAGTCTTTAGATCGTTGGACACCAGAAAACCCGAGTACTGATTTACCTAGAAATGGCTTTTTCTACTCCCAGTATGGCGGTTACGTCAACGATCATTTCATTGAAGACGCTTCATTTCTACGGTTAAGGAACATCACTTTGGGTTATACCCTGCCATTTAAAGCTAAGTCTATTAAGTCGCTTCGGGTGTATGCGATGGCTGAAAACTTGTTTACCATTTCTGGATATTCCGGATGGGATCCGGAGGTTGATACAAAGGCTTACGAGAACGATCCTACTGCAACGCATGGTGGAAATGCGCAGACTGCAAATGCAGGTGCAGGCATGGATTTCAATTCCTACCCCAGTATGAAAGCATTCACCGTTGGAATTAGTGCTAATTTTTAAGTAAATCAGATGAAAAGAATTCAAATTAAAAAAATGCTGGCAACTATGTTTCTCGTTGCCACCACGGTTGTCATGTTTAGTTCATGTACTAAGCTTGAGCCTGAGCTTTATAGTGACTTAACAACAAAAAATGCATATACGTCCGAGAGTGATATCAATGCGGCTTTAACAGGTGTATACGCCAGTTTAGCACCTTATCCGGGCGACGCCTATTTGTATTATGCGGGATACCTGGTGATGATCACTGACTATGCTACGGACATGGGCTTTTCAACCGCTGCAGGAGATCCTACCAGACTCAGCAACTTCACCTATGATGAGAACAACAGATACTTCAGGTTGAACTGGCAAAATATGTATCAGGTTATCAGCAATGCAAACATGCTCTTGTCGAACATAGATGGAATCCAGATGGATCAGGTACGCAAAAACCAGATTATTGGTCAGGCTCGTTTTCTTAGAGCATTGTCCTACCGGGATCTGACAGATTCGTGGGGGCCAGTACCGATGATCACCGATGCTAAAAATCCTGCGGAAAGTTACAACACGCCGTTGTCTCCAGTTTCACGGATCGATTCCCTGATTGTCGAAGACTGTAAATTTGCAGCCGCCAATTTACCAAACAAATGGCCGACGGAACTTGGACTTGGCCGGGCAACGAAAGGTGCAGCCCTTGCCCTGATCGGGAATGTATACTTGCGTGCACATGATTACGAAAATGCCAAAATTTACGTCGACCAAGTCTTAGAGCTGCGTCAACAGGGTGTTTACCGCTTGAATCCCGATTTTAAGAATGAGTGGTCTGATAACAATAAGGTCGACATGGGTCTGATATTTGGTGTCCTGCATGAACCCGCCCAGAATGGTGGTGAAATCACGAATCACTTCGGACCATCCGACCACCCCGAGGTAAAAAACAGGTGGCAGTACTATGGGGTTTCTCTCCAGTTCTGGAACAAGTATTCTAATCTGGATCCACGTAAAGATTTCTTTTACTACAACTATGAAGGGATGGCTGCCCGGGATGCCACTACCAGTCATGGTTTTTATTACATGGTTCCTGAACCGGGTATGACTAAGCCACCGAGCGACACTGTAAAATTTATTCAAAATGTTGCTACGAAGAAATACTCCTATGAGATGATCGGAAACTCATATCTGGATGGGCGCACTATTCAGGTTTTGCGGCTAGCGGATATTATTCTTTACAAGGCGGAGATTGAAAATGAATTAAGCGGACCAGGGGCTGCTTTGAGTTATTTGAATGAAATCCGTTCGAGAGCAGGCGCGCCGCAATACGGAAGCCACCCTGATTTTCCGGTGCCTGGATCAAAAGCTGCAATGGCTAAAGCAATACTGGATGAAAGAGGATTTGAGCTGGTGTTTGAATACAAACGCCGTCCTGATCTTATCCGATTCGGCAGATATGCGGAAATTAGTAATGCTTACCTCAAGGAGAGGGGACTCGCACCTGCAGTCACCGAACAGATGCGTTATTTTCCCTATCCGCTCGACGAGGCCCGTATCCATCCTGAGATGACCGCAGAGAATGTCAAACGCCTACCTTAACCTATATGTATATGAATAAACGAACCGCAGTTTTGTTGTCTTTTGTTGTTGTGTTGGCAGGTCTGGTATACGCTGGTTATTATCAGTACACCAATTCTGTAAAAATTCTGAAGCTTTCCCTGACGTCCCCTGACAATTCCGCATTGAAGTCGGTGATTGATGTAGAACTGAATAGCCCGTCTCCCGTTTTTGTGGAATATTGGAAAGCAGGCACTTCTACAAAATTCCGTACTCCGACTTCAAAGAAGCAGAAGAGGCATTCGGTGCAGTTACTCCTCCTTGAGCCTGGAAGTACTTATGAATATATCGTTGTTGTAGACCGCCTGATTGAGACGAAAAGTGCCATGCTGACATTCCATACGCGGGAAGCCTCCCCATGGATGGTAAACAACTGGATTAAAGAAGCTAGTCACAATGATGAAAGAGCATTAGGAGATGGGTTGGTGATGCTTTGTCATAGAGGATATCCGGGATACGTAGCCATGGTTGATGGAAAGGGAACAATACGCTGGTACTGGCAAGATGAACAATTGGGCGTACGCTTGGCGACTCTTACACCTCGAAATACCATTCTGGCTCTTCTGGCACCTGCGGGTGCAGATGAATTCTATAAAAAGCCTGTCCAAAGGAAAGCGGGGCAGGGTCCTGATAACTATTACATGCGCACGGGGAAAATCGGATTTGTGGGGGGGACGGAGATTGCTGAAATTGATCTGACCGGCAAGGTGATGTGGCGGCTGAAGTTGCAGGATAGGGGAATCATTTTCCATCACGACCTGAAGATGAACGACAAAAATCAGATTGTCAGTATTTACCGGGATCCCAAATTGTACGATCTGGATGGTGATGGTATTGCACGGGATACCTTATGGGGGGATGGCGTAATGGTGATGGACACGACAGGCAAAGTTTTAAAGAAGTGGTCTGGGTGGGATGGCTGGGACTTGAAGAAAGACAAGAACCTGACCGCGCATTCACAGGATCGGTTTCATTTCAATACCATTTCATTTGACCGCGACGGCAACTACCTTGTTTCCACTCCGATTGAGAACCAGATATGGAAAGTAAATTCTGTCACAGGAAAAATTATATGGAAGTTGGGTAAGGGTGGCGACTTTGCCATGGACAGCAGCGCCAATTTTCATTTCCAACACTATTCCTATATCAATCGTAAGGGAGATTTGATGCTGTTTGATAACGGTGACTTCTCTCCGAACGATACAACAAAAGTCAATAAAGTCTCCAGAGCCCTTTCATTTAAACTTGATACAGTGGCCATGAAGGCGAAACTTGAAATTGTGGCTCCTTTACCGAGCAGATACTATACCGCACGTATGGGGAGCGCTTTTTTAATGGATAACAACAATATCTTGCATACAAGCTCAAAGACAGGCGGCGTAATCGTAACGGATGAAAATGGGAAATTAGTTTGGCAGCTAAACTCACACTTTATTCCCTACAGGGCAGAATATGTGCCTGCGTCGACCTGGAAAACATTTATAAAACATGTAAACTAATGAAGTTCAGTAAAGTCTATTTAATATGTCCGACAGTTGCTGGTTTATTCCTGATACTTAATATTCTTAATCTGGAGCGGGCGAGTGGACAGCAGCTTCTATATCCGCCACAGCAGGAACGGTGGAACCCTGACTCACTTGGAAATCAGCGTGCGGTGGTGCAAGTAAAAAGCAATAGTGCTGAGGCGACCGTCCTGGTCAGGTGGAGGAATAGAAATGTCCGGCCTGATCAGCGCGTGCTTATTGTGGATAGCGCTACAAACAGGCTTCTGCCAAACGTAAGGCCGGAGTTCATAAGGCCTGAAGAGGGAATTATCACCTTTCCTGCAGCTTCCGGTAAAGGGATTTACTACGTCTATTATTTACCTTACCATTTAGGAGGCAGAAGCAAATACTATCCGGATGCGATATATAAAACAGATCCTAAGCACCCGGTTCCAAGAAAAGCCGCAACCATGAAGCGCGACTACAGTAAAGCAGAGGTGCTTCGTTTCGAGTCTGTAAATGACTTCAACCGCAACGATCCGATGGAGATTATTGCAACAGCTCGCGAAACAGAGGATCTTAAAAATCGACATAGAGGGCAGGATTATATGATATTTCCTGAACGGCGTGACTTCCCAATAAAAATGCGCACCCATATACCTCAACGCTGGACAGCAAACCGCCCCTTGCTACGGTTCACGGATACCGCAAGACGGGGTGAACGTTTTACTTTTCAACTGGGAATCTGGGCACATGCAGGCGATTTGCAGCATGTAAATATGGTGGTTTCTCAGTTGAAAGATACCCGGGGGAATGTTATCCCATCTGACAGTCTGACTTGCTTCAATACAGGTGGAACAGATTATACCGGAAGGGCATTGAATAAGAGAGTTGATGTTAAAGCCGGAAGTGTCCAGGCATTCTGGTTTGGCCTGCATGTACCCGAAAAGATTGCTGCCGGAACCTATCAGGGGGAGATTGTTGTAAGCGCAAAGAATATAAAGGTGCGGACTGTTCCTGTACAGCTTACTATACCGGAAGAAGTTTCTGGTGCGCCGGTTAAAGATGAGCCATGGAGACAAATGCGTTTGCATTGGATCAACTCGACCTTAGCACAGGAAAACACAGTCATCAAACCCTATACCCCTTTAGCGGTTTCCGGAAATTCGATCTCTTTCCTGGGAAGAAAGCTTATTCTTTCGGATAACGGACTACCACAGCAAATACAAAGTTATTTCACGGAGGAGATGACCAGTATTTCGGGTATTGCTAAAAATGTACTTGCCGCTCCTTTTGCTTTTAAGATCATGAGAAAAGATGGTCGTGAGGTAGCGCTTTCGAACGCTGGCCTTACTTTTATCAGGAAAGATCCGGGAACAGTGTCCTGGCAGGCAGAAGGTAGGTCCGCAGAACTGACCATGGAAGTTAAGGGATCGCTGGAATTCGATGGATTCGTCAGGTATGAAGTGCGGATTATCGCAGAACAGGAACTTTCGCTTCAGGATATCGCAATGCAGATGCCGATGGATGTTCAGTCAGCGCGTTATATGCTTGGACTGGGACAGAAGGGCGGACTAAGACCTGACACACTAAATTGGCTTTGGGATGTCACACACAAGAACCAGGATGGAATGTGGCTTGGAGATGTAAATGCCGGGATTCAGTTTTCGTTGAGGGATGAGAATTACCAGCGGCCGCTCAATACAAATTTTTACCTGCAGAAGCCCTTAGTTGAGCCACGCTCCTGGGCGAACGAAGGTAAGGGGGGAATAAAGATAAGGGAGGAAGGAAATACCGTTTACGTGAACAATTACAGTGGCGAGCGTGGAATGAAAAAAGGCGATACGCTATATTATAACTTTACTTTATTACTGACTCCGTTCCATCCGCTGCGAACCGATGAGCAATGGAATGAACGATACTATCATGCCTACAAACCGGTAGATTCCGTAGTGAAAAGTGGCGCTAACCTTATCAATATTCACCATGGAAATGAGTTGAATCCCTATATCAACTATCCTTTTATTGCTACCCGGGAGATGAAGTCTTACATAGATTCAGCCCATCAGGCCGGATTGAAGGTTAAAATCTATAATACGGTTAGGGAAGTTTCAAACCGGATGTATGAACTGCACCCGTTAAGAAGTTTGGGAACGGAGATATTTACTCCAGGCAAAGGGCAGGGCTATTCGTGGTTGCAGGAGCATGTGAATAACGATTATATCGCCGCGTGGTATGTTCCAAAATATAAGGATGCAGCCTTAATCAATAGTGGTATGAGCCGTTGGCATAACTATTATGTGGAAGGTATGAACTGGCTGGTTGAAAATGCAGGTATCGATGGTATTTACCTGGACGATGTCGCTTTCGACCGGGTTACAATGAAGCGAATAAAGCGCGTGATGACTAAAAATGGGCATGCGGGAATGATTGACCTTCACTCGGCGAACCAGTACAATGAGCGGGACGGATATAACAACAGCGCAAACCTGTACATGGAACATTTTCCTTACCTCAACCGGTTATGGTTTGGGGAATACTTCGACTATGAAGCGGGAAGTCCTGATTTTTATTTGACTGAAGTAAGTGGAATCCCATTTGGACTAATGGGCGAGATGCTTGAAGGTGGTGGCAATCCTTTTAGGGGCATGATCTATGGAATGACGAACCGTATGCCTTACCAGAAGGAAAAGCCAGATCAGATTTGGAAAGTATGGGATCAATTTGGGATGGAAGGTTCGAAAATGATCGGATATTGGGTCCGCAATAACCCGGTAAGAACCAGTGAAAGCGATGTGTTAACGACCATCTACCAGAAGGACAAAAAGATACTTGTAGCTTTAGCAAGCTGGGCTCCGGCAAACACCAGTATCAAGCTTGAGATAGACTGGAAAAAGCTGGGCATTAATCCCGGGGAAGTGAGGATTACAGCACCTGAAATCTCTGGCATCCAAAAAGGCCGGAGTTATAAATTAACAGAGGAAATTCAAGTTGAGAAGAATAAAGGTGTTCTACTTGTCATAGAGTAGACATTCTTGCTCAAATATGATGGTTGCAGTGTGGGGGTATCAGTCATATTTGAGCATTTGTACAAGAAAGAGTTTGGGAGCAATTTATTCTGCCTTTTTGATGATGTCTTTAATTGCTTTGTCAAGCTCCGCTGCCGAAATGCTTAGAAAGTTGACAAGTTCTTTTTGGTCGGGAGAAAGGGTGTGGTCACCTTTCAGTAAATCTGCGAGTCCAACAATGCGGGAAAGGGGTCCACGGACATTGTGAGATTGGGCCCAGGCGATCTGTTTAAGTTGCTGGTTTTGTTTTTCAATGTGTTCTATCCGTAGTTTGTGCGCTGTGATGTCTTTAAGGGTGTCTACCGAGCGAATTGCTTTTCCATTTTCATTTCTGAGGAAGATGCCTCTATGCTGAATGTGAATCACCTCCCGGTCTGCCTTTAAAAAGCGATATTCGGAATAATAGATTTCCATGTTCGGATCTTCAATTGCGTTTTTTACCTCCAGCAGTACGCGCTCCCGATCCTCCGGGTGGATGTTATCCGACCACAGGTTGTTGTTGTAGACCTTAAGGTTGTATCCAAATATCTCGTGGAAACCACTTCCCCAGTTGACAATATCATTTTCAATGTCCCAGTCGCAGATTGCCTCGTCGGAGGCCTTTAACACCAGCTTATACCGTTCGTTGCTCAGTCTAAGTTCATTGGTTTTGCGGATGTCGTCAGTAACGTCTCTCGATGTGGTTACAATTCCGGAAACGGCAGGATCATCCAGTAAATTCGTGGCCGTTGTCGTAATCCATCGCCAGTTCTCCGTTCCATATCTGAACCGGAAAGGCGGAATGTTGACGCGCTTGCGCTTCGTCATAGAGCCCATAATTTTTGCAATATGGCCTTTGTCGTCCGGATGCACAAAATCAAGTGCATTCTTCCCGACAAGCTGCTGCGGATTGATGTTCAGAATGGACCGGAAGTTGTCGCTTGCGAAGCGGTAGGTCACATCGCGATCCAGAATTGCGGTAAGGTTGGAACCTTCCTGGATGATGACTTTAAACCGCCTTTCGCTCTGGAGCAGCTCTTCACGGGAAGCGCGGAGTTCTTTTTCTGTTTTTACTATCGAAGTTATATCGTTTACAAGAATCAGCTCTACGGTGATGTCACCGTAATCGATTAAACTGCTGCAGATCTGCACATCGATGATTTCACCATTTTTCTTCTGATGCCGATAGATGTTGTTGGTTCGCCTGGGACGTTCTCTAAAGACAACATCGAGTGCATTTTTTAGAATGGGCAGGTCTTCCGGAGGCCGGATATCCCGGATCGTCATGTTTAGAAATTCTTCACGGGAATATCCATAGTGTAGAACGGCTGCATCGTTGACGTCCAGGAAGCTCAGGCTGCTGACATCATAGATCCACATGGGCTGCGGGCTAAGTTTGAAAAGATCCAAATCGTTCTTTTGGGATTCACGTACAAATTTATTCTGTGGACTCATATCCTGGGGACATAAAAAAGTTCGAAAAGGTAGCCAAATATATGAGAATGAATGCCACGAAGGGGACACATTTCCAGCAACCAGGCGCTTCTTACTGATAAATATTGAAAGAGACCGGAATATTGAAGTAAAAAGTGGACCCAACGCCGACTTCACTTTCTACCCAGATCTTTCCATGGTGGCGCTGAATGATCTCGGCGCAGAGGAACAAACCAATTCCAAAGCCGGAGATGGTGTTTGTTTCCGGCCTTTCAATACGGTAGAACCGGTTGAAGAGCTTTTCTATATCCTGCGGTTCAATGCCCATGCCTTCGTCCGTTACGCTTACCTGTATCAGGTCGCCGATCTGCCTGCAGTTGATGATAATGTTTTTACCCCAGGCGGAATACTTCACTGCATTACTCAGGAAGTTGGTTACTACCTGGGCGATTTTATCTTTGTCTGCACATACCATTAGTTTCGGACAGGCTTCAAAGATGAGATCATGAGATTGAACGATATCTGTTGCTTCAGCGATAACTTCACTAATCACTGCGGTGAGGTCAAACGGTTCTATGTTCAGGTCGATTTTCCCGGCTTCCAGTCTGGCAACATCAAGGAAACTTTTGACTAAGGTATTCATTTTGTTGATTTGTGTCTCCGCCTTGTTGAGGGCACTTACTGCATACAGATCCTGGTTATTCTGCGCTTTTGAATTCAGGATCTGAATGTATGCCTTCAATGAGGTCAGTGGTGTTTTAAGTTCATGACTAACCATGGCGATAAAGTCGTTTTTACGCTGATCATGGAGCTTTCTTGCGGTTACATCCATGAGAATTCCGGAATAGTAGGATGGCATATCTGGATCTGGTCTGTAGAGGTTGCCTGTTGCCCGCAGCCAGCGGACAGGCTGGCTGAGTGGATTCTGAACGGGAAATTCCAGGTCGTAACTTTCTCCATTTTTGAGGGCGGTACCAATTGCAGAAACAACTTGTTCCTGGTATTCGGGGGAGATGTGAGAAATCGCCGTGCGATAGGGCAGATCTACATCTGGCTCGTAGCCAAAAAGAGCTTTAACCTTTGCCGATGGTACGAATTCCTTTGTTTTGTCGTCGAAGAACCAGGTGCCAAGTTCCGCAGAATCTACGGCCATGTTGAGCATTTCCGAGATCCTGTTGGCTTGTTTTCTCGAATGCACTTTTTCCGTTACGTCATCGGCTATAATCAGAATGTTTGTCGTGATTCCGCGTTCATCCTTTAAAGGCTCGTAGACAAAATTGTAGAACCGTTCGTTTGGTCTCCCGTCGTGAATAGTCATCGCCTTTTGCTCGTGGCCTTTATAGGCGATTCCGGTTTCAAATACTTTACGAATAAGGTCTAAAAAAGGTTGTCCGTTTAGCTCGGGTAAAGCTTCCTGACGCGGCATGCCAATGATTTCCGGTCCTTTTCCCCAGAAGCGGAGCATATATTCGTTGGCAAACTCGATCACGAGTTTTTCACCGGAAAGCAGTGCCATGCCCAACGGTGCACGTTCAAAAACACCCCGGAACCTGGCTTCACTCTTTGCAAGCTCAGCGATGATGATTTTGAGGGTGTCCTGTGTGTCGGCCATTTCCTCATTGATCCTGGTGAGCAGTTTTCTCGCTTCAACCACTTCAGTGATGTCAATGACGGTGACCATAATGGACTCGACATGACCATCCAAATCAAACAGCGGATTGTAGGTGAAGTCGGCATACATTTTCGTCAACCCATTCCCTGTGGCTACATAAACTGCAATTTCTGACATGGCCAGTGGCTTTGCGGTATCAAATATCTCCTGGAGCATAGCTGGAAAAGGCTGATTGGCGAGTTCAGGAAGGGCTTCCAACAAGGGCTTACGCATGACATTTTCGATGCTACGGTTCCAGAAGTCCAAGATCGGTTTGTTCGCAATTTCTACGACAAGGTCGCGGCCCTGCAGTACGGCCATTCCCATTGGCGCGGACATGATCATGTTCTTCAGGCGCTTTTCACTTAATTCCGTCTGTTTACGGGCCTGCAATTGCTCTCCTTCGACAAGGCTGGTCTGGCGCATGGCGATTGCATCCATGACGATCCTGGAAAGGCCCTGCAACACGATTTCGTCAGCAGGAGAGAAATCACGCGGTGTTTTGGCGATCAGGCAGATGGTTCCGAGACGGAATCCTTCCGGGCAGATCAGCGGGACACCCGCGTAAAACATCAATCCGAAATCACCCGTAACCAAAGGGTTTGAGGAGAGGCAGGGTTCATGTTTGGCATTTGGGAAAATGGTTGTCGTATCTTTTAATATCGTCAGGGAGCAGGGGCTGACCGCTCTTGGAAGATACCTCTCCTGCCCAATACCGACGCTTGATTTTAGAAAAACCTGGTGGGCACCGACAAGGGAGATCAATGCAATCGGGACGTCAAAAATGTGGGTGGCAAGGGTGGTAATGTCATCAAACAGACGCTCAGGCCCGGAATCCATGATCTTGTAGCGTTCGAGTGCTGCGATTCGCTGGCTGTCGTTTTTAGGAATAATGTTCATTCCAAAAGGATTGTTCATGCTGGCGCTATTTAGATGATGCATCACGCTATCATTATTCTAATATAATAATATGCCACTAAGATGAAGGACTTACGGGCATTTTTATTAAGATGAACAAGGAACTATCAATAAACTGTATATTCGCCACTAAACTATACATTACAAATTAACTAACTTTCACCGGCACGAATTCCCCTGCGAAAAAACGGCCATAACCTTTAAATATTCACATTATGAAGACTGCCTTAATTACGGGTGTAACTGGTCAGGACGGTGCGTATCTCGCTGAGTTTCTTTTAAAAAAAGGATATTTTGTACATGGACTTAAGCGGCGTTCGTCTTTATTCAATACCGACCGTATTGACCACTTGTATCAGGACCAGCATGAGCAAGGGGTAAACTTTAAGCTTCATTTTGGAGACCTTACCGATTCAACAAACTTAATACGGATCATTCAGGAGACGCAGCCGGATGAGATATATAATCTCGCTGCGATGAGCCATGTTCAGGTAAGTTTTGAAATGCCGGAATATACAGCAAACGCCGACGGGATCGGGACACTAAGGTTACTCGAAGCCATCCGGATCCTTGGACTGGAAAAGAAGACCAGGATCTATCAGGCATCGACATCAGAGTTATATGGACTGGTCCAGGCGGTTCCGCAAAGTGAAACCACCCCCTTTTATCCTCGATCACCTTATGCGGTGGCAAAGATATATGGTTACTGGATCACAGTAAACTATAGGGAAGCCTATGGGATGTTTGCTTGTAACGGCATCTTGTTTAACCATGAAAGCCCATTGAGGGGGGAAACTTTTGTGACGCGCAAGATTACCCGCGCAGCTGCAAAGATTGCCCTTGGGCTGCAGAACTGCCTTTACCTGGGCAACTTGTCTGCACAGCGCGACTGGGGCCATGCTAAGGATTATATTGAAGCCATGTGGCTGATTCTGCAGCAGGAAAAAGCCGAGGATTTTGTGATTGCAACTGGCATTACCACTACTGTTCGCGAGTTTGTGAAAATGAGTTTTGCAGAGTTGGGTATCGAAATCGAATTTAGCGGCAAGGATGAAAACGAAAGAGGTGTGATCATTGATGTGGATCAGGAAGTTATTGCCCGTCTGGGTCTGAATGCATCCAGGTTACACATGGGACAAGAGGTTGTCCGTGTAGATTCTAAATATTTCAGACCTACCGAAGTTGACCTATTGCTTGGCGATCCTACGAAATCAAAGACTCAGCTCGGTTGGGAGCCAAAGTATGACCTGCCGGCATTGGTAAATGAAATGGTGATCTCGGACCTGTTGTTGATGAAAAAGGACGAACACCTTAAAAATGGAGGCTTTAAAACTCTGAATTATTTTGAATAGCATACTGTTCCAGCCTTATATGAATTCCAGAAAAGTTTTAACTGCCCTGCTTATTGCGGGAGCAGGAACTTTTACCCAACAGGCATTTTCACAAACGGATGCCACACCTAATCAGAATATACCTTATTCTTTCCAGTTCTATCAAAAGCTTAATAAGGAAGTGTATGATGTGAACTCGAGAATGCATAGTTCCATTAAAGGCTATTATGCGGACGACACCTTGTTGAACACAAGGTATTCTGGGTTGATGAAGATGGGGACAGATAGTGTGAACAAGAGATCCTGGGTACGAAGGAAACTTACCGAGGAACACCTCCTGAACTTTACCGCACCGGATTATAAAATTTATGCTGATTTTCTTCCTGATTTTCAAATTGGAAGGGAGTTCAATGAAGAAAAAGCGACCTGGAAGAATACCCGCGGATACCAGATCGGCGGTACGATAGGCGACAAGTTCTCCTTTTATACCAATGGTTTTGAAAATCAGGCCGTGTTTGCGAACTATGTAACCAAGTTCATAGACTCCAACCAGGTCGTGCCAAGCGAGATGTCGGGTAAACTGGATGGCAGGGTGAAAGACTGGGCTTATGTTACCGCACTGGTGTCGTATTCGCCGAACAAGTATTTAAATCTCGCCCTGGGGTACGATAAAAACTTCATTGGGGATGGGTACCGGTCTATGCTGCTTTCTGATGTTGCAGGGAACTATTCTTTTGTAAGACTTCGGGCCACCGTCGGGAACGTGACCTACCAAACGATTTTCTCCTATATGCTGGATAACGGCGCGGAACGGTTTACGGATGACCGACGGCTGGGTGCAAGAGGAAAGTGGAATGCGATGCATTACATAGACTGGAATGTGAGCAACCGGTTGTCACTTGGTTTCTTCCAGGCGGTCACCTGGGCAGATGCAGAGTCCGAGGGTAAACGTGGCTTTGATTTCAATTATATCCATCCTTTTGTGTTCCTAAGGCCAATTGAGGGGGCCAATGCGCTTTCGCCGGACAAGCTTCGAATTGGATTGAATGCAAAATATGAACTGCTGAAGAACACTACGGTTTACGGGCAGTTTATGATTGATGAATTTACGGCAAAGGAGTTTTTTAGCAGCTCTGGCTATTGGGCAAACAAATGGGCCGCTCAGATCGGTTTCCGCGGCTCTGAACTGTTTAATGTCCGAAACCTTAACTACCTGGCCGAGTTTAATACGGCCAGACCATATACTTATGCCCATTTTCAACGGATTACGAGTTACTCCGGCATGAGCCAGCCGCTTGCCCATCCACTGGGCGCGAATTTTCGGGAGTTTGTTGGTCTGTTGAACTACAGCTATAAGCGTTTTGACTTCCAGGGGCAACTGGTAAATGCACTTTACGGACTTGATCCCGCCGGGGAAAATTTTGGTAAGAACGTTCTTAAAAGCTATGAGGACCGGAGCCTTCAGTATGGAAGCAAAATAGGGCAGGGGCTTAAGACCAATCTGAATTTTTTGGAGGCAAAAGTTTCCTACCTGATCAATCCAAAATATAATTTAAGACTCGAAATTGGTGGTGTATACCGGAATGAGAAATCTGTGGAGTTTACGGAGAATACAAAGCTAATTACTGTCGGACTTCGCAGTACGTTCAGGAACCTGTATCAAGACTTCTAAAGATCCTGACCGTCGATCGCAGAACACCTCCGGCGGGGGTGTTTAAAACAGCTGTGCTTTTCTGCTACGAGACTTGGAAATTCTGCGTGTCGAAATAATCCCATAAAGCCACATTGAAGTCCTTGGCCAATCACGCGTTTGGGGTTAAGCTACAATATTATTTTTTAATCCTAAAATTTTCAATCATTTTGCGGCCCCGCAAAAAGGCGTCGATTTTTTTGTGTTTAAACATGAAAAAATGCTTAGCACATCGATTCTCGATTTTTCACAATTGACTTCACGTTCTAGGTGACAAAAAACTAAGAGTTTCATAAAAGCGTTCAAGTATGTAAATGTAAAATATTGAAGGTCAATAAATTATGTCTAGGTAAAATAGTGTTCTGCACCAAAAGGCCCTTAGCTCCCGATATGGAGATTGTAAACCTTTTACTTACTTTAGAGTTATTATTACTCAACTTATGACGCAAAACTTGAAACCAAAATCAGTTATCAAGCTCCTAATTTTAACCGGAGCGTTCTTTATTTCTTCGTGTGTAGGTACTAAAAATGTTACTTATTTTCAGAATTTATCGTCAGCAAACAGGTCAGTGATGGAGAGTGTTGCGACCTTCACCGAACCAGTAATACAAGCTGATGATATCCTTTCAATTTCCATAAATACTATAGATCCGCAGAGCTCTGCAGTAGTCAACCAGGCAGCCGCAGTTGTAGGTAGCGGACTAGCCGCAAATTCGCCGAGAGAGCAACCGATAAGCGGGTATTTGGTGGATAAAAACGGCGAGGTCGAGCTGTCACTTATCGGCATGGTGAAGGTTGCCGGACTAACGACGTTTCAGGCGAAAGAATTGATTCGTGCAGAGGCCAGCAAGAACCTAAAAAACCCGAACGTGGTCGTCAGATTTGCAAACTTCAAGGTTTCCATACTTGGTGAAGTAAACCGGCCTGCCGCGTATACTTTGCCGAATGAAAAGGTTTCCGTGCTTGACGCTTTGAGTTTAGCGGGTGATTTGACCATTTACGGTAAAAGAGAAAACGTTCTGGTTATCCGCGACAACAATGGGAAGAAGGAATTTGGACGACTTAATCTGAATTCTACAGACACCTTTACCAGTCCGTATTATTATCTAAAACAGAATGATGTGCTGTATGTGGAGCCTATAAAGGCTAAAGTCGTGTCGGTAAATGCCGCAACAAGAACCACTATAGCGGTTGCGATATCTGCCATCTCTACGATTGTATTAATATTTACAAGACTAGACAGGTAGTTGCTCTCCTTTATACACAAAACCCAATACGCTTTATACATTTTAAATAAATATGAGTGCAAAAAAGTATACTCAGGTCATGAGTGAATTTGACGATGATTTTAGGTTAGAACAGATACTGCGGAAGTTTACGTCGAATTGGCACTGGTTTTTAGTCTCCATTTTAGTCTGTTTCTCCCTTACCTATTATGTCTTGAAGATTCAAACTCCGCTCAGTCTGATATCAGCGAAAGTCTTGATCAATGACCCTTCAAAAGGCGGAACAACTGCAGAAAGCAAGCTGCTTGGTCAACTTGGATCGATGGCAAGTTCATCCATTGCAAATGAAGCTTCCATTTTGAAAACGAAATACCTGATGGAACGTGTGGTGAAGGATATGAAGCTTAACGTCACCTATTATAATAAAGGAACATTACGGGACGATGAAGTTTACGAGCCGCCATTTATTGTTGATCTTGTTCAGCCGGTGGATACAATCAAGACGACTAATTTTGATGTAAACCTGCTTCCGAATGAAAAGATACAGCTGATCAGCGATAATTTGGATACGACGATAACCTATAGCAAACCACTAACGCTAAGTGGCATTGGTGTTTTTCAGATTCTGAAAGCTCCATCGAAACCGGCCGTAGGATCGTATGCTTTTACCGTTACTTCGGTAGATAAAAAAGTGGAGAGTCTGACCTCTCAGTACACTGTTTTGCTTCCTACTGATCCTTCTGCGGTAATTGATGTGACCTTGAACTACCCTGTTCCGAAAAAGGGTGAGGATATTCTGAAAAAGCTTTTGCAGATCTATGTAGAAACGAATGTAAACGATCGAAATCGTTTGGCAGATAGTGCTTATGCTTTCATTCAGACGCGCCTAAGCTATCTTGGCGGCGAACTGGGCAGTTTGGAAACAAATATACAGGGATTCAGACAGAAGAATTCGATTACGGAGATGTCTCAGCAATCTAACCTTTTGATTAACAACAGTTCACAGTATGTAAACGAGCTGGCAAAGGTGGAAACCCAACTGAGTGTACTGAACAGTCTTCAGGATTACATGCGTAGCAACTCAAAAGGAACGAGTGTTGTGCCGAGCACGCTGGTTGTTTCTGACCCATTGTTCAGCAGTCTTGTGGAAAAACACAATGCACTGGTGATGGAGCGCGACAGGCGCCTCATGACTGTGACGGAAACCAATCCGGTGATCGTCAATTTAAACGAACAGATTGCGAATACAAACAGCGACATGCTTGCGAGTTTAAGCAGTAGCAAAAACTCTCTGAATATTACTAAAAATGGTCTTTTGGCAAGGATCAGGTCAGTAGAAGGGCAGGTTCAGGGGGTTCCTGTGAAGGAACGTAACTATCTGGATCTTGCACGCCAGCAAAAAATTAAAGAAGAGCTGTTTATTTTCCTGATGCAGAAGGGTGAGGAGACGGCGATATCAAAAACGTACAATACCCCGAATTCGACAAACATCGATCCGCCTAAATCTGCAACAAAGCCATTTAGCCCACGTGCACCTCTTTTCTATGCAGGTGGGATTCTACTCGGATTGTTATTGCCTGCAGGGTTGATCTATCTCCGATATTTAATTAACAATAAAGTGGATTCAAAACGGGATATCGTTAAGAAGACGTTGGTTCCTATCATCGGGGAAATTGGTCACAGTAGAGACGTTAAAAACCTATTAGTTGGTAACATGACGCGATCTTCGATAGCAGAGCAGTTTCGGGCGCTAAGAACAAACTTGAACTTCTATCTTAAGGGAGCGTCTGAGAATGTCATTCTTGTTTCGTCGGGAATGTCTGGTGAAGGAAAATCGTTTACCTCCATCAACCTTGCCAATGTTCTAGCGCTATCTGGCAAAAAAGTGCTTCTGATGGAACTCGACTTAAGAAAACCAAGCTTGTCGTCTAAGTTAGGGATCGAAAATTCTATCGGCTTCACAACTTTCGTGGAAGATAAAAGGGTTGCCTTAAACGACATCATCAAGCCCTTGGGGATACATGAAAACATGTACATCATAAGCTCGGGACAACTGCCGAACAATCCAGCAGAAATGCTGATGAGTAGCCGTGCAGCTGAACTGATAAATGGACTTAGAAGCAGTTTTGACTTTATCATAATTGATGCACCTCCGGTTGGTGTAGTGACGGATGCACAGTTGCTTGGCGACTTTGCTGATTTTTGTATCTATGTAGTTAGACATAATTTTACGCTGATATCTCAGCTAGAAATCGTAGAGGATTTAAACAAGAATAACCGGATGAAACAACTTGGAATAGTGGTGAATGACATTAAAATCGAAAACGGGAACGGATACGGTTATGGTTATGGCTACAACTACGGAAGTTATGGGCATGAAGAAGCGGGTAAAGGTTTTGGTCAGAAGATAAGTAAGTGGTTTAAACGGTAATATAATAAAATTGAAATGCATCTGTTGATCATCACTCCTTTCAAGAACGAAGAGGCTTCTATCGGGAGAACTATAGAATCTATCGTTAAACAAAGCATATACCCTGTTAAGTGGATATTGGTCGATGACGGCTCTGATGATAAGTCGCCGACGATCGTAAAAGAATATCAAAAATCTCATGATTTCATTCATTACCATAGGAGAAGTAATTCGGCTGGTGTAAGGGCAACCGGAAATAATGTAGTCGATGTTTTTAATGAAGGCTTGAATATTGCTAATACATTAAAGCTGGAATGGGATATTGTTGCCAAACTTGATGCAGACTTAGTCATTCAGCGGAGTGATTATTTAGAGTTTTTAATTGGTAAATTTAATAAGTATCCCAGCCTTGGTATAGCAAGTGGTGTCACCTATATACTTTCCGATCACAATCACAAAAAAATAGAATCTAAACATAGATGGCACACCCAGGGTCCAAATAAGTTTTACCGGAAAGCCTGCTTAGAAGCAATTGGGGGACTAAAGCCATTTAAGGGTTGGGACGGGGTGGATGATATTCTTGCTCGTTCAAACGGATTTATTACTGAGAAATTTTTTGAGCAAGAAGTTATGCATTTGTACCCTACACAGACCAGGTCAGCGGAAGGGGGCTTTAAAAAGGGGTTGTTACGGGAGGCACAAGGGTATCGAAACATGGGATATCCATTCTACATGTACATTTTTAAATCTTTGAAATTAACAAAAGAGCGGGGAGTCTATACGGGGCTAATGTATTTTTTATACGGTATCAAAGTAACGTTGGGCTCAAAACCGATGGTGAATACTTCGGAGAAAAGTGTTGTAAGGAGATTTATGGCAAGGAGATGGATGAATGAATTCTCTTATACAAGTGATTTAAAATGAAAATAATAGCAATAGCTTCGGTTGGTGGCCATTGGGTACAGTTACTTCGATTATTACCGGTGTTTGATGGTATGGAGTTGATTTTTGTCTCGACACAAGACAGCCTGGCTAGTACAGTTTTTGGCCATAAGTTCTATTGTATTCCGGATGGGAACCGATGGGATAAGTTGAGGTTAATCCGCATATTTTATAAAGTGTTCAGGATTGTTTTTATTGAACGGCCTGATGTAATTATATCTACAGGAGCAGCTCCTGGTCTTATGGGGTTGGCCGCAGGAAAAATACTGGGTATAAAGACGATCTGGATTGAAAGTATAGCTTGTGCGGAAAAGCTCTCACTAAGTGGGCGTATCGCAGCGAAGTTTGTAGACAGGATTTACACTCAGTGGCCGCACTTGGCAAATGGTAGGGTTATTTATGCTGGAAATATATTATTATGATATTTGTAACAACAGGGACGCAAGCGCCGTTTAATCGGCTAGTTAAAGTGATGGATCAGATTGCTGCGGAATTGCCGAGCCATAAGATCGTTGTCCAGGCGTTTGGGGTGAATTTTGAAACGCCCAATCTCGAAGTTGTCGGATTCCTAAATCCAATGGAGTATAATAAGATATTCGATGAAGCCACCTTGATTGTTAGCCATGCGGGCATGGGATCAGTGTTGTCGGCGCTTTCAAAGGGAAAGCGAATCATAATTATCCCGCGCAGGGCAAAAATGGGAGAGCATAGGGACGACCATCAACTTGACAGTGCAAAGAAAATGGAGCTACTCGGATATGTCCCAGTCGCCTACGACGAAACTGAATTAAAGAATAAAATCATGGAAGTATTATTGAAAGATCCGGAATCAGGGGGAGCAATGATCGGTGAATATGCTTCCAAAGAATTGGTAAAGTCTATACGGGACTTTATTTTAAATGATTAATTACTGACTTCAAAATGCCTGCAATCTCGATCAAGTCCTTTTTTTTTCAACATCTTTTTACTGTAAGCCTCACTTTTATTGGGTTAATTTCTCTGGCACTCTTATGGACGAGGCATCAAGCTGACTTTGCTGTTTTAATTTTAGAAGGAATTTTCATGGGTTATGCCTCCATTTGCTACTGGTGGACAAAACGTGCAGAACCGATAACAAGCATTATAATCATCAGATGGGCGTGTTTTCTGTACGTTATTCTGTCCTACATTTATGCCGTCGATTTTCGCAAGGCAAATTTTCTGGACTTTTTGCTCATATATAAGTCGTTCATCTACCTTTTCTTCTTAACATTTTTGGCGAATAAAAAGTTGATGACCTATAGCGTATCCAGTAGGTTTACAATTATCATATTTAGTATTTTCTTTTTAAAGTATCTGGTGACTATAGCGCTTCGTATATCAGACCGGCCTATTGTCTTTATGGAGAACAATTTTGAATTGATGTTTCTCTATGCCTTGTATTTGATCCGTTATTCGGTGAACAAAGAAAAGTACCTTTTCTTTTTAGGTCTGGTTGGGGTGATAACTCTGCTATCCTTGTCTAGGGCATCCTTGCTCATGTATTGTGTTTTGGTTGTCTTTGTTATCTATGATTCCTTTAAGAAAACCCGCGTATTCATTATTCCTGTTGCCGCAGTAATCCTCGGCGCCTTAATCATCTATATTTTTTCTCAGCGTTCTCAAAGCCTGGAAGACATAGATAGGTATAGGTTTATGTTGGTGTGGTGGAGCAATGTTCAGCATTGGGGTGTGTTTGATTGGTTATTGGGGTCAGAGCGAGTTACACCATTAAGCGTTGAATCGTGTAGGTATATGAGTTATTTCAAGAATTTGTTTAGCTATGCAGGTGATGGAAGGTGTTACTCGGTAATCCTGCATTCATTCATCTTTCGTGTTATCTATGACCATGGACTGCTAGGACTAATCGGGATAATTTGGGCCACATATTTGCTGTTGGTAAAAAGTAAATTAAGGAAGGATGTTTCTCTGGTATTCATCGCCGTTGTATTTATTAATGGTTTATCCGTATCATCCTTCAACAACCTTTTTTATGCGATAAGCATGGTTTTTTTAATGACGACTAATCTGGAATTTCAGAATACTGAAGAACAAGTTACGGACCTAGATACAGAGTCCGAGTCGTTTGTTCCTGAAAATTATATTACAAATACAAAAAACTAAATGAAATCGAACTTTAAGCATAATTTTTTCGGGTATTTTACCTTTTTTTATCGGGTAATTGGAAATAAGCTGGTGTTAAACATACTGCTTAGCATCTTCGTTAGCTTTTTAGATAGTGTGGGACTTGCCATGTTTATTCCGCTGCTTTCAGAAATGGATAAACAACCTGCTACTGGAGCGACTAAGCCGGATGAAAAGCTACATTTTATAACAGACATGTTTCACTACCTGAACATTCCGTTTACCATTTATTCGTTCTTAATAGTATTAGCTGGCTTATTCTTTATAAAGGGCATTTTAAAGTTTTTTCAGCTTAATGCACAGGTTAATCTCAAACAAGCTTTCATAAGAGACCTTCGGTATAGTCTTACGTCGGATTTGCAGAATTTGAGCTACACAAACTTCTTAAAATACGATTCAGGGAAAATACAGAATATCCTGACGGCTGAAGTACAGAAGCTCCAGGTCGCTCTCAATCACTATTTAAACTCCGTGAGTGGCATTGCGATGTTGCTAACCTATGTGGTAATGGCATTTTTATCCAACTGGCAATTTGCATTTCTAGTAGCTATCGGTTCCGCTTTATCCAATCTGATGTTCAGCAGGCTGATCAGAACTGTTAAAGCAGCCTCGGTTAATATTTCCGAAAAAGGAAATTATTTCAATGCTTACCTGATTGAAGCGGTACATTATTTTAAGTATCTAAAGGCCACAGATCAGTTTAGAGGATTTTCGAAGAAGATTAAAAAGGTAATTGACCAGACTGAGGATTTAAACAAAACCATCGGCTTTTATCAAGCAATTACCTCCAGCATAAGGGAGCCACTAGTGCTGGTTATCGTGGTTGTCGTAATCATAATAGAACTGAAGTGGCTGGGTGGCAACTTAGGATCTATAATTCTCAGCTTGTTACTCTTCTACCGTGCACTTTCGTTCTTGATGAACTTCCAGAATTCATGGCAGAACTTTCTACAGAATGTGGGGGCTATACAGGCGGTAGCGAACGTCACGGAAGATTTGAAGAATGGTAAAGAATATCAGGCAGACAAGCCTTACGACGGTTTTCACAACAACATCAAGTTGGAGAATGTGGTCTTTAAGTATGGCGACTCAACGGTGTTGAGGAATGTAAACTTAGACATCGCTAAGAACCAGACCATAGCATTGGTTGGTGAAAGTGGATCTGGGAAAACAACACTCGCCAATATTATCACCGGGATTTTGCCTGTTGCCGATGGTGATTATACCTTGGATGGTGTTTCCTTATCAGAATATAACATCGATAGTTTTCGAAGCAAAATTGGCTATATCTCGCAGGAGCCCGTCATATTTCGGGACAACGTGTTTAACAACATTACCTTTTGGGCTGAAGAGAATGAAGAATCGCTCCGGCGCTTTTGGGAGGTAGTGGAACTTGCTTCATTGGGAGAGTTTGTGAATTCCTTGCCGCAAAAGGAAAAAACGAGTTTAGGCGATAAAGGAATGCTGATTTCCGGAGGACAAAAACAACGGATCTCCATTGCGCGGGAGCTTTATAAAAAGGCTGAAATACTGATACTCGATGAGGCGACGTCTGCGCTCGATTCTGAAACGGAGATATATATACAGAACAATATTGAAAAGCTGCAGGGTAAGTATACCATGATCATTATAGCCCATAGGTTGTCTACTATAAAGAAAGCAGATCGGATATATATGCTTGAGAAAGGCGAAGTAAGTTATAGTGGAACGTTCGATCAGCTATTGGAAAGATCTTTACGTTTTAAACGTATGGTTTCCTTGCAACAGATCTAGCATGTTTCATGTCGATGGATTATTAAATGCAGCGAATGGCACTGGAATGAACTGTGCGGTTAGGATTAATGCGAAACCTTTATTAAATTAAGTAAAAATTCTTAGATGAATAAGATCGTTGGATATACAACTGGAGTATTTGATTTATTTCATATCGGACATTTGAATATTTTGAAGAATGCGAGAAGTCAGTGTGATGAATTGATTGTTGGGGTTTGCACGGATGAACTTTGTGAAAACATGAAAAACAAAACTCCGGTTATTCCATTTGACGAAAGAGTGAAGATTATTGAAGCAATCCGGTACGTAGACAGAGTAATTTCTCAAGAAGTCATAGATGAGATGGCTGACCATGACAAACTAGGGTTTCAAAAAATATTTAAAGGCGGCGACTGGAGAAATAGCGAAAAATGGAATCTGCTTGAGCAGAAGTTTGTTGCAAGGAATGTGGAAGTCGTTTATTTTGACTATACTGAAAATACCTCCAGTTCCTTAATTCGTGCGGTGTTGGAAGCTATGAATTCCGTTATCAATAATAAATAATTGAGAGGACCCTTGTATATTATGAGAAATTTTTTTAACAGTCTGCACAAAACACTGTTTATTTGCCTCTCTAAATGTACAAGTCTTTTTATGAGCAACGAGAAGTCGAACATTATCTTGTTTGGGGCAAGAAATGGAGATTTTTACATGGACAACAGCCGGACGCTCTATGAGTGGTACAATGAGCATGGAATTGAAGGACAGTTTTACTGGATGACGAAAAGCCATGACGTATATAGGAAATTGAAAGAGAAAAACTTGCCAGTGGTACGGATTGACAGTGTAAGAGGAATATATTTGTTGAATAAGGCCAAATATGCATTTTATACCAACCGGTTGACTGATATTGCAATCCATTACTTTGCTGTTCCCTCGACGCTAAAGTTGATTTATCTGAGCCATGGACAGTCGGTTAAGAATACCCGTCTTTCCGTACACGAAGGTGTGGACAGGGGATATAGGAACGACACATTAAAGGCATCCTCACAGATGGAGTTCGCAATAAGTACTTCTCCCTTTATGGCTAAAGTTCAAGCGGAAAGTAATGGCCTCTCGCCAGATAAGTATAAAATTACCGGTTTTCCTCGAAACGATTGGATGTTTAATCCACCACAAACCGCTGTGGATGGGTGGGCAAGGTTTTTAGGTAATAAGAAATATAGTAAGGTGATCTTATATGCGCCAACCTGGAGGAGATATGCTCCGAAAACGAAACTCTTTCCATTTAGTGATTTCGATGCTTCTAAATTGGCTCGTTTTGTTGAAAAGCATAATATTTTGCTGTTGCTTCGGCCTCATCTTCAGGATCTGAAAAGAAATCAACATTGCAAGGACACTACAGACAATTTAACATCTCTAACGAGTAACATACGACTGGCAACCATTAAGGAATTTGTTGAAGCGAGTTTTTTACTTCCATATGTTGACGCACTCATTAGTGACTATTCGTCTATTTATCATGATTACCTCCTATTGGATCGTCCCATATACCTGGTGCCATATGACCACCATACCTTCGATCAGGTAAACGGATTTAAATATCCTTACCTGGAGAACCTGCCCGGCCCGATTGTAGAAAATCAGGGACAATTGCTTGCCATGTTCGACTTGCTCATTGAGGGGACAGACAACTATCGAGATAACCGGGAAAACTTGAGAAGTTTAATTTATACAGATGTTGACGGAAACGCATGCGAGCGTGTTGCAAAGGAGATTGCTTAAGCGTTTGTGCTCATCATGCATTGCGAGCATTGTCATTGACTGGGGAAATTGCCTGCTAATATCAGATGAAAGGAACTTGCGTTGCCCATGAATAGAAAACTAGTTATCTGCATCCCGTCGCTTCGTTTCGGTGGAGCTGCTAAAATTGCACTAAATATCAGTGAATATTTTCTCAATAGCCAAGTCGACGTGACGATAGTCATGACACATGACTCCGCCAGAGACCTCGGATTTCAAACAATTCCCACCGGTCTGGAGGTTGTCGCTATCCCCAAATTTGAAAAAAATGCCTTGTTGCAGTTTTTGTACAAGGTGATCTGGCTGGCCCGGTTCTTCAAGAAAAATAAGCCCATGAGCATTTTGGCGGTGCGCCACGACTCAACGCTGTTAAGTGGACTTGCTTGGAAAGCCGCATTTAAGCCTGGAGCATTCTTTATACGCGAAATTAATCCAATTGATAGAACACTTAATCGGAAAAAGGCTTTTGTGCTATTGTTAAAATCTGCTTATTCGTCGGCAAAGGGTATCATTGCAAACTCAAAGGATGTTGCTATCGCATTGGAAAAGAAGGGTTGGGTTAAGCCCGCTTATATACATGTCGTAGATAATCCCGTAATAACCGAAGATTTTTTTATAAAGGCCTCAGCCAAAGTAGACGAAGGAATAATGCCCCGCGGCGATGTTCCTGTCATTATTTCCATAGGGCGATTGAATAAGATGAAAGATTTCGGATCTCTTATTAAAGCTTTTCAGATCGTGAAGCAACAAGTGGACTGTCGCTTACTGATTATCGGAGACGGAAGTGAGCGTGAAAGCCTACAGGATTTAATCCATACTCTCAGACTGGACCCTTTTGTAACCTTAAGCGGAGCAATGGAGAATCCATACCCTTATCTAAGGGCATCGAACATATTTGTTCTCACCTCTAAATACGAAGGATTTGGAAACGTCCTGGTAGAAGCGCTTGCTTTAGAAAAAAGGATTGTGTCTACACGTTGTGTTGGCGGTCCGTCTTACATTTTAAACAATGGAGAGTATGGCGCACTCGTGGATGTTGGCGCAGTGGAGGAGATAGCAAATGCAATCCTGGACGCCTTAAAGTACCCTACCGAGGGTAAGAAACGACATCTTCGGGCCATGGACTTCTCTGTTTCGAAAATTGGCAGAGAATATTCCCGTATTCTTTTTGACTATTATATGGGTTCAAAATAGGTCATCTTGTCTAAAATGAATTATTTTTAGTACACATTTTTCAGTACAGTTGTGAGAAAACCGTGCCAAAAAAAGTGTGCATTCTTTGGCTAGAAGGGTAATTATTGAGAAAAAAAGCCTCGCAAGGTGTTGCGAGGTTTTTTTTTATGCCGCTCCTGAAAAGTATACCTGGCAATATTAACATAAAGGCATTCGTTAAGTATGTGTACAACAATTAACTATAGGACTATTTAACATCTTTATTCTTTGATTAATGAGTTTAAAAAAACTAACCAATTTAAAAACGTGCTGAGCGCACTAAATACCCGCTTAGATTAAAAAAAAACGTAAAAAAATCACAAAATCAGTATTTACCCCAAATAATATGCGTAGTTTCGCATATTGTTTAATCATCCACTTAATTATTACTCCATGAGGTTTACCAACCCAACTTTCTCGAAGACTTGGATTAAGTCTTTAGCCTTTATTTTTCTTTTCCTCGTCACCGGTATGATGGCGTGTAAAACTTCTTTAGAAGAAGACTTAAGTTCGACTGCTGAAATTCAGCCCCCTGAAGAGATGGCGGCAACATCTGCCGTTACCTTAAAGAAGACGTCACCATTTAAATTGGGTGCCGCAGTGAAAATGTATTTGCTGAAAGAGAAATATTACAGTGACATTCTGAAAAAGGAATTCGCAAGTATAACACCTGAAAGCGAAATGAAATGGAATACTGTACGCCCGACAGAAAAGCAATTTGTCTTTGATAAAGGAGACAGAATAGTCGATTTTGCTCGTCAGAATGGTATAAGAGTGCATGGAACTACGCTAATCTGGGCGAAAGACAGTGTGTACCCTAAATGGTTGCGCAATTATAAAGGTGATAAAGCTGCCTGGGAAAAATTGTTTAAAACACATATTCAGACCGTCGTTAAACATTATAAGGGTAAGGTCGCATCCTGGGATGTTGTCAACGAAGCGCTTACTCCAGATGGGGGGTACAAAGATTGTATCTGGCTCAGAAAATTAGGAAAAGATTACATTGCGAGAGCATATACTTATGCACATCAGGCGGATCCCGATGCAAAACTATTCTATAATGATTATAGTCAGGAATTTGGTGGAAAAAAAATGGCTGCCATTTTAAGTCTTGTAGCGCAAGCGAAGAAAAATAAAATTCCAGTACATGGATTGGGGTTTCAATTGCATACAAATACCTATAACGACAATGTAGAGCTAATTGAAAATATAAACGCTGCTGCTGCTACAGGGTTATTGCTGCACCTTTCAGAAGTCGAAGTGCAAGCCCGTAGAGATATGCCAAATACTTTTAAGATGAGCAAATCACTTTTGAACACGCAAGCAGCAAAATATAAAGCAATAACAAAGGCCTACTTAGCAATTCCGAAAAAACAACAATTTGGAATTACGACTTGGGGAGTTGGAGATGCTGATTCGTTCCGAAACAAGGATGTTAAAAATCACGACCATCCATTGTTGTTCGACCTGGATTACAAACCAAAGCCGGCATATTATGCAATGTTAGAAGCTTTACAAGGTAAATAATAGCGAAAATTTCTAGAGAGGCTGCTCATTTGCAATAAATGAGCAGCCTTTTTGTTTTTGCGTTTTCGTAGAGATCCGCGCTATCACACCCAATTCAAACGATCTAGTAGTATTCCTTCCTTCGGGCTCCAAATACCAATGCTGCTGCGACAGTGTGTTTATTCATTTGCATCGCTTTTGCTCGCTTATGAGGTGAAGTAGCCATTACGGATTATGGTGTAAAAGGAAGATCTTCGGACACTCGAATGCTGCTAGTTACGAGAACTGGAGCTATATTTGGGAGCAAATCGGATCAGACTCGACCAGATTACACAAAGTAGTTCATTCTGTTTTTAAATAGAATACTAAACAAACTCGATAGTGCTTGCTAAATGGCAGCCATTTAGAGAAAATAAAGACAGGAAAACGCAAGCGATACGCAATGAGCGCTTTTGAATGGTAGAATTTATTTCGAAATTTTGGTTAAGCTTTTAACTGATTAAATTAACTTACAATGAGGTATTGCTTACTGCTTGTTTTATTCTGCTCCTTATCGATATCGTTCGGCGGTACGTATCAATCCGGCATGGGCCCCAAAGACGATACTTTGACCGTCAGATCTTTAAAGCAGGCACTTCCTTTTCCCATTGGTGCAGCATTAAAGATTAACTTGCTGAAGAACAATTCCACATACCGGAATGTGGTTGCACGCGAGTTTAATAGCGTTACCGCGGAAAATGCGATGAAGTTCCATGCCGTACATCCCGCGAAGGACCTTTTCAAATGGGATGATGCTGATTATCTTGTGAAATTTGCTAAAAAAAACAATATGCGCATTCATGCGCAGACGCTTATATGGCCAAAATCCACACCCCGATGGGTGACGGAATTTCAGGGCGATAAGGAAGCCTGGAAAAAGCTATTTAAGACACATATTCAGACAGTCGTTTTGCATTTTAAAGGGCAGGTTGCTGCCTGGGATGTTGTTAATGAAGCTTTCGATGACGATGGTGCATTAAAGAAAACCATTTGGCTGACTAAGCTTGGTCCGGAATACATCGCAATGGCCTTCCAGTATGCACATGAAGCAGATCCAGGCGCTTTGCTGTTTTACAATGACTACGGGCATGAATATGGAGGAAAAAAGCTTAAAGCGATAATTAACATGGCCAATAATTTTAACCGGAGGGGCATTCCAATACACGGACTTGGAATGCAGATGCATGTTCCCCTTAGAATTAATGTTAGTAGCGTCAGACGTAATCTCCTACTTGCAGCAGCAACTGGACTAGCAATTCATATATCTGAGCTTGACATCAGGGTCAGGTACAAAAAACCAAACGAATTTAAATTGGACGCGTCGCTTGCAGACGCGCAAGGAGATAAGTATAAGGCTATAGCCAACGCATATCTTGCACTACCTAAAAAGCAGCGATATGGTATAACCCTTTGGGGTGTAGGCGATCGGGATTCATATTGGAATAGTAAATCGAAAAGCAAGATGCACGATTACCCGATGTTATTTGACCATCTCTACAAACCTAAGCCAGCATATTACGGAATCATTGATGCTGGGTTGGGAAATTAACA
>JAZQRI010000044.1:0-61974 GCA_045629455.1 Pedobacter sp. | reverse complement strand
GAAGTAATCCACCACGTGTTCCCAAACGGATCAAGCACGCCGCAGGTTCTGCCGTAGTCTTTATCCGCAAGATCCATGACCGTACTCGACCCATGTTCCAGGGCAAGCTGGTACGTAGCATCCGCATCAGCTACATAAATGAAAAGATTGGCATTCGCCACAGGCCACTGCGGAATCGAATCAGCAAACATGATTGTACTTCCCTGAATGCTAACCTCCGCATGCATGATGGTTTCAGGCTGATCCTCGCGCATCGCCTTAAAATTAGGACTGGCGTTGAACACACTTTTGGTAAATTCAATAAACGCCGCAGCATCATTCAGCATCAGGTAAGGCATCACAGCCTGGTGATTTTCTGGAATATCCATAAGACAAATTTTTATGTGTCTAAGATAAGAACTTAGCAATCAACATTCTACTCCTTTTCAATCACTGCTCCCTACATAAAGATATGCAGCATGTTCAAACCTGGCTCATTCAACTTTCCGGTGAAAGGACGTCACCGTATTCCCGAACAATCATGAGGAACGCTTATCCAAGCAAGGAAGGCTGGTCAAGATCCAGATGTCCAATCAGTATTTCGGATCCAGGCTGAGAAATATCCCAGGTTCGGAGCAGGAAGGGCCTCTTAAACCTAAAAAAGCTCCAGATCTCTCTGAAGCTTTTTGCAGTGCTGCTTTCCCGGGTCGAACCAGTGATGGTACTCCTCCTCTGTTAGAGAACGCGTCATTTCACGCATCACTTGAATGTATAAAAAACCGATAATCGTAATCGATGACCTCGCAAAAAGAAGGCACATCAACAAGCGGAAGCTACCATCCGGCAGAAGGCGGTTAGCTCGCCAGGTAACAACTTGCCCAACTCCGGGCAGAGATCGCGTTTCGAGATCGATCTTACTTAAAACCGAATGCTGCCATCATCTTATCGAAGATCGTGTTGTTGTGATAAATCCCTGTAAAAGCCTCTGCACCGGGACCATATGCGAACACTGGTATCATCACTCCCGTATGGCCTTTTGTCGTAAACTTACCTTCTACCCGTCCGGTGTTGATGTCTCCTGAAGTTAGTGTTAAGCCACCAGTTTCATGGTCACCAGTGATAATAACCAGTGTCTCCCCGTCATTTTCGGCAAACTCAAGCACTTTACCGATGGTGTTATCGAAATCGATCATTTCCTCCACAACGACATCAATTTGATTATCATGTCCCCCATCGTCAATCTTAGATCCTTCCACCATAAGAAAGAAGCCTTTCTTATTCTTCTTCAAAATGTTTATTGTGGACAGCGCGGTACGGCTAAGCTGGTCTCCCCTTTCAGCCGCAGGTCTTTCGGCGAGGAATCCGGCTACTTTTCCGGTACTAAAACTAGTGATCTCGTCTATATTTGTTGAGACCTTGTACCCTTTTTCCTTCAGTTTAGCGGTGAGATCAACGCCATCTTTCCGCTTCGTAAAATGCTCTTCTCCAGCGCCAATAAACACGTCCACACCAGAATTCAGAAACTCAGCAGCAATTTCCTGCTGAAGTTTCCGCGAGGGCTGATGTGCGGTGAACGATGCCGGCGTAGCATCTGTGATATCCGTCGTAGCAACAAGCCCGGTAGATAAGCCATGTTTTTCTGCAATTTCCAGTATTGTTGGTACGGCCTTCCCGTTGGAATCCACACCAATTGCCCCATTGTTCGTCTTGTAACCCGTTGAAAATGCCGTTGCCCCTGCTCCGGAGTCGGTAACATATCGCGTAGAATTTGTTTTTGAGAATCCGATGTATCGCAGCTTCTCCAGGTTCAAGGGTTTTTTGCTGGCGGTTAATCCGGCATAAATCTGGGTGGCACTCATACCATCACCCACCATCAAAATGATATTTTTAGGCTTTTTGTACGGCTTCGATATTTGACTGATTTTCTGTTGACCAAAGGTGTTGCCGACAACGGTGAACAGACACACACATAGTAAAGTTGTTTTTTTAATCATGAGATATAAATAGTAAAGTTATTAAACAATTGTAAATTCAAGCGCCAGGGTACGCAGCAGCATACAGCCCCAGCGAAGTTAATAGCCTGGATTTTGTTTCAACGTAACCTTTCCGTCTGCAACGCTATTGTCTGTCGCTTTCTGCGGAATTGGTATAATTCCTTTCTCCTTAGTATACCTCGCTCCACTGAGATAACCTCTGAAACGGGATTCGTAATTGAGAAAAGCACTAAAATAGCTTACGTCGGTAGCGTTGTTTTCGGCCATTCCGAAACGAACGATGTCACAGGCACTATGTCCTTCTAACCCCAGCTCCAGCAAGCGCTCATAAAGAATGGCTTGCAAAGCTATTTGAGGTGTGTTGGTGTAAAGAAGCCATAGCCTCTCCCGCCGGTAGCACTATTTTGAGTATTGGTCCCCTTCATTTCCCATATAAAGGCGCGTCTTGCCGTAGTAGGCTTCAGCTGCCCATCTATTTGCGCGACCAAGATCTTTATTTGCTTCCAAAAGATTCTTACGGGCAAAGTCAAAGTCCGCCTGAATCTTTGGCTAAAAAAAACAAGATTTCACAGAAGTAACCAGTCACTAGGACCAATTTATGTGGTTTTCAACAAAAATATCAAATTGTACGACCAATAAACCTATTCGAGGCGAATCTTAATGAAAATTTAATATCCAGAATGGAAAATGAATTGAACAATTGCTTGCATTCGGCCGAAAACGTGTTTGTAAACCATCTTGAGCAGACGGCAGCATCAATCAACATAAGGTTAGACATGGCTAGACTGCTCGTTTTCTGAATTTCCATAATAAAAAGATTAACATACCTAAAATAGGAACTTTTTTGCATAGTTGCTTGCCTCGAATGCGGTATCTTCCGGGCACAAGTATCTCTGGTGTTGTTTTTGCTGTTTTTCACGAAAAGAACCGCTATGAAATTTCTAAACACATCACTTGCTAAAGTAACAGGAGCGAAAGCAGAAGGCGCAACGGCTGTAGGTGCCGGGGCAATCGGCGCATCTGCATTAGGGGCATTGGCTTTGGGCGCTATAGCCGTTGGAGCCCTCGCAATCGGCGCAGTCGCCATTGGGAAGCTTGTCATCAAACGGGCAGTCATCAAAGATCTGCGTGTAGGGAAACTGACCGTGGATGAACTGATTATCAAAAAGCAAAGTACCCCGGAAGAAGACAACGGTCAAACCCAAAAATAATCCATACTGACCCTCAGGTTTCTTTGTGTTTTACCAATTTTCTGGTATTGATGTGTATAGTTGATCATGCAAGGGCGGTCTTCACCTACACACTACTGTTCACCAGCAATTTAAAATTTCACAGTTTAACTCAGTCAATTTTTTAAATTAGGGATAAATACAACAATTTCACGTGTACTAATCCCTCCGAAACATGGCATCTATCGAAAGAAGGTCAGATCTCTCGTACAAAGAGTTCATTGAAAAATATCAAAACACGGGTACTCCTGTAATTTTAGAAGATGCCACGAACGTATGGGACCAAGCCAAAAACTTCAACCCTCAGTTTTTTAAAGATCATTTTGGAGATCGTACGACCAAGTTCGGAGTGGAAGAATTTACGGTCTCTCAAATTTTAGAGCTCACTAAAAATAGCACCAAGGAAAATCCTGCACCCTATCCGGTTAAGTTTGACATCTTAACTCAAATGCCAGAACTACTGGAATACATGCAGCCTTTACATCTTGATTTCATCACCCCCAACTGGTTAAAAGCAAAAGTGTTGAAGGGAAAGCTGATGAATGGGATGGACTTGCACATCGGCGGTGCGGGCAATCACTATTCCGTACATAAGGATACGTATCATGTCCACGCCTGGTTAATTCAACTCTACGGCGAAAAGGAAGTGATTGTATTCCCGAACGATCAGGAGGAACTCTTATATCCGGGTAAGGAAGGCTTGTCAAGATCCAGATCGCCGATCAATATCTCTGATCCAGACTACGAAAAATACCCTAAGTTCAGAGCGTCCACACCAATAAAAGCAAGGTTGAAAGCCGGGGAAGTCATGTATATTCCAAGCGGTGTGTGGCACACCACCATGGCCTATGGGCAAAACATATCTACAATTATTGACCAGATGAATAGCTCGAATTACAAAGCCTGGAGAAATGATGTTTATAGCTATAAAGCCTACTATAGCAAGCCAAGAGCAGTGGTTGATTATATCGGGGCAACCGTGATCGCAGCTTGCTGCAGAATTGGTCAAAAACTTGGAGTGAAGTTCGAATAATGCAACCTTCATGCAGATCAAGAAACACTAAAGCAATAAAGCCATCGAAGTGGCATGCAGCTTCTTTGCGTAATTGCCATCTAAATTTCAAAACAAATCCACCTAAAAGACTATTATCCAATAACCTGTATATAAATATCCAGGATAATAAAGGGAGGGTATTATGTTACATCGTGTGAAAAAGTTGACTGGCTTTACGATTGGCGCTACAGATGGTGAGATCGGCACAGTAAAAGATATCTACTTCGATGACGCAACCTGGAAGGTGCGTTATCTGGTTGTTGAAACCGGCAACTGGCTGTTTGGTCGGAAGATCCTGCTTTCTCCCGTCGCCGTGCAATCTATAGGCTGGGATTCAAAAACCATTCGGGTAAATCTTACGACGGATCAGGTTAAACACAGTCCGGATATCGACACCGATAAACCAGTTTCGGTGCAGCAGGAGGCGGAACTACACAAGCACTATTTATGGCCGCAGGATGGCGGAGGTTTTGGGTTTATGACTACAGGCATGGTAGGCGGCGTAATCGCACCCGGAATTCCGTTTGAGGAAAGGATTACAGGCCATTTGGACAATGAAAGTATACCATCCGAAGAGATGTCCGAAGAAGACATTCCTGGTGACAGACACTTAAGGAGCTTCAAAGGCACCACGGGATATTCCATCCACGCTACGGATGACGTTCTTGGAGAAGTAAGTGACTTTTTAATCGATGATACCACATGGAACATTCCTTATGTGGTAATTGAAACAGGACACTGGTTTTCTGGCAAAAAGATTTTAACTCCAACTTCTGGTATCACGCAAATTGAATGGGCAAATTCGGCAGTGTACATAAATCAAACAAAAGAATCATTGAAACATATGCCCGAATTCAAATATGAGGAACTTGAAGATCAGAACTTCGGGAACACCTAGTAACACGTGTCATTTAATGTAGTCCCAAGGTGATTAATTGACCATCAATTAAACTCCGCCCTGAATTTAAGCGGGCTTAGCCCGCTTTTGCTTTTAAATAATTTACTAAAAGACTGGATGTGCTCAAAGCCAAGCTCATAAGCAATTTCGCTCACTGATAAACTGGTGGTAGACAGCTTTTCTTTCGCCTTTTCGATCACTTTGTTGTGGATATGTTGCTGGGTGTTTTGACCCGTTAAGTTCTTCAGCAATGCGCCCAGATAATTGGGCGACATATTCAGTGTCTGGGCAATATATTGTACCGATGGCAGTCCGCTTTTGGCTAACGCGTCACTATATAAATATTCCGTCAGGATGTTTTCCAACACCGTAAGCACCTTATAGTTGGTTATTTTACGGGTGATGAATTGACGGTTATAATACCTTTCGGAATAGTTGAACAACACTTCCAATTGAGAGATAATGATGCCCTGACTAAATTTATCAATATTGGAATCATATTCCTGCCTGATGTTCTTAATAATGTTTAGAATCTTTTTTTCCTCCTTTGCCGAAAGATAGAGTGCTTCATTTACCGAATAACCAAAAAATTCATATTGCCGTATCGTACTCGCCAGTGTTGTGTTCCACAGAAAGTCGGGATGAATAAGCATGATCCACCCTGATCGTTCTACTTCGGCCATTTTTTCTGCTTCTATACTAAACACCTGATTGGGGGCCATGAAAAAGAGTACGCCTTCATCGAAGTCACTCGCCTGCTGACCGTATTTGAACTTTACATTTGAGATCCGTTTAAGATAAATGGAATAGAAATCATAAATAAAACTCAAAGGTTCATTTACGGGCAGTTGCGGTATAGCATCGAAATTCAGGATACTGATCAACGGATGTGCAGGCTTCGGAAGGCCCATAGCCTGATGGTATTGGCTGATCGTTTTAATATGTTGGGGTGCCCTGGTCTTCATATCATGAATGAATTACTTGTTGTAGGCTTCAGCAAATTCCGGCGCAAAATCTTTCAATTTTGTTTTACCCAACAAAGGGCGATGACGATGGTAATCTTCAAACAGTTTTCCACTTTTCCCTGCATTATTCGTTTCCACAAAAGCTTTGGCAATGCCCGGATTCATTTTCATATCGATCATGGCCTTAAGCAATTGCTTTTCAGAAATGGCACCCCATTTAAGATACGGCTTCCCAATTGATTCACCTAATATTTTTGCCTCCTCATCGCATGTCAACTCCTCGCTTGCTATGTACCGAAACGTCCTGCCTTCAAAAGGTTTTTGAATTTCTTCCGCGATCACACTTGCAATGTCCAAAGGCGAAACCAAAGGATTGGGCGTTTTTCCGCCGTAGTTGCTAAGGATAACACCTCTCTTCCCTCCAAGCAGACCTGATAAACCATAATTTCGAAGGGCCATAAATGCGCCTAAAAATCCTTTGCTCATCATCTTAATAACCGGTACAAACTGAAGCAAGTTATAGTAAAAACCTACAGGCCGCATAAATTTAATGGAAACATGATTTGGCAAGGACCTTAAGATGCTTTCTGCCTGATGATGAAACAGCAAAAAACCAGTTCCCTTATCGGTGTGTGCACCAATACTGCTTAGATGGATTACCTTGGTTACACCAGACGCTAAAATAGCTTGCCTGTAATTATATACAATCTTGCTTATCGTTGATAAAACATCCCCGAAGGTACACGCCGGGTCATGCAGCAATGAATTGCTGTCTAAGATTTCCATACAATAAGCGACATCGGCACCTTCAAAAGTCTTGGTCAGGAAATCTACATCATACATCGTTCCGATTGCCGCTTTTGCACCAATCGCTTCAATTTCATTTTGCCGGTCCGCCTTGCTACTGATAATGGTAACATCATGTCCGTTTTCTATCAACGTTATCGCTAGTGGTTTGCTGATATTCCCTAAGGAGCCTGTAAGTACAATTTTCATAGTTATTTATTTATACAGCAAAGTTGTGCACCAGAGCAATCCTATTTTTAGCCGAATTAACTTTTGTTTTAATCAGAATAGTGTTTATTTCATTTTCTCTCCTTACTCACTGAGGACGAACATCTTTCGTCGTCGGAATCTTCATGACTCCTCTATTCCGAAATGCATAGTCCTTTCAACGGGAGAGTAGCGTCAGCAATAGACAATTCACCTCCAACAAAGAAGGTGCCTAGCCCAATATTTTCCCTTAACGCCCTTAATTGCCCTTGATTAGGGGACTTCCTTTATGTGGTTAAACCGTACCCACCTTACCAGTTACGTGCACTTCTTTTTTTTGCCCCCCCACCAACTTGCCTGTAAGTTCCATGACATCCTATTTGCAGTGTGTTATTTTGATTGAAACAAAAGTTGATTCGGCTAAATATATCGTCAGGGTGTTAAACACCTTTGTAACAGTAATAACGATAAGAAGATGAAAAATTCAACCAGGTTTAACGTTGGGCGATGGCTCATTACAATCAATGCTGCCGGGATTGCCGTTGGTGGTTTCATTGCCGACTGGAATGCCACACATATCTATAATGATCACTGGCCACCGCACGCTAAATTTCATAACGCGCAGACCATGTCATTCGGTCCCTTTTTAGCACTCGCTTCAATGTTTTTTATATGGCGCCGGTCCGGGGACCAGCGAACAAATGTGCTGGCCGCGGTGCTGTTCGGCGGCATTCAGTACTGCGCTCAAGCTTGCGCATTCACCTTTCCGGGGGTTGCCTGGACCGACCCGGAGTTTCTGGAGGCCGGCAGGAGCCTTTCGGATTTCCCTCCACAACTTTACATCTGTATAGGCGCCGGAATTTTTATGAGTCTAGCAACCTGGCTTGTGTGGCCGAGAACGACTGATCGGTTGTGAAACTCATCATTGCTCCAAACGTCCAAGAGGTTTTAACGCAAAAAAGCTCCAGATCTCTCTGGAGCTTTCCTTCCGTGGGAATTACTGGGCTCGAACCAGTGACCCCTACCTTGTCGAGGTAGTGCTCTAAACCAGCTGAGCTAAACTCCCGGACATTAAAAAACCCCAACTTGCGCTGAGGTTTTCTTGTGGTGCGAGCTGGGATCGAACCAGCGACACAAGGATTTTCAGTCCTTTGCTCTACCGACTGAGCTATCGCACCATCACCTTTGAACTAAATGTTCTCTCGGTTGGGGAGTGCAAATGTACTTTCTTTTTTTTACTGTCCAAATCTTTTTATCAATTATTTCATCTTAATCTCATAATCCGCTGATTATCTGAAAGAAGCTTTGTTCAATCCGCTATGCTTTTTTCTTCCCCACTGCCCGCTACATAACAAATCGCTACTAAAGACATTCAGGGTTTGGTTGCGGTATATATTCTAACGTCGTCCAGACGGTCTTCAGACGGGGTTCATTCGGCTATAACCGAAGCAACCCCGAAGCAACCCCGTCCCAACCCCGAAGCGACCACGCCTCAACCTGCAAGCGTGTTTCTTCCTGCCTCGTCCTGAAATAGCTTTACACCATTTACTTGATAATCCTGAATTTAGTTTACATGTGTCATGCATTTCTCCGGAGCACTTGACACCTGTAAAAGTTATTTCTAAATGACTTAGACGACGTTGTTGAAACCCGGCGCAACTTAACAACTGTTAACCTCCCTCACAATGCTCCGCCAGCCCGCTAAGTATGGAGATCTGCTGAATGATGTAATGATCAAAAATTTAAATATATTATGCTTGCATAACTTCTTGTTCCCCACAAATTCTTTAACTTTACCTGACCAACTAGATAATCCTGCAAATGATCTCACAAATCCTTTTTATTGCATTTACTATAGCTGCAATCGCCTTATTTAGCTTCAACTTAAAAAAGATCATCCGGAATATAAATCTCGGAAGAGATGCAGACCGTTCCGATCAGCCGCAGAAAAGGCTCATGACCATGCTTAAAGTCGCTTTTGGCCAAAGTAAAATGGTCAAGCGGCCAACAGCGGCCATCCTTCACGGCTTTGTCTACGTCGGTTTTGTCATCATCAACATCGAGGTATTGGAGATCATGATCGACGGGATATTCGGTACACACCGCATTTTCGGCGGACTTGGCGCCTGGTACAACGGCCTGATCGGCGTATTCGAATTCCTTGCCCTCGCGGTTTGGGCTTCCTGTGTTATTTTCCTCATCCGCAGAAACGTACTTAAACTGAAAAGATTCAGGGGTATAGAGATGACCAGCTGGCCGAAGTCAGATGCGAACTACATCCTGATCACAGAGATATTATTGATGTCGGCATTCCTGCTGATGAATGCGGCAGATGCCAAGTTGCAAGCCTTAGGTTCAAGCCATTACATCACTGCTGGTGCTTTTCCGGTAAGCCAGTGGCTGCAGGGACTGCTTCCAGCTTCGGAATCCAGCCTGGTGGCCATTGAAAGGGGCTGCTGGTGGTTCCACATCCTAGGTATCCTGGCTTTCCTGAACTACCTGCCATACTCCAAACATTTCCACATCCTGCTGGCATTTCCAAATACCTATTTCACCAACCTGGACCCTAAAGGGAAGTTTTCCAACATGCCAAGTGTAACCAATGAGGTGAAAGCCATGCTTGACCCTTCATTCGTTCCGGCAGAGCTGGAACCTGGACGCTTTGGCGCAAAGGATGTGAATGACCTGAGCTGGGTGAACCTGATGAATGCCTATACGTGTACAGAGTGCGGAAGATGCACGGCATCCTGCCCGGCGAACATCACCGGAAAGCTGCTCTCGCCGCGTAAGATCATGATGGATACCCGCGACCGGGCAACGGAAGTCGGCAACAACATAGATAAAGCAAAGAAAGGTGAAACCGTTACAGGCGTAGACGACGGCAAATCGTTACTGGACACTTACATCAGCCGCGAGGAGATCTGGGCATGCACCAGCTGCAATGCCTGCGTGGAAGCTTGTCCGGTTAACATTGATCCGCTATCCATTATCATGGATCTCAGACGTTACATTGTTATGGAAGAGTCGCAGGCTCCAGGTAGCCTGAACACCATGATGAGTAATGTAGAAAACAACGCGGCACCATGGAAATATGCGCCTGCAGACCGCTTTAACTGGGCAAATAAGGACTAATAGCCAATAGAATAATGGCTGATAGGGCCAACAAATTGAATCAAGATACACATACATACTTTCGCTGAAGATGACTGAGCAATTGAATTTTACAGTACCAACAATGGCAGAAATGATTTCCAGGGGCGAAGAACCGGAAATCCTATTTTGGGTAGGCTGCTTTGGAAGTTATGATGAACGTGCGCAGCGGACCACCCGCGATATCTGCAAGATCCTGCACCATGTGGGCATCAAGTTTGCCGTACTCGGAACGGAAGAAAGCTGCACCGGCGACCCCGCAAAACGCGCAGGAAACGAATTTCTTTTCCAAATGCAGGCCATGACCAACATCGAGGTCCTGAATGGCTACAACATCAAAAAGATTGTAACCGGCTGCCCGCATTGTTTCAACACCATAAAAAATGAATACCCGGGATTGGGCGGCACTTACGAGGTGATCCACCACTCCCAGCTGATCCAGCAGCTGATCGACGAGGGCAAGCTGAAAGCGGAAGGTGGCGAAAGCTTCAAAGGGAAGAAAATCACTTTCCATGATCCGTGTTACCTGGGTCGTGCAAATGGCGTCTATGAAGCGCCACGTGCGGCACTGGAGATGCTGGATGCACAACTCGTAGAGATGAAACGCTGCAAATCCAATGGTTTATGCTGCGGCGCCGGTGGTGCCCAGATGTTTAAAGAACCGGAGCCGGGAAAAAAAGACATCAACGTAGAACGGATAGAAGAAGCTTTATCGCTTAATCCTTCCATCGTGGCAACCTCCTGCCCTTTCTGCATGACCATGCTGAATGATGGCGTAAAAGTTAAAGAACAGGCAGAAAACGTAGCGGTGCTGGACATCGCTGAAATAACCGCAAGAGCAAATGGATTGTAACAACCTCTTCATCACCTCCCTGAACTCAGGCAGCAACGGCAATTGTTACTATGTTGGCAACGACACAGAAGCGGTGCTGATTGATGCCGGCATTTCTTGCAGGGAGATTGAGAAGCGGATGCTGCGCCTGGGCCTTTCCATGAAGAGGGTTAAGGCGCTGTTCATTTCCCATGAGCACTCGGATCACATTAAAGGGGTTTGCACCCTGGCGAAGAAATACCGCCTGCCGGTGTACATCACCCCGGGAACACTAAACAACTGCAGATTTACGCTGGATGCAGCACTGGTCCGCAACCTCGAAAGCCACTCAACCGTACAAGTTGGGAGCCTGCTGGTAAAATCTTTCCCGAAGATCCACGATGCCTGCGAGCCACACAGCTTTATGGTTTCCTGCGGAGATACGCGCGTGGGCATATTTACGGATCTGGGTGCCGTTTGTGAGGAGCTTAAGAGTCACTTCAAGCAATGCCATGCGGCCTTTCTGGAGGCCAATTATGATGAAGATATGCTGAACAATGGCAGTTATCCGTATTTCCTAAAAAGAAGGATCAGCGGTGGCAGCGGTCACCTGAGCAACAGGGAGGCGCTGGAGCTGTTCAGGACGCACAGACCTGCTTACATGAGCCATCTGCTGCTGGCGCATTTGTCCCGCGACAACAATAGTATGGAGCTGGTAAAAGACCTGTTTGAGCTTCATGCGGAGGGCACCGAGATTGTAGTCGCCTCCAGATATGAAGAAACCGGTGTATATGTTATTTCTTCAAATATTGATTCTTCTTCTCCAGAGGGCGTTTCTTCTTTAAATATTCCTTCTTCAACTCTTATTTCTTCAGGCCAGCCTGCATCGACAGAAAAGTCTTTGCAAAGGCGTTCAGATCTTCCGGTTCAATATTCTTTAGAGGTATAGTCATTACCGAGGCCATACTATCCAAATCTCCGTCTTTCGTGTTGTACGTTTGTACGATCACATCATCACTTATCGTGTGAATTATAAGATCACCAGCGTTGACCGTCCCGAGGTAATCGAAGTCCTTGAATCTGATCAGATTTAACGAGAAATATTCTATTTTTCCATTTTCGAAGAAGCGTTTGTACCTGCAAAATCCGGTACCGGTAACATTCAGCTCGCAACGGTCTATTCCGGATGCGTCCCGGCCGGGATCATAATGCTCAATGAGCTTCTTTTGCAGGAATATTGCTTGCTCATTTAATAAGTCAACCCAGGAGAAAGCGAAAAAAGTGATTGTTGCTGATAAAATAGTCAGCATTTTTAAGCGAACTGTAAACTTTTTCATCCGTTTAGGATTTATATATCCCAATTTAAATAAAATACTAAATTTGTGATATGAGTTTTTCTCCACAATCAAGAGTTTGGGTTTACCAAAGTGACCGTGAATTCACTGCTTCAGAAGTAGCTGAAATTCAACAGAAGCTGACTGCTTTCACCAATCAGTGGCAAGCGCATGGACAACCTTTGAAAGCAAAGGCTGAGGTGCTGTACAACTTCTTTATCGTTTTTACCGTTGATGAGGCTTCGGCAAGCGCAACAGGCTGTTCCATTGACTCCTCGGTACGGATATTGAAAGAGATTGAACAAACTTACCATGTTGACCTGTTTAACCGGTTCAATATGGCCTACAAAGTGGGCGATAAGATCGTGGCGACAAGCAAAGAAGACTTCGAGACCTTGATCAGCATCAAAAAAGTTACGCCGGAAACCACCGTTTTCAATAACCTGGTGCAAACCCTGGGCGAGTTCCAGAGCAAGTGGGAAGTTCCCTTTGCAAATAGCTGGCACAGCTCTGTATTTGCACATTTACTATAATTACATCCTATTACCGATACCAATTTCCCATGTATACAAGCGCCTGGAGCCCTCAAAGCCCAGGCGTTTTTAGTTCGTACCTATGTTCTAAACGACTGAAAGCATTGTACTTGTTACAATTGCAGGCTTGCAATTTTCTGTCATAAGTTCTACTTTACGGAAACAACCTATTTACCTGCATTGCAAAACCATTTGCCAGGCTAAAAAGAAACAGCTGTAATTAAAGAATTAAAGACATGAAAGACAACCGGAGAGATTTCATCAAGAAAAGTACTTCTCTTGCTGCAGCACTATCCCTTGGCGGTGTGTACGGCGCTGTGGCCAATCCCATGGAACATACGCTGGATGCCAAAGCCGCGCGTGCCTTTGAAAGGGACGCTGGAATCAAGTTCGCACTGGCATTTTGGGCCGGACCTACTTCACCCCGTGTGCCCTTTGCGCAGCAAATGGACGTACTCCATGCAGTTGGGGGCGTTCAAAGGATCGACGGCTTGAAACCCTGGGATCCGAAGGCGATCGCAGCAACAAAACAGGCCTGGGAAAAGCTTGGCATGAAATGGACTGTTGTAGAAGGACCTCCTGCTCTTGGTGAACAAACCAAACTGGGTTTAGCGGGCCGCGATGAGGAGATTGCAAACTTCATCACCTTCATGAAAAACTTAAAACAACATGGAGATGTGGACGTGGTCTGTTACAACTGGATGCCGGTAATAAGCTGGATGAGAACAGACATGGCTGGCCCGGGACGTGGCGGAGCGACTGTTACGGCTTTTGATTATGAAAAGATCAAGAACAAGCCATTGACGAAGTATGGTGAGGTTTCTAAAGCGGAACTGTGGAAAAACCTGGAGTACTTTCTAAAGGCAGTGGTGCCAGAAGCAGAAAAGATAGGTATGAACCTCTCCTTGCACCCCGATGATCCACAGGTGCACAGCATTCAGGGAATCTCCCGGATCATGAATACGGTCGAAAACTTTGATCGCATGTTAAACCTGGTGCCAAGCAAATACAGCGGCCTCACCATGTGTCAGGGTAACTTTGCTTTGATGGGTGTAGATATTCCAAAACTGATCAGACGGTGGGGTTCGAAGATCAACTTTGTTCACTTCAGGAATGTTCAGGATCAGAGTGGCGTGTTGCCAAGTACCAAATTTACGGAGGTATTTCACGATGAAGGCCAGATTGATATGTATGAGGCGATGAAAGCTTACTACGATATCGGCTTTAAAGGCACCATGCGTCCGGATCACGTACCAACGATGTTCGGTGAAGAAAACACAAGTCCGGGGTACATGACGCTGGGCACTTTGTTTGCGATCGGATATATGCGTGGGCTGGCAGAATCAGTAGCCAAGAATGGAAGTAAGAAAGCCTAAATAGTTGACAAAAAAAAACTGCTGCAGGATAATCATGCAGCAGTTCTTGATTTTTAAATCGCCGATACTTCTTCAATTCGGAACCGTCTTACCCCTTCAGGCATCTCCCAGGGGATTTCAGCGCCTTCGCAGTAGCCGATTAGTGCCAGGCCAACCGGGGACAAGATGGACTCCGTCTTGTTTTTTCTCCGGGCCTTATCGGGTGCAACAAAGGTGAGCGTAAGCGTCTCGTTTGATTCCAGATCGGTCAGGCGGACCCTCCTGTTGATGTCCACGACATTGTCGGGAAGCTGATTCCGCAAAACTTGTTGGGCGTTTCTCAGCTGTTCGACCAGCTTAGCCTCATTGAAAGGCGCTAACTTTTTTCGCCTGATCTGATCTTTCAAAAGATCGAACATTCCGGTGGTCAGGATGATGGAATCCGTACTGGCTGTTGTTGTTTCTGCTGTTGTGCTCATAATTGTTTTACGTTTAATTTTAAGAATCTTGTTCGTTGTGTACTTCGGTAATCTTGAATCGCTTCAATCCTGCCGGCACTTCCCACTGTACTGTTTCTCCGCTTCTAAAGCCAATTAGCGCTGCCCCGATGGGAGAGGTGATGGAAATCTTGTTTTCCTTGATATTCGCATCCCGTGGCATGACAATGCACAGATCTCTGGAAGCACCCGTCTCCTCGTCGAGGATTTGAACCTTAGAGTTGATCCGGATGGCATGCGCTGGAAATTTGTCTTTCTTCACAATTTTAGCTCTGCCAAGTTCCGCAGATAAGGACATGTCGTCTGGAACCATGCCCGACCGCGTGAAGTAAGGCTTAAGCAGGTCATAGTCATCTTCCCGGATGATTACCGGAATATTTTTGTTTAAATTCATATGTGTTATATTAGTTTTACTTTGATATTAATTCATTCTTCTTACTGGTGGACAGTTGTCTTCGTAGCTGGCATTCCAGGCAATAGATCTCAAGAAACTACTGGCGTGGTAAGCCAGACAATGAGGTTGACCAAAATACAGATTGAGCATTCGCACGCGCGCTGAACGCGTTCTCGCATGAAGAGACATAGAATTAAGGATTTAAAAGTAAAAGGAATGTAGAAAGATCCCCAGACCCAGGTAAATTAGGAGGCCTGGGCTACAGTTTTAAAAGCCTTAAAGGACGAGAAGAAATAACGTTTGATGAAAATGGCAACCGGCAGAATAGCGCAGGAGCTGGCCTTTACGAAAAGTACTTCCGTAGCAAGGGGGCTGCTGTAACCAGGGGCGCTATGTGTATTTAACTGTTGCACTGGCACAAAGATAGCCATTATAAATGCTAAACCGAAATGACGCAGGAAAGACATCAGCTACGCTTTACATGCCTGCAACTGTCAGAATGCCCATGTTCAGATACACAGAAAATCAGTTTACGCTTTCAGCAGAAGATAAAGCATGGCGGCAAGGCCTGCGCCCAGAATGGGGCCTGCTACGGGAATCCAGGCATAGTGCCAGTTTCCGGAGCCCTTCTCTGGTATGGGCAGCAGCCAGTGCATGATCCTGGGACCGAGGTCCCGCGCGGGGTTTATGGCGTATCCGGTTGTTCCGCCCAGTGACAGGCCAATCCCCCACACCAGGAATGCAACCGGAAGCGCACCGAGGGAGCCCAGGCCAAAAGGCGTTTTCTCTATGCCCATTTCCGGATTGGTGAAATAGAACAATACAAAGATCAGGACGAACGTACCGATGACTTCACTGATCAGGTTGGAGACGGTATTCCGTATTGCCGGTGAGGTACAGAACACCGCAGCCTTCAGTTCCGGAGCCTTTGTTACGGTAAAATGATCCTTATACGTCAGCCAGACCAGTAAAGCGCCCAGCATGGCCCCGATGAACTGTGCCAGAATAAAGAGCGGCACCTTAGCCCAGGCGAACTTCCCTGCGATTGCAAGCCCAACACTAACGGCCGGATTTAAATGCGCCCCGCTGTATGGACCGGCAATAACAACGCCCGTGAAGACACCCAGTGCCCAACCGGTCGTGATGACGATCCATCCGCCACTATTCCCCTTTGTACCCGATAAAATCACGTTGGCAACAACACCATTACCCAACAGGATCAGAAACATTGTGCCGATCAGCTCGGCTGTAAACTCATTCATAGCATGTCTTTTAAAGAAGTTAAGGCAATTCTGTCCACAACTTTACGGCTTTTACAGCCTTATTCCAGCCCTTGATCATTCCGGTCATGCCGGGGTTTTCGTTGGGAAAAAAGCTGCTGGCGATTTTCCATTGCTGCTGTATTTCTGCCAGGCTTCCCCAGTACCCTGTGGCCAGGCCGGCGAGGTAAGCTGCGCCGATTGCCGTGACTTCGGTAACCTCCGGGCGGACCACCTTCACGCCGAGGACATCTGCCTGGAACTGCATGAGCAGGTTGTTGGCCGTAGCGCCCCCATCCACACGTAACTCCAGTATTTCTTTTCCGCAATCTGCCTCCATGGCTTTCAGCACATCCATGGTCTGAAAAGCGATGCTTTCCAGTGCAGCCCTCGATATGTGGGCACGATTTGTACCACGGGTGATGCCGAAGATCGTTCCCCTGGCGTATTGATTCCAATGCGGCGCCCCAAGGCCGGCGAAGGCAGGCACCACATAAACGCCCCCACTGTCAGAAACCTTCATCGCAAGCTGCTCGATCTCCGCAGCACTGGAGATGATCCTGAGCTCATCGCGCAGCCATTGCACCAGGGCCCCGGCAATGAAGATGCTGCCTTCAAGGGCATAGTGCACCTGACCTCCGATCTTCCAGGCGATGGTGGTGACCAGGTTGTTGCTGGACAAAATTGGCGTCGTGCCGATGTTCATGAGCATAAAACAGCCTGTTCCGTAGGTGTTTTTAACCATTCCGGGAGCGGTACACATCTGACCGAACAAGGATGCCTGCTGATCGCCGGCGATGCCGGCAATGGGAATACGCATGGCGAAGACGGATCCTGCCGTGTGGCCGTACACTTCACTGCAGGACCGGACTTCCGGCAGCATATTTTCCGGGATTCCGAACATCTTAATCAGCTCCGGGTCCCAGGAAAGCGTATGAATGTTAAAGAGCATCGTCCGCGAGGCATTCGTTACATCGGTAATGTGGACTTCACCTGCGGTGAGATTCCAGATGAGCCAGCTGTCGATGGTGCCGAACAACAGCTTGCCCTCCTCGGCTTTCTGCCGTACGCCTTCCACGTTGTCCAGGATCCATTTGATCTTGGTCGCGGAAAAATAAGCATCTACGATCAAACCGGTTTTTTCCTGTATGATCTGTCCGGCACCTTCTGCATTCAGGGTGTCACAGTAATCCGCCGTGCGGCGATCCTGCCAGACAATAGCATTGTAGACCGGCTCACCGGTAGCCCTGTCCCATACGACGGTGGTTTCCCGTTGGTTGGTAATCCCGATGGCAGCGACATTCATGGGTTTGAGGTTTGCCTTTAGAATCGCTTCCGTGGCTACGGCAACCTGAGTGGACCAGATCTCTCTTGCATCGTGCTCTACCCAGCCCGGCTGAGGATAGATCTGGGTAAATTCCCGCTGTGCAACAGACACGATTGCCCCACTAGGGTCAAAAACAATGGCCCTGGAGCTTGTGGTACCCTGATCAAAGGCTAGAATATATTTTTTCATACACGTTATAAGTGGCGTTTGGTGGTTAACAGGTATTGGTTTGCAAGTGCCGTGAAGGATTTCAGCTGCGCAGCCTGCCAGAGCTCATCCATGGCAAGTTCTGCAGCCATCAACTCAGCGACACATGCTGCAATGTCGATGGCGGCCTGTGCATTCAGGAACAGCAAACGTAACCTGCGCGCCAGCACGTCCTCCAGGGTTCTTGCCATTTCATTCCGTACGGCCCAGATCACTTCAGCCGCCAGGTACGGTAGACCAGAACCGAGTGTCTCGCCGAGATGGGGTTGTTCTGCAATCAACTGTCGGATGCCGGCGGCATCTGATCCATAAACGTCCAGCGGCGGTCCCGGCAAAGTATCGGTGCTTCCATGAATCTTAATGGATCTTGTGCTGCAGGCTACAGGAGGCAGATTCCCAATCTTGATGGCCCTGCCAACGGTGTCCTCCGCCATCTTACGGTAGGTCGTCCACTTACCACCAATTATCGTCAGCAAGCAGGAAGGCGACACCATAATCTTATGACTCCGGGAGATCTCTTTGGTGCTTCCTGTTGCTTTGTTCGGGGCAGCAAGCGGACGCTGCCCTGCGAAAATGGAACGTACGTCCTTTCTTTGTGGCGGTTGCGTGAGATATTGCTTTGCCGTATCCAGGATAAACTTAATTTCTGCTTCCAGCGCAATGGGCTCCAGACTATGCTGATGAAGCGGCGTATCCGTTGTCCCGACAACCACATACCCGTGCCAGGGAACAGCGAACAGCACACGCCCGTCGGATGTTTTCGGGATCATCATTGCCGCCTCCCCGGCAAGAAAAGTATTATCCAGAACGATGTGGGTGCCCTGGCTAGGTTGTACAGTTGCTTTACCTGTGGGTGTATCCAGTTGAAGTATTTCATCCACAAATACACCGGTTGCATTCACCACAACCTTTGCCTGAAGCGCATACGTCTTTCCGCTTTCGAGATCTACTGCTCTTACGCCGGTGACTTTTCCGTTGGTCTTTATCAGTCCGCTGACTTTAAAATAATTCAGTAACGTGCCGCCATGCGCCGCACAGGTCTGCGCGATGTTCAGCGCAAGGCGCGCGTCATCAAACTGCCCGTCATAATAGCGGATACCGCCTTTTAGATTCTTGTTGTTTATGGTGGGGATGGCCGCTTGTACCTCGCTGGCGGATAGATACTGAGACTTCCCAAAGCTGAGGCGTCCGGCTAGCGCGTCATACAATTTTAAACCTGCATAGTACTTCAGTATGGAGGTCCAGCCGTAACAGGGGATGATGAATTCCTGTGGCTTGACCAGATGTGCCGCATTTTCGAGCAGGGTGCCGCGCTCCTGTAAGGCTTCATAGACCAGGGCCACATTCCCTTGTGCCAGGTAGCGAACGCCGCCATGCACCAGCTTTGTGCTCCGGCTGGAGGTTCCCTTTGCGAAGTCTGCCTGTTCCAGAAGCAGGGTCTTATACCCTCTTGATGCCGCATCCAGGGCAGTACCCAGTCCGGTGGCACCACCCCCAATGACGATGATGTCCCAGGACGGCGTTTGTTCCAGTTCGCCAATAAACCGGCTGCGATTGAAATTCTTTACCCTACCATTCATGTATAGCAGTTAAACAGATTTCGTATCCCGTGAACGGGACTGTACTCAAGTATATGAAATAAAACGGGTTATATATATACCCTAATCATTAACTTTCTGAAATCATTGCGGCAGCTACATGCCTGGAAGTACATTGCGCAACATCGATAAGCGCGCCTTGGAAGCATACGCTTTTGCCTCCGCGGTTCGGCTATTTCTGCACTTCCTATTTCTGCATTCCAGCGGACATCAACGGCTCCGGTGTTTCTTTGGGTGCAAACGGATTGTAGAAATAGATGCCCTGTTTTTTATACCCGTCTATCTTTTTCTGGAGACGCGCATTGAAATTAGTAAGATCCTTGTTCTTTGGCTGCGTCCAGGCGACCTCGGCCAGGGCGGCGATGCGTGGGAATAGTAAATATTGAAGCTTGGCCGTGCTGGAGATGTGCTCTGTCCAGAGCGCCGCCTGCACACCCAATACCTGCTTGGACTGAGATGGGACGATCAGGCTGTCTGCAGAGAAGTTGTAGACATCAGCTACCGTATTGAACTTTCCATCCCAGCGGCGCCCGACGCGATCTCCGGCATCCTGCACAAAATCAAAATAAAAGGGCAGCCGTGGTGTAAGAACCACGGAGAAACCTTTCTTTAAGGCCAGTTTGAGTTGTTCCGGCTTGTCATGTCTCCACCAGAAGATCAGTGTTTTGTCTGCAGGAAGATCACTTACCGCAGCTTCATCCCAGAGCAGCAGTTTATTGTTCAACTTCACCAGGCTATCGGCCATCCGCTTGTTGAAGTAATCCTCTACGGCTTTCAGGTCAGGCAGCCGCTGCTGGCGCATCAGCTGCTGTACTGCTGGGTCGGTATTCCAGTTCGCATTGCCGAAATGCACCTCATCGCCCCCAAGGTGAATCATCTGGGATGGAAAAAGGACATCCGTTTCCCGGAGAATGTTCGTCAGGTAGTCATAAGTCGTTTCTTTACCGGGATTGAAGGTGAAGTCTGGATAGGCTTCAGAGCCTCCGCCGCTATACTCCGGATAGGCTTTGTTTGCGGCTGTTGCGTGCCCTGGCATATCGATCTCCGGAATAACCTCAATAAATCGCTCTGCTGCATACCGTACGATCTCCTTGACGTCCTCCTGGGTGTAGTAGGTTGAAGGTGCAAAAGGATTGGAAAAGTTGCCAATCCCGCCCACTAAGGTCAGCTTTGGATATTGACGGATCTCCAGACGCCAGCCTGGCGCATCGGTTAGGTGCCAATGGAAACGATTCAGTTTGTAGTAAGCCATCTGATCGAGGAGGAACTTCACCACTTCCTTCCCGTAGAAGTGCCGGGATTCGTCAAGCAGCAGACCGCGCCAGCCGTATCGCGGTGCATCTTCAATATTCCAGCAGGCAACAGACAGGGACTGCTGACCGGCTTCTGCGGGGATCAGCTGCAGCATGGTGCCAAGTCCGTTGAACAAGCCCGCAGGGGTTGCTGAGGAGATCTCGATCCTGCCTGCCGACATGCTGATCTTATAACCACTGCCGTTGCTGGATTTGTCGGTGGATCTGCTGAGGAAAATGGCTGGCCCTGTGCTTTTTGATGTGATCCGCAGGGCCATACCTGTTGTTTTCAATAGCGCGGTTTGCAGGTAATTCGCTTGCGGCAAAAAGGCGTCCTCACGAACGACGATCTCCGTTTGCCCGGAAAGTAGAAAGGTCTGCGGATTTTTCTCGTAGGTATTGGGTAATGGAATGACAGGGATTTGTTGGGCCGATGTGCGGAATACAAGGAAAAGGGTTAGCGCGGAAAGAAGGAGTCGTTTCATGGTTGTCGTTCGCAGATGTAAAAGGATTGTTTATTTTGCGTTCCAGTATTAGGTTAAAAATATCTTAAATTGCGGCATTTATGAAATGTTGACCCGTTTTATAAAGCAATATGGTCCGTAAATTGAAAGTTTGCGGCAAAGAACCAACAAGAATTAGCACGACTTAACAGTAAAGAATGATCATAGAACCGAGAATGCGTGGATTTATTTGTTTGACAGCACACCCGGAAGGTTGCGCGCAAAACGTTATAAATCAAATTAATTATGTAAAATCGAAGGGCCCGATTGAGGGGCCGAAGAAAGTGCTTGTTATCGGTGCTTCTACCGGGTTTGGATTGGCGTCAAGAATTACGGCGGCATTTGGGTCCGGCGCGTCAACAATTGGCGTGTTTTTTGAAAAACCTGCTGCACCGGGAAAAACAGCTTCTCCTGGATTTTACAATACTGCGGCTTTTGAGCAGCAGGCTGAACAGGCGGGATTATACGCGAAGAGCATCAATGGTGATGCCTTTTCAGACGAGATCAAACAAAAAACATGCGACCTGATCAAAGCCGACCTGGGACAGATCGACCTGATTATTTACAGTCTGGCCTCTCCTGTGCGTACCAACCCGAGAACGGGCATTACCCACCGGTCTGTATTAAAGCCTATCGGAAATCCGTTCACGAATAAAACCGTTGACATCCATACCGGAACCGTTTCGGAGATCACTATTGAGCCCGCGAAAGACGAAGACATTGACAATACCGTTGCCGTAATGGGCGGTGAAGATTGGGAGATGTGGATAGATGAACTGAAGGCGCAAGACTTGCTTGCACCAGGCGCAACGACCGTCGCTTACTCGTACATCGGCCCGTCATTAACGGAAGCGGTATACCGGAAAGGTACCATTGGCCGCGCCAAAGACAATCTGGAAGCGACGGCATTTAAAATTTCGGACAAACTTAAGGACATCGATGGCAAAGCCTATATATCTGTAAATAAGGCCCTGGTTACACAAGCAAGCTCGGCAATTCCGGTGATCCCGCTTTACATCTCGTTGCTTTACAAGGTGATGAAAGAAGAAAACCTACATGAGGGCTGCATTGAGCAGATTCAGCGACTCTTTCAGGAGCGGTTATATACCGGCAATCCGGTTCCGACAGATGAACAGGGACGCATCAGGATTGACGACTGGGAGCTTAAAGAAGATGTTCAGGCAAGGGTTGCTGCATTGTGGAGCGAGGCCGACACCGAAACTTTGCCGTCAATAGGTGATATGGAGGGTTACAAAACAGATTTCTACAATCTATTTGGCTTTAAAGTGCCAGGGGTAGATTATGGAAAAGATGTAAATGAACTTGTAGAGATCAAAGGATTGGTATAGGTTTAATGTACTCTGATATACACAAAAGGCTGCACCAAATCGGGCAGCCTTTTGTATTTTTATCCCCCTCAGTGATAAATACACGCTAATGTGCCCATATTTGCATAACTTTTGCGTCAATTGAAACCAATGCAAGATCCGACCGAACCGATTATTCCGATAGAAGAACAATTTAAGATTATGGCAGATACAGCCCCCGTGCTGATCTGGATAGCCAATGTTGACAAGCTTTGTTATTTTTTTAATGCCGGCTGGCTTCGGTTTACCGGCCGGACAATGGAAGAAGAGTATGGCAATGGCTGGGCTGAAGGGGTTCACCCGGATGACCTGCAGCGTTGCCTGAACGTATACCTGAGTTCATTTGATGCGCGGGAAGAGTTCAAAATGGAGTACCGGCTCAGGCGCCATGACGGCGTATACCGCTGGTTACTGGATCATGGTGTGCCACGCTATGCATCAGATGGTACTTTTGCGGGCTATATTGGCTCTTGTATGGACATCGATGAGCTGCTGGAATCTGAACGGCTAAAGAAGGACTTCATCAGCATGGAATCTTTGCAAAGAGAGCAGACCCTCAACGAAGAACTTTCTGCAACAAACGAAGAGCTAAGTGCCTCCAATGAGGAACTGCAGGCCATCAATGAGGAACTGCAGCAGGCCCAGGAAAGCCTGGCCGTCTTGAATGATGAACTGGAAGATAAAGTTGCCCTCCGCACGAAGGCGCTTTCCGACAGCGAGGAGAGAGCCCAGTCGCTAAACGAGGAGCTTACCGCCATAAATGAAGAAATGGCGGCTGCAAATGAAGAACTAATCGCGGCCAACGAAGCGCTTTTCGAGAGCAGGGATAAACTTCACCATACGGTTGAGCAACTTGCGGCGAGTGAATACAAAACCCGGAGCATCGTTGAAAATGCACCATTCCCGATAGGTGTTTACGTGGGGAGGGAAATGCGGATCTCGCTCGCAAATCAGGCGATTATGGACGTATGGGGCAAGGGCAACGACGTGGTCGGTAAGTGTTACGCTGACGTCCTTCCCGAGCTGGATACCCAAAACATATATTCCCAACTTGACCATGTATTTACAACGGGTAAGTCTTTCCATGCACGCAATCAGCGTGTGGACCTGATGGTAGAAGGCGTATTGAAAGTCTTTTTCTTCAATTACAGCTTTACTGCACTCCGAAACGAAGCAGGCGACATTTACGGCGTGATGAACACTGCCGCCGATGTTACAGACGTGGTGTTGGCCAAGCAGGCGGTTGAAGAAAGCGAAGAGCGTTTCCGTACCATGGCGGAAGACACAGATGTGCTCATCGCAACCGCCAGTCCGGAAAGCAATGCAACATACTTTAACAAAGCCTGGGAAAAGATTACGGGTAAGATGATGCATGAGCTCCAGCATTTGGGATGGGCAGAGATCGTTCATCCGGATGATAAAGACAGGTGGATAGAGACGTATTTAAGCGCATCTAAGAAGAAAGAATCCTTTAGCGGGGAGTTTCGGATATTAAGTAAGAACGGTGATTACCGCTGGCTATATGCCAGAGTGCCTGCCCGCTTCCGCGCGGACGGGTCATTTATCGGGTACATCAGTTCCTGCGTCGATATCACGGAGCTGAAGAAAGATGAAATCCGCAAAAATGACTTTATCGGCATGGTCAGTCATGAGCTAAAGACGCCACTAACGGCCTTAAGCGGACTGGTGCAGGTGGCCAATACCAGGTTAAAGAATAGTGACGATACTTTCATGAAAGTCGCCCTGGAAAAAGCCTCTGTTCAGGTGAAGAAAATGGGTGCGATGATCAATGGTTTCCTGAACATGTCACGCCTTGAGTCCGGAAAGATTATGATCGATAAACGCCGCTTCAACCTGGAGGCACTCATCCGGGAGACCATCGCTGAAGCGGAACTGACGGCGTCAACCCATCAGATCTACTTTGAACCCTGTGAGCCGGTTTATGTATTTGCAGATGAAGACAAGATCGGTTCGGTGATCTCAAACTTACTGAGCAATGCCGTAAAGTATTCGCCAAAGGGCGATAGGGTCGTGGTAGAATGTCACATACTCGGCAACACTGCACAGGTGAGTGTGAAGGACGATGGTATGGGCATGAAGCAAGAGGATACCGCGCGGATATTCGAACGGTATCACCGGGTGGAGACCAGCCACACCAAGAATATTTCGGGCTTTGGAATTGGTCTTTACCTCAGTGCAGAGATCATCGAACGCCACCAGGGCAAAATCTGGGTAGAAAGTGAATCCGGTAAAGGCAGTACTTTCTATTTCACGCTGCCGATCGGGGTCGCTCAAGGCGAATAGTTGGCACATTTCCCTGACGATGATGAATTGCATTTTATTCTTAGATTTAATTGTATCGTATAACACTGCACAAAATGGTTGAATGGAGTAGAATTTTATTAAATGATTTATCGGCGGACTTTCTGATTGAGGTTGTGTTCCGTTCTATCGTTATGTTTTTCGTTATTCTTTTTACCCTGCGTGCGTCCGGTAAAAGGGGAATCAAGCAACTTTCCATTTTTGAGCTGGTATTGATCATAGGTCTGGGATCCGCCGCAGGCGATCCGATGTTTTATGAAGACGTGGGTATCCTGCCTGCACTTACCGTGTTCATTGTGATCATATCACTGTACATCATCATCACACGCCTGGCTGATAAATTTGGTTGGTTTGAGCGCCTCCTTGAAGGCACGCCGACCTATGTGATTCGGGATGGCACGATTATACCGGAATCCTTTGCCAAATCGGGTTTATCAAAGGATGAGCTATTTGGCGAACTCCGCTTGCTTAATGTAGAACACCTGGGACAGGTGAAAACCGTGCTTATTGAGACTTCCGGTGATTTCAGCGTACTGTTTTATCCGGATGAGGAAGTAAAACCAGGCCTGCCGATCTTTCCGCATATGCTTGATGAGAAAACCATGTACATTCCGGCTTCCGGATCCTTTGGCTGCCACTCCTGTGGGCAGGTGGCACACTTACATGATGGTGAAAATGTGTGCTCAGTGTGCGCCTGTGACGAGTGGGTAAGGCCGATTCAAACCAAAAGAATTTCTTGAGGGCACTTGCCAGATCACCGCTCAAAACACCGATGGTTAAAAATCCAAAGGTCCCATTCTGCGCATAATGCGCATGATTACATATTGCTTGTGCCTGATGTATGGCGTCGGATGATTGGGCGTCCATCTTCGTGGATTTGGGAAACAAGCAGCGATCAGGGCGGCCTGCGACTTGGTCAAGGTCGTGCAGGATTTACCGAAGTATGCCTGTGCTGCGGCTTCTGCACCATAGATACCATCGCCCATTTCGATCACATTGAGATAGACCTCCAGGATGCGTTCTTTGCTCCAGAGCATTTCAATTAATAGGGTAAAGTAAGCTTCAAAGCCCTTGCGGATCCAAGAACGCCCTGGCCAAAGAAAGACGTTCTTTGCTGTTTGCTGGGAAATGGTGCTCCCGCCCTTTACTTTCTTTCCTTTTTCATTGCTCTTATAGGCACGCTCGATGGCTTTGATGTCGAAGCCGATGTGTTTCAGAAACTTCTGATCCTCGGCACTGACGGCTGCCCTTTTCATATTGTCGGATATATTCTCAAAGTTGACCCACGTCTTTTCTGTTTTGAAGGACTTACCATTCGCTTTGCGTTCAATGTTCCGGCTGATCATCAATAAAGTTATGGGCGGGTTGATGAACCGGTAAGCAAGCACCCAAAGCACAGAGACAAGTAAAAACCAGAGTAACACACTGGAAATCAGTCCCGAGATTCTTTGTAGTAGTGGTTTTTTTGTCTTGCTTGTGTTTGTACGTCTTTTTGCCATTGCTCAAAGGTATATAAAAACATTTTCGGCTGAATTGTTTACTTTTGATAAATGAAAAATCGACAGATTAACCTGTGTTTACATGGTTATCATGAGCTTGCAGCTTGTAAAAAGCAATGTAAAAACCTTCTGTCAGTCAAAACGTTTACGACATTATAGAACACTATGAAATTCAAAGCATCAAGACTATCAGAGGGCAACAAAGTATTTCCAACGGAAATTAACCTGGAGGAGAACAGTATTGAAATTAAAGTGCCGGGGCTTTTTAGTGGAGACTCGAAGTACCTGAACTACCAGGATATCTCAGCAATAGAAGTGGATTCCCCTATGATTGGTTTTTGCACGCTGAGGCTATTGCTTAATGGAAGCAAGATAGAAGTACACGGGTTCAGTAAGAGTGATGTGAAGGAAATGAGGCGGATTATAGACGAAAAGAGAAGCAGCCTGAGGAGATAGTCTGCTCTAGCTGCCATACCTTAGCAGTAACTAAACTAAGGCAACCTCAATAAAGAACGGGTTGATGTATAAAAAAAGGAGTCCCGGATATCCGGGACGCCTTTTTTATGTGTTAATTGATGCTTATTCAGCTACAACTGAGAAAGGAACTTTAACTTTCACTTCTTTGTGTAAGTTTAAGTTAGCGATATAATCACCAACAAATTTAGGTTCAGTTTCAAAAGTGATCCGGCGACGGTCAACATCAAAACCTTGTTGTTTCAATGCATCAGCGATCATAATGGTGTTTACTGCACCAAATATTTTACCCGTTTCACCAGCTTTAGCACCGATAGACAATTTAACGTCAGTTAAACGACCAGCGATTTCTTCAGCATCTTTCTTAATCTTATCTTGTTTAAAAGCAGCTTGCTTCAGGTTTTCTGCCAATACTTTCTTAGCAGATGAAGTAGCCAATTGAGCAAATCCCTGAGGAATCAGGTAGTTACGCCCAAAACCCGGCTTCACATTCACGATATCATCTTTCTCCCCTAGGGATTTGATATCTTGTTTTAAAATAATTTCCATGTTCAGCGCTTATTTTAACTGGTCAGCAACGAAAGGTAACAAACCAACGTGACGTGAGCGTTTTACCGCCTGAGCCACTTTACGTTGAAATTTCAAAGATGTACCGGTTAAACGGCGAGGTAAGATCTTACCTTGATCATTGATGAATTTCAACAAGAAGTTTGCGTCTTTGTAATCAATATATTTAATACCATTCTTTTTGAAACGGCAATATTTCTTTCTGTTATCGTCCACTTTTGGGGCGGTAACATATTGTATTTTTTGATCCTTAGCCATTATACTGCAGCCTCCTGTTTAGGTTTCTTGTTAAAAGCACCACTGCGTTTCTTCTCATTATACGCAACCGCGTGACGGTCTAATCTAATGGTTAGGAAACGTAGAACACGCTCATCGCGCTTTAGTTCTAATTCCAATTTGTTAATTAATTCACCTGACGCTTTGTACTCCGTTAGGTGGAAATGTCCGCTTGCTTTTTTGTCAATCGGATACGCTAATTTTCTCAAACCCCAACTATCCTCCTGGATAATTTCGGCTCCGCTGTCAGCGATAATTTTGCTAAATTTTGCAATTGCTTCTTTAGCTACCTCTTCTGACAACAACGGGGTTAGAACGATAACAGTTTCGTACTGATTCATTGTTATTTAATTATTTATGTTTACACCGCATTACTACGGGGACGCAAACTTAGGAATAAATTTCAATAAATCAAACCGTTACCTTAAAAACAAGCTGCTTTATTCCATTTTCTTCTGTCCGGTCGCATACTGCACACCGCCCAGTAAGTGCTTGAGGAACAAGGGATCTGTATAGGATTCTTCCACGTGACCCAGTCCGGTGTAGAAAGCCCGGCCCCCATCATAGCTGTGATACCAGACGATTGGATGGTTATCCCCGTTGCTCCCACCTTTGTAGCTGCTTTCATCTAGTTTGATTAAAACCTTTAAATCTGGCTGGAAATCGCGGTAGTTGTACCACTCATCTTTACGGCTCCAGGACTCGGGAAGGTGTTTCGTGGAGATGCTTTTGCGATTGACGACCTGCAGGGTGGCCACCTGCTGCTCCGGATGTTTCACAAAGTACGCGCCGACCAGTTTACCATACCAGGGCCAGTCGTACTCCGTATCTGCTGCCGCATGTACACCAACAAAGCCCTTTCCGGATTGAATGTACTTCTCGAAAGCCTGCTGCTGTGCGGGATTAAGCACATCACCGGACGTGCTTAGAAACACAACCGCAGCGTACAGCTTTAAATTTTCAAAGGTGAACCGCGTGGAATCTGTCGTCGCGTCTACAAGAAAATTGTTTTCAGCGCCCAGCTTCTTCAGGGCAGCAATTCCCTGATCAATGGAGGCATGATGATAGCCGGCTGTTTTAGCAAAGACGAGGATTTTCGTTTTTTGTGCGTAAGCGGAAGCGCTTCCGATCATTGCCGAGGCGGCAATCAGAAGAAAAAGGTACAGGGGTTTAAAGAAGTCTTGAAGGTGTTTGTCGCGTTTGTTCATCGGGTTCTAAATTTAGTTGCGTTCAATTTAGGACTTTTTAAACAAGTAATCCATAGATCAGGCACCTGAAAACACAGGACCACAACCCCTACCCGAAAATATTCCGGGTAAGGAATTCATTCTGAAACTTGCCACTGGGATCATGCTGTTTCACCAGTTGCCTGAAATCGTTCAGCCGCTGGTACCTGGACTGAAGGACTGCTGGAGCCATTGTGAAGAGTTTTGCCAGGTGCGGGATGGCTTCAAAGCACTCCAGTTGATGTTCAATGAGTGGCAGGAGTGCCATTACGGCTTCCACATCCTGCTTCCACGTAAAGTGGAAAGCCACGCAGCTTCTCTGGTAACAAGGGCTCATCCACAATTCATCCGCTTTTATAGTTCTGATTTCCGACACCAGGATGTGCGGGATAATTTGCTCAGCGAGTTCCGCTATTGCCATCATAGCTTCAAAAGCATGTTCCACCGGAACGAAATACTCGCTCTGCAATTCCTCTCCCGCGCTCGGCTTAAAACCCATTTTGAAATGTGGCAAACGCGCGTACCAGGGCCCTGGAATTCCCTGCTGTGTGGTTACATTTTCTGCGGACTGCCCCGCGACCGGATGTACATCACCACTGGCCAGTCTGGCGCCAAGAAACCTGTCTTTCAAAGCTGGGGTCTCCCCTTCCGTGACAGCGCTTTTTATCCATACCTGATTGATTCGTTCATTCCGCCAGTCGGTAAAAAGACTGACGCTATAGCCCTCCGCTTGTATGTCGTTAAAGTGGTCTTTAAGCTCGGTCATAGGAAAATCGAGGTAAACGAATTGCCTCATGTCGAAAGCTGGCACCAGATCGAGGGTTATTCTGGTGATGACACCAAATGCACCCAATCCGACGACCGCCCCATAGAACTCGTCGCGGTCTTGCTCCCTGGATAGCATTACTTCCTCGCCTGCAGCATTCAGAAATTCGATTGCAGATACCGCTGTAGACAGGTTCCCGTTTCCAATCCCGGAGCCATGGGTGGCCGTTGCACAGGCACCAGCAACTGTAATGTGCGGCAGGGATGCCAGGTTTGGAAGCGCATAGCCAGCTTCATGCAGCGCTTCAGCAATGTCCCCGTAACGTGCCCCACCCTCTACCGTAACTGTATTTGCTGCCTTATCGATGTGCAGCAAACGATTAATGTGCTTCAGCGAGACGAGGTTCTCCTTGTTGTCTGCAATCTTGTTAAATGAATGCGTTGAGCCAAGCGTGGTTAACTTCCCGCAGCTCCTGACGATCGTCTGCAGTTCAGCAACCGTTGCTGGATAGTAGATATTGCTTGTGCTGTAGCTGATGTTGCCGGCCCAGTTCTTTAGATTTTCCTTGTTCATATCTGCTAAGTCCACTTAGGCTACCAGCCCATTCTCCTTCTTAAAAAACGAATCTGTTCCGCATGGTGCCTTCCGTGCCAGCTGTACAATTTGGTCATCTGCCACAGGGGCACATACGTTCCGTCTCCCGGGTGAAAGTATTCCCGTGTCCAATCCTGATCACCCATCTGGAGCAACGTGGATGTCCAGCGTTCGTGTAAAGCGTGAATGAGCGTTATGGAAATATTCAAAGGGACAGTCGCAACATCGGGCAATTCCGCCCAGCGTTTTTCATCGTAGGGTTTAATCGTCGGCCGGTCTTCGGTTAAGGTCAGCTTCAGCCGGATGTAGGCGTTCATGTGGCTGTCGGCCACGTGGTGTACGACTTGATTGGTATTCCAGCCGCCTTCGCGATAGGGGGTATTGAGCTGCTCTTCATTGAGGTTCTCAATGCAGTGGTCCAGCAGCAGCGGAACCGTCCGGATGGACTCTATCCAGGTCCTAAGGTTTTGTTTCGTATATTCAGTAGCCGGGACAAAGCGCCCGCTTGGATACGTTTGGTTTTCCAGCGTGTTTTCCATGCTCAAATATAACCTAAGGAATTTTACTTCAACAAATTTACATGTTCCACTTCAATCAGCGTCGCAAGAAAAATCGGCCTGCGAAGCACCCCGGGAACATTCCGTGAGATTCATTGTTACCTATATATCAATGCGGCGTTTAAACCGGTTCGCCGGGTTCTTATCCGATAACTACCGCCGACGGTGGTTTAACCGTTTACGATTTAAAAAAAGGATTATGCAACACAATGTAAAAAGTATAACAGGCTTTAGTATAGGTGCTACCGACGGAGAAATTGGAAAGGTAGAAGAACTCTATTTCGACGATACATCCTGGACCGTACGCTACCTGGTTGTGAAAACAGGTGGCTGGCTATCCGGCCGGAACGTACTCATTTCTCCTGCGGCCTTATTGCAACCAGATTGGGAAAACAAGATATTTCCGGTCAATCTTACGCAGGAACAAGTTAAAAACAGTCCTGATATCGACACAGACAAACCTGTTTCCCGTCAGCAAGAAATTGATCTGTACAGTTATTATGCCTGGCCATATTCCGGCACGGCCGGCGTTGGCTTCTATGGAGGCATTGACATGATGGGCATGGCGGAACCGGCAGTTCCGCTTGGTCCAAACATATTGCAACAAGACAGCCAGGAACCTGACGGCGACCCACATCTGCGCAGCACTAATGAGGTTAAAGGGTACAAGATCCACGCTACTGATGGTGAGATCGGGGATGTAGAAGATTTCATCATTGATGATGAAAGTTGGAAGATCCGGTACTTTATCGTCGATACAGGAAACTGGCTGCCAGGGAAAAAAGTATTGCTGTCGCCAAGATGGATACAGGCTGTGAGCTGGGATGATTCCGCAGTATATGTGGATATTCCGGTAAATGCCATCAAGAACAGCCCCCGGTACGATCCTGCGCTGCCTTTACAGGAAACCTATGAGGACGATCTGTATACCCATTATGGAAGGTCAAGGCAGTAAAAAAATAGACATTTGTTTTATTAATCAAAACAGCAGGAAAATTGATTACTTTGCTACAAAGCACATTTTATTCATCTATCACAAACAAACATGTTAAGAATTATTATTGAGATTTTATTAATGGGACTTGCCGTATTCCTCGGCGCACGGCTGGTACCTGGGGTAAGCATTGATGGATATGGAACGGCAATCATCGCCGCCATCCTGATTGCACTTGCAAATGCCACCGTTGGTTTTATCTTAAGGATCCTGACCTTCCCCATTAACTTCCTAACCTTAGGACTTGTTTCTTTCGTGATTTCGGTCCTGATGATCTTGTTGGTGGATAGCCTCATGGGCGGTTTCAACACCACTGGATTCTGGGCTGCAACATTGCTGGCCATTGTTGTCGGACTCCTTAAAGCAGTTTTCGGCCTCGTTGCCGGCTCCTCAGCAGGAGACCGGAGCTAAGACGGGCGGCAAATCTATTTGCCGCTCCCTTTTTCGAACTAAATCCCTCCCGCTAGGTAAAAATTTCATAATTTCGTGGCGATGGAAAATTTCATTGTATCCGCCCGTAAATACCGCCCGGCAACGTTCGAAACCGTAGTCGGACAGAACCACATTACCGGAACGTTAAAAAACGCCATCAAAAACAATCAACTGGCGCAGGCATTCCTGTTCTGCGGACCACGCGGTGTAGGTAAAACAACCTGCGCAAGAATCCTTGCAAAAACCATCAACTGTACCAACCTTACGGCGGACCAGGAAGCCTGCGGGGTTTGTGACTCCTGCGTTTCTTTCCAAAGCGGAAATTCCTTCAATTTTCATGAGCTGGATGCAGCGTCAAACAACTCTGTTGATGATATCCGAAGCCTCATTGAACAGGTCCGGATACCGCCACAAGCCGGAAAATATAAGATCTACATCATCGATGAGGTTCACATGCTTTCCGCGAATGCATTTAATGCCTTCCTGAAAACCCTGGAGGAGCCACCATCGTATGCGATCTTCATTCTGGCAACAACAGAGAAGCATAAGATATTGCCTACCATCCTGTCACGCTGTCAGATCTTCGACTTCAACAGGATACAGGTAGACGACATCTCTGGTTTGCTCTCAAGAATCGCAGAGCGGGAGCACATTGCTGTGGAACCTGATGGCTTGCACATTATTGCTCAAAAAGCGGACGGCGGTTTGCGCGATGCGCTTTCCATGTTCGACCAGATTGTAAGTTATACCAATAAGAATTTAACCTACAAGTCGGTAATCGATAACCTCAACATTCTCGATTACGATTACTACTTCCGACTTACGGAAGACCTCACTTCCGGCGATGTGAGTAAAGCACTAATTCTGTTCGACGAGATCCTGAACAACGGATTTGACGGTAACAATTTCATCAACGGACTGTCGAGCCACCTGAGAAATCTGCTGGTGGCGAAAGATCCGCAAACGGTAAAACTGTTGGAGGTAAGCGAGAACATCAAGCAAAAATATCTTCAGCAAAGTAAGCAGACACAAGTATCTTTTATTCTGACGGCCCTTAACCTCGCAAACCAGTGTGATTTAAGCTACAAGAACAGTAAGAATCAACGTCTGCAGGTGGAACTGGCCCTGATCAAGATGTGCCATATACAGTCGGTCATTCAGCTCGCACAACTTCCCAAAGTGGCTGCAGAAAGTTTGACTGATCAAGATCAGATTAAAAAAAAAAATGAATTAATTCCGCAAAGTGCTGATCCGGGACGGCTTAAGACCGATCTTCGGGAAACTAAGCCTGAACTGAAGCAACCGCTTCCTGCAGCACAGGACATACCTGAAGCGCAGCCGCCCCTTCTGCATAAAACGGTAAGTCAGCCGGAACAGCGAATTCCGCTGCACGACAAAAGTTCGGCATCTTTACCTATAAAGCTAACGCCTTCTTCCGGAAAGATTGCTTTAAACAACCAGGGAACGACCCCCGGTCTGGGTACCTTGATACCTTCCATTACCTCACTGGAAAACCTTGCAGGAGGCATTGAAGAAAAGGGACCTAAATACATTTACGGTGAGGACAAGGAGCCATTTACATTAGAGCAGCTGACAGCTTTGTGGGATCAGTACACCCAGAAGACCCTGGATGACAATAAAATAAATTTCTATACCATTCTCAAAAGCAACCCGCCCATACTGGTTACGCCTACCCAGATCAAAGTCTTGATTGAAAATAGTGCTCAGGAAAGTATCCTTCAGGATGAGATGGTCGACTTCTTAAACTTTTTAAGGTCCAGGTTGAAAAACTTTGATGTAACGATAGTAACAGAAAAGGCGGAACGGAAGATTCAGAACCGCCTTTATACGAGCACCGAGAAATACACCTATCTCGTCAGCAAAAATCCTAAACTGGAGGACCTTCGCAAGAAGTTTAACTTGAATGTCAATCCTTAGATCCTTCTAATTGCTAACTACAGGGTAATAATTGCTAACTACAGGGTAATCAACATTAAAATCATAGCGTAATATACACCCGCAAGGCCTTTCTGCTATGGAAGTAGAGGCCGGTCGTTCACTGGATATCCTTCCTCATCTAAATCCGGCCGCTCATCTTCAGGCGTCTTGGCAAGCAACTCATCTTCCGGATCAAGTTCTACAATGGATCCGTCGTCTACATGCATACCCAGATCATTCAAGCTTGCGTCCTGAACAGGAGTCTTCGCATATTCATCACCTATAAATTCATTGGCCTCATCATAGTCTGAGTTGAAGTCCGTTCCGTTTGCCCCTCCCGTATCGTAGGGAAGCGGATGGTCGTAGTCCAGCTCCTCCCCTTTTACATCGTACTCGAAGGTATTGGCATCTTTGTTATAGGCCAGGTTGTCGAAATCTTTCACCTCACCGAGGTCAGAACTGTGCAGTTTATCGTTTGCTTTGTTAATATTATTGATGCTATCTGGATTTGTTTCTTCATTCGCTTTCATAATCTTCTGTTTTTTGATTATAAAACCGTATCAAATCTTTAATTGTTTTTGAATTTATATCTTTGTTTCTTACAATCAATTAAATTTGAACTCAATAATATGTCTGTACAAAAAATCAAAGTAACCCAGCCCGTTGTAGAGCTTGATGGTGACGAAATGACCCGCATCATCTGGAAATTCATTAAAGACAAACTGATCTTGCCTTATTTGGATCTTGATATCAAGTATTATGATCTTGGTGTAGAATACCGCGACCAGACTGATGATCAAGTGACGATCGATGCTGCAGAAGCGATTAAAAAATACGGTGTAGGGATTAAATGTGCAACCATCACCCCTGATGAAGACCGCGTTAAAGAATTCAATTTGAAGCAAATGTGGAAATCACCAAACGGAACCATCCGTAACATCCTGGATGGCACTGTGTTTCGTGAGCCTATCGTGATGAACAATGTTCCCCGTTTGGTACCAAACTGGACTGCTCCGATCTGCATTGGCCGTCATGCTTTCGGCGATCAATACCGTGCGACAGACCTGGTAACTAAAGGAAAAGGTAAATTAACGCTGACTTTCACCCCTGAAGATGGTGGTGAAGTGCAATCTTTTGATGTATACAACTTTAAAGGTGACGGGGTTGCTTTAGCGATGTACAACACAGACGAAAGTATCCGTGGCTTTGCACATGCTTGCTTTAACCAGGCTTTGATTAAAAAATGGCCTTTATATCTATCGACTAAAAACACCATCCTTAAAAAATACGATGGCCGTTTCAAAGATATCTTTGAAGAGATCTATCAAAATGATTTCAAAGCTAAATTTGATGAAGCTGGAATCACTTACGAACACCGTCTGATTGACGACATGGTTGCTTCTGCATTAAAATGGAATGGTAATTTCGTTTGGGCTTGTAAGAACTATGATGGTGACGTTCAATCTGATACCGTTGCTCAAGGATTCGGTTCACTGGGCCTAATGACTTCTGTATTGGTAACACCAGACGGTAAAACAATGGAAGCAGAAGCTGCACACGGTACCGTTACCCGTCACTACAGAGATCACCAGGCTGGAAAACCAACATCAACAAACCCGATTGCGTCAATCTTCGCATGGACAAGAGGTTTGGAATTCCGCGGTGTGTTAGATCAAAACCAAGAGTTGATCGACTTCTGTCATACGTTGGAGCAGGTTTGTATCGAAACTGTGGAAAGCGGAAAAATGACCAAGGATTTAGCCGTTTGTATTCACGGAAATAAGGTTGAACATGGTAAGGATTACTTGTATACAGAAGAATTCTTAGCAGCAATTGACGAAAACCTACAAGCAAAATTGGGTTAATTCCTAATTAAACTTTATAAAAGCCGTTTCTGAACTCAACAGGAACGGTTTTTTTTTTGCGACAAAATTCCATGTAAAGACACTTCAGTAACCCCTATCTTATTCATTGAACCGAAAAACTGCAAACATCTGATGTAATTCATTGTTCATATCTAAGGAATCTTAAACATGTTTTCTTTGTCTTCTAAATATGAACATAAAAAATCTCCTAACGGCTTTAGCAGGTCTCCCATTGATCTTTGCCTGCAACTCAAACAACAATAAAGAAGCAGGGCAAGCAGACACAGTAAACGCTACATACGGTCAGGAAGTACACCTTCCTGCACCAGACGAGTCGGCATCTAAAAATAAATTTAGTAAGGTGATTGGCTGGCCAGCAGGAAAAACACCTACTGCTCCTGCCGGGTTTACCGTTACTGCATTTGCAACCAACATCAAGAGCCCGCGGAACATCTATATCGCACCGAATGGTGACATTCTGGCCGTACTTTCCAATACAGAACGTGATGTCAAGGAGAAAGTTACCGATGCAATTTCCGGCAAAGCAAAATCGGAACAAGGCGGCAAAAGCGCCAATACAATTGTGCTTTTCAGAGATCGGAATAACGATGGAAAGCCGGAGCTGCAGACTGAATTCTTAACGGGATTAAACCAGCCATACGGCGCCCTAATCATTGGAAATACCTTTTTCGTCGCCAACACGGACGGCATCATTGCCTATCCTTATAACGATGGTGACACGAAAATCACTCAGCCCGGAAAGAAAATTCTAGACCTTCCCGCCGGCGGGTACAATAATCATTGGACAAGGAACATTACTGCCAATGCCGACAATTCAAAAATATATGTTTCCGTGGGTTCAGGTAGTAATGTGGGCGAAAATGGAATGGAACATGAAATTCGAAGGGCCGCTGTGTTGGAAATTAATCCGGATGGTTCCGGAGAAATCATCTATGCAAGCGGATTGAGAAACCCTACCGGAATTGCGCTGGCACCAGAAACGAATGTCTTGTGGGCGGCCGTAAACGAACGTGATGGTTTGGGAGATGATCTGGTACCTGATTATGTGACGAGTGTTAAAAAAGACGGATTTTATGGCTGGCCTTATTCGTATTTCGGTCAGCATGAGGACCCAAGACTTAAAGGGCAAAAGCCTGATCTGGTAAAACAAGCCATTGTACCGGACATTGCTGTTGGTGCCCATACCGCCTCACTGGGGCTTGCCTTTTACAAGGCAAAAGGGTTCCCTGCGAAATACCAGGGCGGTATGTTTATCGGTCAGCATGGCTCCTGGAACAGGTCTGAGTTGTCGGGTTATAAGGTGGCCTTTATTCCCCTTAAGAATGGAAAAAAAGCGGGAGAGATGGAGGATTTCCTGACAGGCTTTATCGCAGATCAGGAAAAAGGTGAAGTTTATGGAAGACCTGTAGGAATCGCCATTTCTAACGAAGGAGCGATGTTTGTAGCTGACGATGTAAGCAATACAATCTGGAGGATTTCAGCCAAATGATAACGCTATAAGAGCCATTTCTCTGTCCAGAAATGACTCTATTGTACGGCAACTTCAAGAAATCAGCTCCAGCGAATTGACGACAATTTCCGTCGAGAACCGCTGCTCACCTTTTTTATCGGTATACCGCTGTGTATTTAACTTCCCTTCTACGCGGAAGCCCATACCCTTTTTTACCACGTCTTCAATCAGCAGAACCTTTTTATTCCAGAAAACAAGGTTAAACCATTGGGTCTGGTTGACCTGTGCTCCAGCGCTGTCCTTATAGTATTCATTTACGGCCAGACTGATTCTCGCCATTCTCTTACTGCTGGGTAGATCTACGATTACAGGATCGGTGCCTGCAAAACCGCTTAAGCGTACACTGTTCTTTTCGTTTGCCATGACTTTGTTTTTAAGTTCTACATCGTGTCGTCCGCATTTGTTAACGACAGAACAAACATCATCTCACGCAGAAGAACTTACCGTAAAATATCCGGATAGATACGTTAATAACCGTTTAATAACGGCTATATAACCTGTAGCCATCTGCGGCAAACTAAGAAGGATTATATCGAAGTCCGCACTCCCAGTGTAAACCAGCTTCCCGGCATGGGCACCGCACCAGACTCTATGTACCGGACGTCAAGCAGGTTTGCGCCATCAATGTAAATGCCGTAGTTTTTTCGCTTATAGTTCAGTCTGGCATCCAGTACCGTATAGGATTTATAATTGATCCGTTCGCAATAACGGGCGGTTAAGGTGACATCGATTAAATTGTACAAACCCGCAGTAACAGTTCCACTCAACTGGTTCCTTAAACTCTCCAGGGCATACCTGGATATGTTTGCATTTGACAGGGTTGTTTTAAAGCTAGGATCCAGGTTCGTGTAAGATGCACCAATCCGCAGGCTGTTAACCGCATTGTTTACCGCGAGCCCTTTTACCCGGTAATCCGTACTAATGGTGAAACCATTGGTGGTAACCTCGCTGAAGTTCTGCGGCTGCCATGGGTCGGTCTGAATGGCCTTCACCCAGTCGATAAAGTTGGAGATCCGGCGGGTGAAGTAACTCGCATTCAACGTAAGCTGTTCGCCATTGTATTTAACACCACCTTCCGCATATTTCGACTTCTCCGACTGCAGCTGGTCGTTTCCGATGTTTGTAGGCCCCTTATAATACAAGTCGGTATATGTCGGCAGGCGCTGTCCGGTTCCGAGATTCACAAAGGCCTTCCAGTTGCCGTAAAAGCTATATCCGGCATCAATGCCCGGAAAGGCCTGCCAGCCATAATCAGAATTGTAATTCAGGTAGGAGCCCACGTTGATCAATAATCCCGTGACCGGGCTCACCTTGTATTCTCCATAGAAGCCGCCGTTGGAGCGATCCCGCTTGCCCAAATTCGAACTTTTGATGTCTTCAAAACGCGCTTCAAAGCCCAGCCCGAACGTACCCACACGGGTTTGAACGGTACTGTTTAGCTCGGCGTCCAGCACACCTGTTTCATGGTGGTTGTGGAACTGATCCGGTGTTTGCTTGATGTACAGGTAATCGTCGATGTTGTATCGGTAGCTCACACGGGGAGACAAGGTCCAGTTTGGGGTAATATGGGTTGTATAGGCAACAGATGCTAACGTTGTTTTTACCGTCTCCTCTGCTTCCTTATCTCCCGGTGCGGAGTAGAAGCCATTGGCACCAAAATTATTGTGTATATAGCCTACTGTAACATCCAAATGGTCTGCCGAACCCACTTTAAACTTACCCTGATAATAAAGTTTCTGATTGTCGAACGCCGTATTGTACCGGTAGCCATTACTGGCTTCCTGCCCTGCAGAAAACAAGTGACTGGATGATTTCAGCGCGAGATCACCCGTGACACGGACGCCATAGTTCGCATACGTATCGCCTGAAACCTCATCTTTTTTGAAGCTGCTCCCTGCAAACACGTTTGCCGAAAGACCGGTTTTTACGGGTGTGCGGGTAATGATATTTATCGCTCCGGTAATGGCATTCAGGCCGTAGATTCTGGAAGCTGACCCCCTTAAAACCTCAATATGATCGATGTCGTCAATAGATATGGGAAGGTTCATCATGTTGTGGCCCGTCTGCGGATCGGACACCTTAACGCCGTTCAACAGCACCAGTGTTTCGTCAAACGTACCTCCATCGATGCCGATGTCCGCCTGCGTACCCGCCGGGCCGCGTTGCCGCACATCCACACCGGAAACAAAGCTGAGCAGCTCCGCAACGGATCTTACGGGTAAACTCTTTATCTTCTCCTGATCGATAATCCAGAGGTTTCGGTTTTGTTGTGAAAAAGGTAATTGGATGCGGTTCTCCTGGATCAGCACTTCATTCAAATGATTGGTACTGTCTGCTTTGGAAGAAATGTTCTGGGCCTGTGCATACGTACAGCCCAGCACAAGTACAACGGATAATAGTTTAGCTGGATACATGTCTGGTTATCGGCTTTGGTGGCGCAAATATAGGATCTTGCATCAAAGCCCATGTAAAAACAGAAAAATAACGCAGCCGTAGAAATTAGCTACGCGTTGTATACATAAAAACGGGTATCTCTTACCGGCTGTCCTTTTATAGAAAGCGTTTCTCCTGCATGATCCCTTGTCGGTTTGATTACAAAGGGATCATTTCCTTTACTGATCTCCCCGAAAACAAGGTCAAGTTTCGAAATATGGGTATCGGCAGCGACTTTCCACTTTTTACCTTGATACAGGAAATAACCGGAGAAGCTGCGTGTATTTCCTTTTAGCTTGCCATCCAGGCGAACCAAGGCATGGTTTGCCTCTTTGAGCGGTTGAACCACTTCTTTGTAAAAGGTGGCGAAATCTGGATATACGGGTTTGCTGTTGTCTGTAGCCATAATAATCGTTTAGGCGACAAAAGTAAGGTAATTACCTGCAAATACATATTTTTTGCGGGCGGTAAAAAAACCATAACCCGGATGAGTTATGGTCTTATATTTCTGGCACCCCGGCAAACGGGCACATGATTATTCATTGATCGGCAACTGACGGGACTTCGGAATGTCCGCTTTCAATGTCGTCTTTGTCAGGTCTACTGCCGTCTCCGGAGATCCGGCAAGCTGATCTGCTACTTCCTTTGCATGAAGCCTAAGATCCTCTACAGCATGCGGTTTTACCTCCACGGAGTTACCAGCTTCTTCTGAGCCAAACACGCTTTTAATGACGTTGGCAATATCTTCCCTGGTGTCACTTCCACTTTTAGGTGCAAATAAGGCGGCTACTACAGCCCCTACAGCAAGTCCGGCCAATAAACCAATGGTTGTCAATGCGGTGTTATCTTTTTTAAATTTCATGTTTTCCTGTTTTTATAGGAGGAACAGATCAGAAGATAAAACTGTTTTAGAAAACTCGAGTTGCGTACACACAGGGCCCTTTGCCCCTATTTGAATGGATTAGTTTGTCTTCTTGGGGTCTGTATTCCCACGGTGACAAGTGATGCAATTTACAGCAAGCACCGCATTCGGAACATTTGCATCCTTCACATGAAAATACTTTTTATTGAGCTTAGCTGTCATTTTCATCATCATTCTCGCCGTTTCCTTTTCCTCCTTTGCATCACTCGCGAAATCCAGCCGCTTGGGGTCATCTTTCCTTGGCGCGTGGCAAAAGCCACATTTCACGCCCAGCGCCCCCTTAAACCCATCCATCACGCTGTCGAGCTCATCCTTGCTGATGTCCTTTGGAAGAACCTTCAGATTCACATACTTCCTGGTTTCCGGCTGAGGCATAAAGCCGCTCATCAGGAAAACGGTTGCGATTAAAAAAGAGAGTATCAGGAACGCTTTAAATTTCATACGGGTCTAACTTTAATGTAAATGGAACATCGGCTTGAATATAGCATAAAATTACGTTTTGCGGCAAATACACCGTAAAAAAGCCGGGACAAACGTGCCGCGTTCTTTTATTCGTGGGGATGTTTTTAATCGCATATATTCGTTCTACTATTAATGTCCACATACCTCAGGCCCATGCCTGCAACTTATATATCGATGAAAAATAAATTCCTAGCTACCCTAATCCTGCCGCTATGCCTTGCGGCGTGTCAGCCTCAACCTGCCGGAACCGACCAATCCACAAACCAGGCCGCCGGTACAGAAAACCTTCAAGAAACAGACTCAACAAGTGCAACCGCAAGATGTTATGCATATTATAAGAACCGGGATACAGTCGAGCTGTCCGTCGTTACCTCAGGAAAGCAGATAAGCGGAACGTTGAAATATCAATTGTTTGAAAAAGACCGGAACAACGGCACCATTACGGGAGAGATCAAGGGAGACACCCTGTTGGCCAATTACACCTTCAATTCCGAGGGCAGGGAGTCCCAACGGCAGGTCGCCTTCTTAAGAACAGGGGATCAGCTTGTAGAAGGCTATGCGGAAGTGGAAGAAAAAGGCGGCAAGACGGTTTTCAAAGACACGAAGAACCTGAAGTTTGAGAGTGGTATTGTACTTGACGCCGTAGCCTGTAAGGATTAAACCCGTCTTAAGGATTAGAACTGCTCAAAGCGCTCCCAAAACCCATCAACCGGCAGCTTTGCAAAAATCTCGACCTTATCTTTTTTTACGGGATGAATAAACAGGAGTCTGCGTGCATGCAGGCAGATACTGCCTTTGCGGCTTCCACGTGGATAGCCATACTTGTTGTCGCCTACAATCGGACAACCAAGGGTAGACAATTGCACGCGGATCTGATGGGATCGTCCTGTTAACGGATCTACTTCCAGCAGGTAAAATCCATTGAGTTCCGCAATGAGGCGATAACTAAGTTCTGCACGCTGGCTCCCGGGAACTTCTGTCGTATGCGCCGTAACAACATTCTTCTGTGTATTTTTAACCAGCCAATGCACCAGCGTTCCGGACGCTTTCTGGGGTTTGTTCCGGACAACGGCCCAGTAGGTCTTCTTCACCTCCCGGTTCTTGAAAATCGCATTCATCCTTTCCAGCGCCTTACTGGTCTTTGCAAAAAGGATCACTCCACTAACCGGGCGGTCCAGGCGATGTACCACACCCAGGAACGCACTGTTGGGCTTGTTGTATTTCGCGGCGAGATAGGTTTTCACCATTTCATCCAGCGACTCGTCGCCCGTCTCATCGACCTGCACAATATCTCCGGCACGTTTATTAATTGCGATCAGATGATTGTCCTCAAACAGGACATCTTTATCATTTACTGGCATCCGTATTCTTTTTCTTTACTTATTTTATCTGGCCGCACTTGAAAATGCGTCGCACTGCTTTTCGCGGGACGAAAGGCGATTAGTACTGTTCTTTTTCATTCGGGAAATCATTTGCTTTTACATCATTGATGTAAGACTGTGCAGCGGTGAGTACGCCTTCATACAAATTCAAATACTGACGGAGAAAACGTGGCTTAAACCCTTTGGTCAGCCCAATCATATCATTCACCACCAAAACCTGTCCGTCGCAATGCGGGCCGGCACCGATGCCTATGATCGGAATGTGTACGCTTTCAGCAACCAACTTCGCAAGTGCCGCAGGTATCTTCTCCAGCACGATGGAAAAACATCCGGCTTCCTGCAACAGCAAGGCATCGCTCTTCAGCTTCTCCGCTTCCGCTTCATCTTTGGCCCGGACGGTGTACGTGCCGAATTTATAGATCGACTGCGGCGTGAGGCCCAGGTGGCCCATCACTGGAATTCCTGCCGTGATGATCCTTTGTACAGACTCCAGGATCTCGGCGCCACCTTCCAGTTTTACACCGTGTGCACCGGACTCCTTCATGATCCGTATGGCCGAGTTTAAGGCCTCTTTGGAGTTGCCCTGGTAAGTGCCAAAAGGCAGATCAACGACTACAAACGCGCGACTGGCACCTCTAACCACCCCCTGTGCATGATAGATCATCTGGTCTAACGTGATTGGAAGCGTTGTCTCATGGCCAGCCATTACATTGGAAGCAGAATCACCAACCAGCAAAACGTCCAGTCCGGCATCATCCAGGATGGTTGCCATGGAATAATCATATGCGGTTAACATCGCGATTTTTTCGCCGCGTTGTTTCATTTCCTGAAGGATATGTGTTGTAATTCTTCTTACTTCCTTATGTTGAGACATAGTTTATAGTTTTATCCAACAAAATTAGGTTTAATTACGCATAAAACCTACCTTTGTATCCCGATAATGAAGGGGTTGAATCACTGCATATTTGATTTTTTAAGAGACAATTCTGTCCCTAACCTGAACTTTTCCATTTCTTTTCACACCATAACTTCTGATTTTAATCATCATGACTAACTACACCAAGTTACCTGCTATTTTGTTATTGGCCGATGGCACCGTTTACCACGGCAAGGCAGCAGGAAAAATAGGAACTACAACTGGAGAAATTTGCTTCAATACCGGCATGACCGGCTATCAGGAGATCTTCACCGACCCTTCTTATTTTGGCCAGATCATGGTTACCACCAATGCGCACATTGGCAATTACGGTATCCACAAAGACGAGATTGAATCCAATAGTATAAAGATCTCCGGACTGGTTTGTAAGAACTTTAATATCGGGTACAGCCGCAAGCAGGCAAATGAGTCCATTCAGGATTATTTCCAGGATGAACACATTGTTGGTATTTCCGACATTGATACCAGAGCATTGGTAAGACACATCAGAGATCGTGGGGTCATGAACGCGATCATTTCTTCGGAAATTCTTGATGTGGAACAACTCAAAGAAAAACTTGCTGCTGTTCCGGCAATGGATGGCCTGGAACTGTCTTCACAGGTATCTACCCAGGAGCCTTACTTCTACGGTTCTCCGGAAGCTAAATATAAAGTTGCAGCCGTAGATTTTGGGATTAAGAAAAACACCCTGCGCAACTTCGATGACCGCGATCTGTATGTTCAGGTCTTCCCGGCAAAAACCAGCTTTGAGGAGATGGAACAATGGGGCGCTGACGCATACTTCATATCAAACGGCCCTGGCGACCCATCGGCAATGCCTTATGCCATTGATATGGTAAAAGAAATCTTGGAAGCAGATAAACCACTGTTCGGTATTTGCCTTGGCCACCAGCTGCTTGCACAGGCAAATGGAATCAGTACCATGAAAATGTTCACCGGACACCGTGGATTGAACCACCCGGTTAAAAATATCATCAAAAACCATTGCGAAATTACTTCACAGAACCATGGCTTCGGTGTCGTGCCTGAGGACGTAAGAAATTCTGATAAAGTCGAAATTACCCACATCAACCTGAATGATCAATCGATCGAAGGTATTCGTGTAAAAGGTAAAAAAGCATTCTCCGTACAGTATCACCCGGAGTCTTCTCCAGGCCCGCATGACTCCCGCTATTTGTTCGACGACTTCGTTGGCCTGATTACAGGTGAAGTGAGCTGGTAAGACCAAGTAATTATATCCAATCACAACCATCAAAAGCATGTTTAAACATGCTTTTGATGGTTTAGTACCTTATTTTAGTACATCTTCTACCATGGATAAAACAAATGCCATTATCAGGGTACAAAACCTTGTTAAATCGTATGGTGACTTTACAGCAGTTAAGGGGATCAGTTTTGATGTTTATGAAAATGAGATCTTCGGTCTGCTCGGCCCGAACGGTGCAGGTAAAACCACGACTTTAGAAATTATAGAAACCCTGCGCGAGAAGACTTCTGGTGAGATTACCGTGGCGGGCTTTTCTGTCGAGAAACAAGCTTCAGAGATCAAGAAAATCATCGGCGTACAACTACAGGCCGCAGGTTATTATCCGAACCTGAATCTTCTGGAACTCATGGAACTTTTTTCCGGCCTGTACGGCGTAGATGTTAAACCGATGGATATGCTGACCAAAGTAAACCTGCAGGATAAGGCGAAGGCCAAATACAAGGCACTTTCGGGCGGACAAAAACAGCGGTTTTCCATCGCGACAACCTTAATCCACTCTCCCAGGATTATCTTCCTGGATGAGCCGACCACCGGCCTGGATCCACAGGCACGGCGCAATCTCTGGGACCTGATCACCGACATTCGCGATAATGGGACAACTGTGGTTATTACGACGCACTATATGGACGAAGCGGAACAGCTCTGCGACCGTGTTGCTTTTGTGGAACACGGAGAGATCATCGCCCTGGACACACCGGATCAACTGATAGACAATCTGGTGAATTCTGGATTTGAGCGCAAAAAAGAAGTTAAAAAAGCAAACCTGGAGGATGTATTCATCAACCTGACAGGCAAGGAATGGCGCGAAGGATAGTACCTCAGATTAATTACATCTTCTCTACATGAATACTCCATACAACAATACCAAGGCTACACTTGCGCTGGCAAAAGCCAGTTTCCAATCCATCATGCGCAGCCCTTCTGCTGTAGTGTTTACGCTGGCCTTTCCACTCATCTTTATTCTGGTTTTTGGATTCCTCGGCGGAGGCGGCACCAAGGTGAACCTAGGTTTGGCCCCCGGATCGGATCTTCACAACCCTGTAATCGGTATGCTGGAACAAATTCCGGTGCTGCACCTGGTAACAGGTAATGATGCCGCAGAACTCAGCAACAAGCTCGAGAAAGGCAACATAGACGGAATCATTGACGTACAGAAGAACGCTGCCGGTAAGCCGGCGTACATTGTCAATGTACAGTATACCTCCGCCTCACTCGATAAAGGGAATATCCTGCGGTCTTTACTCCAGAACTCGATGTACCAGCTCAATACCAGAAATACGACGCCGGAAATCGCAGCACTGCGGGAAAGTACCGTGCACGGCCGTACCTACCGGATGATTGATTTTATTTTACCTGGACAACTGGGATTCTCCCTGCTAAGCACCGGTGTATTCGGAACTGCATTCGTATTCTTCAGCCTCCGGCAAACGCTTGTAATCAAACGTTTCTTTGCCACACCTGTAAAAAGATCAAGTATCGTGATTGGTGAAGGCATTGCGCGCATTGGATTTGCACTTTTGGGTGCCTTGTTCATCATCTTAATTGGACGCTTCTTCTTCGAATTCACATTAATCCACGGCGCGATTACCGTGGTGAATATGCTGGTGTTGTCTTTCCTCGGAGTGATCGTCTTTATGGGCTTTGGCTTCGTCGTTTCGGGCATCGCGAAAAGCGAAAGTACCATCCCTCCCATATCCAATATTATCACCCTGCCACAGTTCCTGCTCTCGGGAACCTTCTTCTCCATAGAGAATTTTCCCCAGTGGCTCCAGCCGATCAGCAGGGCACTCCCGTTAACCTACCTGAACAACGCCATGCGGAAGGTCGCTTTTGAAGGTGCAGGCTTGTGGGACGTTAAACAGGAGATCGTGATCCTCTTCATGTGGGGAATTCTGATTTATGCCCTTGCCGTTAAAGTCTTTAAGTGGGAATAAAAATCCCCCAATCAAACCTTATAATTTTTTAATTGTTTAACTTTGAATATACCTTAGTAATTGTAACCTTTACACTAAGTATATTTATACATAAAAATAACATAAAATGAGTTTAATAATTGATGTGCATGCAAGGCAGATCCTTGATTCAAGGGGAAATCCTACAGTTGAAGTTGAAGTAATTACAGAAAATGGCAACATGGGCCGTGCAGCTGTGCCATCTGGCGCTAGTACGGGTAAACATGAAGCCGTTGAACTAAGAGACGGGGATGAAAAGACCTACATGGGCAAAGGTGTATTAAAGGCCGTTGAAAATGTAAATAAGAAAATTGCTGAAGCACTTCAGGGCGTTGACGTTTTTGAACAAAACCTGATCGACAAATTGATGATCGACCTGGATGGTTCTGAAAATAAAGGTAACTTAGGGGCAAACGCCATCCTTGGTGTTTCTTTGGCCGTAGCCAAAGCAGCTGCGCAAGAAAGCAGACAACCATTATACCGTTACATCGGTGGTGTGAACGCAAATACATTGCCTGTTCCCATGATGAACATCATGAACGGTGGTGCACATGCAGATAATAAAATTGACTTCCAGGAATTCATGATCATGCCTTTGGGTGCAAGCAGTTTCTCTGAAGCGCTTCAAATGGGTACTGAAGTTTTCCATAACCTGAAAACAGTTCTAAAGAAAAAAGGATATTCTACAAACGTAGGTGATGAAGGTGGATTTGCACCAAACATCGGCTCTAACGTAGAAGCAATCGAAACCGTATTAACTTCCATCGAAGCTGCAGGCTTTACCCCTGGTAAAGACATCTGGATCGCTATGGATGCGGCGGCTTCAGAAATGTACGATTCCAAAACCCAGACGTATAACTTCCACAAGTCTTCAGGCGAGAAACTGACTTCCGAGGAGATGGTTAACTATTGGGTAGACTGGGCGAGCAAATACCCGATCATCTCTATTGAAGATGGTCTGGATGAAGACGACTGGGCAGCGTGGGAAGCGTTAACCAATGCAATTGGTAACAAAGTACAGTTGGTGGGTGATGATTTGTTTGTAACCAACGTGAAGCGTTTACAACAAGGAATAGATAAGAGCATTGCAAACTCGATCCTGGTAAAAGTAAACCAGATCGGTTCCCTAACAGAAACCATCAATGCGGTTACTTTGGCACAGAACAATGGCTATACCTCTGTAATGAGCCACAGAAGTGGAGAGACTGAAGATACAACCATTGCGGATCTTGCTGTAGCTTTAAACTGCGGACAAATCAAAACAGGTTCTGCATCCCGTTCAGACAGGATCGCAAAATACAACCAACTGTTGCGTATTGAAGAAGAGTTGGGATCTGCTGCCCGTTTCATGGGTATGGATTTCAAGTTCCTTAAAAAATAAGACAACTTTTAAAGACAGAAAAGCTGATCACCCAACGGTGATCAGCTTTTTTTATGCCGTTAAACCACCTGAGGAAATATTTATTATTCCTGTGCCAAGCTGGTTTTTATTTTATATTTGTCTCGATGAAAGGCCTGATCGAACTCTTTAAGAACAAATACTTCATGTGTACCCTTGCGTTTGTGGTATGGATGATGTTTTTCGACAAGAACGATATGCTTTCTCAATATGAATACCGCTCGGAAGTCAACAAGCTGCAAACAGAGAAGGACTTCTACGAAAAGGAAACCGCACAGGTGAAGAAAGACCTGAACGAACTCACTACGAACTTGAAGACCGCGGAGAAGTTTGCCAGAGAGAAGTACTATATGAAAAAAGACAATGAAGATGTCTTTGTTATTGTCCGGGAGCAACCGAAAGATTAGGATCCAAATTTAGGCAGGGCCAGCTTATATCTCACAACCACGATCCGCAGTACAAAGATAAATGCAATCACCGCAACCTTCGCGAAATCGGCTTTCATATGGAACTGGAGCAGTACGAAATACAGTATGCCTCCAAGAATGCAGGCAGTAGCATAAATCTCCTTTCTGAATATTAACGGTATCGCGTTGAGCAGTGTATCTCTGATAATGCCACCAAAGCAACCAGTGATTGTTCCAAGAGCGACACACATTCCCGGACTTAATCCAAAGACAATCCCCTTCTGAAGCCCGATCATCGTAAACAGGCCTAAACCCAGAGAGTCAAACACGAACAGGGTAACTTTAAACTTCTTTATATGGCTTTTAAAGAAGATCGTAGCGACGGAGGTCAGTAAGATCAGCAAACAGTAGTTAACATCCCTCATCCAGGCTACGGGCGTGTCACCAAGAAGCAGATCACGAACCGTACCTCCGCCAATGGAGGTTACAAATGCAATGATCAGGACGCCGAACGGATCCAGCCGCTTCTGCATCGCGGCGAAAGAGCCCGAAATGGCGAACGAGATGGTCCCTAAAAACTCAATGGCTTCAGACGTTGTAATCTCCATGCCTAATATTACGACATTATTCCGAGATTCGAATTCAAACAAAAAGAACCTTCCACAGCTGTAGAAGGTTCTTTTTATATTTACAACAGATGGGCTGTATTACATCATTCCTCCGTCAACAGACAATACCTGTCCGGTAACATAGGCACTCATATCTGAAGCAAGGAACACGCACACGTTTGCCACATCTTCCGTTTCTCCTGCGCGTTTCAATGGAATACCATCTTCCCAGCCCTTAACAACTTTCGGATCAAGCACATCAGTCATCTCCGTACGGATAAACCCCGGAGCAACCACGTTGGTCCGGATGTTTCTGGAGCCCAGTTCTTTTGCTACCGACTTCGAGAAGCCGATAATACCTGCCTTTGAAGCGGCGTAGTTCGCCTGTCCGGCATTTCCCTGTACGCCTACGACAGAACTCATATTGATGAAAACACCTCTACGGTTTTTCATCATGATCTTGGAGGCAGCCTTAGTTACGTTGAATACTGATTTCAGGTTTACGTTAATCACGTCGTCAAAGTTTTCTTCACTCATGCGCATCAGTAAACCATCTTTGGTGATGCCGGCATTGTTCACTACGATGTCTAGGGTACCAAAATCTGCAACGATATCACTGATCAGCTTTTCTGCTTCCTCGAATTTAGAAGCGTCAGAACGGTATCCTTTAACCTGCGTACCGAAACCTTGAAGCTCCTGCTCCAGTGCTTCTCCTTTTTCCACAGAGGACAAATAAGTAAACGCAACGTTGGCACCTTGCTCGGCGAATTTCTCGGCTATTTTGCGCCCTATTCCTTTAGATGCACCTGTGATCAGTGCCGTTTTTCCTTCTAATAATTTCATCAGTATCTATTATTTATGGTCTTCTTGTGAACCCTTGGCCCAATCAATTGCATGTATGCCAATGGTGCTTGATTTATCTTGTATATTCTTAACGTTAAAAAAAGGTAGCCTTAAGTTCAGCTTTTCTTTAATGCGGGTTCCTGCTGACTTAAACAGTGGAAGCTGCCCAACCCCCAGATGATATCTGTTGAGTCGATGCCCACAACCTTACGGTCCGGAAACACCTTTTGTATGATGTCCAGCGCGAGTTTATCATTTACATCCCGGAAAGTAGGCACCACTACAGCCGTATTCGCAATATAGAAATTCGCGTAGGAAGCGGGCAACCGCGTATCTTCATGGATAACCGGCGACGGCATCGGCAGCTGGTAGATCTTAAGTGGCCTGCCATCAAGCAAGCGCATTTTTTTCAACGCCTCCAGGTTTTCCTGCAACAAGATATAGTTCTCATCCAGTGGGTTGCTTTCCACAACGGTTAGTACGGTGTCTTCGTTCACAAACCGGGTGATGTCGTCGATGTGCCCGTCGGTATCATCTCCTACAATACCGTCGCGAAGCCATAGCACCTGCTCAGCTCCATAATACTCCAGCAAATAATTTTCGATTTGCTGCTTATCCAAATGTGGATTGCGGTTTTCATTCAGCAGGCAGGCGGTCGTCGTCAATATCGTCCCTTTCCCGTTGAATTCCACAGATCCACCTTCCATCACGATGTCCGGCGTAAACAATGGCAACCCAAAGTGATTGGCAATTTTCGTAGGAATCACGTCATCCAGGTCGTATGGCGGATATTTCCCGCCCCAGGCATTATAGCCCCAATCCACGACCGCCTTCTTTGTTCCATCCGCATTCAACAGGAATGCCGGTCCGTGGTCACGGCACCAGGCATCATTAGTCGGGTGGTTAAAAAACTCAATATTATTCAGGTCTGCACCCGCTTTCTGAAGATGTTCCAGTGCAAAAGCTTTGGTTTCTTCATCATTGATGTTGATCCGGACCTTCTCCCCTTCTGCAACGACCTTTATAAACTCCGCATAAGGAGCATAGATGGACTCGATCTTACCAGGCCAGGATTCCTCTTTGTGCGGCCAGCTCAACCAGGTTGCTTCATGCAGTTCCCATTCTGCCGGAAACACATATCCCGCCTGCTTAGGGCTATCCTTAAATAGATTCGTCATCTATATACCTTTTAGTAATTGGTGAGTAACTGTCTATGCGTCTGTCGCGTAAAAACGGCCAGTGCGTACGGTAGCGGTCGGATCTTGATAAATCCAGCTCTACAACTTTAAGTTCTTCATCATCATGTGATGCCTGATAAAGCAAACTTCCAAACGGATTGGAAACGAAAGACCCACCCCAGAACTTTACGCCAGCTTCTACACCCACGCGGTTAATGCTAACCACAGGCACACCATTCGCGATGGAATGTGACCGCTGGATCATCTGCCATGCATTGTATTGCTCGGTATTGGTGCCCTCATCCTGTGTACTTGCCCAGCCAATGGCCGTTGGGTACACCAGAAAATCAGCACCCATTAGAGCGGTAATCCGTGCTGCTTCAGGATACCATTGATCCCAGCAGATCAGCACACCAATCTTCGCAAACTTGGTTTTAAACACTTTATATCCAAGATCACCAGGGGTGAAATAGAACTTCTCATAGAAACCGGGATCATCCGGGATGTGCATCTTGCGGTATTTACCCAGATAGGTACCATCCGCATCCAGCACTGCTGTTGTATTGTGATACAAGCCTTCGGCTCTTTTCTCAAACAGGGAGGCAATAATTACTACGTTTAGTTCCGCAGCAACTGTAGAGAGTGCATCTGTCGACGGACCAGGAATAGACTCTGCTAACTTGAAGTTTTCATAGTCTTCCTCATCGCAAAAATAAAGAGAAGTAAACAGCTCCTGCAGGCACACCACTTGTGCACCCTGAGCGGCAATCTCGCGGATCTTCACGATTGCCTTATCTAAATTCTCTTGTTTATTACTGGTACAACTCATCTGTACCAGTCCAACCTGTACTTTAGCCATTCAATAAATTTTTGTGTTACAAAGTTAATAGAAAATAATATAGCAGCTTGTGCTTATCTGAAATCGCAGGGCACAAGCCGTTCCTGCCGGATAGAACTTTAAAACTGCCGTATGTTACCTGCAACCTGCGTTAAGGATAGAACTGGATAATGAGGCTCCTGGAAACATTCTAATGCAGCGTCTCCAGGTATTCTGCCTGAAGTTCCCTCAGGCAATTCGCACACAAACAACCCTCGAACAAGTCACTGATGTACTGCACCGCATTCAAATCCAGCCGAACGGCATGGCACTGACATTCGGCCGTACCGTTCGCCTTACACTCTATTCTCGTGCTGCAGCGCTCACATGGAATAAGTTCATGTTTGGTCATGCCACAAAGATACGCAAATCTCAAATTTATCCAGCCCATTCTGCGGGACCGCAGTAACGGTAGACCTACGATCATTTTGTTAACTTTGTGTAACACCTAACGTCAAATCATGCGTCTATTAAAATTATCCATTCCTTTGCTCTCCCTCCTTATTGCCTGCAACAGTAATAAAACAACTGAAAATAACCAGGTGGCCACCCTGGACACTGCTTTTTTAAGTAGTAAACCATTTTCCCTGGCCTACCAGGACGGCAACCGGATTGTGGTGACCAGCATCGACACCATGAAACAGATTTCCTTTGGTGGGGCAACAGATCCGGCAATATCTCCGGACGGCACAAAGCTTGCCTATACCGTTAGCGACACCGCCGGACACCGCAGCATCTGGGTGGCCGACCTGCACCTTAAAACACAGGCACAACTGCCGGTTCCCAACAATAACTACTACGAGGCCATGTGGTCGCCCGATGGAACCAAAATTGCCTTTGCTATTTTCAACAAAGAAAGCCGGTGGAAAGTAGGTGTGTTGAACGCCGATTATTCAGGCTACAAAATGTTGGACAGCAGCTCTGCAACCGCCATTTACGCACCAACCTGGAAAAATGAAAAGGAACTTATCGGACATGACCTGACCAACCTTTACACCTTAGATCTTGCAGGTAAAATAACAGACACCCAACCTCTGGAAAAGTTGATCGGAAATAAACTGTTTATCTCCAGCAGCAACCGTTTCTTCTATAGCAAAGACGGCAGTAAGCTGGTTTTTAACGCAGGTAACACCGATGTTGTGGAGAATGCAGTTGGTCCCAATGAAGCGGTTTATGTATTAGATCTGGTCAATAAAAAAACCTCCCGGATTTCTCCGGAAGGTTTCAATGCACCTTATGTGTATGTTACGGCAGATGACCGCATCTTCTATAGCGCTTCTAAAACTTCAAACTCAGACTTTAAAATTTATGCCGCCGACTTAAACGGCAATCTGAGAATGATTGTGGACAAAGGAATGAGCCCTACCGGTGCGCTAAAGTAGGAGTTAAAGCATCAACCTGCTGCTTGGGGATTACCCGGAGCAGCTGATGCAACCCTCTTCCATGCTGCACACCGGACCTTCAACAATCTCTTCTGCACTCTGCTCGATATGCTCCGGAATCACCGGCTCCATATTCTTACCCGCCTGATTCTCTACCGTAAACTTAACGGCTTGAGAAGCCGCCTGCGTACGCAGGTAATACATACCGGTTTTCAATCCTTTCTTCCATGCATAAAAGTGCATAGAGGTAAGTTTTGAGGTATTCGGTGCATTGATGAACAGGTTTAGAGATTGCGACTGGCAGATGTATGCGCCACGATCGGCAGCCATATCGATGATGCTGCGCATCTTGATTTCCCACACCGTTTTATACAATTCTTTAATGTAGTCCGGAATCTCTGCAATGTCCTGAATGGATCCGTTGGCAAGGATGATCCGATCTTTCATCGCCGGGGTCCATAAGCCCAATGCAACAAGGTCTTTTAACAGGTGTTTGTTCACCACGATGAACTCCCCGCTCAATACCCTTCTGGTGTATATATTGGAGGTATACGGCTCAAAACACTCATTGTTACCCAATATCTGCGATGTACTTGCTGTAGGCATCGGTGCAACCAGCAACGAGTTGTATGCACCATTCTTCATCACATTCGCACGTAGCGTTTCCCAGTCCCAGCGGCCGCTGTCCGGTGTCACATTCCACAGGTCAAACTGGAATTTACCCTGAGATAAAGGTGATCCTTCAAAGGTCTGGTACGGACCGTGTTTCACGGCAAGATCATGCGATGCCGTCATGGCAGCGAAATAGATGGTTTCGAAAATGTCTTTATTCAGAATACGTGCACCTTCGCTTTCAAACGGCAAACGCATCAGGATGAAAGCATCTGCGAGTCCCTGCACACCCAACCCAACCGGACGGTGGCGCATATTTGAATTTCTCGCCTCATCAACCGGATAATAGTTGTGGTCGATGATTTTATTCAGGTTCAATGTGGCCTGGTAGGTCACGTCATATAACTTCTGGTGATCGAACTCACCATTTATAACAAATCGGGGCAAGGCCAGAGAAGCCAGGTTACAAACCGCAACTTCGTCTTTCGACGTGTACTCGATAATTTCCGTACAAAGGTTGGAGCTCTTTATTGTTCCAAGATTCTGCTGATTGGATTTGCTGTTTGCCGCATCCTTATACAATAGGTATGGCGTTCCGGTTTCAATTTGTGAATCCAATATTGCAAACCACAATTCCTGTGCTTTAATGGTTTTACGTGCGCGGCCTTCTTTTTCATAACGCTCATATAAAGCATCAAACTCGGCGCCAAAGCAGTCGGCAAGTCCGGGTGCTTCATGTGGGCAGAACAGGCTCCATTCGCCATCCTCTTCCACGCGTCTCATGAACAAATCGCAAATCCAAAGGGCATAGAACAAGTCACGCGCACGTAACTCTTCCTTGCCATGGTTTTTACGCAGATCCAGGAACGAGAATACATCGGCATGCCATGGCTCCAGGTAAATGGCGAAGGCTCCTTTACGTTTACCTCCACCCTGATCTACATAGCGGGCGGTATCGTTAAACACCTTCAGCATAGGTACGATACCGTTGCTGGTTCCATTCGTACCACCGATGTAAGTTCCGGTCGCACGGATGTTGTGTATGCTCAGTCCGATACCACCGGCACTCTGCGAAATCTTAGCCGTTTGTTTCAGCGTATCATAGATCCCCTCAATGCTGTCATCCTGCATAGTCAGCAGGAAGCAGGAAGACATCTGTGGTTTTGGTGTTGCCGCATTGAACAAGGTCGGCGTTGCATGGGTGAACCAACGCTCACTCATCAGGTTGTATGTTTTGATGGCGCTGTCTATATCCTCCTTGTGTATACCTACCGCAACACGCATAAATAAATGTTGCGGACGTTCTACGATCTGTCCTTCAATTTTCAACAGGTAAGACTTCTCCAGGGTTTTAAAACCGAAGTAGTCAAACCCAAAGTCCCTGTCGTAAATAATGGTGCTGTCGAGAATGTCGGCATGTTCCTCAATAACCGCCCAAACATCATCCGCAATCAGGGATGCAGGCTTATCAGTCTTGGAGTCCACGTAATTGTACAACATCTCCATAGTTTTAGAGAATGACTTCGTCGTGTTCTTATGCAGGTTGGACACGGCGATCCTGGAGGCCAATAATGCGTAATCCGGATGTTTTGTCGTCAGAGAGGCTGCCGTTTCCGCGGCTAAATTATCGAGCTCAGAGGTGGTTACACCGTCGTATAACCCCTCAATTACCTTCTTGGCAACATCAATGGGATCTACAAGTTCCGGGTTAAAACCATAACACAACTTCTCAATACGAGCGGTTATCTTATCAAACTTGACCGCTTCCTTCCGGCCATCTCTCTTTTGTACAAACATATTTTAAGGTTTTAACGGTTGATTGCCGCCATAGGAAACAGCGGCAATCCACACAATATTTTAATGAACTGTTTTCGTTTTAAAAATCATCATCAAGTGAAAAAGCAGAGGCTTTATCTTCCGCAGATGTCAATACGCCGCTTTTTTGGTAGTCCCCTACCCGTTTCTCAAAGAAATTGGTCTTTCCCTGAAGGGAGATCATTTCCATGAAATCGAATGGATTGGTGGTGTTGTATATTCTGGCATAACCCAGCTCGGTCAGCCACCTGTCGGCCACAAACTCGATGTACTGGGACATCAGCTTGGCATTCATACCGATCAATGCAACCGGAAGTGCATCGGTGACAAATTCTTTTTCAATCTCTACGGCATCGCGTATGATTCCGTGTACCTGCTCTTCACTGAGCTTATTCTTCAGCATGCGGTAAAGCAAACAAGCGAACTCGCAATGCATGCCTTCATCTCTGGAAATCAGCTCATTGCTGAACGTTAGTCCCGGCATCAGGCCGCGCTTTTTCAACCAGAACAGGGAGCAAAAGCTGCCACTGAAGAAAATGCCTTCAACTGCTGCAAAGGCAACGAGCCTTTCGGCAAAGTTACCCCCATCAATCCAGCGAAGTGCCCATTCGGCTTTCTTCTTCACACATGGAACAGTTTCTATGGCGTGGAACAAACGGTCTTTTTCAACCGGATCTTTGATGTACGTGTCAATCAGCAAAGCATAGGTTTCAGAATGGATATTCTCCATCATGATCTGGAAGCCGTAAAAGCACCGTGCTTCCGGCAGCTGCACTTCACGCATGAAATTTACTGCAAGGTTTTCATTTACAATGCCGTCACTTGCCGAGAAAAATGCAAGAATATGAGAGATGAAATGTCGCTCTCCATCATTCAAATTGTCCCAGTGTTTCTGGTCATCAGAAAGATCGATTTCTTCAGCCGTCCAGAAACTGGCTTCAGACTTTTTATACATCTCCCAGATTTCGGGATACTTAATCGGTAACAGAACAAAGCGGTCCTTATTTTCCTTCAGTAATACTTCTTCTTCCTCCATACATTGATGCTTAAGTGCGAATATTTGTGATACAGAAATTCAGAAAAAACTACACAGCCAGCAGGAGACTACCAATGCAATCCGTGCCGGACAAAATTCGAAAACGGCACTCTAATTACTTTGATATTAATCAGATAAGCTATAAAACAGTTGTGGTTTTTTAAAGAACGCTGTATGAACAAATATAAAGTTTGAGGTCTTTGCTTGCGCTGAGAAGTTCCTAACAGTTGTGCAAATTTATCCACACAGGCAGGCAAGATGTCGCAGTACTTTCCGGAAGGAGAATTTGTATTTAGGACGAAGGTCCGGCTTAGTTCAGCTGATAGCTGATCTCCACGTCAGACTGTCCTTTTCGCCAGAAGCCAAGTTCTTTGGCGGCGCCTTCAGAGATGTCAATGATGTATCTTTTCGTATGCGGCCCCCTGTCGTTCACTTCAACATTAACCGTTTTGCCATTGGAGAGATTTTTCACCGTGACGATTGTACCCAGTGGTAAGGTCCGGTGTGCGGCAGTGAGTTTATGCCCCCTGTATCGCTTTCCACTGCTGGTTTTCTTGCCTTCAAAACGCCTGGCGTAATAGGTTGCTACGCCCGTTTTAGTCTTAATATTGGGGTCTTTATCTTCTGTATTTTCGTGTCCCTGAGCTGAAAAAATGAACAGCATACATAATAAAAGCAAACAATATTTCATATTCGTTTTGTTAGTGAACCTACAAATATAAAAAAACTAACCACTTAAAAAACCCTAAAACCGGCAACCAGGCTTGTGGTATGTATAAATACCTGCCAGATTGCCGGTTTATGATATATTCAGCTGTGATTTCAAAAATCAAAATCCGTAAAAATAACATACCGTTTCTTTGGCAATGCTCAGACAGTTTTTACTGTCCTGCGAACCACACAAAGGTTATTTTACGGGTATTTTATACAAGGCTTCATTCACCTTTTTCAGCGTTTCCGGTGCAACTTTAATCACTTTTCTGTCGTACGTCATAAAGCCATTCACCTCTCCTTCTACATCTGTAGTCTGGGTGTACACCGCAGCAGAAAGACCGAGGGGAATAAAATCAGCAAGCCGGTCGACAAAAGTATTGTACCGTTTAAACATGTCGTCGGCATTGGTAAAGAACTGGTATCCCCAGTTGTCGCGCTGCTGCCAGGTATGTCCCTGCACCGGCAGGCCCAGTCCGCCAAACTCACCTAGAACCAATATCTGTTTTTGTCCGAAAAGATCTGGTCTTGGCATCGCCGGATGTGGATAATTGTGCAAATCAATGATGTGTCCGACCGGATAAAAGTTTCCACCACTAGCGCTATTCACCAACCTCGATGGATCATGCTTCATGGTCCACTCCGTGATTTCTTCAGTCTTAAACTGCCCCCATGCCTCGTTGAAAGGCACCCAAACCACAATGGATGGGAAGTTGTACAGACTATTCATGATCGCTTTCCACTCTTTACGGTAGTAGCCTTCCGACGCTGGTGATCGCTTTTGATCGGTCGCCCGGTCCAACACCCCCGGATGGGTTTCCCAGCCATTTCCAAGATCGCCGCTCGGCATGTCCTGCCACAACAGCATCCCGATGCGGTCACAATAGTTGTAATAACGGGCAGATTCCACTTTGATGTGTTTGCGGATCATGTTGAAACCCATAGCCTTCAGCTGATCTACATCAAACTTCATGGCTTCTTCTGTTGGCGGCGTATACAATCCATCCGGCCACCAGCCTTGATCCAGAGGCCCATATTGAAACAGAAAGGCATTGTTAAGCAGCATACGCTTGATGCCATTTGCATCCGGAGCCATAGAAATCTTACGCATCGCGAAGTAGCTGCCTACCTGATCGATCACTTTCGATTTCCGGAGCAGCGTAATTTTAAGATCATATAAAAAGGGGTTCGAAGGCGACCATAGTTTTTCGTTTTTCAGGTCTATAACAGCAGTTGTTTTGGCATCCACCAGCTTTTGAGCAACCACCGTACCGCCATCCAGAACGTCCACCTGCAGCTGGTCTCCCGGCTGCAGGTTCTCCACATCGGCCTGTACAGAGATGTTGTGCGCATCAATATCGGGCGTATGCTTTGTTGCAACGATATAGCTCTTCGGAACGGCCTCAAGCCAAACCGTCTGCCAGATTCCGGTTACCGTGGTATACCAGATCCCGTCCGGCTTTTTCACCTGCTTGCCACGGGGCTGCGGACCATCGTCCGTCGGATCCCAAACGCGAACCTTGATGTCCTGCTCCGCGTCTTTATTTAACAGGGCTGTAATATTGAAATGGAAAGGATCGAAGCCGCCTTCATGCACACCGGCGCTTTTACCGTTCACAAACACCTCAGTCTGCCAGTCGGATGCGCCAAAGTGAATCAGCACCTCTTTGTTGCGCATTTCCTTCGGCAGGCTGACCTTTTTATGATACCACAACAGACTGTCTTTACCCACTGTTCTGCCGACGCCGGATAGTGCAGACTCAACAGCAAACGGCACCAGAATATTTCCTTCGTACTTCACTGCGCCCTGCTGTTCCCTGGGGACGATCGCATAGCTCCAAAGTCCATTGAGATTCTTCCAGTTGTTGCTGCGTACCAGCTGTGGTCGCGGATACTCCGGCAAGGGAGCGTCTGCATGTACTTTCTCTGCCCATGGGCTGACAATCCGATCACCAATAAGCTTCCAACGTTGTTGCTGTGCCTGGGCCAAAAATGGCCCTACGATCAGCAGGGAAAGAAATACGATTTTCTTCATCTGTTTACATTTGATTCATCGTTTGAAGCGGCCGTAAGTCCATTCTCAGTCGCTTAAATAGCACCGGAAGGTCCAGCCACTCCTACAAGGTATAGTGTAAATGTATTATACTTCTTGCTAACAAACAAAAAAAGCACAAGACGATCAGAACCGCAGCCAGGCTCAAATCATCTTATGCTTTTACCAATCCTGCCTGAGCAGGATTGGTATCTTTTAACTTTTCTTATCCGGAACGAAGTTCATTGATATTGAATTCACGCAGTTCCTGGTATTCTTGGCGGTGAAGCCTTCACCCAGAAACACATGGCCCAGGTGCCCGCCACAAGCCGAACATACGATCTCCGTACGTGATCCATCTGCATCTGGTATGCGCTTTACGGCACCGGCGATCTCATCATCAAAACTCGGCCATTCACAGTCAGACTCAAATTTAGATTCTGAACGGTATAATGCGGCATTGCATCGTTTACAGGTATAGGTACCCTTCTCTTTATTGTTCAGCAGCTTGCCTGTTCCAGGATATTCCGTCCCTTTATGCACGATCACCGCTTCTTCCTCTTTGGTTAACTTATTCCACTCCATGTTTTTTGTTGTTTCTGTTGATTGTTCTTTGGTTTGTTTCTGCGCACAGGCGGAAAGACTTGTCATGAGCACCATACCAACGAACAATAATGTTGTACTGAGAACTTGTTTCATCTGAATATTTTTTAGCATTTGTATATTCATTCTGCCTAATGCGCGTACAGCAACGGTAAACGCAAATAAAGCATCACACTTTACATATCTAAATATACGGAGTTGAGCGCCACCGGGATTTTGCTGCCGGTAAAAATTACGTCATGTAAGCATCATAAGCGAGTTGCCTGCAGCAACACGATGCAGGCGAGTTTAATACGACCGCAAATGCAAGCGAAATGACTCCAAACGCAAAAAAATACAGCTATAAAAGAAACGAGACCTGCATAGTGCAAATCTCGTTCATAATATACAAGAAGATCTTTAATCTATTTCTTCAATAATTCTGCCATTGCAGCACCGATTTCGGCAGGACTTTCTACCACACGGATACCACATTCAGCCATAATTTTCATTTTTGCAGCGGCAGTATCATCTGCACCACCAACGATCGCACCAGCATGACCCATTCTGCGACCTGCAGGAGCAGTCTGACCAGCGATGAAACCAACTACAGGTTTTGTACCATTTTCTTTGATCCAAAGTGCTGCTTCTGCTTCCATTCCGCCACCAATTTCACCAATCATGATGATACCTTCTGTTTCCGGATCGTTCATCAACAATTCAACAGCTTCTTTGGTTGTTGTTCCGATGATCGGGTCACCACCAATACCGATGGCAGTGGTAATACCTAAACCAGCTTTTACAACCTGATCAACTGCTTCGTAAGTTAAAGTACCTGATTTAGATACTACACCTACTGTACCTTTTTTGAAGATGAAACCTGGCATAATACCAATTTTTGCTTCATCAGCAGTAATAATACCCGGACAGTTTGGACCAATCAAACGGCAATCTCTTCCGGAAATATATTCTTTTACCTGAATCATATCCTTCGTAGGGATACCTTCAGTAATACAAACGATAACTTTGATACCTGCTTCTGCAGCTTCCATAATGGCGTCTGCAGCAAATGCAGGAGGTACAAAAATAATGGATACATTGGCACCAGCCTGGTCAACGGCGTCTTTAACGGTGTTAAAAACAGGCTTATTTAAGTGAGTTTGTCCGCCTTTACCAGGTGTTACCCCGCCAACAACGTTAGTTCCATATTCTATCATCTGAGCAGCATGGTAAGTACCTTCATTACCAGTAAAGCCCTGAACTATAACTTTTGAATCATTATTTACTAAAACACTCATGTATCTTTTTTTTTGTTTGCAAATCTAAGCTAATTGACATGGATTGTCAAATACTAACC
>JAZQRI010000043.1:0-96177 GCA_045629455.1 Pedobacter sp. | reverse complement strand
CAGGAAGCACCGAGCCGCGTAGCGGTGACCGGAGTAATGGCTTTTGCGTGGAATGATAAAGCTTACGATGCAGCACGCACCTGGAATGCTGCGGCGCGTGCACTGGCCAACAGAGATGATCGTGCAACAGCAGCGCTGTTGATGTTTTTTGATACGCAGCACCAGGCACCGACTTTCGGCAGCCAGCCGTGGCAGGAGCAAGCTCCACAGCTGAAAGCGATGCTCGATGGCGTGCGTGAAGCGATTGCTTTCGGCGACAATGAAGCCCGGCAACTGGCAATTGCCACATTGCTTAAACATGCCGACGCGTTCGCAGGTGCACCTGATCTAATCCGGGCGGGAATTGTAGATCCTGCTTTTGCAAATAGTTCAGGTCCATGGCTTGACGCCATGCAAAAATGGGGCAGAGCACTTCAGCTAACTGCAGCCGGACTGGACGCGGCGAATAAAGTAAAGGGTTCAGCACAGCATTATTTTGAAAGTGCGAAGCGGATTGCGGCGGAAGCTGCTGCCATACAGACCATTCCTGGCGTTACACGTTTTGACGGACCGATCAAGATCGCTGACGGTGTGCTGGATATTTTTGTGGCCGATGCACCGGGATTGATCACATTTGATCCGGCAGGTGGAGTTGGCGCCACGGCTAGGAAGGCCGGTTTCAGGCCATAATAGATTGTCGTGCATTCATATTCTGTGGGTACTAAATTGAAGATCTGAACCTGCTCTGCAGTAATCACGGCGTAGTTCATTTTATGTTGTTATTATTATCATAAACTCATTATCACAAATATGAAAATTCAGCTAGATTAGTGAAATGAGTTTATGATAATCAGCATAAGAGAGAAATCTTGAGAAGGCAGGGTAGGGTGTCTTTTGAGTTGTTTGAAGACAAGGCTCTAGTCGATACAATAGTTTATCAAACAAAGAGGGAATAATGAGAGTTTATTATCAATCAGACGTGTGAATACAAAAGGAGTGTTTGGAGTCTGGCTACTTGAGTTTGACTAATCCGTGAATAACGGGAAACGGATGAAGAGCTTTGAACGAACTTTATCCGCTTAGATCCTTCAATAAGCCAACTCTTCTCCCAGTTTGCTATCGTTCTCAAAAAAAGTACTTATAGACCAACATGAATTAACAATATTTGTACTAGACCGTTCCCACTAGCCATCAGTCTAACAGCGAAGACGGAATTGCTGTTCTAGATTGATGTAAGCTAAATACCAGACCACTTTGATTCACGAAATTCCCACTTACTTTTGTCACATGAATACTCAAAAACAACCGTTGCCCCTCCACCATTGGCATAATTATAATTCTTATTTTTATATGTTACGGTAAACTCAATTATACTGACGACCAGTTTGTTTCCGGTTAAAACAGGCAAAACCTTCCAGGCTTTAACCCCATTCCTCAGAAGTTTTCTGTTTTTTTGATCATATACATTGATATATTTAAACTTCTTTTGATCGCGATCTGACGTAAGGGAGTATGCCTGATCTTTCGCGTCAATCAGGTATATGTCAGGACTGTAAAAGACATTATCAATTCGCATGGTCTGAATGACGATGGCGGAGTCTATCATTGTCTTATAGTCCTCATCTTTACTTTGGCCGTAAGTAGAAGCATAAGTAGAGATTAAACTTAGGAACGGAATTACTATTTTCATTTGAACAAACTTTTTTGTGGACCTTATTGCCAATTTGCTTAAGCAGTAAACCATGCATGTAATTAAGCGGTAACCCAGATCAACATCATAGCACTTAGGGAAGATACGGTTTGTTCTCCACTATAGTTTCTGTTATCAAATATCGGTGGAATATTTCCCAACGTTCTCACATAATTCGCTGAATAATGAGAATGGAGATTGGAAAGATATAGCCGAACAAAATATTAGATCTAAATTCAGTCCCATCAAAGTCTTTGAGTCCACTGGGAATAACTCAATTAGCAACTAAATTCTACTTTTGAATGGTCTGAATTTGCGGGAAGCTTACACTGGTATTACACCTTCTCAGTTGTAAGTTGGCGGATTTTTCCAAGAAATTACGTTTATCCAAACGTAGATTTGGAAAAAACATTAAAAGAAATATAGGGAATCGCTATCACCTAACATCTATGTACATGATGTAGCTAACACAATGCAGTTTTACCGTAAGTTGGGATTCAACTCAATCATGACGGTACCTGAAGGTGCCGAAGACCCAGTCTGGGCAATGATGCAGAACGGAAACGTGACAATAATGTTCGAGTCTTTTAAGAGTATTGAAGGTCAATTGCCCGAGATAAGCAGACAAAACGGAGGGTCTTTGCTGCTGTACATTAAAGTGCAAGACATTGATACGCTATTTAAATCCCTGAAAGATCAGGTGACCGTTCTAAAACATCCGCACAAGACATTTTACGGAGCAACCGAATTTATGATTCAGGATTGTAACGGATTCGTACTGACTTTCGCAGACTGATCGCAGAATTGCTGGTTTCCGGCTGGTCCTGTGACTTATTTCAAAGTCCTATGGCCAGCCGGGCCAAAAAATCTTATAACCTAACCCAGATAGAAGCAGTGCCGGCATCGTGGCTCATAACTTTCTTTTTCCCCAAGCATCACTTTTTCTTTACTGGCGCTCTTACGGTAGGAATACATCGCCGGGCTTCCACAGCATACACATACAGCATTGACCTTGGTGACGTGTTCTGCTATGGCCATTAACGCCGGCATCGGGCCGAAAGGCTTTCCGGAGAAGTCCATATCCAGGCCGGCAACAATCACGCGGATGCCTTTATTGGCTAATATATTGCAAACTTCAGGAAGGTTTTCGTCGAAAAACTGTGCTTCATCGATGCCAACGACTTCGGTATTTGCACTGAGGAGCAGGATAGCAGAAGAATGGTCTACCGGAGTAGAGGGGACGGAGTTGTAGTTGTGGGAAACCACGGCGCTTTCATCGTAGCGAATGTCCGTTTTTGGCTTGAATATTTCGACATTCAGCTTCGCAATCTGTGCTCTCTTTAACCTTCTGATCAGTTCTTCGGTTTTGCCGGAGAACATCGAGCCGCAAATGACCTCGATGCTGCCGCAGTATTCTCCCCGCCTGTGATTTTGCTCACTAAATAACATGTTTGTTGAATTTCTGATGCCGCGTTTAAAGTAGATAACCGTAGCTCATGCCCGCAAAAGTAAGAAAAATTGGGTAAGTATGGCGCCATTTTGCGACCTTACGGCTTGACGCCAGAAAACAGTATACCACATAAAACAGTAGATGAATAACATGGTTAAGGGAGAAAGTTCAAGAACAGAGGCGATTATCGCACAGGAAGAAAAATATGGAGCGCATAACTACAAACCACTGCCAGTCGTATTGACTAAAGGTGAGGGAGTTTATCTCTGGGACATTGAGGGAAAGCAATACTATGATTTTCTTTCTGCGTACAGTGCCGTTAACCAGGGGCATTGCCATCCAAAGATTGTGCAGGCGCTGATTACCCAGGCAAGCAAACTCACGCTCACCTCCAGGGCGTTCTACAACGACCAGCTCGGGGAGGCGGAGGCATTTATTTGCAGGTATTTCAACTATCAGAAGTCGCTGTTTATGAATTCAGGGGCCGAAGCCGTTGAAACCGCAATAAAGCTCGTCAGGAAGTGGGGGTATCAGAAAAAGGGAATTCCAGCAGATGCAGCAAAGATCATTGTGGTCGGCGATAATTTTCATGGCCGTACCACGGGTATCATTTCATTCTCCACTGATCCGGATAGTACCACCGGGTTCGGGCCGATGATGCCTGGTTACCAGGTGATCCCTTACAATGATCTGGATGCACTTCAAAGTTGTTTAACGCATGATCCGAACATCTGTGGCTTCCTGGTGGAGCCAATTCAGGGTGAAGCAGGTGTGATTGTTCCTCAGGATGGTTACCTGTCCAGGGCTGCTGAACTTTGCAGGCAGCACAATGTAAAGCTGATTGCTGATGAAATTCAAACAGGTATCGGGCGTACCGGCAAACTGCTGGCGAGTCACTATGATGGGGTACGTGCCGATGTGCTGATTGTAGGTAAGGCCTTGTCGGGCGGCGTACTGCCTGTTTCTGCAGTGCTCTGTGACGACGAGATCATGCTTTGCATTCAGCCCGGTGAACATGGATCTACCTTCGGGGGTAATCCGCTGGCTGCAGTGGTGAGCATTGCCGCGCTGGAAGTTGTAAAAGAGGAGCAACTGACAGAGAATGCGTTTGCAATGGGTGAAGTGTTCCGGAGCCGGCTGCGGTCCTTACAGGAACAGCGCCCCGATCTGATCGGTGCAGTTCGCGGCCGGGGTTTGTTAAACGCTATAGACATCATTCCCAACGAGACCTCCGGATCTGCTTATGATGTTTGTCTGGCTTTAATGGGAAAAGGACTGTTGTGCAAACCAACACATCAGCATACCATCCGGTTTTCACCGCCATTGGTCATCAATGCTGAGCAAATGGAAGAGAGTTGCAAGATTATTGAAGACGTATTGCTTCAGTTTTAAGGGATCTGGTTGTGAAGACAGGCGGTCTTTACAGATTTCGGGGGATAATAATGCTGGTGGCAGGCTCGCAACTGCTTTCGGTTTCCGTTGTCCCTGAATTTGATTAATTGTTGTCTGTGTTTCGTTCTAAATTATTATGTAAGTTTGATTTAAGTAACAAACATAAACCTATATTTCTCCGTTAATATATAATGATGAACCAGGAAGATCTTCTAAAAAAAACAGGCAGTATTCTTAAAGAACTTCAGGAACAATTTGAATTTTTGACGAACAACGCTCAGAAATTAAGTGAGCTGGAACTCGAGTTGTTTCTTGCAAATGCAAATTTTCTAACCGACCATATTCAGATTTTACGGAAGCTGACAAACAGTAAGGCGCAAAAGGTACTCCCAGAACATACGTCTGTTCATGTCAATGAGGTACAGGAACCGACGCCGGTAAAGGTATACGACGACTTGTTTAAGCCCGACAATGACAGTCCGACGTTTGAGTTTATCGTGAATGAAAATCTGAAACAATCTGCGCCGGAATTACCGGTGGCCCCGGAGGAAGAAGAAACCTGGATTTCGAGAGCGGAGGATCCGGAGCATGAAGCTATTGTTGAAGCGCAGGACGATACGATCATCTCCGATAGCAGTCCGATAAGCCAGATTGTCCCGGAGACCGTGCTGCAGCATGACAGCGGTTCTACATTGCCGGACCTTAGACCGGACATCGATGATGATGAAGTGTTCTTCTCCGAGCCGGAACTGGAGGTCGTGCCCGGGCCGGAAGAAGATGAGATCGGTCCGGAGCCTTTCCTGGTGTCCAGAGAAGCCGACCCTGTTGTGCCCACACAAAGTATCCCTGAAGAAAAAGTTCCTGAACGAAGCGTAACTGAACAAAGGGTGCCTGAACAAAGTATTTCCCAGCCAAGCGTCCCAGAACAGACAGTGCCTGAACAAATCATCCCTGAGCAAAAGATTTCTGAGCAACGGATTCCTGAAGAACCATTGGTCATCCCGGTAAGGGCAGCTGAGGAACCGTTGACAAGCAAACATCAGCCAACCTTAAACGAGCTGCTGGCCGGCCAGGCTGCGCCATCCCATGCGGCAAACGCCAAACCCGCCATCTCCGACCTGAAGAGTGCAATTAACCTGAACGCCAAATTATTGTTTGTTAAGGATCTCTTTGAGGGCTACAGCTTAGCCTATTCCGAGGCCATTGATATCGTAAACAAGATGCCTGACTTCAACAGTGCGGATAAGTTTCTACAAAACAACTATGCTGCGAAGCACAACTGGGCCGCCAAACAGAGTACGGTAGAGCAGTTCTATGAATTGTTGCACCAACGCTTTCCTAAATAAAGCCCATCCGGTTGGAGTCGAGCTTTAGAAAGATAAACAGCAGGACGGTAAAGCTCCACAAGGAAGAACCACCATAGCTGACGAAAGGAAGCGGTATCCCGATTACAGGGATGATCCCGATGGTCATCCCGATATTGATGAATACGTGGAAAAAGATAATGCTGGCCACGCAGTATCCATAAACCCTGGAGAAAGTGGAGCGCTGCCGCTCTGCAAGATTAACGATTCGCAAGAGCAGGAACGCGTACAGGGCAATGACCAGTGTACAACCGGCAAAGCCCCATTCTTCTCCGATGGTGGAAAATATGAAGTCGGTACTTTGCTCCGGTACATAGCCGTATTTGGTTTGGGTACCCTGTAAAAAGCCGCGTCCGAAGGCCTGACCAGAGCCAATAGCGATCTTAGACTGTATTACGTTGTATCCGGCACCTTTCGGGTCTGTCTTAAGACCGAGCATGATTTCAATACGGGTGCGCTGGTGGGGCTCCAGGACTTTCGTGTACGTAAGTTTTACCACGAAGAGATAGACAATGGCGACGATCGTTGCCAGTCCGATACTAAACATGATCTTCTGCTTTTTCCTGTTCTGATAGATAAAAAAGGCACCCGTCAACACCACCACAGTAATAACCAGTGGCATGGGCAACAGGAACTCTGCGATAAACAGGATGATCATCCCCAGGAATGTCAGGAGCCAGTAGCCCGACAGTCCTTCCCGGTAGAGCGGGAACATGAAGGATAAAAATACGAGCGCAGATCCGGCATCCGGCTGCAGCATGATCAGGAACAACGGTACAATAAGAATAAGGCCCGCAAAAAAGATGGATTTAACATCCCGGAATTTAGGCGTAAAGCTGCTGACATACCGGGCCATGAGCAGCGCTGTCCCGAACTTTGCAAACTCGGAGGGTTGCAGGCGAAAGCTCCCAATTGGGATCCATGCCTGATTACCCGCCACCTTTCGGCCTACGACCAGTACAACCAGCAGCAGGAAGATCGTCATCCCATAGATGATGGGGGAGAAGACGCTGAAGAATTTTGCGTCCAGCAGGAGAATGGAGAATCCAAGAATCAGGCCCGTAAATATGAAGATCAGTTGTTTCCCGTAGTTGCTTTCGAAACTAAAGACGTCAGCTGTATCCGGGTTATAAATGGAAGCATAGATGTTTATGAAGCCAATAGCACATATGGCAACATATATCAGGATGGTTATCCAGTCTACATTGAAAAAGAATCTGTTGCCCTGATTTGTACTCATTTACTGATTTCGATAGGTTTCGAGTCCGCCGTAGGGATGCTGGTTTTTGGTAAAGCATCCAGGGTAGCAGGCTCTAATTTTTTTGTGGTGTCCGATGGCTTCTCCTGAACCTTAACTTTAGGTTTTGGCATCTGCGGCAGTACCACTTGTTTTTTCATCCATTCCACCTGTGCCTGCCTCGGCTTTGAGATGCTGTCTGTGAGGTATTTCTCTGCCATATAACTGGCGATCGGCGCCGCATAGGTACTTCCATACCCTGCATTTTCTACAATAACGGCAATGGCGATCTTCGGATTGTCTCTGGGCGCAAATCCAATAAACACAGAGTGATTTTTACCATGCGGGTTTTGAACAGTACCTGTTTTTCCACACATGATGATGTTTGGTAGTCTGGACAGGATCGCAGTACCCCAGGGGCTGTTCACCGCCTGTTCCATGCCGTCAATTACCGGTTCAAAATGCCTGCTGTCTACGCCCACATAGTTCTTGGTGATGTAATCTTTCTTGATGATCTTCTTTTCTCCAATGGCCTGAATCAGGTGGGGCTTAATGTAATATCCGCGATTTGCGATGATGGCCATGATGTTTGCCATCTGCAAGGGAGTTGTGTTGATCTCGCCCTGCCCGATTGCAAGTGAAATTACAGTTGTATATCCCCAGTATTTGCCAAAACGTTTGGTATACTCCTCAGAGGTAAACAAAGTTCCTTTACGTTCGAAAGGCATATCAATGTCCAGCGGTTGCCCGATGCCGAACTTTCTTACACGCTGTTCCCAGTTGGCATACGCCTCCTTCTGATTCTTGAACTTCTTCTGTGTCATGATCCGGGCAAAAACATTACAGGCGTAGGTATTACAGGACCGCGCAAGACCTCTTCTCAGGCTAATCGGCCCATCGACGTGCTCACATTTTACCTGGTGATTTCCCGCCCAGTATCCGCCCGGGCAATTGAAGATTGTTTCTGGATCGATTACACCTTCCTGCAGACCAATCAGCGCATCCAACGGCTTAAATGCGGAACCCGGAGAATAATATCCGGAAGTCGGCCGGACCAGAAATGGCCTGTTCGGCCGGCCGAAGATGTCCATATAGTTGTTTCCCTGGTTTCTGCCCACCATCAGGTTGGGGTCATAACCCGGGCTGCTCACAAAAGCGAGAACTTCCCCAGTGGAAGGTTCTATTGCAACGATACTTCCAACTTTGTTCTGCATCAGCTGCTCACCGAGCTTCTGAACTTCCATGTCCAGAGAAGAGATTACCCTTTCTCCTGAGCGTGCCAGCGTATCGAACTTTCCTTCTGCGTAACTCCCCTGAGGGACATTCCGTGCATCATAGAGCATGTTGATCACACCACGCTCTCCACGCAGCACATCGTTGTACTGCCGCTCAATTCCGGCCTTACCGATATAATCACCCGGTCTGTAGTATCCGTTATGTTCCTCGATGTCTTTTTTAGTTACTTCCTTCACATAGCCGAAGAACTGTCCGGCTACACTGTCGGGATAATGCCTGATGGTTCTGTTCTGAACCAGGAAGCCGGGAAAGCGTGCGAGCTTTTCCTGAAGCGCAGCATAGATCTGTACCGACAATTGCTTCTCGAAAATAGACGGCTGGTACCTGGATTGATTGGACGCTTTTTGATAACGTTTTCTGAAGCCAGGCATGTCAATGCCAATTGTATTGCAAAGATCTAAGGTGTCAAAAGGCTTGACCTGATTTGGGATGATCAGGAGATCGTATACGGGTTCATTCTGCACCAGTACCCGCCCTTTACGATCAAATATTACTCCGCGTGCAGGGAATGTATAAATCTTACGCAATACATTGCTTTCCGCAGAAAGGAAATACTTGTCGCTCACCACCTGAATATAAAATAGCTTTGCCAGCAAGATCAGGCATACAACAAGAAATAACCCCTGGATAGTGTATTTCCTATCGAACAAATTGTCCATTTTATCGTAATTTCCTATTGTAAAAGATAAACTCTACCACCAATATGGCAACCATTGTAAACACTCCGCTGCTTAAACACCGTAAAAGCGTGTAGGAGAGCTCCGTTAATTTAAACGCTTCCAAAAGGAAAAGCACTACATGATGTGCAAAGATACATAGTAACGCGTAAATAGAGAACCACTTAAATCCCATGTTACCGAGGGTAGGTTCGGGTTCATCAAAGCCATCGCGATTTACGCTGACGGTAATGAACAATATCCGTACGTAGATGAGGGTAACACAAGCTGCAGCATGAACGCCAATGGTGTCGTAAAAGGCATCCAGCGTTAAGCCTGTTGCGAATGCAATGAGGTACAGCAACAGGTTGGGGGTACTGAAAGGGAGGAGCAGCAGGAACAAAACATATACAAAAGGTGTCGCAAGGTTGTAGAATCCCAGGTTTCTCAGTAAGATCACCTGGATGAAAAGTAAGATGAACCACCTCACAATGTTGATTGCTATCAGTTTGCTATTCATTTGGAAGCTTTGATTCTAATGCTTTTTCTTCCTGTGCATACTTGTCTTTGATGACATACACATATTGCAGGGTGCTGAAGTTGTTAAATAAATCAACCTCCAGGGTTAAGAAGTTGTCTCCCGTGGCAATACCGGTATTGCTGATGCGCCCGACGAGGATGCCTGGAGGAAAGGATCCGAATCCGGAAGTTACAATGGTGTCCCTCAGGTTGATCTTATACTGATTTGGTATGTCCTTCACAAATGCCTTGCGGAAATCAGCATTGCGTTCTCCCCAAACCAGGGAGCCCAAAGCATTGTTCTTTTTGATGTTTACACTGATCCTGGTGTCTTTGTGCAGCAGCGACTGGATGGTTGCCAGGTGCGGGGAAACGTCCCTTACAAAACCAACTACTCCTTTACCAATAGAAATGACTGCCATTCCACTTTGAATGCCATCTGCTGAACCCTTGTTTATGGTGATGATGTTGTTCCTTAAGCGTATCGAATTCTTTATTACCCTGGCTGCCAGGTAGGTGTATTGGCTGTTGGTAGTCGTGTCAACAACAACGGTGTTCTTTGCCGTATCTACCGTCTTTAACGCCAGTAGTTCCGTGTTTAACCGTGCATTTTCCCGGGCAAGGCTATCGTTTACCCCACCAAGATTGATGTATCGGTTGATGATGTTAAGCCGCTGATATGCACTGCCAATGACCTCATTGGTAGAATTTACCGTCGCACTCTTCTGATAAATGTTATTGTTTACCGTAAGTACCAGGCTGATTGAAAAGAAGATGATGAAAAAGAAAAATGCGTTATATCTGTTTAAAAAAATCCAAAGGTTACGCATAATTTACTTCCACGGAGATGATTATTGCATTAAGAATTTATAACCACCGATGTTTTTAAGGGCAATGCCGGTACCGCGAACTACAGCTCTCAATGGATCCTCTGCGATATGCACCGGTAATTTGGTTTTGGCAGCAACACGTTTGTCCAGGCCACGCAGCAAGGCACCACCACCTGTCAGATAGATACCAGTCTGGTAGATATCAGCAGAAAGCTCTGGAGGAGTGATTTCCAGTGCTTTTAAAATCGCTTCTTCGATTTTCGATATGGATTTATCCAGGCAATGTGCGATCTCGGTGTAAGAAACCGTAATTTGTTTTGGAATTCCGGTCATTAAGTCCCTTCCCTGCACGGCGAAGTCGGCAGGTGGATCCTGAAGTTCAGGCAGGGCTGCGCCCACTTCAATTTTGATCTTTTCCGCAGTACGGTCACCGATCATGATGTTGTGCTGGCGGCGGATGTAATTGACGATATCGGAGTCAAAGTTGTCACCCGCAACGCGGATACTTTGGTCACAAACGATACCGGATAAAGCAATAACAGCGATTTCAGTGGTACCACCACCGATATCGATAATCATATTACCCATAGGTTCTTCGACATCAATGCCGATACCTACTGCTGCTGCCATGGGCTCGTGGATCAGATAAACTTCTTTTGCACCCGCGATCTCCGCAGAGTCACGTACGGCACGTTTCTCTACCTCGGTGATTCCGGATGGAATGCAGATAACCATTCTTAAAGAGGGGAACATCCAGCCTTTTCCACCGTTAAGCATTCTGATCATTCCTTTGATCATTGCTTCGGCAGCGTTGAAATCGGCAATTACGCCATCTTTCAAAGGTCTTACGGTTCGGATATTATCGTGGGTCTTGCCTTCCATTTGCATGGCCTGGCGTCCTATAGCTATAATCTTGTTTGTTTGTCTGTCAAAGGCAACGATAGAGGGTTCGTCAACAACCACTTTATCGTTATGTATAATCAAGGTATTAGCGGTGCCCAAATCGATAGCAACCTCTTGTGTAAACCAGTTAAATAGACCCATTTATAGGTGATGATTTATATATAAAAAATTCTGTGTACTATAGTAATGTAAAACTACAGCTTTTTATTGTATAAGAAGACAAAAAAATTAGTGTTTAAAATGGCGTACTCCAGTGGTTAACATCGTGATTTGTTTTTCATTTGCCATGTTGATGGAGTCGGCATCTTTGATGGATCCACCTGGCTGTAAAACGGCTGTAATTCCAGCTTCAGCGGCAATTTCCACACAGTCGGGGAAGGGGAAGAAGGCATCAGAAGCCATCACCGAACCCTGTAATGGAAAGCCGAAAGATTCCGCTTTTACGATGGCTTGTTTCAGGGCATCAACGCGCGAAGTTTGTCCGACGCCGCTTGCAATCAGTGCATCATTTTTCACGAAAACGATGGTGTTTGATTTGGTGTGTTTAACGATCTTGTTGGCAAAAAACAAATCCTGAAGTTCTTGTTCTGTTGGTTTTTTATCTGTTACGGGAACCATTGCTTCCGGCCCTTCGATGCTTAGATCTTTATCCTGCTCGATAACACCATTCAATAAGGTTTTGAACTGTTTTTTTGGAAGTTCAATGTCTTTTCGCTCCAGAATAACTCTGTTCTTTTTCTTGCGGAACAACTCTACAGCTTCTGGTTGGTAAGATGGTGCAATAAGCACTTCAAAAAACAAATTGTTGATTTCTGTCGCGGTCGCCAGGTCAATTTCCCTGTTTGCAATCAATACGCCTCCAAATGCAGAAACAGGGTCGCAGGCAAGTGCCGTCGTCCATGCTTCAAAGATGGTTGCTCTTGATGCAACGCCACAGGCGTTGGTATGTTTTAGAATGGCGAATGTAGGTGCTGTAAATTCATCAATTAAGGCAACTGCAGCATCAACATCCACGAGGTTATTGTAAGAAAGCTCCTTGCCGTTCAGTTTATTGAACATTTCATCCAGGTTGCCATAAAAAACACCTTGTTGATGCGGATTTTCACCGTAGCGCAAGGTTTGTGCCTGCGTAATACTTTGCTTAAAGACGTTTAATGGTTCTTCTGTATTGAAATAGTTGAAGATTGCGGTATCGTAGTGTGATGAAGTATGGAATGCCTTTTTCGCATACGCTTTACGCTGCTCAATCGTAGTTTCTCCGTTTTGTGTTTCCAGTTGTTGCTGAAGTACGCCGTAGTCGTCTTTAGAAGCGATGATTACGACATCGTTAAAGTTCTTGGCTGCTGCACGGATGAGGGAAATACCACCGATATCTATTTTCTCAATGATTTCTTCCGCAGATCCTCCTGCTTTCAAGGTTTCCTCAAAAGGATATAGATCAACGATTACCAGATCAATCTCTGGAATTTCAAAAGATTCAATTTGCGCTTTGTCTTCAGCCAGATTTCTGCGGTTTAATATTCCACCGAAGACTTTTGGATGAAGTGTTTTTACACGGCCACCTAGAATAGAGGGGTAACCAGTTAAATCTTCAACCGCGGTTACTGGTATATTCAGGTCTTTAATGAACTGCTCCGTGCCGCCAGTAGAGAAAAGCTGTACACCTTGTTGATGAAGCAGGCGAACCAAAGGTTCTAAGCCGTCTTTGTAATAAACTGAAATTAAAGCGTTTTTGATCTTTATCGGTTGACTCATTGAAGGATAATTTTGAGCCGCAAAGCTACCTATTTTTCTCTTAATGACAAATGCTGAATCTGATGATTTTAGAAAGTGTCAGCAACCAAATTACCACGGATCAGGTGGTCGCTTTTTACAGCCTACTGCTTTCGCGCCGTTGCAACCACGACTATGCCTCCAACGAGTAGAATACCACCAAGATACGGCGGCCAATTAACGCTTTTTTGCTTGTCTGCGGATACTTGTATTGGGCCGGCATCGATCACTTTTTCTTTTTTGGTATAAGAAAATCCGGTCCAAATAAGCATGATCGCTCCAATTACTATAAGTATTAATCCGATTGTTCTGTTCATAGATTTAAATGTTTACTTACAACTATAATGATGTTTACTTATAGCTATAATAGTAAAACAGCGGATATTGTTTTGTAACCGGCTGAAAAGCTTTGGAGATGCTTGGGTGCATGGACAGATTACATGTGTGGTAAGTACGGCTGAGGCAGGTATAAATCAATTTCCATACCTTGTCGCCTATGCGGCCTAAGGGGTAAAACCGTCTAACGAGTGTTATGATCAATGAGGCTGCTACTTCCTGTCTTGCTTTAGCGGAGCTTTCCAAGCAAGCAATTTTTTCGTTCGATGTTAAGTCGAAAAAATTCATCTATTGTAATCCAGCTTTCAAAGCGCACGTGCCGCTTGATGATGATGCTTTATCAGACACAAATGTAAACCTGTTGATTCACCCGGAAGATGCCGGAATGGTAAAGGAATGTTACGAAAAATTAAAGTGCAAAGAAGAGCGGAACACGGTGGAGTTTCGTATTGTCCTGAGGGATAAATCTGTGAAAACAATCCGGGTAGAGGCTTTCAAAACCGTTGTGGATGATCACCGGCAAGTAATCATAGGGATTATGGAGGATATTACTGCCTTCAGAGAGCATAGTGATACATTGAACCTTTTTTCCAATAAAAAGAATTCTATTTTAAACATTCTCTCTCATGATTTATTGGGCCCGTTAGGAACGATACAGAACCTGTCGGAGATGGTAAGCCGGAAATTCACTACCCCAGAAACCCAGGAAATACTCCGCTTCGTAAATTCCATTGAGAAGATTAGCAAACACAGCGTGTCTCTGATCCGAAACTTGTTAGCCCGGGAATTTCTTGAAACCGCCGGCGCAGAATTGGTCTTAAGAAGAACAAACATCGTAACTGCATTAAGGGAGCTCGTTGAGCAATACAAGCAGTCTGAAGAAACTGTAAAAAGAACCTTTGGCTTTTCAACAACCAGAGACACCATTCTGGTGGACATCGACGAGCCGAAGTTGGTGCAGGCAATAAACAATCTTGTTTCCAATGCACTCAAATTCACTGGGGAGAACGGGGCAATAGACATCGCGCTGAAGGAAGAGGATAAGAGTATTCTTATAACGGTGTCCGATAACGGGATCGGAATTCCTGAAAAGCATCATGCGGCTTTATTCGACAAGTTTACCAATGCAAGACGGCCAGGGCTCCATGGTGAAGCCTCCCAGGGCCTGGGTATGTCAATTATAAAAACGATAGTCGAGTGGCACCACGGGGAGATTTGGTTTGAAAGCAAGGAGAATGTCGGGACAACCTTTTACATTCGGATACCCTGCCACAAATAGATCAGCTACTACAATTACTTCTTTAACTTTTTAACGATGGCCTCCACAACGCGGGGATAATGCAGGTGTTCCAGCTGCTGTCCTTTGAATTTCAGCATCTCCAGGTTATCACCTTTGTCGATACGGTATTTAGCCTGGTAGATGAATTCTCCCTCATCATAGCGTGGGTTCACATAATGAATCGTAATGCCGCCTTCCCGTTCTCCCGCCTGAAGCACAGCACGATGTACATGGTCGCCGTACATACCTTTTCCTCCAAACTTCGGAAGAATTGCGGGGTGTATATTGATGATGCGACCGGGAAACTCATTGATCAGGTTTTCGGGAATAAGCCATAAGAAACCTGCAAGTACAATCAGGTCAATTTTGAGGGTCTTCAGTAGGTCAAGAACATCGTCGGTCTGATAGAATTCCTGCCGGTCGAATATATGGGAAGGAATTTCGAAGTTGTCGGCACGTTGCAGTACGAAAGCGTCCGGGTTGTTGGTCAGGACAAGTGCAATTTCGGCATCCGGGTGACCTTTAAAATACTCCATTAATTTCTGGGCATTTGATCCGGAACCAGAAGCGAAGATGGCAATTCGTTTTTTCACAGAAAATCAGTTTTTCCAAAAATAGTGTTTTATGCCTTATACAAAGGATTCTTTGTACATTTTCTTATATTGCACTTGTCAGGATGCGGCTTCGCGCTGCCATTTACCTCTGGCTATTCGCCTTACGGCTGGGAGCGAAGTAAAAATATTCCTATATGATTTTGCATTTTAAAAACATTAGTTATATATTTGCAGTCCGAAAAAAATAGAAAATAAAGGCTAAAGAACAATGGCAAATCATAAATCAGCTTTAAAGAGAATAAGAGCAAACGCAACTAAACGTTTACGTAACAGATATCAGGCAAAAACCACAAGAACCTTTATCAAAAGGTTACGTGCATCTGAAGATAAAAAATCTGGACAAGAGTTATTACCTAAAGTGATTTCGATGTTGGATCGTTTAGCTAAGAAAAACGTTATTCACAAGAATAAAGCAGCTAACAACAAATCTAAACTAACTAAATTTGTTAATAGCTTAAAATAAATAGATCTTTAAGATATTGAAACGGGATAAGCATTGCTTATCCCGTTTTTTTTGTTTCTATGGAATCATATGAACAGAAGATAGGTATCAAACTTTGGGCAGAAGCTGACCGGCCGCGGGAGAAACTCGTACAGAACGGAAGAAGGCATCTGACAGATGCAGAGCTCATTGCGATCCTGATCGGCTCGGGAAATAAGAATGAAACAGCTGTCGACCTCAGCAAGCGGATACTCACCTTTTACCAGAATGATCTTGATGCGTTGGCTAAAGTCTCTGTAACCGACCTGAGTAAGTTTAAAGGGATTGGTGAAGCTAAATCTATTACCATTGTGGCTGCTCTGGAACTCGGGCGTCGGCGTAAGGAGACGGTATCTGCTGCCGTAATTAAAGTAGGTTCCAGTTATGATGCCTTCCAGCAGCTCTGGCCTGATTTCTCCGATCTGAATCATGAAGAGTTCTGGATAATGCTCTTAAACCGGGCAAACCACATGAAGTCTAAACACCTGATCAGCAAGGGCGGGCAATCCGGCACGGTCGCCGATCCCAAAATCATCTTTAAAACGGCTCTGGAACAAAATGCCGCTTCCATCATACTGGCACACAATCACCCCTCCGGAAATCTCAAACCGAGTGCAGAAGACCTGAAACTCACAAAGAAGCTGGTTGATGCAGGGAAAATGATGGACCTTCCGGTCGTTGACCACCTGATTATGACAGATAAAGCTTTTTATAGCTTCTGCGATGAGGGGCTGATCTAGCCAATGTGAGCACTACACCATACATCATTTACAACAGATACCATTATTTTATATCTTTGCATTTTATTCTGCAAAGACGACATGAAGATTTCATACAACTGGCTAAAGCAATTCATACAAACCGATAAAACTCCACAACAACTTTCACTCATCCTTACCGATATCGGTTTGGAAGTGGAAAGCCTTGAAAAAGTACAGCCAATTGTAGGCGGTCTTGAAGGATTGGTAATTGGTAAGGTTCTTACCTGTGTTCAACATCCCAATGCAGACCGCTTACGGGTAACTACTGTTGATGTGGGTGGCCCTGAAATTCTGCAGGTTGTTTGCGGCGCGCCGAATGTTGCTGAAGGGCAGAAGGTCGTAGTTGCCACGGTGGGTACAACGGTGTACCCAAACGAGGGTGAGCCTTTTAAAATCAACAAGTCAAAAATCAGGGGCGAGGTATCTGAAGGGATGCTTTGTGCGGAAGATGAGATTGGCCTTGGTGGTTCCCACGCGGGGATCATGGTTTTAGGTGAGGAGGCGGCGATCGGCATGGCAGCCAAAGATCACTTCAAGATGGAGGACGACTTCGTCTTTGAAATCGGACTTACGCCAAATCGTGCGGACGCGGCCTCGCATCTGGGCGTAGCCAGAGATCTTGCTGCTTTTTTCCGGTCAGAACTTCAGTTGCCGGCTGTTGACCAATTCAAGACAGCGAACACCCAGCTGAACATCTCCGTGAAAGTTGATGACGCGATCGCCTGCCCGAGATACAGCAGCGTGACTATAAGTGGTGTTACCGTTAAAACCTCGCCAGACTGGCTTCAGGATAAACTTAAAGTCATCGGCATCCGCCCGATCAATAATATTGTAGATATTACCAACTATGTGCTTCATGATTTAGGCCAGCCGCTACACGCGTTTGATGCGGACCAGATTAAAGGTGCCAGTGTTATCGTTAAAAAATGCGAAGAGGGGACATCCTTTGTTACGCTGGATGGTGTAAGCCGTACGCTGTCTGCTGAGGATCTGATGATCTGTAATGCGGAAGAACCGATGACCATCGCAGGTGTTTACGGCGGCAAGAACTCCGGCGTAAGTGACGCAACCACCAATATCTTTCTTGAAAGTGCTTACTTCAATGCCGTTTCTGTGCGGAAGACCGCAAAGCGCCATGGATTAAAAACCGATGCTTCCTTCCGCTACGAGAGAGGAACCGATCCGGAGATGACCGTCTATGCTTTAAAGCGTGCGGCGCTGCTGATCCAGGAACTCGCAGGCGGTACCATCGCTTCTGAAATCTCAGATCTATATCCCGAGCCCGTTCAGCCTTTCGCTGTTGACGTGGATTACAGTTACATCCAGGACTTAATCGGCGTGCAGATCCCGGCACCGCAAATCAAAGAAATTATAGCGGCCCTCGGTATTGCAATTTCCGGGGAGTCTGAAACCGGACTTTCCCTACGCGTACCGAGTTATAAAGTAGATGTAACCAGAGCATGTGACATCACCGAAGAAGTACTGAGGATCTATGGATACAACAACATAGAAATACCAAGTAAAGTAAATGCATCGCTTTCCTACAGTCCGAAACCAAGCCGAGAGCAAACGCAACATGCCATCGCCGATATGCTGACAGCAAATGGCTATCTGGAAATCTGGTGTAACTCGCTGACCAAAGCGGCATATTCTGGAAACGAGGACGAAATGGTCAGGATATTAAACCCCCTGAGTTCAGATCTGAATGCCATGCGTCAAAGCTTGTTGATGCCGGCACTGGAAAGTGTTGCATACAATGCAAACCGCAAAAACAGCGATCTTAAGCTGTATGAGTTTGGGAAAACCTACCACCTCATTCAGGATAAGTATGTGGAACGTCCCAGGTTGCTTGTGCTGATGTCCGGCAATGTCGCTACAGAGCAGTGGAATCAAAAACCAGAGCCGGTAAGTTTCTATAACCTGAAGGCGGCAGTAGATGCTGTGCTGGGAAGATTGGGGGTAAGCAATTATCAGATCGATGAAGTGGCCGATGCAGAATTTGCCTACGGCCTGAAATATTTCAGGGGCGACAAAACCATTGTCACTTTCGGAGCCGTGACAGCCGCTGATAGAAAGCGCGCGGAAATTGACAAAGAGGTTTTCTATGCAGATTTTGACTGGGCACTCCTGTTGGACATGGTCCGGAAAAACAAGATTGTGCATAAGGAAGTTCCAAAGTATCCGGCAGTAAGACGTGACCTGTCGTTATTGGTAGACCGGTCGGTAACCTTTGAGAGTTTGAAGACCATTGCTTATAAAACCGAGAAGAAGCTGATCAAAAATATTCAGGTATTCGACGTGTATGTCGGCGACAGACTTCCTGAAGGGAAGAAGTCCTACGCATTAAACTTTAGCTTGCAGGATGAAAGTCAGACATTAACCGATAAGCAAATCGATTCGGTTATGCAAAAGATTATTTATAACTTAGCGCAAACGGCAAAAGCTGAAATAAGAAGTTAATGAATTTGTTATTTTAGTGCAGTTTTAACAGAAAGATAAATTATAAGCACATGTCTTCGGTTGCGGAACAATTAAATTCAGTATTACATAAAACAGCTCGCCTGATAGAGCTATGTAACGCGCTTCAGGAAGAGAATGAGTTGTTGAAACAAGAGAATCAGTCTGTTAAAGCTGCTTTAGCAAACTCAAAGAATAAGAATACAGAACTGGAAGAGAAACTAAGGGTACTGAAGCTCGCTAAAAGTATAGAAGGTACCAGTGAAAAGTCACTTGATATTAAGCAAAAAATTAACGAATTTGTGCGTGAAATTGATAAGTGTGTCGTATTACTTAAGAAGTGAGCAATACCATAAATAGTGAAACAAAGCTAAGAAATGGGAGAAATCTCTATAAAAATAACCATCTCCGACCGTATCTATCCTTTAAAGGTGAATACGGAAGAAGAAGAAATTGTAAGGCGGGCAGCTAAGATTATCAACGAGCGCATAAAAGATTATCAGGAGAATTATGCAGTACGTGATAAACAAGACTTGCTTTCTATGGCCGTACTGCATTATGCAACAGCAGTATTGAAAGTAGAGAATAAGGTGCAGGATCAGGATTCTGCAGTAGCTGAAAAAGCGGAAGAATTGGATAATTTATTAAACGATTTTTTCGCTCAGTAGAACGTTCTTCATATTCAATAGCACAGAAATTTAACCGTTGTTAGATTTAGGTTTCATTATTTTAAACAACAAAGTGGTAAAGATGCAGGCAGCTCTGGTCGGTTTTTTTATACCTTGTAATTTTAAATGAGGACTTAAACGTAAGAACGGTTTTTTTATATAACAAAAAATGGAAATAATAGGAATAATTGGATACATACTAACCGGCCTTGTTGTCGGTATCATAACAGGGAGATACCTGTTGCGTTCACTACTGAAGAAGCAGGAGATTGCTGCACAGACAAAAGTTAAAAAGATCCTTAAGGATGCGGAAAACAACGCCGAGATCTTAAAGAAAGACCGGCTTCTGGAAGCCAAAGAGAAGTTCCTCCAACTTAAAAGTGAACATGAACAGGAGGTGAATACCAGAAACAACCAGATTAACCAACGCGAAAACTCCCTTAAGCAAAAAGAGCAGTCCGTGAATCAGCGTCTTGAGAACCTGAATCGCAAGGAAAATGAACTTGACAACCAGAAAAAGAACCTGGAAAAACAGCTTGATGTTGCCGTTAAAAAACAGGAAGAGGTTGAGCACCTGAAAAATCAACATGTTAAACAACTTGAAACCATCGCCGGCCTGAGTGCTGAAGAAGCGAGATCACAGTTGGTAGAGAACATGAAAACCGAAGCCCGTGCGCAGGCCATGATACAGGTGAAGGACATTGTTGATGAGGCAAAGCTAACGGCTACTAAGGAGGCCAAAAAGGTTGTTATCCAAACGATACAACGTACGGCAGTAGAAGCTGCCATTGAAAATACCGTATCGGTGTTCCATATCGAAAGCGATGAGATCAAAGGACGGGTTATTGGCCGCGAGGGACGTAACATCCGTGCACTTGAAGCTGCGACCGGTATTGAGATTATTGTTGATGATACACCAGAAGCAATTATCCTGTCGGGATTTGACCCGGTAAGAAGGGAAATCGCCCGTTTGGCTTTACACCGTTTGGTTACAGATGGCCGTATTCACCCTGCCCGTATCGAGGAAGTGGTTGCCAAAACCAAGAAACAAATCGAAGATGAGATCGTTGAAATCGGTGAACGTACAGTTATTGACCTGGGTATTCACGGACTGCATCCGGAGCTGATCCGGATGGTCGGCCGTATGCGTTACCGTTCTTCTTATGGTCAGAACCTTTTACATCACTCCAGAGAGGTTGCGAACTTCTGCGCAACTATGGCTGCAGAGCTCGGCTTAAATGCTAAAATGGCTAAACGTGCCGGCCTGTTACACGACATAGGTAAAGTGCCTGATGACAACCCGGAATTGCCACACGCAATTTTAGGAATGCAGCTTGCAGAAAAATATAAGGAACATCCAGAAATCTGCAATGCTATCGGAGCCCACCATGACGAGATCGAAATGACTTCGATGATATCACCGATCATCCAGGCTTGTGATGCCATTTCCGGCGCAAGGCCAGGTGCAAGACGCGAGGTGGTAGAAAGTTACATCAAACGTTTAAAAGAGCTTGAAGAGCTTGCATTGTCTTACCCGGGTGTAGAGAAAACCTTCGCCATACAGGCTGGACGTGAACTTCGGGTCGTTGTAGAAAGTGAAAGGGTAACTGATCAGCAGGCAGAGCTATTGGCTGCAGACATCTCTAATCGCATTCAGACAGAGATGACCTATCCGGGACAGATCAAAGTAACGGTTATCCGCGAAACCAGATCGGTAGCCTTCGCTAAATAACCTAAAAAATATAATAACATGTAAAAGCGGTAGATTCTCTATCGCTTTTTTTATTTTTGCTCAGCCATCATAGGGCAATCCTTTGTACAACACAACCGCTGAACGCTATGATCACTTCAGGAAATCATACAACTATCTACAATGAAAACGGAACCCAAAAGAGAGGTTGACATACTTTTTGATAAATACGCAGAGAGTCATCAAAACCCAACCAATAAGCTTATTCATTGGATTTGTGTTCCATTGATCGTATTTAGCTTGCTCGGGCTCGTCTGGAGCATTCCATTTCCATACCTTGGATTCCTGGGCCGCTACAATGGCTTCGTCAACTGGGCATCTTTTCTGATTGCCTTTTCCATTTTTTACTATTATAAACTGTCGCCTGTCATGTCTTACCTGATGCTGATTTCGGTCTTCATCATGTCTTTTTTCATCGTTGTGCTGGAGAAATGGGAACTAAACGGTGGCCCGGCGTTGTGGGTTTCCTGTGCCGTAATCTTTATTCTGAGCTGGATAGGGCAGTTTTATGGGCACAAGGTTGAAGGTAAAAAGCCGTCATTTCTGGAAGATGTTAAATTTCTGTTAATCGGCCCAATTTGGCTTTGGCACTTTATCTGCAGAAAAGTAGGCTTGAAATACTAGAAAAGCCGATTTAACCTTGCGATAACATTGCTTTAAGGCAATGGTAATTCGCCTGTAACTTTAGGGTAACATGCCCGGTATACTTTTGCCTTAACTAAAATAAGGTAAAGTGAAACTAAAAACATCTTTTATACCAGCAGGCTTAATTATCTTCTTTATCACCATCAGCGCGTTTGCGTTTGCTGCAGGTATAGGAAAAATCTCTGGAACAGTATCCGATAAAACCGGCGAAACCTTAATTGGCGTAACCGTGAAGGTAGTGGGAACAAACTTCGCCGCATCCACAGATGTGGAAGGCAGATTCCTCATTGCGGGCCTTCCCTCAGGTAAATATACAATTGAAGTCTCTTATGTAGGCTACGCCAGCAAGAGAATCAGCGATGTAGAAATCCTGGAAAATACCGTAACCCCCCTCAATGTCATTCTGGAAGAATCCTCTGCCAACAACCTGGCAGAAATCGTTATTACCTCCAAAGCCAATCAGGAATCCGTCAGTACGCTCTACGCCAATCAAAAGGCCAGCCTGAATATATCCAGTGGCATCTCTGCGGAGCTGATCCGCAGAAGTCCGGATAAGAATACGTCTGAAGTATTGAAGCGCGTCAGTGGTGCCAGCATCCAGGACAATAAGTTCATCATCGTTCGTGGTCTATCCGACAGGTACAACTCGGCAATGCTTAATAACGCGGTACTGCCAAATACGGAGGTCGACAGGAAAGCCTTTTCTTTCGATATCCTGCCGTCAAACCTGATCGATGCCATTGTTGTCAATAAAACTGCTTCTGCTGATATTCCCGGTGATTTCTCCGGAGGGGTTGTGCAGGTTACCACTAAAGATTTTCCGGACAGTAAGTTCTTCAATCTATCTTTGGGAACCAGCTACAATTCTCAGTCTACGTTTAAAGATTTTTTAAGAAGCCCTAAAGGCGGAAATGAAATCTTCGGGGTGTACGACAAAAAGCGCGACATTCCATCTACATTCCCTTCCAGATCTGAATACCTGAACCTGCCCGTCACGGAGCGTGTTGCGCTTTCCCGTCAGTTTGCAAACAACTGGGGCTATGGTGGGGTGAAATCCATATTGAGCCCGATCTTCCAGGCCAATTACGGTACCACCAAAAGGTTTAAGAACAACAGCCAGTTTGGAACAATACTGTCCCTCTCTTACCGGTACGACGAACGGTTGCGGAAAAGCGATCAGAAAGCCTATGCCGGAGAGGCACTTGGCGATCAGTTCAGTGACCAGGTATTTAACTACAATACCAACATCGGTGGCCTTGCCAATTTTGCCTATTCCTGGGGCAATAACAAGATCGCTTTAAAAAACATTTACAACCGGGTGCTTGAAAACCAGTTCACATCAAGAGAAGGTTTCGACGATTCACAAACAAATTTTTTAAGAACTGCTGACTACCTGCTGGAGCGCTCCTTGATCTCTAATCAGCTTAGTGGTAGCCACCTGTTATCCACAGACAGCAAAATAAAACTGAACTGGAACCTGAACTATGCAAATACCAACCGCAAGGAGCCAGGCTTCAAACGAATGGAATATCAGCAGGAAGACGGATTTGCCGGATATACCCGGGCGAGTGTTCCCTCATCCGGACAGGCAGATCCACGTCTGGCAGGAAATTTCTCCTCCCGCCTAAATGAGAACCTCTATGGTGGTGCGTTTGACCTAACCATTCCTGTAAAATGGTTTAAGGATACCAATAAGATCAAGCTGGGCTATTTCGGTCAGTACCGCAAGCGTGATTTCGCAGCCAGGGTTATTGGTTTTGTCCGCAGTGGCGACTTTGACAACAGCTTGCTTAACCTTCCACAAGATCAGATTTTTTCACCTGAGAACATCAGGGAGAATGGCTTTATCCTGAATGAAATCACCAATGGTGCCGATCAGTATGATGCCAATTCTTTCCTAAATGCGGGTTACGCGATGTTCGATGGTTACCTGACAGAGAAATTGAGATTGGGCATCGGCGCAAGGCTTGAATCCTACAACCAGCAATTAAACAGTGCAGACAATACCTTTACGCCGATTGTCGTAGATACCACCTATACCAATGTATTGCCTTCCGCAAACCTGATCTATAGCCTTACCGACAAAGCCAGTATTCGTTTGTCGGCATCGCAGACTGTAGGCAGACCGGAGTTCAGGGAGATCGCTCCATTCAGCTTTTATGATTTCAACAGAAACGTATCGATTGTCGGAAATCCAAACCTGAAGCAATCTAAAACTTCCAACTTTGATCTGGGCTACGCCCTTTATCCGTCTTCCGGACAGGTATTTTCGGTTTCTGCCTTTTACAAACATTTTGAATTGCCGATTGAGCAAAGCCTTCAGCTGGGTACTTCGGGACGTACCTTCGGCTATGTGAACTCCAATTCTGCAACCCTTTATGGGATCGAGATGGAATTCCGTCACACCCTGAATTTCATCGCCGACCGGTTCAGCAATTTCACGTTCAGCACGAACGCTTCTTATATGAAATCAGAAGTTAAAGTACCCGTATCGGTGAACAGAACCGGCAAACGCCCGCTGCAGGGACAATCTCCTTACCTGATCAATGCAGGCCTACAATACAACTCCAAACAAGAAAATTCCACTGGCTTTAGCGTGTTGTATAACCGCATTGGTAAACGGATCTGGGCAGTCGGGAACGTTCAGGATCCTGATATCTATGAGAACCCCAGAAACGTGGTCGACCTTCAGGTCTCCCAAAAGTTCGCAAAGTCCAGGGCAGAGTTTAAGCTGAACTTCAGCGACATTCTAAACAACAAAGCAATTTATTATCAGAAGCCAAAAGGAACGGATCCAAATGCCGGGTTCAATCCAAAAACGGATAATGTCAACATATCAGATCAGTTCGGTTCGACCATAACGCTGGGTCTATCCTATAGATTCAACTAGTGTTAACATCAACTTAACAGGAGATGCAGGCTTTGTTAATGTATCCGTAATACGCAGCTAATATACCAGAGGTACTTTTGGTTAAACAAAAATGAAACGAATTGAAATAAAATCTAAAGGCAAATACATTTTATGAAAAAGAACTTTAATCTAAGCATGATAGCGCTCTTAATGGCTGGTACCGCGGTACTGACCAGCTGCTCCAAGAATGATGATCCGGGAACGATTATTGACCCGACTAAACCACCGGTTGAATCTGATGCTGCCCTGGCAGACCCGTTTTTCGATAAAGTAACCTATAAAGGTGCTTTCGGCCAATCCGACTGGACGGCGAACTGGACGAACTTCAATCCGAAAACAACGGTTTACGGTGCAGCAACAGAAACTTTAAAAGGAACGATCGCGGCAAACCTTACCCTTGATGCAGCGAAGGTCTATAAACTGGAGGGTTTTGTGTACGTTCCGGAAGGTGTAACCTTAACCATCCCTGCAGGAACAGTAATCCGTGGAGACCAAGGCTCGAAAGGTACATTGGTGATCACCCGGGGCGGTAAAATCATGGCCGAAGGTACTTCCACCAAACCAATTGTTTTAACTTCCAATAAAGCAGTGGGCGAACGTGCACCAGGCGACTGGGGTGGCTTGATCATACTTGGAAAATCGACAAACAACATTCCAACGGGTACAGGTTTGATTGAAGGCGGTCTGGTTACACCATTCGGTAACCACGGTGGTACAGATGCGGCAGATAACTCGGGTATCCTGAAATATGTACGTGTAGAGTTCCCTGGAATTGCTTTCCAGCCCAACAACGAGATCAATGGTATAACCTTTGGTTCTGTGGGTAGCGGTACAACTGTAGATTATGTACAGGTATCCTTCTCCGGTGACGATTCTTTCGAGTGGTTTGGTGGTACAGTGAATGCAAAACACCTGGTTTCCATTGCCAACGTGGATGATGTATTTGACTTTGACAATGGATTCTCTGGTAAACTACAGTTCCTGGTTGCACAGCGCGATCCGAAGCTGGCAGATCAGGCCGGGCAGTCAAACGGTATTGAAGCTGACAATTCAGAAAAAGACTTTAGCACCGGACCAAGAACACGTCCAGTGATCTCAAACATGACCTTAATTGGTCCTGGAAATACTAGTGTTGACCAAAAACACGAATATGCCAATCTTTGGAGAAGAGGGTCTAAAATGATTCTCGCCAACTCTGTGTTTGTCGGATTCAGATATGGATTGGACATTCGTGATAAAGAAACAGGTGATGCCCTTACTGATGGAACATCCTTAATCAAAAACAACATTTATCAATCTTACACTGCAGGTAAGGATGTTGTTGCAGACGGAGGAACACCATCTTTCGCTTCTGTAGATCTTCTGAAAACGTATTTAATGTCTAAAGGAAATCTTACGGTGGATGAGGCAGCAGCTGCGGCTTTATTGTCAACACCTTTTAACCTTACTGCCCCTAACTTTACACTAAAGGCCGGCTCTGCTGCAGCAACAGGCGCAACCTTCTAGTCGCTTACGGGTAAAAAAAAGCGCGCTGGTCATTGGCCAGCGCGCTTTTTGTTTTTAGAAATTCTTGCCTATTTTCTCCAGCATCTCCGGCGGAATATCCTGCATATCCACCACCAGGAATCCATCCAGGCAATCGGCGAATTTGGGATCAATGTTAAAGCTGATGATCTTCGCATTCAGATTCAGGTATTGCCTCAGCATCACCGGTATCTTGATGTGCGAATTTTCAATATCTGAGATCAAGCTATCCAGATCCTTTAGGGTATCACTGCTTTCAATCAGCAGGTCGGTGTCGATCGGGCTTAAGTCGGCCTTAAACTTGTTCTTCGGTTTAACATAATGGGCCAGGTCATAGTCGAAATGATTCCTGGTGATGAAATCAACGATCAGCGACTGGGAGAACTTAGAAAAGTTATTGCTGATGCTCACCGGTCCGAACATATATCTATACTGCGGGTTGTCCAGCAGGTACTTTAAAATTCCTTTCCACAGCAAATACAGGGGCAGTGGCTTCTGCTGGTACTCCTTGCGGATCCAGGAGCGCCCAAGTTCTATTCCTTTTCTCAGATACGGATAAAACGGCTCCTTAATTTTGAAAAGTTCAGACAGGTAAAACCCACGTCTGCCCATCGTATCTAAAATGTGGTCGCCTTTACCAATCCGGTAAGCACCAACGATATTCTGCAGGTCCTTGTCCCAGATGAACAAATGCTGATAATAGATGTCGTAGTTGTCCAGGTCTATTTTTTTGTTGGTTCCTTCTCCAACCGCGCGGAAAGTCATTTCACGCAGGCGACCGATCTCCCGTAAGATCTTTGGAATGTTCGCTGTTGGGGTGATGTACACCTCATAGTTCTTCTCGGTCCATACCCGGAAGCTTTCCAGCTGTTCGATTTCCTCAACGATTTCTGCACGCGGTGTTTCTTCGATAATCGGCTGGGGCTTCTTTTTAATTTTAAACAGGCTGATCGGGTTGAACAATTTCCGTTCTTCATCCAGCCCAGTACCCAATGCATAGGTACGTGCACGGAGAAAGTCCAGCAGCTTGTTCGTGTTATTTTTATAAGAAATATCTTCTATATCAATGGGCCTTCCAATCCGGACCTTAATTTTCAATCCCTGTTTATTCAGGAACTCCGAAGGGAGCTTTGCAGTACGCAGGGTAGGGTGGATGAAGCTCAGGATGTTGAACAGAACACCATTGTTGCCGTGAAAATATATAGGCACCACCGGTACTTTTGCCCGCGCAATGAGCTTGCCTACCACCGGATGCCACAGGCGATCGGTAATTTCCTGTTTGTCCAGCGAGAACGTCGAAACCTCACCGGCAGGAAAAATTCCGATGGGAATGCCGTTACGGAGCAGGTCGAATGTTGTTTTTAGTCCGCTGATGCTGGACGAATGCTGCACATTCTCAAACGGGTTAACGGCAATAAAGAACTCACTCAGGTTGGGTATTAACTTGAGCAGAAAGTTCACCATCACTTTGGCTTCCGGCCGCACCGTACACAAAAGCTTTACCAGTGCAAGGCCTTCAATTCCGCCATAAGGATGGTTGGCTATGGCGATAAAACCACCGGTTTTGGGAATGTTTCTTAAGTCATCGGCATCAAACTCAATGCTTACCCCGATGGTCTCCAGAATTTTATCTACAAACTCCAGCCCGTTGAAATGTTGATTTTGGGAGAAAACCTTATTGATGTCGTTTAGCTTCATAACCTCCATCAATAAAGCGGCTAACCCAGGAACGCCTAACTTGTCTATTTTCGTAGCTTTTGCAAATTCTTGGGTGGTTATAATCTTCATCAGCGCGGGTATTTATAGTTGTTAAGCGATTTCAAAATTAACATATATATTTCTAATAATCCGTTTTACATTAGAGGGTGCATGAGAAAATGGCTGAATACCTACTTTGATTTTACCCGTCGAGAGTTCAATGGCCTGCTTGCTTTGTTCTTTTTAATCCTGCTGGTTTCCATGCTTCCATACACCTTCCGCTGGCTCTGGCCCGAAGACAATGACCCCACAGGAGACCTTGTGGCGATCCGGCGGCTGGAGTGGCGGGATAGTGTTCAACAGGCTGAAAGAAAGAACTATCGCCGCACCACCCGCTACCCCCAAAAGAATATGCCGGTGCCCGACTTTGATCCGAATAAACTTAATGCTGCCGGCTGGCAGGGCCTGGGCTTGTCGCCAAAACAGGCAGAGGCAATTATCCGCTTTACAGAAAAAGGAGGGCGATTTTACAAAAAGGATGACGTGAAGAAGATGTACACGATCAGTCCGGAAATGTATGCCCGGCTCGAACCACATATCAGGATTGAACGACGAGATACGATACGGAACTTCCCGCCACGGGAGCGGTATACACCAAGAGCCCTGTCCATCTTCGATATCAATACGGCAGACACCTTGCAGCTGCAGGAAATTCGTGGTGTCGGACCGGCCTTTGCCAGACGCATCGCCAGCTACCGGGAGCGCCTGGGCGGCTTTTACAACATTAAGCAGCTGCGGGAAGTCTACGGCATCGACTCTTTAAAATACGAGCAGATCAAACCACAGGTAAGGGTTGAACCGGCGGGCTTACGGATGATCCACATCAACACTGCGGCGTTTGAAGACTTGAGAAATCACCCTTATTTAACATATAAACAGGTGGGCGCCATCATCCAGTATAGGAAACAACACGGAAAATACAGTAGTTTTGCAGACTTAAAAAAGGTAGCGCTGCTGACGTCAGAAACGGTTGATCACCTCGCTCCATATCTTTCTTTCGATTATGATTGAGTCTAAAATAAAACTTACCGTGCGTGACGTGGCTGATTTCCCAAAGCCAGGAATTATTTTTAAAGACATTACGCCCATCCTTAAAGATGCCGGTTTGTGTGCAGAAATCACAAAGGCACTGGCAGAACAGGTATCCGGAGTGCACATTGATGTTATTGCGGGCATTGAAAGCAGGGGCTTCCTTTTCGGGATGCTTCTTGCCCAGGCCTTGCAGGTGCCATTTGTTCCCATACGGAAAGCCGGAAAACTCCCTTTTAATACCATACAGCAGTCCTACAGTCTCGAATATGGCGAGGCCGTGCTGGAGTTGCATCAAGATGCGCTGTTACCCGGGCAAAGAGTGCTTATTCACGATGATCTGCTTGCCACAGGCGGAACAGTTGTGGCCGCATCCAAGCTGATCCAGAAAATGGACGCGGAGGTAGCGGCATTCTCCTTCATCATCGGACTGGATTTCCTGAAAGGCAAGGAAAGACTTCATGCCTATAACCCGCTGACGTTCACACTTGCATCCTACCTGTAATAAATTGAAATCTATTTTTCACGGGCTCCGAGATTCTTTTGCGCGCCCCGCTGACGTCCGAATTGGAAATTGAACCAAATACCATTTCATTCTGTTTTGAGCCAAATATTTTGTTGTCAGGGACTTAGGATTTATTGTTATCATTGTGCAAATTCGAGAAACAGCTTATGCTTGAAATGATGAGTGAGACAGTAGGTTTTAGCTTTTCCATCTCTGAAAACCAGCAGATGGTGCGCAGTATGGTAAAAGATTTCGCGGAGCGCAATATTCGCCCGCATGTAATGGAATGGGATGAAGCACAGATTTTCCCAGTCGAAGTATTCAAGAAATTAGGTGAACTTGGACTGATGGGTGTGTTGGTGCCCGAGGTTTATGGCGGTTCAGGTTTTGGCTACCAGGAGTATGTTGATGTTCTGGTGGAAGTGTCCAAAGTCTGCGGTTCCATCGGCTTATCTGTTGCTGCCCATAATTCCCTTTGCACCGGGCACATACTTGCTTTCGGCAACGAAGAACAGAAACAGCGCTGGCTACCGAAGCTCGCTACGGCAGAGTGGATCGGCGCCTGGGGTTTGACAGAGGCCAACACCGGCTCTGATGCGCTTCGGATGACGACCACAGCTACACTTGACGGCGACAGCTATATACTAAATGGCGCGAAGAACTGGATTACGCATGGCAAGAGCGGCGATGTGGCTGTTGTAATGGTGCGCACCGGCGACAAAGGTGATTCCAAAGGGATTTCTGCCCTGGTGGTGGAGCGGGGAACGCCTGGCTTTACTGCCGGTAAGAAAGAAAACAAGCTGGGGATGCGTGCTTCAGAAACAACGGAGATGATATTCGACAATTGCCGTGTACCTAAAGAGAACCTTTTGGGTAACGTGGGCGAAGGTTTTAAGCAGGCCATGAAAGTACTGGATGGCGGACGGATCTCCATTGCGGCGCTTTCGTTGGGTATTGCCAGGGGGGCTTACGAGGCTGCACTTGCGTATGCTCAGGAACGCCATCAGTTTGGCCAGCCGATATCTTCCTTTCAGGGCATCAGCTTTAAGCTGGCAGATATGGCCACGGAGATCGAGGCTGCGGAACTGCTGATCAGGCAGGCGGCAGACCTGAAGAACCGGGGATTGAAGATGACGAAGGAATCCGCAATGGCCAAGTATTTCGCTTCTGAAGTTGCTGTACGGGCAAGTACAGAAGCGGTGCAAATCTTTGGCGGCTACGGATATACCAAAGATTTTCCTGTGGAAAAGTTCTACCGTGACAGCAAATTGTGCACGATCGGGGAGGGGACTTCAGAGATTCAAAAAATAGTTATTGCAAGAGAGATATTAAATTCTTAACTTACGGGATAAGATAGTACCAATCCGAATATTCTAACCAAATATACCCAAACGTCCGGTGTCTGTAAGGCAGCGGATTTTTTATGCCTGATCTTTTTTGATCATGCAACTTGTATACTGAATACAGGAATATCAAACAAGCGTGTAAACCCAATCTAGTAAAATGTAGTATCGTTTGTAGCGAAAAAGCAGTGCAAGACAGTACCGGACAAATGCATTTCGTTTTCTGGAGTGTCAAAGACCAGACAGAGACCTAACGCACACCAAGCGCACACGAAACCCACAATCCATATGTGCTTGGTGTTTATTTGGTATGGGCCTGGCGCATGTTGTTTATGCATGCGCATTGAAAACGTTAAACAGCTACGCGTCTGGATCCATCATGGATGTAATCAAACCGTTAATTCGGAAATATTCAATAAGTTATAACCAAAATCAAATTAGTTTGTTACCTTTGCAATCCTAAAAACAACGAGAGGAGGTATTTTAACGTTATGATCATCATTAATATTAAAGACGGCGAATCACTAGATAAAGCGCTTAAACGTTTCAAGAAGAAGTTTGAAAAAACTGGAGTTTTGAGAGAACTGCGTAGTCGTCAGGCATACGAGAAAAAATCTGTATCTCGTCGTATGTTGGTAAGACACGCGATTTACAAGCAAAATATGCAATTGGAAGGAACGATCTAGTTTCTCTGTTTTTCATAATAATACAAAGGCCTGAATCATATATAATGATCAGGCTTTTTTATTGGCCCGGAATTTTGCAACTGTTGCTGCAGGTATCCTGTTGTACCGAAAGTTGTTTTCAACCGGCCTGAACGCCTGGGAATAAGAGAGGTCTTACCCGGACCTTACCGGATCCCGCGCCGATTCTTTTGAAATTCCAAAAACGTCACGATTGTTCGTGTGAACATTCGTATATTCACTTCAGAACATAAGCACAATATTTCATGTTGGTAGACGCATTCCTAAAATATATTGCCCACGAAAAGAGATACTCCAAACATACCCTGCTTGCCTATACCGCTGATCTAGCCCATTTCCAGGCCTTCATAGCTAAAACTTACGAACTGCCCTTAGAAGAAGTCCAGTACATCCACATACGTGACTACATTGCCCACCTCATGGATGGGAAGGTTGGTGCCAATTCTATCGGGAGGAAACTGTCTACATTACGCAGCTTCTACAAATACCTCTGCAGGGAGCAAGTGATTGCTTCGAGTCCGGTACGTCTGGTCAAAGCACCGAAAGTGGCTAAAAAACTGCCTGTGTTTGTGGATGAGCACAAGATGGACGACCTGCTGGATTCTACTGAAATATTCAACGACAGCTTTCCTTCTATGCGGGACCGTCTGATCCTGGAGACCTTTTTCGGCACTGGAATCCGGCTGTCGGAGCTGATCGGGCTTAAAGATGCGGATGTGGATCTTCATCAGCATACGATCAAGGTACTGGGGAAGGGGAACAAACAACGCATTATACCGATACCCAATTCGCTCGCTACACAACTGGAAAGCTACCTCAGTGCAAAGTCTGCCCAGCCGTTCAACAACAAAGCGGATAGTTTGTTCGTTACAGATAAAGGAACTAAACTTCAGGGTAGCTTTGTTTACCAGACGGTGAAAAAATATTTATCTATGGTTTCTACCCAGGAAAAGCTGAGCCCGCATGTGTTAAGACATTCGTATGCGACCAGCCTGCTGAACCGCGGAGCAGATTTAAATGCAATTAAGGAGTTACTTGGCCATGCAAGTCTGGCGGCCACACAGGTTTATACGCATAATTCCATTGAAACACTAAAAACTATATATAAACAAGCCCATCCAAAGGCATAACAAAAGGAGGAAATTATGAAAGTTACCATTCAGTCGATCCATTTCAATGCAGATGTGAAATTATTAGATTTTATACAGAGAAAGGTAGATAAGTTGGATCAGCATTTTGATCAGATTATCAGCGGGGAAGTTTACCTGAAGCTGGAGAAGGTGGAGGATGAGGCGAACAAGATCACGGAGATCAAGCTGATTGTTCCGGGTGGCACGATGTTCGTAAAGCAGCAGTGCAAAACTTTTGAAGAGGCAACCGATCTGGGCGTCGAAATGTTAATTAAACAAATTTCCAGGCACAAAGAAAAAACACGTGCAAAAATCACAGAACATAAAGCAATTTTAATCGAAAATGAAGTGTCTGATTCTTAACGATATAAATAGAAATCAGTGTAAAAAGGGGCAGGCGGGACAGTTTCCGCCTGCTTTTATTTGAAAATAATTTTGGATGGTAGATTTATTCTTGTAGATTTGCATTCCAATTCGGAACAGGGGTTACCCTTGAAGAACTGGATAGTTCTGTGAAAGTATTGTATTAGCCTCCTTAGCTCAGCTGGTAGAGCAACTGACTTGTAATCAGTAGGTCATTGGTTCGATCCCGATAGGAGGCTCAATACGGGGGGATACCAGAGTGGCCAAATGGGACAGACTGTAACTCTGTTGTCGCAAGACTTCGAAGGTTCGAATCCTTCTCCCCCCACCATAAATAAAGAAGCGGAAGTAGCTCAGTTGGTAGAGCGATAGCCTTCCAAGCTATAGGTCGCGAGTTCGAACCTCGTCTTCCGCTCTTCTGTTGTAAATGTGGGCTGTCGGCAGGGCATATGTTAAAAGCCGAAGTAGCTCAGCGGTAGAGCACTTCCTTGGTAAGGAAGAGGTCGTGGGTTCAAGTCCCATCTTTGGCTCAGGAATAAAAACAAAGAGACTTTGTTAATCTGTAAGAACACGCAGAAGGACAAGGTTTTCTGTATTGAGATTGTATCAAAACAATATAATAAATTTAAAAAGTTAACCTACTAATAAGTATAAAAACATGGCAAAAGAAAAGTTTGACCGCAGCAAGCCGCACTTAAACATCGGCACCATCGGTCACGTTGACCACGGTAAAACAACTTTAACAGCAGCGATCACTAAAGTGTTATCTGATGCTGGTTTATCTGAGGCGCGTTCATTTGAATCAATTGACTCTGCTCCAGAGGAAAAAGAAAGAGGTATCACCATTAATACTGCACACGTTGAGTATTCAACAGCTAACCGTCACTACGCACACGTTGACTGTCCAGGTCACGCGGATTACGTGAAGAACATGGTTACTGGTGCTGCGCAAATGGACGGAGCGATCATTGTTGTAGCTGCTACAGATGGTCCGATGCCACAAACTCGTGAGCACATTCTATTGGCTCGTCAGGTAGGTGTTCCTTCATTAGTTGTATTCATGAATAAAGTGGATATGGTTGATGATCCAGAATTGCTTGAATTAGTAGAGATGGAAGTTCGTGAATTATTATCATTCTATGATTTCCCAGGTGATGACATTCCAGTTATCCAGGGTTCTGCATTGGGTGGTTTGAACGGAGATCCGAAGTGGGTTGCTAAAATTATGGAGTTGATGGATGCTGTTGATAGCTACATTCCAATTCCTCCACGTTTAACTGAGCTTCCATTCTTAATGCCTGTTGAAGATGTATTCTCGATCACTGGTCGTGGTACTGTTGCAACTGGTCGTATTGAGCGTGGTGTAATCAACTCTGGAGATCCAGTTGAGATCTTGGGTATGGGTGCTGAAAATCTTAAATCAACTGTTACAGGTGTTGAGATGTTCCGTAAGATCCTTGATTATGGTGAAGCTGGTGATAACGTAGGTCTATTGTTACGTGGTATTGAGAAAACTGATATCCGTCGTGGTATGGTTATCTGCAAACCAGGTTCAGTAACACCTCACACTGATTTCAACGCTGAGATCTATGTATTGTCAAAAGCAGAAGGTGGACGTCACACTCCATTCTTTAACAAATACCGTCCACAATTCTATTTCCGTACCACAGATGTTACTGGTGAGATTTCACTAGCTGAAGGAACTGAAATGGTTATGCCAGGTGATAACGTTACGATCACAGTAAAATTGATCAACGCGATTGCAATGGAAAAAGGTCTTCGTTTCGCTATCCGTGAAGGTGGTAGAACTGTAGGAGCTGGTCAGGTAACTGAAATTTTAAAATAGTATCAGGTTAACACTTGATAACAATAAGCTTAGTACTCAGTACGGCAATGTTACGCCCACTGAGTACTAAGTTCTTATACGGGAATAGTTCAATGGTAGAATAGAGGTCTCCAAAACCTTTGATCAGGGTTCGAATCCTTGTTCCCGTGCAAATAAAAATATATGGCTAAAGTAGTTCAATTTGTAAAAGAATCGTATGAGGAAATGACCCAAAAGGTTACCTGGCCTACATGGGGCGAATTGCAAAATTCTGCCGTGTTGGTGTTGGTAGCGTCATTAATTATTGCAATCGTGATCTTTGCAATGGATAAGGGCTCCACTTTTGTGCTGGATACTTTTTATAAATCACTTTAAATTAATATATCTAAATGGACGATCAGTTAAAATGGTATGTAGTTAGGGCTGTTAGTGGAAAAGAGAAGAAGGTAAAACAATACATCGATTCTGAAATTAGTCGTTTAGGTTTTTCTCACTTAGTTCCTCAGGTATTGATCCCTATGGAAAAATACTATCAAATGAAGGAAGGTAAGAAAATTGCGAAAGAACGCAATTTTTATCCGGGATATGTTTTAATTGAAGCCAATCTGGATGGCGAGCTGGAGCACATCATTAAAGGTGTGAACAGCGTTATCGGGTTTTTAGGCGATAAAGGGGGTAACCCGGTTCCAATGCGTCAGGCAGAAGTTAACCGCATATTGGGAAAAGTTGACGAGATGTCACAACAAAGTGAGATGATGAACGTTGCTTTCTTTGTGGGTGAGAACATCAAGGTAATGGACGGGCCTTTTAATGGGTTTACGGGCGTTATTGAAGAAGTTAACGAAGAGAAAAAGAAACTAAAAGTTATGGTTAAAATCTTCGGTCGTAAGACGCCGCTTGAGCTTAACTATATGCAGGTAGAGAAAGAATAGTCGATCTGACTATATACTATAAAGACCTTAAATGTTACTTGCTTCCAACATTATAACATTGAGTATTACAAATTAACAAAACAGAAAATGGCAAAAGAAGTCAGTGCGCTTGTTAAATTACAGATCAAAGGTGCGGCTGCGAATCCATCACCACCGGTAGGACCTGCATTGGGTGCTAAAGGGGTGAACATCATGGAATTTTGCAAGCAGTTTAATGCGCGTACCCAAGATAAGCCAGGTAAAGTATTACCAGTTGTAATTACTGTTTATGCTGACAAGTCGTTCGAATTTAACATCAAAACCCCTCCTGTAGCGGTTCAATTGAAAGATGCTACTAAATTACAGAGTGGTTCTCCTGAGCCCAACCGTAAGAAAGTTGGTTCGGTGACTTGGGATCAGGTTAAGTCAATTGCTGAAGATAAAATGTCTGATTTAAATGCATTCACTATCGAGTCGGCAATGAGTATGGTTGCCGGTACAGCACGCAGTATGGGGATCACCGTTAGCGGTGATGCGCCCTGGACAAATTAATTAACAAATAACAGTTTACAACAGTGGCTAAATTAACAAAAAATCAAAAAAAGGCACAAGCTAAACTAGAATCTGGTAAGACGTATTCTTTACAGGATGCGGCTGCTTTGGTAAAAGAGATCACTACAGTTAAATTTGATGCATCGGTAGATATCGATGTAGCTTTAGGTGTAGATCCACGTAAAGCCAATCAAATGGTACGTGGTATTGCTACTTTACCGCACGGAACAGGTAAAACTGTACGTGTATTAGTTCTTTGTAATCCGGATAAGGAAGAAGAGGCTAAAGCTGCAGGAGCAGATTTCGTAGGTTTGGACGAGTATGTGTCTAAGATTGAAGGTGGATGGACAGATGTTGACATTATTATCACTACTCCTGCGTGTATGGCAAAAGTAGGTAAACTGGGCCGCGTTTTAGGTCCACGTAACCTTATGCCAAACCCTAAATCAGGAACTGTAACCAACGATGTTGGGAAAGCAGTTAATGAAGTAAAAGCAGGTAAGATTGATTTTAAAGTTGACAAAACTGGTATCATACATGCTTCAATAGGAAAAGCATCATTCCCAGCAGAGAAGATATACGAAAATGCGTTGGAAGTACTACAAGTAATTTCAAAACTTAAACCGTCATCTGCTAAAGGAACGTATTTTAAGAGCATTCATGTTTCTTCTACTATGAGTCCTGGAATTGCAATCGAAACTAAATCAGTAGCGGGGATCTAATTATGAACAGAGAAGAAAAACACGAACTAGTTTTAGCTCTTCAAGAGAAAATGCAGGAGTTTGGCAATTTTTACATTGCTGATACCTCTAGCTTATCTGTTGCAAAAGTGAATAATATCCGTCGCGAATGTTTTAAGACCGGGATTGAAATGCAAGTAGCTAAAAATTCTTTAATCAAAAAAGCGATTGAAGGATTGGAAGGCGATGCATCGGAGATCTTTGCTGCACTTAAAGGTCAGTCGGCCCTATTATTCTCAACTACAGGTAACGGACCGGCTAAGCTGATCAAAACCTTGAGAAAAGGATCTGATAAACCAGTGCTTAAAGCAGCTTATATTGATGCTTCAGTATACGTTGGTGATAATCACTTAGATGCTTTGGTAAACTTGAAATCAAGAGAAGAGCTTATCGGAGAAATCGTTGGATTACTACAATCACCAGCTAAAAACGTGATCTCAGCATTGAAGTCAAGCGGTGGTAAAATTGCAGGAATTGTTAAAACTCTTCAAGAAAGAGAAGGTTAAGAACACCTGAAAAGTTCATATTAAAATAAATTAATTTACGTAAAAATCTTAAAATCTATAAAAATGGCAGATTTAAAAGCGTTTGCTGAGCAATTGGTAAACTTAACAGTTAAAGAAGTTAACGAATTAGCTCAAATCTTAAAAGACGAGTATGGTATCGAACCAGCTGCTGCTGCAGTTGCTGTTGCTGGACCTGCTGGCGATGCTGCTCCTGCAGCTGAAGAAAAATCTACTTTTGATGTAATATTGAAAGAAGCTGGTGGTGCTAAATTAGCAGTTGTTAAATTGGTAAAAGACCTAACTGGTTTAGGTTTGAAAGAAGCTAAAGATTTAGTTGACGGTGCACCAAAAGAATTGAAAGCTGGTGTTTCTAAAGACGAAGCTGAAGCATTGAAAAAACAATTAGAAGAAGCTGGAGCTGTAGTTGAAGTTAAGTAATCACTTAACTCACTAACAACTTTAACCATAGACTCCGCCTGAATAGTCGGAGTCTATACCTGTTTATAAACTTTTCATTTTGCTTGGTTGATGAAAATGTATAACGGAAAACCAAACAAATAGTTTATTCTTAAAGTAAATTAACTTTAGTCCATTGGCAAATAAAGTCGACCAAAGAGTAAATTTTGCACGTAGTAAGCATATTATAGATTATCCCGATTTTCTAGATGTGCAGTTGCAATCATTCAGAGAATTTTTTCAGATCGAAACGACATCAGACAACCGTCACACAGAAGGGTTGTTTAAAGTGTTTGCTGAGAATTTTCCAATCACAGACTCAAGGAATATCTTTGTCTTAGAATTTCTTGATTATTTTATTGACCCGCCGCGTTATGATATACCTGAGTGTATCGACCGTGGGTTGACTTATAGTGTTCCGTTGAAGGCGAAGTTAAAGCTTTCTTGTAACGACGCGGAGCACGAAGATTTTGAAACCATTATTCAGGACGTTTATTTGGGAACTATCCCGTATATGACGCCTAAAGGTACATTCGTAATTAACGGTGCAGAGCGTGTAATTGTTTCCCAGTTGCACAGGTCTCCAGGTGTGTTCTTCGGCCAGAGCCGTCACACCAACGGAACCAAGCTTTATTCTGCCCGTGTAATTCCTTTCAAAGGATCCTGGATCGAATTCGCGACAGACGTGAACAACGTCATGTATGCGTATATCGACCGTAAGAAAAAATTCCCGGTTACCACGTTGTTGCGTGCGATTGGTTATGATTCTGATAAGGACATCTTGGAATTGTTTGATCTTGCTGATGAAGTAAAAGTGAGCAAGTCAGGTTTAAAGAAATTTATCGGACGTAAGCTTGCCGCAAGGGTATTAAGAAAATGGGTTGAAGATTTTGTTGATGAGGACACCGGTGAGGTGGTATCAATAGATCGTAACGAAGTGATCTTGGACAGGGATACTGTTTTAGAAGAGGAACACATTGATATGATCATCGATGCTGGCGTGAAAACGATCATCTTGTCTAAAGAAGACGGTGCAAGCCAGGCGGATTATACAATTATATATAACACATTACAAAAAGATACTTCGAACTCTGAGAAGGAAGCTGTTGAAAACATCTACCGTGCTTTGCGTAACGCAGAACCACCTGATGAGGAAACTGCAAGGGGTATCATTGAGCGTTTATTCTTCTCAGATAAACGTTATGACTTGGGAGATGTTGGTCGTTACCGCATCAACCGTAAGTTGAAAATGGACACTCCGGATCATGTGAAGGTGTTGACGAAGGCAGATATCATTGCAATTGTTAAATACCTGATCAAACTGATCAACTCCAAAGAAGAAGTGGATGATATTGATCACTTGTCGAACCGTCGTGTTCGTACTGTAGGTGAGCAATTGTACGCTCAGTTTGGCGTTGGTTTGGCACGTATGGCCCGTACTATTCGTGAACGGATGAACATCCGTGACAACGAAGTCTTTACACCAACAGATTTGATTAATGCCCGTACGTTATCGTCGGTTATCAACTCTTTCTTTGGTACCAACCAGTTGTCGCAATTTATGGATCAAACCAATCCATTGGCCGAGATTACGCACAAACGTCGTTTATCAGCCTTAGGTCCAGGTGGTTTATCCCGGGAGCGTGCAGGTTTTGAGGTGCGTGACGTTCATTACACCCACTATGGCCGTTTGTGTACCATTGAGACTCCAGAGGGACCAAACATCGGTTTGATTTCTTCATTGTGTGTTCATGCGAAGATTAATAACTTAGGTTTCATTGAGACGCCATACAAGAAAGTTGTTGACGGTGTGGTTTCTGTAGACGAACCGGTAATCTATCTTTCTGCGGAAGATGAGGATGGTAAAACCATTGCTCAGGCAAACGCAGAATATGATGATCAGGGTAACTTTACCACTTCCCGTGTTAAGGCACGTTATGAAGGTGACTTCCCGGTTATTGAGCCTGAGAAATTAGACTTAATGGATGTTGCTCCGAATCAGATTACTTCAATTGCGGCTTCCTTGATTCCGTTCTTAGAGCATGATGATGCGAACAGGGCCTTGATGGGATCCAACATGCAACGTCAGGCCGTACCATTGTTACGTCCTGAAGCACCAATTGTAGGTACAGGTTTAGAGGGACGTGTTGCACGTGACTCCAGAACTTTGATCAACGCAGAAGGAGACGGTGTTGTTGAGTACGTGGATGCAAATGAGATTACCATTAAATACATCAGAAACGATGCAGATCGTCTGGTATCATTTGAAGGTGACAGCAAAACTTATAAATTAATCAAGTTCAAGAAAACCAACCAGAATACCTGTATCAACTTAAAACCAATCGTTAAGAAAGGTCAGAAAGTTGTGAAAGGACAAGTACTTTGTGAAGGTTATGCGACTGAAAATGGTGAGCTGGCTTTAGGAAGAAACCTGAAAGTTGCTTTCATGCCTTGGCAGGGATATAACTTTGAGGATGCGATCGTGATCAACGAACGTATTGTCAGAGACGATATCTTTACCTCGCTACACATTGAAGAGTTTGAACTTGAAGTTCGTGATACCAAACGTGGGGAAGAGGAGTTAACACCAGATATCCCTAACGTATCGGAAGAAGCGACCAGAGATTTAGATGAAAACGGTATCATCCGCATTGGTGCTGAAGTAAAAGAAGGCGATATCCTGATTGGTAAGATCACACCAAAAGGTGAGTCTGACCCTTCTCCGGAAGAGAAATTACTTCGTGCGATATTTGGAGATAAAGCAGGCGATGTGAAAGATGCGTCGCTTAAAACACCTCCATCTATTAAAGGTGTGGTCATTGATACCAAGTTGTTCTCCAGAGCTAAGAAAACTACAAAAGCGGAAGAGAAATCTGCAATTGAGAAATTAGACAAGAGATACAACCTGGCTACTACAAACTTGAAAAACGAGCTTGTGGATAAACTATTCCAGATTGTGAACGGTAAGACATCTCAGGGTGTATATAACGTTTATAAGGAGTTGCTTTTCCCTAAGGGCGCTAAGTTTACACAGAAAAGTTTAGCTGATCTGGAGTTTGCGCACATCAATCCTTACAAATGGACAACTGATGACGACAAGAACGAGCAGATCAAAATGCTGATCCATAACTATGGTATCCGTGTAAACGAGGAGCTTGGTGCATACAAACGGGATAAATTCGCCATCAGTGTTGGTGACGAGTTGCCTTCCGGTATTGTGCAGATGGCGAAAGTTTATGTAGCTAAAAAGCGTAAGTTAAAAGTAGGGGATAAGATGGCGGGTCGTCACGGTAATAAGGGTATTGTTGCCCGTATCGTTCGTGATGAAGATATGCCGTTCCTTGAAGATGGAACTCCTGTAGACATCGTGTTGAACCCACTGGGTGTACCTTCACGTATGAACCTTGGTCAGATATACGAAACAGTATTGGCCTGGGCAGGTAAAGAGTTGGGTGTCAAGTTTGCGACTCCGATCTTTGATGGTGCTAAACTTGATGAGGTGGAAGAGTGGATTGCTAAAGCCGGCGTTCCAAAAACAGGAAGAACCTATTTATATAATGGTTTAACAGGTGAGCGCTTTGACCAGCCGACAACAGTGGGTATTATTTATATGCTGAAACTGGGTCACATGGTTGATGATAAGATGCACGCCCGTTCAATCGGACCGTATTCATTGATTACACAACAGCCATTGGGTGGTAAAGCTCAATTTGGTGGTCAGCGTTTTGGTGAGATGGAGGTTTGGGCATTGGAAGCATTTGGTGCGGCCAATATCCTTCAAGAGATCTTAACTGTTAAATCTGATGATGTTATCGGTAGAGCAAAAACCTATGAAGCCATTGTAAAAGGAGAGAACCTCCCTACACCGGGTGTACCAGAATCATTCAATGTATTGGTACATGAGCTACGTGGATTAGGTTTGGATATTACGTTAGACTAAAAGTTTTAAGTAACGAATGGCACGCTGAAACCGGCGTGCCATTTAAAACTTATCACTTAAAACTCAAAAAAGCTATGTCTTACAAAAAGGATAATAAATTAAAGAGCAATTTCACCTCGATCACCATTAGCCTGGCTTCGCCTGAGGCTATTTTGGAACGTTCAAGTGGTGAAGTGTTGAAGCCGGAAACGATAAATTACCGTACTTACAAACCTGAGCGTGATGGTTTGTTCTGCGAGCGTATTTTTGGTCCGGTAAAAGATTACGAATGTCATTGCGGTAAGTACAAACGTATCCGTTATAAAGGTATTGTTTGTGACCGTTGTGGTGTTGAGGTTACAGAAAAGAAAGTACGCCGTGAGCGTATGGGACACATCAACTTGGTGGTTCCTGTTGCGCACATCTGGTATTTCCGTTCGTTGCCTAACAAAATTGGTTATTTATTGGGTCTTCCAACCAAAAGACTGGATTTGATCATCTACTACGAACGTTATGTAGTTATCCAACCAGGTTTTATGGCAGAAGAGGGCATCCAGCACATGGATTTCCTGACTGAAGAGGAATACCTTGACATTTTAGATAAATTGCCTAAAGAAAATCAATATCTGGATGATAAAGATCCGAACAAATTCATCGCCAAAATGGGTGCTGAAGCTTTGGAAGATTTATTAAAGAGAATTGATTTAGATACTTTATCTTACAACTTACGTCATCAGGCAGCAAACGAGACTTCTCAGCAACGTAAAAACGAAGCATTGAAGCGTCTGCAGGTTGTTGAAGCTTTCCGTGGTTCCAGAACACGTATTGAGAATAATCCAGAATGGATGATCATCAAGATTGTTCCGGTTATTCCACCAGAGTTGCGTCCGTTGGTTCCTTTGGAAGGTGGTCGTTTCGCGACTTCAGATTTGAATGATCTGTATCGTCGTGTAATCATCCGTAACAACCGTTTGAAACGTCTGATTGAGATCAAAGCGCCAGAGGTAATTTTACGTAACGAAAAGCGTATGTTGCAGGAAGCGGTTGATTCGCTATTTGACAACTCACGTAAAGTAAACGCAGTAAAAACTGAAGGTAACCGTGCTTTGAAATCCCTTTCTGATATCCTGAAAGGTAAACAAGGTCGTTTCCGTCAGAATCTATTGGGTAAACGTGTGGATTATTCAGCACGTTCGGTTATTGTTGTAGGTCCTAACCTTAAATTACACGAATGCGGTTTGCCGAAAGATATGGCAGCTGAGTTGTTTAAACCGTTTATCATTCGTAAGATGATTGAACGTGGAATCGTTAAAACGGTGAAATCTGCTAAGAAGATCGTTGACAGGAAAGATCCATTGGTTTGGGACATTCTTGAAAATGTATTGAAAGGACACCCTGTACTACTGAATCGTGCGCCAACGTTGCACAGGTTAGGTATTCAGGCGTTCCAGCCAAGATTGATCGAAGGTAAAGCAATTCAGTTGCACCCTTTGGTTTGTACGGCTTTCAACGCGGATTTTGACGGTGACCAGATGGCGGTGCATTTACCTTTGGGTCATGCCGCAATTTTGGAAGCCCAGGTTTTGATGCTTGCTGCACACAACATCCTTAACCCTGCAAATGGTACGCCGATTACAGTACCTTCACAGGATATGGTTTTGGGTCTTTATTACATTACTAAAGGCCGTAAGACAGATGAAGGACGTGTGGTTAAAGGACAAGGTTCTATTTTCTATTCTTCTGAAGAAGTGATCATCGCATACAATGAAAAGCGTATCGATCTTCATGCTTTCATTAAAGTTAAAGCAAACGTTAAAGAAGAAGACGGAACCATTGTTAACAAATTGATTGATACGACTGTCGGACGTGTACTGTTTAACCAAATGGTACCGGAAGAAGTTGGCTATATAAACGAGCTGCTAACCAAGAAATCGCTAAGAGATATTATTGGTCATGTGGTTAAAGTTACCGGTATGTCGCGTGCGGCCAGATTCCTTGATGATATCAAAGAACTTGGTTTCCAAATGGCATTCCGTGGTGGTTTATCGTTTAATTTACAGGATGTAAACATCCCAGTAGAGAAACACACGTTGTTGGAACAAGCTTCAGCAGAAGTTGAAGAGGTAAGGAATAACTATAACATGGGATTCATTACCAACAACGAGCGTTACAATCAGATCATTGATATCTGGACCCGGATCAATAACCGTTTGACATCATTCGTGATGACGCAGTTATCATCCGACAATCAGGGATTCAACTCTGTGTATATGATGCTTGACTCTGGAGCACGTGGATCTAAAGAGCAGATTCGTCAGCTTTGCGGAATGCGTGGTTTGATGGCCAAGCCTCAGAAATCTGGTTCAGGTGGTGAAATTATTGAAAACCCGATCCTTTCAAACTTTAAAGAAGGTTTGTCGGTATTGGAATACTTTATCTCTACCCACGGTGCGCGTAAAGGTCTTGCCGATACGGCATTGAAGACGGCGGATGCGGGTTACTTAACCCGTCGTTTACATGACGTTGCACAGGATATGATCGTTAACGCCGAAGATTGCGGTACTTTGAGAGGTATGTATACAACTGCCCTTAAAGATAATGAGGATATCGTTGAACCATTATATGACAGGATTCTGGGTCGTACGTCGTTGCACGATGTATACCACCCAGTTGATGGTAGGCTAATGGTTGGTGCCGGACAGGATATAGATGAAGATATTGCAAAAGCAATAGAAGAATCTCCAATAGAAGGTGTTGAGATACGTTCTGTATTAACATGCGAAAATAAGAGAGGTGTTTGTGCACTTTGCTACGGACGCAACCTGGCTTCAGGTAAACGTGTTCAGCGTGGTGAAGCTGTCGGTGTAATTGCTGCACAGTCTATCGGTGAGCCGGGAACACAGTTAACCCTACGTACCTTCCACGTCGGTGGTACCGCATCAAACATTGCTGCAGAATCACAAGTTCTTGCGAAGTTTGATGGTATCATAGAGTTTGAGAACGTTCGTACGGTTGAGAATGATACCGAAGAAGGCGTTAAACAGATTGTTTTAGGCCGTTCAGGTGAATTCAGAATTGTGGAGCCAGGAACAAATAAGGTGATCATGACGAATAATATTCCTTATGGTTCATTCTTATATGTTGAAGATGGTGCAAAAATCGCTAAAGGAGACCGTATCTGTTCATGGGATCCGTACAACGCGGTAATTATCTCCGAGTTTGCCGGTAAGATTGAGTTTGACGCAATTGTTGAAGGAGTAACCTTCCGTGAAGAGTCAGACGAACAAACTGGTCACCGTGAGAAAGTAATTATCGATACCAGGGATAAAACCAAAAATCCATCCGTAAGGGTTGTTGATAAAAAAGGTGAACTCATCAGACAGTACAACATTCCGGTTGGTGCACACATTGCGATCGACGAAGGTGAAACGGTTAAAACCGGTCAGATTCTAGTGAAGATTCCACGTACAAGTGGTAAAACACGAGATATTACGGGTGGTCTACCACGTGTAACTGAATTGTTTGAGGCACGTAACCCATCAAATCCTGCTGTTGTTACAGAGATTGATGGTGTGGTAACCTTAGGTGGTGTGAAACGTGGTAATCGTGAGATGACCATTGAATCTAAAGATGGTGAAGTAAAAAAATACCTTGTGCCGTTGTCTAAACACATCCTTGTTCAGGATAATGACTTCATTAAAGCAGGTATGCCATTATCAGACGGTTCAATTTCACCAGCTGATATATTAGCGATCAAAGGCCCTGCAGCTGTTCAGGAATACCTGGTAAATGGTGTTCAAGAGGTATACCGTTTGCAAGGTGTGAAGATCAACGATAAACACTTTGAGGTTATCGTGCACCAGATGATGCAGAAAGTTCATATTGAAGATCCGGGAGATACTATTTTCTTAGAGAATAACTCTGTGGATCGTTGGGACTTCATGATTGAGAACGACGAGATTTACGACAAGAAAGTTGTTGTAGACGCCGGAGATTCTGAAACCGTGAAACCAGGTATGATCTTGTCTATGCGTAAACTAAGAGACGAAAATTCTCAGCTGAAACGTAAAGACTTGAAGCAAATCGAAGTTCGTGATGCAAGACCTGCAACGGCAAGTTCAATACTTCAGGGTATTACACGTGCATCGTTGGGTACTAAATCATTCATCTCTGCCGCTTCCTTCCAGGAAACGACTAAGGTATTGAATGAGGCAGCTATCGCGGGTAAACGTGACCATATGCTTGGATTGAAAGAAAACGTAATCGTTGGTCACCTGATTCCTTCAGGTACCGGAGTACGTGGATACGAGCGCATCATTGTAGGTTCTCAGGAAGAGTACGACAAATTACTTGCTTCTAAACAGGAAGAAGTTGAAGCGTAACTAAATCCATTATACGATAATCCCCCAGCTTTTTAAGCTGGGGGATTTTTTTTGCTTCATAAATTAAAATATCCTATTTAACACCGCTTGTTTTTAAGATTAAAGATTTAGTTTTGCCACATGGAAGAGCCAAACAACGACAATCAGCTAAATATTGAACTTTCTGAGGATATCGCAGAAGGGATATTTTCAAATCTTGCGATTATTACCCATTCCAACACGGAGTTTGTGATGGACTTTATACGGGTGATGCCTGGAGTACCAAAAGCTAAGGTTAAGTCGAGGATTATACTTACACCGGAGCATGCCAAGAGGCTGGCTGCTGCCCTCCAGGAAAACATCGAACGCTATGAAGCGACTAACGGGCGTATTAAGACACAGGCGGAACCTTCAGGCTATCCACTCGGATTTGGCGGTCCGACCGCACAGGCCTAAATACTAGTCGTTGTTGAGTTGCCGCTCAATATACTCCATGATTTCAGTCGATTGACCGGGTTCAAACCACGCGATCTCTTCATCTCTTCTGAACCAGGTAAGCTGCCGTTTTGCAAAGCGGCGTGTATTTTGTTTGATCTTGTCCACCGCGGCTTCCAGGGTTGTGTTTCCATCCAGATAATCGAATAACTCCGAATATCCAACCGTCTTCATGGCGTTATAATCCCGGAAAGGTATCAACTGCTGTACCTCCTGAAGCAATCCATTTTCCATCATGATGTCCACCCGGTGATTGATCTGCGCGTAAAGCTCCTCACGCGCGGTGTTCAGGCCAATTTTAACTACATTAAACGGACGTTCTTTTTTGCTGTTGCTCCGGAATGATGACAGCTTTTTACCTGTGGAAAGATAGAATTCAAGGCCGCGAATCAAGCGTTGCGGGTTCGATTGGTCCACCACCTGATAGTATTCCGGATCGAAGGTGCTAAGATCCTGTTGAATGCTTTGTATGCCCTCCGTTTTAAGCCGTTCATTCAACGCCAATCTAATGTTGATATCTGTCTGCGGAAGCTCATCCAGCCCATTTAAAACCGCATTGATGTAGAGGCCTGAGCCGCCTACCATAACCAGTACATCGTTTTTGATGAAGAGATTATTTATAACCTCCAAGGCCTGAACTTCGAAGTCTCCGGTAGAAAAAAGTTCTTTGATGCTGTGTGAATCGATGAAGTGGTGTGTTGCTGCTTGCAACTCTGATGGAGAGGGCTTGGCCGTTCCAATTTCCATTTCTTTGAAAAATTGCCTGGAGTCGGCAGAGATGATCTCTGTAGAAAAATGTTTTGCAATCGTAATCGCCAGCGCCGTCTTGCCTATTGCAGTGGGGCCGACGATTACGATCAATGTTTTAGCTGCCAAGGAGGGGGGCATTAATAGTCTTCTTTGCTATCGAACTCCTCGTCTTCATAGTTGTCACTGTCTGAAAAGTCATCAGATTCTTCCGATTCCTCGTCCTCTTCTTCTTTTTCCTCGGTATTGATACCACGTCCGCCCATTGCTTCCAGCTCATCGGTGTCCTCAGGAACAAAGTTCAGTTCGTTCAGGAAGTCGAAATCCGTAGAAACAGGATTGCTGGATACCGCTACCGCACCGAAACTATTCTTATCGATGATCTTTGGTGCTTCGCCCGTTTTCTTAAACAAGTGCGGATATTGAACATTCGGGTCTGTTTCCAGAATGATCTTTATCAGTTCCACATGGAAATCAAATGGACGTTCGAAGTTGTAGATGTAGTAGAATTTCTGATGTGGGTCTTCGATGAAGCTGCTTAACTTGGAGTTCTCCATCAAAGCAACTCCCCGTGCAATTTTGCGGTCTGATGGTAAGTACGCAATTTCGTCTCCTTTAATCCAATGATCGGTACTCACATAGAAGGAGGAGGACTTCTCAGGACTATAGCCGGTTGACTTATGTATTGCTTTATGTAAGTCTTCAAAGGTTTGATTCGATTTGATATCGATTTCTCTGACCACTTCATCAAAGTCTTCAAAACTTATTCTAAATCTATAAATTGCCATTAGAGCTTTCTTTCTGGTAAAATTAAAAAATATAAGCGATTAATTGTTATCCTATTCGTGTGGGACAGGCGCCAGTCCGAACTCCCTGCCTTTATTAAGCATGAACTCTAACGCCTGATCATATCTGTTTGGTATTTCACCTTCCAGAATTGCTTCCCGGATTGCATTCTTTATCAGTCCGACTTCCTTACCGGCTTTTATCCCGAACGTATTCATGATGTCTTCTCCGGTAATTGGCGGCTGCCAGTTCCTAATTTTATCTCTTTCCTCCACATCCTTCAATTTCTGTTTAACCAGTTCAAAGTTGTTTCGGTACTTCTTTACTTTATACTCATTTTTCGTGGTGACGTCTGCATTGCAGAGCGTCATCAAACTGTCGATATCCTCACCTGCGTCGAATAATAGCCTTCTGACGGCTGAATCCGTAACAACTTCCTGCGCCAGTACGATTGGCCTGAGATGGAGCTGTACCAGCTTCTGCACGTACTTCATTTTCTCATTGAGGGGAAGCTTCAGTTGTGCAAAGATGTGGGGAACCATTCTGGCGCCTTTATCTTCGTGTCCGTGAAAAGTCCAGCCATGACCTTCCTCAAACCGCTTTGTCGCAGGTTTTGCGATATCGTGCAATATCGCAGCCCACCTCAGCCACAGGTCGGCCGTGTAGAGGCTAATGTTGTCCAGCACCTGCAGGGTGTGGTAGAAATTATCCTTATGGCCTTTGCCGTTGATGATGTCGACGCCGTAAAGGTTTGCCATTTGCGGAAAGATGATGTGCAGCAGGCCCGTGTCGAACAGGTAGTTGAACCCCACCGACGGTATTGGAGAGAGAATAATCTTGTTTAATTCGTCCGTGATCCGTTCTTTGGACACAATGCGGATGCGGTCTTTCTGTTTCGAGATGGCAGCAAGGGCCTCCGAATCAATTGTGAAGTTAAGTTGTGACGCAAAGCGAATTGCGCGCATCATGCGCAGTGGATCGTCAGAGAAGGTCAGTTCCGGATTTTGTGGAGTCTTAATCAGCCTGTTGTCCAGGTCATCGATACCATTGAAGGGGTCGATAAGCTGACCGAAGTTCTCTTTATTGAGTGAGATCGCCAGCGCATTAATGGTGAAATCGCGTCTGAGCTGATCATCTTCAATGGTCCCGTTTTCTACGATGGGTTTCCGGGAATCCGCACGGTAAGATTCTTTTCTGGCACCTACAAATTCCAGCTCCAGGTCATTGTACCTTAACATTGCGGTGCCGAAGTTTTTAAAAACGTTGACTTTCGTCTTCATTCGGGCACCAACAAGCTCTGCGAACTCAATTCCATTGCCGAGCACAACGATGTCGATGTCTTTTGATGGTCTATGTAAGATCAGGTCCCGTACAAATCCGCCGATTACGTAGGCTTCAACGGCATGTTTTTGTGCTGTCTCCGCGAGTAGATTGAAAACAGGATGGCCTAAATGTTCTTCCATAGCATTGTGTCTCTTCTTTCCGCTTACATTCAGCATTTCGGAGGAGTTTTGCAAAAGTAGTAAAACTTACTTTCTTATAAAGGAAAATTGCCCTGTAGGCCCGATTTTAATGATTGTCGATGGTTTCCTTTCGGTTCGTAAATCTTGTTCCTGGGTCACAACATAATCCACTGCAATACGGATTTCTTCGTCGATTTCATCAAAGAAAGGCGGGGTAGGCTGTCCGGAAATATTTGCTGATGTAGACACGATGGGTTTACGGAAGCGCTGAATCAACTGCTTGCAGAACTCATGTTTTACCACGCGGATTCCGATGGACCCGTCTTTGTTGATCGCATTTTTTGCGAGGTTCTTGGCATTTGAGAAGATCACTGTTAATGGATTTTCCGCATACTCGATCAGGTCGTAAGCAACGTCTGGAACTTCAGAAACATAACTCTGGATCTTCGAGTCGGTATCCAGCAGGATGATGAAGCTTTTGTCGGAAGCCCGCCCTTTGATCTGATTGATTTTATCTACTGCGGCTTCGTTGGTGGCATCACAGCCGAGCCCCCAGACCGTGTCTGTCGGGTATAAGATTACTCCGCCGTTTTTAAGCACGGTGAGGGCCTGATCAAGATCTGATTTAAACATGTATGCAAAATTAAAATTAAATATCTATTCAAAGGCGGAACGGCTACGCAGTTCTATGCCTTTTCACAAATATTGAATTTTATCCGAAACCGGGAGGGCGGACGGTTAGGTTGCGGAGCAGGGTAGTTGGTTAGAGCGCAGCAGGTATTTGTTTGCGGTGGGGCAGGATCTATGGGGCCAGGATGATCTCCTGGTAGTAGTCGTGCAGTTGTTTTGTTAGCGTTGCTTTGTCGAACTTTCGAACATACTCAAGACCTTTTTCGCTCATCTGGGCTTGTTTTCTTTCATCATTGAGGATGGATGAAATTGCCTTGGCAAGGCCTTGGTGGTCTGTGGGTTCAACGTAGAGGCTGTCAGGGCCTCCGGCCTCTTCCAGGCAGGAGCCGGTTGCAGCGACTACAGGTGTTCCGGATGTCAGTGCCTCAATGATCGGAATTCCGAAACCCTCGTAGAGCGATGGGTAGATGAATACGCTGGCCATCTGGTAAATTGCAGGGAGATCCAGGAAAGATACATTCTGTAAGAAAACAACCCGTGTACCGAGGTTCAAACGCTTAATTTCTGCTTTTACCTCATCGGCGTAGGCCTGCGGCTTACCGATGACTACAAGGCTAACATCTTCAGGCAGGTTCGCCAGCGCTTTTACAACGAGCAATAGATTTTTGCGCGGTTCAATGGTACCCACATTTAGCAGATACTTCTCAGGTAAAAAGTGCTTCTGCCGGACCTCTTGCTTAAAAGCGGGGCTAAATTTATTTCCAAAAGAATCGTCACATCTTTGGTAGATAACCCTTATTTTTTCTGCAGGTACATGAAGTAGTTCTACCAGGTCCTGCTTGGTTTGCGCACTGATGGCAATGATTCCATTGGCATTCTTGCAGGCAAGTTTGGCTTTCAACCGGTAGATTTGCCGGTCAATAAAAGAAAAGTAGGACGGGAACCGGAGGTAAATAAGGTCGTGAATAGTGACTACGGATTTTATGCCAGAGGAGGAAATGCCCAAGGGCAGCTCCTGGCTCAGTCCGTGGTAAAGTGAAACCTGATCTTTTTTCAATTGCCTTACGATGCGTAAGGTTCTCCAGAGCACGGAAGAGTCAGCCCGCTTAAGGATTACGCCGCTTAGACTCAGGAAGGATTTGATTTGCGGGTGTTCTTTAACGCCTGCGCTGTAAACGAAATATTGGTTTTGAGGGAAATAGGCCGCGAGTTGTGCAACCAGCGAACGGCTGTAATTGCCTAAGCCGGTTAAATTCCTTGTTGCCCGTTTCCCATCAAAACCAATATTCATTAAATGCAGTTAAATTTTATTCGTCAGATGGTTCTCCGTTTAGGCTTTATCAATTGCTTAAACAGCTACGTTATTGTCTCTCAATGCCTCGTTTAAAGACGTTTTTTTATCTGTTGATTCCTTACGTTTTCCGATGATCAATGCACATGGTACCTGATACTCTCCCGCAGGGAATTTCTTCGCATAAGACCCCGGGATGACAACAGAACGGGAAGGAACAATCCCTTTGTATTCAATTGGCTCCGGACCAGTAACGTCGATGATCTTGGTTGATGCCGTTAAAACCACGTTTGCACCCAGTACAGCTTCTTTTTCCACACGTACACCTTCAACAACGATAGCTCTGGAGCCCACAAACACGTTGTCTTCGATAATAACCGGAGCGGCCTGTATCGGTTCCAGCACGCCACCAATACCCACACCACCACTTAGGTGAACATGCTTGCCGATCTGTGCGCAAGAGCCTACAGTAGCCCAGGTATCAACCATGGTACCTTCATCTATGTATGCACCAATATTTACATAAGAAGGCATCAGGATAACCCCTTTCGCCAGATATGCACCGAACCTTGCAATACCATGTGGAACCACACGTACGCCAAGCTCTTTATAGTTGGTCTTCAATTTCATTTTATCATGGAACACAAAAGGGCCTACTTCTATTTCCTTCATCTGCCGGATTGGAAAATAAAGAATTACGGCTTTCTTAACCCATTCATTAATTCCCCATGAATTCAAAATAGGTTCTGCTACACGAAGCTCACCTCTGTCCAGTTGCATAATCGTTGTTTCGATCGCTTCGCAGTACTCACTGTACTCCAACAATGACCTGTCTTCCCAAGCGGCTTCTATCAACTTTTTTAAATCTGCTATCATGATAATATATATTTTTGGCAAAATAAATCAATTTTATGTATTGACGGCTGTTTTCTTCCGTATTTTTGAATTTTATGGCTGAGCAAGAAAAATTACGGATAGATAAGTATTTATGGTCCATACGTCTTTTCAAGACCAGGAGCCTGGCTACAGATGCCTGCAGGGCCGGCAGGGTAAAATTAAATGGGCAGAATGTGAAGCCCTCTGCCATCGTTAAACCCGGCGATGTTTACCAGGTTTCTAAAGGAATAGAAAAGAAGGTCATCGAAGTCGTGGAGCTGTTACACACCCGGGTGGAATCGAAGATTGCAGTAACCAAATACAAAGACATCACGCCAGTGGAGGAAACGATTGCGTTCAAATCAATGTTCCACGCGCCGGCGATGAAAAGAGACCGGGGTACGGGCCGGCCAACCAAGCGCGACCGGCGGGAAATCGACGACCATACCGATAACTTTTTCGAGAGCGACAAAAAGGAGTAAGCGTCCGCTAAAACCAACCTTTTAATAAGAAGCTGAAGGCATTTAATCTGTGCTGTAAATCATCTGGAATTCCGGGGGATCATAACCGCACTTTGCCCGTACCTTACCCGCTGTTTGCCCGGGTAAGGTGCGGGCAAGCTGCCTGTAAGATCTATGTAATTTCACAAGCCTGTACCGGTACAATCCTTAACAGGAACATAATGGTTTGAACCACCTGGCCTGCAAAAATAAGATTCGGTTAAACACAAAAAGGGAAAGCCTGCATCATCAAATTATGATACAGGCTTTCCCTTAGTACTTTACCGAAAAAATTATTTTTTATCTGCTTTGTAGGCTTCGTTCAATCCGGTGATTACCTCGCTGGTGATGTCTAAAGAATCATCTGCAAACAAGATTGCACTGTTTCCTTTCGAGTACGTCAATACCATCTTATAACCTTTGTTTTTTGAATAGGTTTTTAGGTAGTCAGCAACTTTATCATACAGTTTTTCCTGCTCAACAGCCTGCTCATTCTGCAATGCAGAACCTGCATTTTGCTGGTAAGCCTGTAGTTCCTGTTGTTTACGTGCCAACCGTTGTTCTGTAGCTGCCCGCTGATCAGCAGGAAGCGTGTTTTGATTTTGCTGATACTGTGCAACTTCTCTCTGGAAAGCCTGTGTTTTAGCACCCATATCAGCTTGTGCACTTTTGGTTTTGCTGTCTAATTTTGCTTTCAAATCTTTGAAATACTCATATTTAGTCAGTAGGGAATCAGAATTTACATATACAATCTGATCTTTACTGCTTACAGCACTTTCTCCTGTTGTTTTTGTTGTTGCCGCCGGAGTGTTTTCTTTGTTCTGGCAGGCAGCCATCACAGAAACCAATGCAACGGCTGTTGCTAGTGTGCCTAGTTGTAACGATTTTAATTTCATTTATGTTCTTAGTTTATTATTTGTTGAAATCAGCCCGCCCGTTGGGTTTAAGGTCCGGCCATTTAATCTGGCAAAAATGCTAAATTTTAGCAAATATAAAATTTCAAATTTAGTATCCTAAATAACATCCGTTTTTACCCTGATTTTTGCCTGTTTTTAGTCAAATAGTTATCCACACATGCGGTGGATTGGGCTAAATTCCGTAAATTTGAAGCTAATTGTTTTATTAAGAATTATGAGCGAAGAAAAAGATCCAAAGTCAAATTATTCGGCAGATAACATACAGGTTTTAGAAGGTTTAGAAGCGGTGCGTAAGCGCCCTTCTATGTATATAGGCGATACTGGTGTGAAAGGTTTACATCATTTGGTCTATGAGGTTGTAGATAACTCCATTGATGAGGCCCTTGCTGGTCACGCCAATGCCATCACGGTAAATATTCTTAAAGACAACTCCATAAGGGTAGAAGATAACGGGCGTGGAATTCCGACAGGGATCATGCAGAAGGAAAAGAAATCCGCGTTGGAAATCGTTATGACCGTCCTGCACGCAGGTGGTAAGTTTGATAAAGACACCTATAAAGTTTCCGGTGGTTTGCACGGTGTCGGGGTAAGTTGCGTGAATGCACTTTCAACGCACCTGAAAGCGGAAGTTAACCGCGACGGAAAGATCTGGGTACAGGAATATGAAAAGGGAAAGCCGCAGTATGACGTTAAAGTCGTTGGCGAGACGGATAAAAGAGGTACCATCATTACCTTTACTCCCGATCCGGAAATCTTTTCACAGACGGTAGAATACAAATACGATACACTGGCTGCACGTTTACGGGAGCTTTCGTATCTGAACAAAGGGATTAGCCTGACATTAACGGATGAGCGTGAACTTGATGACGATGGTAACTTCGTCTCTGAGCTTTTCCTGTCTTCAGGCGGACTAAAAGAATTTGTTCAATATTTGGACGGAAATCGTCCTTCATTGATCGCAGAGCCGATCTATGTAGAAGGAATGAAGAACGGTATTCCTGTTGAACTTGCTTTACAATACAACGACAGCTATACAGAAAATGTTCACTCGTATGTGAACAACATCAATACACACGAAGGCGGAACACACATTGCCGGTTTCAGACGTGGCTTAACCCGTACGCTTAAGGCTTACGCGGATAAATCCGGTTTATTAAAGAATGTTAAAATCGAGATTACTGGTGATGACTTCCGGGAAGGCTTAACAGCCGTTGTTTCCGTGAAAGTGCAGGAACCACAGTTTGAAGGACAGACCAAAACCAAATTGGGTAACTCTGAGGTAATGGGTGCAGTAGATATCGCCGTTGGTGAGGCACTGAACAATTATTTGGAAGAAAACCCGAGAGAAGCAAAGCTGATCATAAATAAGGTGCTTATTGCGGCGACAGCACGTGCTGCTGCACGTAAGGCACGTGAGATGGTGCAGCGTAAGTCTGTCATGGGCGGTTCGGGCTTGCCTGGTAAACTTGCCGATTGTTCAGACAGCGATCCGGAAAAATGCGAATTGTACCTGGTGGAGGGAGACTCCGCGGGTGGTACCGCGAAACAGGGCCGCGACCGTAACTTTCAGGCCATCCTGCCACTAAAAGGAAAGATCCTGAATGTGGAGAAAGCCATGGAGCATAAGATCTATGAGAACGATGAGATCAAGAACATGTTTACCGCGTTAGGTGTAAGCATTGGTACCCCGGAAGATGATAAGGCACTAAACCTGACCAAACTTCGCTATCATAAGATCGTGATCATGACGGATGCGGATATAGACGGATCACACATTACCACGCTGATCCTGACCTTCTTCTTCCGCTATATGAAAGCGCTTATCGAAGCGGGATACGTTTACATCGCTGCGCCACCATTGTATTTGGTTAAAAAAGGCAGAGAGCAGGAATATTGCTGGAATGACCAGCAAAGGGATCAGGCGGTGCAACGCTTAAAAGGTGCAGGTAAAGAAGAGAGCGTTCACATCCAGCGTTACAAAGGTCTTGGAGAGATGAACGCAGAACAGCTTTGGGAAACTACACTGAACCCGGCAACGCGTACGTTGATGCAGGCTACGATTGAAAATGCTGCAGAATGTGACCACACCTTCTCTATGTTGATGGGTGATGAGGTTGCGCCAAGAAGAGACTTTATTGAAAGAAACGCGAAGTATGCTAAGATTGATGCTTAAAGCTTAATCAGCAACTATATTAAAAAATCCCTGCAGACTTCGAGTTTGCAGGGATTTTTTTATGGGGTTTGTTCTGGTAAGTGGTACAGTCAGTGGTTTGATCTGCGGAACATATGTAATAAATGCGTGATGAATATTATAATGTCGGTGATTATTGCATTTTAATGCTAAATTGACGCTAAAACAAGCCGATTTCTATAAAGGCGATAATGAGTGGGAGGCTGGAAAGGTGAAATAGCTGCTGAAATGGTTTGTTTTCGATATTTTCATCTTCAAAGCCTTAAAAATGCAAAGAATACTCTTACTACTCCTTTCGCTATTCAGTGCGCAGGCATTTGCTCAGCCTGCAGCGCCCATTCATGCCATCATCATCAAAGGCGGGCATGTGATAGATGCCAAAAATAACATCAATGCCGTTATGGACGTTGCGATTAGTCCGTCCGGGAAAATTGCCCAGGTCGCCAAAAACATTGATCCGAAATCCGCCACGCGTGTCGTAAACGCGAAAGGACTTTATGTAATTCCCGGAATCATAGACATGCATACGCATAACTTTGCCGGTACAGAGCCCGATAAATACCTGAGGAATAGCTATTACGCCAACCAGCCGGATGGGTTTTCTTTTAGAAGTGGCATCACGACTATGGTCGATGCCGGAAGTTCGGGCTGGAAGAATTTCGAGTTGTTTAAGCAGCAGACCATTGACAGGTCCAGAACCCGCGTGCTTTCCTTCCTGAACATTGTTGGAGAAGGTATGGCCGGGGGCGCTGCGGAACAGGATACCTCAGACATGAATGCAAAGCTGGCCGCGGATATGGCGCTGAAGCATAAAGAAGATATTGTGGGCTTCAAAGTAGCCCACTATGGCAAGCCAGACTGGATTCCTGTGGATCGTGCGGTACAGGCAGGTACGCTGGCGGGGAATATTCCGGTGATCATCGACTTTGGCGAAGGCGGATTGTCGCTTGAAGAACTCACCATGAAGCACCTTCGTCCCGGAGATATCTACACGCATACCTATGGTGGCGGTAATGCTGGCCGCGAGGCCATTGTAGATCCGGTAACACAGCAACTTCGTTCTTTCGTGCTTCAGGCCCGCAAGAGAGGTATTGTATGGGACCTCGGATTTGGCGCAGCAAGTTTTTCCTATAAGAATGCCATTCCTGCAACTAAAGCCGGGTTTTTCCCAGACGTGATCAGTACGGATCATCACGGCGGAAGCATGAATTCCGCAATGAAAGATATTTTAAATGTGATGTCTAAGATGCTGGCGCTCGGAATGGATATGCACAGTGTGATTAACGCTGTAACCTGGAAACCCGCACAGGTGATTCACCGGGAACAGCTGGGGAACCTTTCTGTAGGCTCAGAAGGTGATGTTACGCTGCTTGCCATCCGTAAAGGCGACTGGGGTTTCTACGACCAGATGGGGCAGAAGATGCGTGGCAAAGAAAAGTTCGAATGTGAGGTAACCATCAAAGGCGGCAGGGTATTTTATGACCTTAATGGCCTTACAGATCCAATTCCACGTGTTGCAGGCGGACTGCCAGCATTGTAGTTTTTAGACCCGGTATATAATTTAAAGATGAAGAGACGAGAAGTCATAAAAGGCCTGGCCATTTTGCCGCTGTCCGGTATGGTGGGCAGTTCCACTGCGGAGGCTGCATTTGCAGCTTCAAACAAGGATGCAGCAAAGGTTTCCAACAGTATTTATGAGCGCATAGGCGTAAAGCCCTTGATCAATGCACGCGGTACGGTAACCGTCGTCGGCGCTAGTCAGGTTCTTCCTGAGGTGCAGAAAGCGATGGATGATGCCGTACGCGAATATGTGCAGATTGACGAGCTGATGGATGGGGTAGGTGCCCGTTTGGCCGAACTAACCGGCGCTGAATATGGCTGCATCACCTCCGGTGCATCAGCTGCGGTTACTGCGGGTACTGCGGGATGTGTCACTGGTGGAGATCCAGATAAGATATGGATGATACCCAACGTCACGGGAATGAAGGACGAGGTAGTGATTCCGGCCTATTCCCGTACGGCCTACGACGCGGGCGCCAAGGCCGTCGGTGTCCGTATGATCGAAGTATCAACCATGGAAGAATTGAAGCTGGCTGTGGGGCCGCGTACCGCCATGATCCTCGTACTTGCAGGATCCCAGTCTGAAAAGGGCGAGCTATCCATAACAGCGATTTCGAGTGTGGTAAAGCCATTGGGTGTGCCGATTCTGGTAGATGCGGCTGCTGAGGGCCTTGAGCTACCCAACCCACACGTGGCGCAGGGTGCAGATTTGGTGGCGTATAGCGGAGGGAAGTACTTGCGGGGCCCGCAATGTGCAGGGCTGCTGATCGGGCGGAAAGATCTGATCCTGGCTGCCCGCATGAATACCGGGCCGCATCATGGCTTCGGACGGGGCTACAAAGTTGGCCGTGAGGAGATCATGGGTATGCTGACGGCGGTAGAGATGTGGTTTAAGCGGGACCATGCTGCAGAATGGAAAACCTGGGTAAGCTGGGCAAATCATATCGCCAAACGGCTGAATACAATTGCCGGCGTCAAGACCGTGCTTAATGAGCCTAAGGCGCGCTCCAACCGGGCACCTTCGCTGGAAGTCTCCTGGGACAACGCAGTGATTCCGCTTACGGGTGAAGATGTGGAGGGCCTGTTATGGAATGGAACGCCGCGGATTGCGGTGAGTGGAGCAGGCAGCTTCCTACCTTTTCCGCCAAACTTAAAGCCGAATATCAGCATTGCAACAGCATCACTTCAGGCCGGGGAGGAAAAGGTGCTTGCCGAGCGCGTATATGCCATTCTGAGCAAGCCACCTGCAATAAAGCGTGCCGCAGGTGCACCCGCCGGGAACATCGGTGGGCAATGGGATCTGAAGATGAAGTTTCCGGGAAGCACGGTGGCGCAAACCTGGTTTATAGAGCAGCAGGAGCATGTATTGCTGGGAACACATGTGGCCAGCATTGGCGCCAGGGACCTGAAGGGCACGCTTCACGGGAATGCAGTTGTAATCCGTAGCTCCTATACCAAAGAAGGTGTACGCATCAATTACCTGTTTACCGGCGTTCTGGAGGGGAACACCATGCATGGCGAAGTAAGCTTAAGTGAGTATGGCAATTGTGAATGGAGGGCCAGCCGGCATGGCCTAGCGGTATAACTTCATAACCATCTTACCGTAGTCGAGCTTTGCGCGGTAGTTGATCAGGATATCTCCACCAATGATGCCGGAGATCCAGGGATGGCCAAACTGGCCGTATGCTTCGTTTACGCTTTGCAGATCCAGGGCAATGGCGACGTAATCTTTAATTTTAAGCTTGCCGATCTGAAGGGAAGGAATGGTCGCGAGACCGGTACTGGAGGTGCTGAACAATGTAGTTGCATAGCCTTCATCCGTGGGGATCGCCTGGTCGTTCTCCTCAACGGATGTGTGCTGTTCTGTGAGTGTTTTATCGAACACCGACCGGGATGCACCGGTATCTACTACCGCATATCCGGACTGGCCAAAAACGACAATTTCCACCAATAGGTGGAAACCGTCATCTTGTAAATTTATCAACTTTAAGGGAACAGTAATTGTTCTCATGTATTAGATCAATTTCATTTCAGTAAGCACGTCGTTCATGCTTCTCACCGCATCAGCGCTCTTGTTGAACTTCGCTTGCTCTTCTTCGGTCAGTCTGAAGTCGACAATAGACTCCCAGCCATTTGCACCGATCACTACCGGAACGCCAAGGCAAATGTCCGACTGACCGTACTCACCCTCCAGCGATACGCTACAGGTAAAGATCTTTTTCTCGTTGCGCACGATGCTGGCAACCAGTGCGCCGCAGGCAGCACCTGGTGCATACCAGGCAGAAGTTCCAAGTAGGCCGGTCAGTGTTGCGCCACCAACCATGGTATCTGCAGCAACTTTATTTAACGTTTCCGCATCTAAAAGCTCACTTACAGGGAGGCTCTGGTAAGTTGCATACCGCGTTAATGGTATCATGGTGGTATCGCCGTGGCCACCGATCACAAATCCCTGCAGGTCGTTTGAGTTGCAGTTGAGTGCCACACTCAGATAATATTTGAAGCGGGCGCTATCCAGAACACCACCCATACCGATGATTCTGTTCTTTGGTAATCCCAGTGATTTCAATGCCAGATAGGTCATGGTATCCATCGGATTGCTGATCACAATGATGATCGCATCCGGAGAATGTTTGAGTATATTTTCGGCAACGCCTTTAACGATGCCGGCATTTATTCCAATAAGTTCTTCGCGTGTCATCCCCGGTTTGCGCGGCAATCCGGAGGTAATTACGGCAACAGCAGAACCCGCCGTTTTACTATAATCATTTGTCACACCAACAATCTTGGTGTCAAAGCCAGACAGCGTTGCGGTCTGCATCATGTCAATGGCTTTACCCTCAGCAAAACCTTCCTTAATGTCAAGCAATACAAGCTCTTCTGCCAACTGTTTTCGGGCAATATTGTCCGCGCAAGTTGCGCCTACTGCTCCAGCACCTACTACCGTTATTTTCATAATTTCTGTTTAATTTTTGGTTATAGAGGTTTATACTTGGGTGAATAATTAAGGTTTAATTTACCGTTTTTTCTTGTAAAAAGTGATAAAAAACGCTTCGAAGGTATCAATTATGGGGAGTTATAAAAAATCGTTTTTAAAACTTTCTCTTACCTGAGTGGTTTTAAGATAAAGATTTACATTTGCAGACTACTCGAATAATAAGAATACGGTTATGGAAAATACGCCTGTAGAAAGGGTTGATATATTATCATATGCAGGGAAATGGTACACGTTATATTCTATACCCACCTTCATGGATAAACATTGGCGCGAAACCACGGAAACCTATGTTATCCATCCCGACGGCTACTATGCGGTTTTTACGACCTTTAAGGTTGTTGGAGAAGACAAACTGAAATACATCCGTTCGAAGCTATTCGTAGTGAAGGGAACGCACAATGCGGAATTCAAAGTTCAGTTCGTCTGGCCCTTCAAAGTAGACTATTGGGTGATCGAACTTGCAGAGGATTATTCTTACGTAGTGGTGGGTCATCCGGAATGTAAAACTTTGGCCATAATGGCCAGAAAACCGTTCCTTCCCAAGGAATGGCTGGATGAAATAATAGACCGCTGTAAACAAAAAGGTTACGATACGTCGAAGCTTATTGCCCAGGAGCATCCCGTGAGTTCTGAACAGGAACAGGCGCTCTAACGCCAATATATTCTCTTCTGCATTTGTAAATAGCTAAAATATAAAGGGCAAAATTCCGTAATTTTGGACACTTGATTCTCATTCAAGTGATCTTAAGTGTTCCAAGCCTATGTATTTGATTTTTGATACTGAAACCACCGGGTTACCGCGCAATTACAATGCACCAATTTCTGATACGGAAAACTGGCCGCGCTGCATCCAGGTTGCCTGGCAACTACATGATGATTCAGGAAAATTGCTTGAGCACAAGAACTTTCTGGTAAAACCCGATGGCTTTAACATCCCTTATGATGCGGAGAAAATTCACGGTATTTGTACCGAACTTGCACAGGAGCAAGGGGAAGACCTGGCCACCGTTCTTGCCGAGTTTAACATCGTACTGTCTAAATCCAAGTTCGCCGTAGGGCAGAACATCGGGTTTGACGTGAACATCATGGCGAGTGAGTTCTACCGCCTTGGAATAGAAACACGGCTGACGCAAATGCCTGTTCTGGATACCTGTACGGAGACGACTGCCGGCTTGTTGCAATTGCCAGGCGGGCGGGGTGGGAAGTTCAAGCTGCCTACACTTACGGAATTACATTCATACCTCTTTGGAATACCATTTAATGAGGCCCACAACGCTACGGCAGATGTGGAAGCCACTTCCAGGTGTTTCCTGCAGTTGTTGAAGATGGATGCCTACAGGCCGGAAGAGCTTGGGGTAGATCATGAGTACTTCCGTACATACAAACAAAATAATCCCGGCCTGATTGAAACAGCCGGGCTGACACATATAAACTTAAAGGCTGCTTCGGAAGAGATCAAACGCCGTCTGTTGAAAACAGATGACGTGGGTGTTTCTAAACAGACCTTGAGGGACAATGCACGTGAGTTGAGTAATGCGAGCTTCGTGCACCTGCATAACCATACGCAATTCTCGGTTTTACAATCCACCACCAATATTCCAGGTCTGATTAAGGCTGCTGCGAAGTATAAGATGGGTGCAGTAGCGATGACGGATCATGCCAACATGATGGGGGCGTTTCATTTCGTCAGTCAGGTGCTAAACCACAACAAAGCCGCAGAAGCGAAGAACCTGTCCGCCATAGAGAATGGGCAGGAGGCTACAGAAGTAATGCTAAAGCCCATTATAGGTTGTGAGTTTTTCGTGTGCGACAATCACCTCGATAAAAGTAAAAAGGACAACGGTTATCAGATCGTTCTACTGGCTAAAAATAAGAATGGGTATCACAACCTGGCAAAGATGTCTTCTATTGCCTATACGAAGGGCTTTTATTATGTCCCGCGTATTGATCGTGCCGTTATCGAGCAATACAAAGAAGATATTCTGGTGTTGTCTGGAAACCTTTATGGTGAAATTGCTAGTAAAATCCTAAACCTCGGAGAGAAGCAGGCGGAAGCCGCTTTAGAATGGTGGAAAGCACAGTTTGGAGATGATTTCTATATGGAGATCATGCGCCACAACCAGGAAGATGAAGATATTGTAAATAAGACGCTGATTCAGCTGGCCCGAAAACATGGCGTGAAGCTGGTTGCGACAAACAATACGTATTACATCGATAAGAAAGATGCGAATGCACACGACATTTTACTGTGTGTAAAAGATGGCGAAAAGCAGGCGACGCCAATTGGCAGAGGCCGCGGTTACCGCTATGGTTTGCCCAATCAGGAGTATTATTTTAAGTCGCCGGAAGAGATGAAGGCCTTATTCAATGATCTTCCGGAGGCGATTTACCATACGCAGGAGATTGCCGATAAGATAGAGTCCTATAAACTTGCCCGGGAGGTACTGCTTCCTAAGTTTGATATCCCTTCAGAATTTATCGTTGCTGAAGATGATGTGGATGGCGGCAAGCGCGGAGAGAACCTCTTTCTTAGACATCTTACATACGAGGGGGCGAAAAGGCGTTATGGGGTAATTACGGAGGAGATTACCGAACGGCTGGATTTCGAGTTAAAGACGATAGAGAAGACCGGATATCCGGGATACTTCCTGATTGTACAGGATTTCATTGCCGAGGCGCGGAAGCTTGATGTTTCTGTGGGCCCGGGAAGAGGCTCTGCTGCGGGATCTGTGGTTGCGTATTGTCTGGGCATCACAAATATTGACCCGATTAAATATGATTTGCTATTTGAGCGTTTCCTGAATCCGGACCGGGTGTCCATGCCCGATATTGATATCGACTTTGACGACGAGGGCCGCGGAAGGGTTATGGATTACGTGATCAATAAATATGGGTCCAACCAGGTGGCGCAGATCATCACCTATGGTACCATGGCGGCGAAGTCGTCCATACGGGATACTGCAAGGGTGCTGGACCTGCCACTATTCGAGGCCGATAAGATTGCAAAGCTTATCCCTGGAATGAAGCTAGCCAAGATCTTTTCATTGGATGAGAAGACCTTGAAGGGTGCGTTGCGTGCCGATGAGTACGAAAGGGTGTTGGAGCTGAAGGCACTCGCCGCGGCGAAAAACCTAAGTGCAGAGACGATCTTACAGGCACAAATACTAGAGGGTTCTCTAAGGAATACCGGAATCCATGCCTGTGGGGTTATCATTACACCAGATGATATTACGAACTTCGTTCCTGTTGCTACGGCAAAGGATTCGAATTTATATGTAACGCAGTTCGACAACTCCGTTGTGGAGAGTGCCGGGTTGCTTAAAATGGACTTCCTGGGGTTGAAGACTTTAACCCTGATCAAAGACACGGTGAAACTGGTGCGGCTGAGAACCGGTATACAACTGGATCCGGATCAGTTCCCGATTGATGATGTGAAAACCTATGAGCTTTTCCAGCGCGGGGAAACAATCGGGATCTTCCAATACGAATCTCCGGGTATGCAGAAGTACATGAAGGAGCTAAAACCTACGGTTTTCGGTGACCTTATTGCGATGAACGCTTTGTACCGGCCAGGACCTATCGAGTATATTCCAAGTTTCGTACGCCGGAAGAATGGTGAAGAGGAGATCAAATATGACCTTGATGCCTGTGAAGAGTATCTGAAGGAAACCTATGGGATCACTGTTTATCAGGAACAGGTGATGCTGCTGTCGCAGAAGCTGGCTGACTTTACCAAAGGTGAGGCCGACGTTTTGCGTAAGGCCATGGGTAAAAAGCAGAAGGATGTATTGGATAAGATGAAGCCTAAGTTCATCGCGCAAGCGGGGAAAAAGGGACATCAGGCGCCTGTGCTGGAGAAGATCTGGAAGGATTGGGAGGCTTTTGCGTCGTATGCATTCAACAAATCCCACTCCACCTGCTATGCATGGATTGCCTACCAGACGGCTTATTTGAAAGCACATTATCCGGCAGAGTATATGGCTGCAGTGCTTTCCAACAATATGAGCGACATCAAGCAGGTGGCTTTCTTTATGGAAGAATGCCGTCAGATGAACGTTCAGGTGCTTGGCCCGGATGTGAATGAGTCTGACATCAAGTTCTCTGTTAACGACCGTGGGGAGATCCGCTTCGGACTGTCCGGCGTTAAAGGGGTGGGTGAAAAGGCGGTAGAGAGCATTATTGAGGAACGACGGGCCAATGGTCCTTTTTCAAGTGTGCATGATTTTGCCAAGCGGGCAAATACCCGTACCGTAAATAAGAAGGCGTATGAAAGCTTTGTCTATAGCGGTGCTTTTGACGGCTTCGGATACCATCGGGCACAATATTTCTTTGTCGGCATAAACGACAAAATGAACGGAATTGAGAAGCTGATCAAGTACGCGAACGACTTCCAGAACAATGAGTCCAGTTCTCAATCTTCCCTGTTTGGAGGCTCAATTGCCGACCTGATCCTGGAGCCAAGTTTACCCATCGCACCGGAATGGAGCTTAATTGATAAGCTGAAATATGAGAAAGATGCGATCGGTATATTCTTATCCGGACATCCGTTGGATAACTATAGGTTTGAGCTGAACAACTACTGCCTTCAATCGGTAAAACACCTCAGTCTGGTGAACAAGATCCGGACCGGGGACACAAATGAAGACGTTTTGGCAGAGTTCGAGACCATTAAAAACAAGGAGCTTGTGGTTGGTGGATTGGTGGTTACATCTGCTCAGCGCATGACAAAGACTGGTAAACCATTCGGTACCTTCCTATTTGAAGACTACGATGAAAGTTGCGAGCTGGCCCTATTTGGAGATGACTTCATCAAGTTCAAGCAGTTTCTAACCGAAGGGTACTTTCTGCAGATTAGGGGCCGGGTAGGGGAACGCTTTAGAAAAGAGGGCGATTGGGAGTTTAAAATCACTTCCATGCACTTACTTTCAGAATTACGTGATAAACTAACGAAATGCATCACCATTCAGATCCCTATTGAGGATATTAGCGACGAGTTTATCAGCAGCGTTGACGAACTTATCGAGGAAAACAAAGCGAGTACGGAGGAACAAAATTGCCTGCTTCACTTTGCCGTGTACGACCGCGAACAAGGTGTGCTCCTGGATCTTCCTTCCAAGTCGCTGAAAATTAATCCAAATAATCAGTTCCTGGAGCGGCTAACTGCGCTGAATATAACGAACTACAAGTTGAACTAATGTCATTTTGACACGGAGAATTTCCATGGCATTAGTATTGCTTCTATCTTTGTGTCTGTAAAACCTACAGATAATTCAGCCGCCGAACCATTAAAGATTCTAAAGTTGAATAGCAAAAAACAAACAAAAAACGAAAGATAAAATTATGGCTTTAGAAATTACAGATGCAAACTTCGAGGAAGTTGTATTAAAATCAGATAAACCTGTGTTGGTAGATTTTTGGGCAGAATGGTGCGGTCCATGTCGTATGGTGGGTCCGGTTGTTGATGAGATCTCCAAAGAATATGAAGGCAAAGCGATTGTTGGAAAAGTAAATGTTGATAACAATCCTCAGATCTCTACCAAATTTGGTATTCGTAATATCCCGGCTTTATTGTATTTTAAGAACGGTGAAGTTGTTGACAAACAAGTTGGTGCAGTTCCAAAGTCAGTTCTTGCGGGTAAATTAGACAAGCAAATCTAATCTGAGATTAAATAGAATATAAAAAAAGCGTTCACGAAAGTGGACGCTTTTTTTATTGCATTATTTTTCAGTTTATTAGTTTCGTTTGCCTCTGCCATATCTGGTCAGTAGCTCTTTCTTGAATGACTCCTGCGCCCGGTAGTATTTACCGACCACTTTTATCGGCAAGCTTGTTCTGAGTTTGCTATAGTACTTCTTTTCGACATTTAAACTCCGTTGTTTGAAGTCAAGCTCGTTTGTAATCAAAGACTGAACCTCAGCATCAGTTAAGTTCTCGATCTCGTCAATTTTTCTTAAACTAATTACATGCTGTATTCTCATCTTGCGCAAGGCATTTTGTTCTTTTTGCCAATCGTTGTATATGGGCCAGAAGATCTTTGCTTCGTCGGGAGTAAGCCCCATCTTTTGCGTCAGGTAAGCCACCCGAAAGGATTCGACTTCCTGGCTTCTTCCGGAATTCCCTTGTGCCTTTAGGAATAAAGGGAAGAGCATCAACAAAACGGCGGTCAGTATATTTCTCATAGTTATATCATTCATTTACCTCATTCTGTTATTACGCCCATTTAGCGTGCGGTAACAACAAGCTTTATGAGGTTTATTCATGCGGGCATTGATCTAAATTGTTTATCAGGACGTCAATCCGGACGTCAGTTTTGGTAGCTAAAACAACAGTTTAATAGTTTGCTGCAATCTCATTCTGCGTATAGTGGGCTAATATGTAGTCTTCAATCTCGGATGCTGTGGCCGTTGTGTTGGTCACCTGCTCCATGCCTTTCGCTGGAATCTGATCAATGATTTCCTGCTCGTCCATATCAAATAGGGCCTGATCTTCTGCAGAGAACTGCGCAACCTGTGTTGCAGCAGGTGTAGCCTCAATGTTATTCTGGTTCTGGTAATATAAACCCACTGCGGAGATGATCACCACACATGCGGCAACTGCATATTTCAGCATACCAGCATACCACAGCTTAACCACCGGCTTTTCTTTCGCTACTACCTGATCTGATGACAACTGACTAATTATGTTTCCCTGCAGCTGCGCAAAGTAGCCTTTGGGCACGGTAAAACCATTCGTCCCTGCTTTTTCCTTCATCGTTTCCACCGCGATACGCGCATAGATTTCTTCCTTAAAACCCTCAAAATACCCTTCGGGAACAGCCATTTCCAACTCGCCGGCTTCCTGCTTGAGGCCCTCAAAGTAAACAGCGCCTGAAATTCTTTCACTTAAGTTTTCAAAATACCCGTCCGGTGTAGAAAAAGGATTCACCTTAGGCAGTCCGGCAAGAAAAGGAGCCTCGTTCATCCAATCGTTATTTTCTAACTCTTTATCCATTACAAGTATATTGATGGTTTAATTGCCAAAAGGTTTAAAATGAAATGTCTTCATTTAACATGAACGCTTCAATCTTTTTAACAGCGATATGGAATGATGCTTTTAAGGCCCCTACAGTGGTGCCCAGGACTTCAGAGATTTCTTCATACTTCATGTCATCGAAGTACTTCATATTAAAAATCAGCCGCTGCTTTTCAGGCAAAGTCAAGATTGCCTTCTGTAGCTTAAGCTGAATGTCGTTTCCATTAAAGTAGGAGGGTTCCACCAGGCTTTCTGCGAGCTCAGCAGAGACCTCATCTAAGGGAGTATTGTTTTTTTGCTTCTGCTTGTTCAGAAAGGTAATGCATTCATTTGTTGCAATCCGGTAGATCCAGGTGTATAGCTGCGAGTCACTCCTGAAATTCTCCAGGTTTTTCCACACTTTAATGAAAACATCCTGAACCAGATCGTCTGCGTCATCATGGTTGATGACCATCCGGCGTACATGCCAGTAGATTTTTTGCTGATATTTATTTAGAAGCAGGTTAAAGGCTTCTTGCCGAGTTTTTTCAACAGTAAACTTTTGTAAGATCTCTGCGTCTTCAACCTGCTTCATATATTATTTCTTTCTTTTTATTACTTTCTGAACCGCTTCAACGATGTTGATTGGATCCAGGCCGTACTTAGTCATCAATTGATCTGGAGTAGCACTTTCTCCAAAAGTATCATTCACTGCAACAAATTCCTGTGGTGCCGGGAATTCTGTCGTCAAGAGACGCGCTACACTTTCTCCCAAACCGCCAAACTTGTTGTGCTCTTCTGCAGTAACTACACAACCGGTTTTCTTTACAGATTTAAGAATAGCTTCTTCATCTAAAGGTTTAATCGTGTGAATGTTGATGATTTCCGCATCAATGCCCATTTCTGCTAGTTTTTCCCCAGCTTCAATCGCTCTCCAAACCATGTGTCCTGTAGCAATGATGGTTACGTCTGTACCTTCATTCACCATCCAGGCTTTTCCGATCTCGAATTTCTGATCTTCAGCGGTAAAAATAGGGACGCTCGGACGACCAAAACGCAGGTATACCGGGCCTTCATAATCCAGGATTGCAAGTGTTGCCGCTTTCGTCTGGTTGTAATCGCAAGGGTTGATCACCACCATTCCCGGAAGCATTTTCATCAAACCAATATCTTCCAAAATCTGGTGCGTAGCACCATCTTCACCTAGTGTTAGTCCGGCGTGAGAAGCACAGATCTTTACGTTCTTGTTTGAATAAGCAACGGACTGTCTGATCTGGTCGTAAACACGGCCGGTAGAGAAGTTCGCAAATGTACCTGTGAAAGGAATTTTTCCACCAATGGTCATCCCTGCAGCGATACCAATCATATTGGCTTCTGCAATTCCGACCTGTATAAAGCGGTCTGGAAATTCATTTGCAAAGTCGTCCATTTTCAATGAACCCTTTAAATCTGCGCAAAGCGCAACAACGTTCTCGTTGCGTTTACCTGCCTCATGTAATCCTGCACCAAATCCAGATCTGGTGTCTTTTTTCTCCGTATATGTGTATTTTTTCAATGTCGTATGTTTTAGTAGTCTGATAATGTACTTGTCAATTGGCCCAAGGCAGATTCCAGTTGTGCGTCATTCGGGGCGGTACCATGCCACTTGTGTGATCCAACCATGTAATCCACGCCATAACCCATCTGCGTGCTCATCAGGTTCAGGATTGGTTTACCTTTACCCGCCAATGATTTCGCCAGGTGCAAGCCTTTCAATACTGCATCCATGTCATTACCGTCCGTGTTGATCACGTGCCATCCGAATGCTTCAAATTTGGTCTGAAGGCTTTCCAGAGAGAGTACTTTTTCTGTAGGGCCGTCGATCTGCTGACCGTTATAATCGATGGTAGAGATCAGGTTGTCCACTTTGTGAAAAGGTGCAAACATGATCGCTTCCCAGTTCTGTCCTTCCTGTAGTTCCCCGTCACCATGAAGGGTAAATACCAGTGACTTGTCTTTGTTTAGTTTTTTGGTAAGTGCTGCGCCGATGGCAACCGACATTCCTTGTCCTAGTGAACCAGAGGCAATACGAACGCCCGGTAAGTGCTCGTGCGTCGTCGGGTGACCCTGTAAGCGGGTATCCATTTTACGGAATGTTGCCAGTTCTGCAACGTCAAAGTATCCGCTTCTGGCAAGTACACTGTACCATACCGGGGATATGTGGCCATTTGAAAGGAAGAACAAATCTTCTCCGATACCATCCATTTTGAAATCTGTAGAGTGGTTCATGACTTCAAAATATAATGCAGTGACGAAGTCTGCGCAGCCCAGGGATCCTCCCGGGTGACCAGACTGGCAGCCATGCACCATGCGTACGATATCCCTTCTGACCTGAGAAGCAATATCCTCTAATTCTTTGATTGTATGTTTCATGCGTTGAAATATAAGATACCAGTAAAGGTAAGTTTTAAGAGTTAAAATTTTTTAAGAATTACAATAGTTCTAAAACCTGTGCAGTAGCGTTTTTCGTATCCACTTTCTTCAGGATGTGGGTGATGATGCCGTTCTCATCAATTAGGAACGTCGTTCTTTGGATGCCCATATAATTCTTCCCATACATGTTCTTCTCCGTCCACACGCCATAGGCCTGTACGATCTTATGATCTGTATCCGCCAGGAGCGGAAAGGGCAGACTGTGTTTGCTCACAAACTTCTTGTGTGACGCCTCATCGTCAACACTCACACCAAGTACCGCGATGCCTTTCGCAACCAGGCCAGTGTAGTTGTCCCTGAAATCACAGGCTTCAGCGGTACAGCCAGGGGTATCATCTTTGGGATAGAAGTACAAAACAACTTTCTTTCCCCGGAAGTCTTTTAGTGAAAGTTGTTTTCCGTCCTGGTCTGCCGCTGTAAATTCGGGCGCCTGCATCCCCGTTGCTAATTCCGTCATAACTTATTTATACAAAGTAAATTCCACCGTTTTGCTGTTGTTCTTCATATCAACAACAGTGAGCTCAAATATATGTTTACCTGTTGTCATACCCGGCTCGAAACTGTGCCATAATGTGGCGGTTTTCTGATCAAACTCCATCAAAACCCAGGTGCCGTCAATATACCCGTTGAAGCTTTTTATACCAGACAGGTTGTCCCTGATCTTAAAGCTCAGCTTGCCGGATCCTTTCAAGCTGGCCCCGTTGCTTACATTCAGCGGTGTGATCACAGGTGGTATGGTGTCAACCGTCACATAGAAGCTTCCAAAGGCACGCGGTGTTGCTTTCACATATCCGTTGTCAAACTGCCCGCCCTGCGATGCGCCGGTTGTACTTACAATCAATGCTTTGTCCTGCAGGTTGCCCAAGTCCTTTGTCACCTTGATCCAAAGCTCAAACCCATTGTGCAAAGGCGTTAAGCGGTTGTGGATCTGGTGAATGGGAGAAAATCCGTTGGCAGCAGTCTGCTTTCCTGGTTTAAAGATTAGATCCAGATCATTGTACAGCGTACCCTTGGGCAGCACAATTCTTACACTGTCTGTATTCAGTTCGTTTCGCTGACTAAAAGGTAATAATCTGCCGGCAGGCGCCTCAGATAAGCTTGCAGCTGCCTCGAGGCCTGCCTGAACCCGGAAGGGCAGGATGCTTGTATTCCCTTTCACATCTTTCACAATGTAGCGGAGCTCATGTACCTGGCCGTCAGAGAAGTCGATTCTACCGCGGTTTACCAGGTTGCTGTAAATGCCAAGGGGATTACCAGGATCAACGAAGCTCTTCTGGATGCTTATCCTGCTGTTCATGTACGCAGGATAGTCGATATGTGAATTGATGGCGCGGCTGTTTTCAAACAGGAAGCGCTCCACAGAGGATGTGAAAACAGGGACACCGTCCACCTCAAGCGTAATGGAGTATACACCGTTGGTGCCGGACAGGCCCGTATGGCGGTCTGTTGTTACGATGCCAAAGCCGACCTCACCACTGAGGTTCAGTGTCGTATTTACCCTGTAGCTGCCATTTCCACCAATGATCGGTATGCGCTGCTTAACGGTATGTTCCGTAAATGGCTGTTGATTTAGTTTGTACACATATAAACCTGAAATCACTGGTTTAACCTGATCGGGAACTTCGATGCCAAACAGCTGCGGATTGATGGTCGCCTCTGTTTTGGTATCTCTGATCTCAAAGTGCAGATGCGGTCCGCCGGAACTTCCGGTGTTTCCCGAGTAGGCGATAATTTCTCCCTTGTGTACCGGTATCTGGCCGGCTGCAGGAAATTCATCCAGCTCATAGGATTTCTTACTGTATTGAAGACCTTTAGCCAATGATGATAGTTTCGCATTGTAGCGCTGCAGGTGTCCGTAGACAGAGGTGTAGCCGTTAGGGTGATTGATGTACAGTGCCAATCCAAATCCGGAGTTCTGTACGCGGATTCTGGAGATGTAGCCGTCTGCGACCGCATATACCGGATAACCTTGTCTCTGATTGGTTCTGAAATCTACACCCGAATGAAAGTGATTCGCCCTTAGCTCTCCAAAGGAACCAGCCAGTGCCGGTGGGTTGATGTCGAGCGGTGCGCGAAAGTCGACCAATGGATACTTGTTGTCACTATATAGTTGTTGTCCTGTCGCTACTGAAGCAAAGCTGGTCAGTAGCAACAGGAACATGTACGTTCGTTGCATTCTTCTTATTTTATGTCAAAATTCAAAAGCTGCTGTCCTTCCAGCCAGCCTTCCAGTTTGTCGCCGGTGTGGATTTGTCCGACACCTTCGGGTGTACCGGTAAAGATCAGGTCGCCTTTTTTCAGCGTAATGTACTGTGAAACGAAGGCGATAATCTTCTCAAACGAGAAGAGGATATTACTGGTATTCCCGTTCTGGCGGGTTTCATTGTTCACCTTCAGTTCAAACTGGAGATTGTAGAGGTCCTTAATCGAGGTTTTAGGGACAAAGTTGCTGATCGCTGCGGAGTTGTCAAAAGCTTTCGCAAGCTCCCAGGGCAATCCTTTTTCTTTGTGTATACTTTGAATGTCTCTCGCGGTAAAATCTACACCCAGACCAATCTCGTCGTAATAACTGGCAGCAAATTTCTCCTGGATGTGTTTGCCTTCTTTACAGATCTTCAGAACAACTTCAAGCTCATAGTGAATGTCTGAAGAGAAATCTGGTATATAAAAGGGTTTGTTGTCTTTCAGGACTGCCGTGTCGGGCTTCATAAATATGACCGGAACGGAGGGAAGGGGGTTATTTAGTTCTTTAGCATGTGCAGCATAGTTGCGGCCAATAGCAATAATCTTCATCTATGGATCGTTTTTGTCGGACTGAATGTACAATAGGTAAGTCGTCATGCCTTACACCGGCTAAGCTGATGCAGGTATCGTACCAAAAATAGAAAAGATAACTAGAAAACTATAAAACAGAGATACGTTTTACGGATGTTTCTGGGCCGGCGACTATGCGGACGAAGTAAATGCCACTGCTCAAGCGATTTGCAATGGTATAGGTTTTGGATTGTTCTCCGCTGGCCGCGCGTTCGTTCGCCAGGGTGGCCACTTCGTTACCCAACAGGTCCATTATTTTTATAGATACTGTACTTTCGCGTTCCAATTTGAAGACCACAGTAATCTGATCATCAATTGTGTTTGGAAATACCTTTAAGAATGTGAGGTTTTTTTCTGGTTTTGCCGCATTTCCTTTACTCAGCATGTAGCTGTTGTATGGAATTGTGCCCAGGCCATTCATTAATGGGCGATATACTTGATTATTAACTTTAATTGATGGTTTATTGATCTTCCGGGAACGGCTGATGTAGTTTACGCTGTCCGATTTTTGAGCAAAAACATGAATATTACCCGAAACAGCCAGGCATATGATACACGTTAATTTGAGCAGAAGCGTTTTAGTAGATTTTATTCCCATCGTTAGCTTCAAAAGTATAAATAAATAAACAATTAAATTACAATTATTGTTTATTAAATCGATAATTAACAAACTTTAACAAATGCCCGCTTTGCTGTTACTATAGCGGTGATAGTTCCTCACTTTAACTTATCTCTAAGTGTTAAAAAATACAAACCTCCAGAGACTCTCCGCATCCGGGTTACTTGTTAGTTTAGGGATTGTATACGGCGATATCGGCACTTCGCCCCTGTATACGCTCCGTGCCATTTTCAACTCCGTTCATGGGGGCGGCCAGGACATCACACCGATGATCGTACTTGGCGCACTCTCCTGCATCATCTGGACCTTGACACTTCAGACAACCATCAAGTACGTGGTCATCACCCTTCGGGCAGACAACAAGGGAGAGGGCGGAATTCTTTCTCTATATTCTCTCGTGCGAAAAAAAGCCCGGTGGCTCGTTATTCCCGCCATTCTGGGTGGATGTGCCTTGCTCGCAGACGGGATCATTACGCCAAGCATTACTGTTACCACCGCCATAGAAGGTTTGCAGCTTAAATTCCCGCAGGTTCAGGTTATTCCCATCGTTATCGCAATTATTACCTTTTTGTTTATCATCCAGCAATTCGGCACCAGCTTGGTTGGCAAGCTGTTCGGCCCCGTCATGCTCTTGTGGTTTGCGACCCTCGGCATATTGGGCCTCCATTACGTCGTCCAGGATTTAAGCATCCTGAAAGCACTGAATCCCTATTATGCCGCACACCTGATTGCGACGAACCCCATGGCGCTGGTCATTCTCGGGGGCGTGTTCCTGTGTACAACGGGGGCGGAGGCCCTGTACTCTGATCTCGGTCATTGCGGCAGGGAGAACATTCGTGTAAGTTGGATTTTCGTGAAAGCAATGCTGATCTTCAACTATCTTGGCCAGGGTGTATGGTTGTTGCATCATGCAAACTATGATGAAATGCTAAACCCATTCTACGAGATTGTGCCTTCACCATACCTATTGTGGATGATCGGGCTGGCGACCCTGGCAGCGATCATTGCCAGTCAGGCGATGATCACCGGATCATTTACGCTGATCTCAGAAGCCGTACGTTTAAATCTCTGGCCCAAAGTGCTGATCTCCTATCCGAGCAATTTTAAGGGGCAGATTTATGTGCCCTCCATCAACTGGCTGCTCTGTGGCGGTTGCATCTGCGTCGTTCTGCTGTTCAAGGAATCTGTCAACATGGAAGGTGCCTACGGCCTGGCGATTAACCTCACCTTTCTCGCCACCACCATACTTGTGGCGTACTTCATGAAGGCCAAGCGTGTTCCCATGTACCTGATCGTGTTGTTCCTGGTGCTCTACGGCCTGTTGGAACTCTCTTTCCTTGTCGGAAACATGACCAAGTTCCTTCACGGCGGGTTTGTTACCGTACTCATCGGAGCGGCCTTATTCACCGTGATGTGGTGCTGGTACAATGCCAGGAAAATCAAGAACAGGTTTGTAAAATATGTGGGCATAGACGACTACTTTCAGTTGCTCAGCGAACTTAGCGAGGATCAAAGCATAGCCAAATATTCCTCTCAGCTGGTTTATTTAACCAGCGCCAACTTCAAAACAGAGATCGAGTCCAAGATCATTTATTCGATTTTGCAGAAAGAACCGAAACGTGCCGACATATACTGGCTCGTCCATGTTGACGTGGTCGATGAGCCGTTTAGAAGAGATTACCGGGTGGAGTTCCTGATTCCGGGTAAGCTGATCCGCATCGACTTCAAGCTTGGCTTCCGGGTAGAACAGAAAATCAATATTCTATTCCGCAAGGTTGTCGAGGAGCTTGTTTCAAATGGAGAAGTTGACATTACCAGTCAGTATACCTCGCTGAAGAAACATAAAATTGCCGGTGACTTCAGGTTTATCCTTTTGGAAAAACACCTTTCCCGCTTCAGCACGCTGAATCTTTATGAGCGCAGCATCATGATGTACTATTTTAACCTGAAAAGGCTAAGCCTGTCGGAGGAACGAAGTTTCGGGCTGGATTCAAGCTACGTGGATGTGGAAAAGGTGCCGTTAATCTTTGTTTCTACAGATGATATCGAACTGAACAGGCTTCCGGTGTAGTAAAATCAAGCTTAAAGCTTACGTAACGATCTTCCTGTTCAAAAAAAACATCAAATGAACTAAAGATGCCAAAGGCTCCTGAAAGGGAGCCTTTGATCCTAGATTGTTTAACGTCGTTCGTCGCCAATTAAAAGGCCGTAGAACGTTTATGGATTCATGGATGCATTTAGCTTGCTGTGTTTAAATCCATAAAGGAAGTACACAATCAACCCAATCACCAGCCATATACCAAACCCAATCCAGTTGGAGATGCCCAGCTCGCACATCATATACAAACAGGAGGTTAGTCCCAGTACAGGAATCAGCGAAAGGTTCTTCTTAATGCAATAATAACAGATGCTCAGGCAAATGATAAAGAAGATCCACATGGGGATCTTGTGCTTAAACAGATCCCATCCCTCCTCATATTTCTTCCCTGCGGCAACCGGTGCACGGTCCACAAAATCCTTGTATTCTGCTGGCTTCAGCTTATTCAGGTAGGCTACCTTATCGATATTCTTCTCGATCAGGTTTATCCTGCGCTCGTCATCTCTGATCTGACTTTCCACTGCAATAAGCTCCTGATCATCTAAAGATGTCACGAAACTCACGGGGTCCTGAATGCGCGGCGTGTTCAGAACAAAGCTTTTTACCTCTGGTTTGTAGAAAATGAAGGCAACCAGGAGGAGTACTACAAAAAGTGGGGGAACAACATACTTGGCATTCAGGTATGGAATCTTGAATTTCCTGTTCAAGCCCGGTTTATCCTGTAAAACCAGCACCCCTGCACAAACCAGCACAAAGGCGAATAGCGTACCGATACTGCAAAGGTCAGTTACGATGGTCAGGTTCATAAATAGGGAAGGTACCGCAACAACAAAACCCACCACAATTGTAGCGAAAGATGGTGTATGGTACTTGGGGTGGATCCTGGAGAATGCTTTAGGAAGCAGCCCATCACGGCTCATGCTCATCCATATACGCGGCTGTCCCATCTGGAAAACCAGCAGTACGCTGGCCATTGCAAAAACAGCACTCACCGCGATGATGCCACTCATCAGCTTCAGGCCAATCTGATCAAAAACGAAAGCCAATGGATCACCTACCGCCAGTAAACTGTAGTTCACAATGCCGGTAAGCACCAGGGAGATTGCAACATACAGGATGGTACAAATGATAATGGCCCACATCATGCCGCGTGGAAGATCCCGCTGCGGGTTCTTACATTCCTCCGCTGTTGTTGATATCGCGTCGAAGCCGATGTAAGCAAAGAATACGGCAGAAACCCCTTTAAGTACACCACTAATGCCGTTGGGTGCAAACGGATCCCAGTTGCTGGTATCCACATAGAAGACACCTACAGATAACACGAGCAGTATAACGGCAAGTTTAACAACCACCATGGCATTGCTGGCGTTCTTAGACTCTTTCATACCGCGGTATACCAGCCAGGTTATAAATATGATGATCGCCAGCGCGGGTAAGTCGGCCACAAGATGGAAACCACCCAGTTGCGGCGCCGTGATCCATGCATTGTTGGAGAGGCGTGTCGCCTCATCCAGATTTGCAAAGCTTGTTCCTGCTTTAAGCAAGGCCTCCGCGTGCTCATGACCATTGTAAGCGGTTAAATAATCCATGGTCATCCAGTCGGGAAGATGTATGCCCCGGATACCCCATGCGGGTATATGAATGGAAGATAGAAGTCCGGTGAAATAGTCTGACCAGGAAATGGCAACGGTGATGTTACCGATGGCATACTCCATAATCAGCGACCAGCCAATGATCCAGGCGACAAGCTCACCGAAAGCAACATAAGAGTAGGTGTAAGCACTTCCGGATACCGGTACCATGGAAGCAAATTCTGCATAGGCAAATGCTGCAAAGCTACAGGCGATGGCCGTAAAGATAAACAGAAAGATGACCGCAGGCCCTCCATCAGCACTGGCCTTTCCAATGGTGCTGAAGATTCCTGCACCGATAATGGCGGCGATGCCGAACGCAGTAAGGTCTCTAACGCCAAGGGTTTTGTGTAAACGGGACCCATGATCACCGTACCCGTTTTCTGCATCCTGCAGAATTTTAGTAATGGACTTCTTTCTGAAGAGTTTTTCAAACATATTTAGAGTAGCTGCCTTGTTTTTGTTTAAACGTGTAGATGAAGTTGAAACTAATCCAACTGGGCCAATTCATTTTTAATGAAATCCGAAAGCTCCTTAACGTAATCTACGCTAAAGTCAAACTTTATACCTGCAGCTTCGTAAATCTCATTGATCGGCCGGGTATAACCCAGTGAAAGCGCGTTCAGGTAGTTTTTAATGGCTGTTTCGGGCTGCTCTTTATAGTTCTTGTAGATCGCTATGGCACCCAGTTGTGCAATGGCGTACTCGATATAGTAGAAAGGTACTTCAAAAAGATGCAATTGTTTCTGCCAAAGGTTCCCAAATTCAGGATCCAGTCCGTCCCAGTTCGTGAAGCCTGCACCAAAGCGGGTATAGATCTGTTTGAATGCTTCTTCGCGGTCTGCGGCGTTGTGATCAGGGTTGGTATAGATCCAGTGCTGAAACTGATCAATTACCGCGACCCATGGCAGGGTTTTCAATACGTCTACAAGTTGTTCCCGCTTCGCGCGGATCAAATCCTCTTCATTCTCGAAATAAACGTCCCAGTGGTCCATGGTGATCAGCTCCATACTCATGGACGCCAGCTCTGCCACTTCGGATGGACAATGTTTAAAGTCATTCAGCTCCAGGTCTGCTGTCAAAAAGGTATGCACCGCATGCCCGCCTTCATGTACCATGGTGGTCAGATCTCTTAGCGTATTCGCGGAGTTCATGAATATAAACGGCGCACCAGTTTCAGCAAGCGGGTAATTGTAGCCACCCGGTGCCTTGCCTTTGCGGCTTTCGACATCAAACAGGTTGTTTGCTTTCATTGTTGCAAGCATTTGGCCTAGTTTAGGATCGATCCGGTCGAAGCAGGCAATCGTTTTGTCGATCAGTTCCGTTCCGTTCGAAAAGGGCTTTAATGCTGGTTTTCCGCTGGTGTTTACATCCATATCCCATGGTTTCAGCACCTCAAGGCCCAACAGTTCCGCACGCTTTTCGGCTTGTTCTGCCAGGATAGGGACAACCTCTTTCTCTATAGCCTCTGCAAAATCGTAGCAATCTTTTGGCGTGTAGTCAAACCTGCCCAGTGCCTGAAACATGTAGTCGCGGAAATTTTCAAATCCGGCATTCAAGCTCACCTGATGGCGCAGTTTCAATAGTTCTTCAAATAGAATATTCAGGTTGTCTTTGTCCACCAGGCGGCGGGTCTGGATCGTTTTCCAGGCTTGTTCACGTACCTCGCGGCGCACATCCTTCAGGAAGATTGCGGCCTGCTCCAACGTATATTCCTGATCGTTCAGGTGAACGCTCATCGCTCCAGTAATGGACTGGTATTTCTGTTGTGACACCTGTAAGTTGGTAAACAATGCTATATTTTCCTCCCGGTATATTTCCAGTGATTTGCGTATCGCACGCAGATAAACGAAATATTTCTCCGGATCGAGCTCATCTACCAGTTCATGGTTGACAAGCTTGATGTTAAGTTCGTTTGCAATAGGGGAGATCTTAGGTTCAATTTCTGTCGCAAAGTACTGAAAGCTTTGCACCAGCGCTTCATTATTTGTGTCGCAGCTCATGCGGATATACCTCCATGCGAAGTCCTCTTCCAATGCCGCTTCAAGTTCACTTTTATCTTTAAGCCACTTCTCCAGTTCCGGTAAAGTTTCAATCCTGCGGTTTAACAGTTCGTCAAAGATTGGGGCCAGGTTTTCCCACTTCATCTCGAAATCCTGTGGGATGTAGTTTCTCTTTTTTTTCGGTATAATTAAGTCAATCATTGTTAATAGTATAAGTTGGTTCGTAGAAATGCATCAAGCAAAAAGCACAATGCAAAAATTACAGATGCATACCCATTGGTTGTGGCAAACGCCCGGTTCACCTTACTGATATCGTTGGGCTTAACCAGCATGTGCTGGTAAATCAGCATGGTACAAAAAAACGCAACCCCAAGGTAATACACAAAACTAAAAGGTATGTAAAATATCGGTATGAAAACGCAAAGTGCCGAGGCAACGTGTAATACGACAGATAATTTCAGGGCGTTCTTTATGCCGAGCGCTGCGGGTATGGAGTGCAGCTTCTCTTTCCGGTCGAAGGCTTCATCCTGCAGGGCATAGATGATGTCGAAACCGCTTACCCAGAACAAGACGGTTAAGGAATACAGAACCGGCACGACTGCGAATGCACCTGTGACGGCAATGTAGGCGCCAATGGGTGCAAGCGACAATCCCAGGCCCAGTACCAGATGGCATAAGGCGGTAAATCTTTTGGTGTAGCTGTAGAACAGAATCACAAATAGCGCCACCGGCGACAAATACAGGCACAGGCTGTTGATGAAAGCCGTTGTAATCACAAACAAGATGCAGTTGATAATCACAAAAATCAGGGCTTCATTGGCTGATACCCTCCCTGCTGGAATATCTCTGCTGTCTGTACGTGGATTTTTGGCGTCGATGTCCCGGTCCAGATACCGGTTGAAAGCCATGGCTGCATTTCTGGCGAATACCATGCACAACAGGACCAATGCAAGCAGGTACCAATTGAAAGGATTTGAAGTGGTGGTGACACCCAGAAAGAAACCGATAAACGCAAAGGGTAGGGCAAAGATGGAGTGCGCAAAAAGAACAAGTGAAAAATACTTTTTCATCAGTTTAATTGGTTGTTTTTAGCGGTGATGAAACCATCGTAAGTTCGTGCTGGTTTCATACGATTATGAATTCTCTTTTGGCGTAAGGTCCGGCATCACGAAGTCAAGATTTACCTGATCGATAAAATGAAGAATTTCATCTTTTCCCTGTCCTTTCTCTGCCGAGGTGACGAAATATGGGGGGATTTCTTCGAACCAGCCTGATAGCTGCTTTTTGAACAAGGCCACGTTGGAATCTGTTTTCGGTCCCGACTGCTTGTCTGCTTTCGTAAATACCAGGGCAAAAGGAATCTGACATTCGCCCATCCAGCAACAGAATTCCAGGTCAATTTTTTGCGGCTCCAGCCTGCTGTCGATCAGAACGAAGACACACTGCAGGCTCTCCCGCTTAGTGATGTAGTTGCGGATGAATTTCTCCCAGGACTCCCGGCTGCTCTTGGAAACCTTTGCATAACCATAACCCGGAAGATCGACGATATACCATTTCTCGTTAATTAGAAAGTGATTTATAAGCTGTGTTTTTCCAGGTCTTTGGGAGGTTTTTGCCAGGCCATGCTGGTTTACGAGCATATTGATTAAGGAAGATTTTCCTACATTTGACCGGCCTATAAAAGCATATTCCGGCATGTTGGCAGGTGGTAAGGCCGAGACCTTGGTATTGCTGCAAATAAAAGTTGCTGATTTTATAATCATTTGACAAAGGTAGAAAATTAGTTTTCAACAATACTTATCTTTGCCCAAGACCATGAATGAAAAAATAACTCCTTACCATAGCAACACGGCCACGAAGAAAGAACAGGTTGCCACAATGTTTAACAACATTTCAGGTACCTACGATTTCCTGAATCATTTTATGTCTCTTGGGATCGATATCCTATGGCGTAAAAAGGCCATTAGGGAGTTAAAATCTATTCAACCACGGGTGATCCTCGACGTTGCAACGGGAACGGGAGATTTCGCGTTCGAAGCGATAAAGATTCTTCATCCGGAGAAGGTGGTCGGTGTGGATATTTCCACCGGAATGCTTGATGTCGCGCGCAAAAAGATCCTGGAAAGGAACCTCAGCCATATTTTTTCTGTAAAGACCGGCGACTCGGAGATGCTGCCGTTTGAAGATGACCATTTTGACGCGATCACCGTAGCTTACGGGGTCCGTAATTATGAGAACCTGGAAAAGGGACTTGCAGACATGTTCCGGGTGCTGAAGCCAGGTGGCAAGATCGTCATCCTTGAATTTTCCAAGCCACAGCAGTTCCCCATCAAACAATCCTACAACTTTTACTTCAAACACGTCACGCCGCTTTTTGGTAAGCTGTTTTCCAAAGATGCGCGGGCCTATGAATACCTACCTGAATCTGTTGCGGCTTTTCCGGATGGAAAAGCTTTTACCAGCCTGATGGAAACTGTCGGTTTCACACAAACCAAACAGATCGCATTGACGTTTGGTATAAGTTCAATATATACCGGCGTAAAATGATGATCAGTTTATCACCATTAACAAACCATATTTCCCTGATGAAGAAAATACTTACCCTGTTACTGGTCCTCATGAGCAGTACGTTTACAATCAAGGCCCAGAACTGGGGAGGCGGCGTGGACGACCGGAACATTCACTTTGGCTTTACCTTTCAATATATTGCATCAGAGTATAAAGTGTTTAAAGTTGCGGACTGGCGCAGGCCCGCTTACGATATCTACGACCCTACCAATCCTTTTCGCGCTTTAAACAGGATCACGCCCAGAACAACTCCGGGCTTCGGGATCGGGGGTGTCGTCAGTAAAAGGCTCGGGAGCAATCTTGACCTTCGTCTAACACCGACACTTGCCTTCGCCAACCGTGAACTGCAGTATGTATTTGAAGGGCAGGACAACAATGTTACCCAGACGGTAAAGGCAACAATGGTCGACTTTCCCCTGGACTTCAAGGTGAAGTCGGACCGCCGGAAGAACTACCGTGCCTACCTGGTCGGCGGACTCAAGTACTCGATGGATGTAACCTCTGCGAAGAAGACCAGCAATGAAGGCAAGTCTGCAATTGACATGGTCATCCAGAACCGCAAGAACTTCCTGTCCTACCAGGCCGGCCTTGGTCTGGATCTTTACTTTGAATATTTTAAGATGTCGCCTGAAATCAAGTATTCTGCGTCATTTGATAATTTATTGAAACCCGAAGCTAATAATCTTTATTCCCGTCCGTTAGATAAACTGATGTTGCGTAATGTGACATTTAGTTTATTCTTTGAATAAGCCGTCCGGCAAAATAATATAGCTTTGCCTAAATTAGTATCGCAAATGAATTCGAAAATCGCATTAATTACCGGAGCAACTTCAGGCATTGGAGCGGCTTGTGCACATTTATTCGCGCAGCAAGGGTACCAGGTGATCCTTGTTGGAAGAAGATCACACCTGCTGGATGAAAATGCCAGCCACCTCAAAGATAAGTATGGCGTACAAATACAAACCCTTGTGGCGGACGTTCAGGATAAACAAGCCATTTCCGGAGCACTGGAATCTTTGCCGGATGCCTGGAAGAAAGTCGATGTACTAATAAACAATGCCGGGCTGAGCCGGGGATTGGATCCCATTCACAAAGGGGATACTGACGATTGGGATACCATGATTGATACCAATGTGAAAGGTCTCCTGTATGTCACGAAGATCGTATCGAACTGGATGATCCCGCATAAAAGCGGACACATCATCAACCTGGGCTCTATTGCCGGTAAGGAAGTATACCCGAATGGTAATGTATATTGTGCGACCAAACATGCTGTGGATGCCCTGAATAAAGGCATGCGCATCGATTTATTGCCTTATAACATCAAGGTTACCGCTATTGATCCCGGGATGGTGGAAACTGAATTTTCGCTTGTACGCTTTAAGGGAGACCAGGAACGCGCGAAAAGCGTTTATAAGGGATTGGAACCGTTGCATGCGCAGGACATTGCCGACGCCATCTGGTTTGTCGTAAGCCGTCCACCACATGTCAATATAAATGATATGCTGATCATGCCTACCGCACAGGCATCAGCAGCAATAACCCACAAGGAACAATAGTTTAACTAGAATATATATGTTGTCAAATACAATCGACCAGGAAATTAAGCAAGCCATGCTGGCCAAGAACCAGGCCAAGCTTAGAGGTCTGCGTGCCATAAAAGCTGCTTTGCTGCTCGCTAAAACAGAAAAAGGCGGTGCAGAAGAAATCACAGAAGAAGCAGAGCTGAAAATACTACAGAAACTCATCAAGCAGCGCCGCGAATCTTCAGACATTTACAAACAGCAGGGCCGTGAGGATTTGTCGTCTATCGAAGATGAAGAGATCGAAGTGATCAACCATTTTCTGCCCAAACAACTGGAGCGTGCGGATGTCGAGGAGGTGATTTCCAGGATTGTTGCAGAGACAGGTTCCAGTTCGGTAAAAGACATGGGGAAAGTTATGGGTTTGGCCAACAAAGAATTGGCCGGAAAAGCCGACGGCAAGCTCATTGCCGAGGTTGTGAAATCACAATTGGCATAAATTGTGCTCCATGTTTCTCGTCAATAACTTTCGATAAATATGCGGTAAGATGCCTTAAATTAACATATGACACCTAACTTAGTAGCATACGGTATAACAGCTCATAGACTACAAATACCCTTACAATCAACGAAATAGAAAATTTACAGATACTGATGAAATACGAAGTAATAGAAGATAGTGGGTTTAAATATGTAGAGGCAGGAAAGGGAGAAACCCTGGTATTACTTCATGGATTGATGGGGGAGTTAAGTAACTGGGAGGCGACTATTGACTATTTTAAAGATCGTTATCATGTAGTGGTACCCATTTTGCCCATCTATGAATTGCCCATTCTGACACTCGGTGTAAAAAGCCTTTCGAAATATCTGTTAAAATTCTTAAAATTCAGGAAGCTCAATCAGGTCGTGCTGGTTGGAAACTCTCTGGGCGGGCATGTTGGCCTTGCCTTTACTGTTGCACACCAGCCTTTTGTGAAGGCTTTGGTATTGACCGGAAGTTCCGGATTATATGAAAATGCTTTTGGAGGTTCTTTTCCCAGAAGGGAAAGTTATGAGTACATCAGAGAGAAAGTAGCGTATACTTTCTATGACCCGGCAATAGCGACTAAGGAACTGGTAGATGAAGTTTTTAAGTCAGTAAACGACCGCTCCCGTGTCATTCGGATTCTTGCTTTAGCAAAGTCTGCCATTCGTCATAACATGTCTAAAGAAATCCCGAAGATCACAATACCCGTATCTTTGATCTGGGGAAAACAGGATAAAGTAACGCCGCCGGAGGTGGCAACAGAGTTTCATCAGTTGTTGCCCAACTCAGAGCTGAACTGGGTGGATCTCTGCGGACATGCTCCGATGATGGAACGACCCGTGGAATTCAATGAATACCTCGATAAGTTTTTAAACAGAATTTTATTAAAGTAAATGGTAGCTTCAGAACTCATATCAAATTCAATAACTCCCCTGAAAACTTCTGATTCAGTTCAGCAAGCCATGGGCAGAATGAACGAGTTCAAACTGTTTCAACTGCCCATTGTAAATGAAGGTCAGTTCCTCGGTCTCCTCGATGAGGATGATGTGCATGAAGTCGGAGACACAGAGACCCAGATTGGAAGCTTATCACTTAAAGTGCTTAATCCATTCGTATTCCAGGATGCTCATGTATATGATGTGATCCGCCTGTTCAGCCAGTTGCAGCTGTCTATTGTGCCTGTTCTGGATTACAAGAAAAACTACCTGGGTATCATTTCCATTCACAGCGTGCTCGAATATGTTTCAGAGATCTTTTCGGTTAAAGAACCCGGTGGCATCATTGTGCTGGAAATCAGCAACCGCAACAATTCCCTGTCACACATGGCGCAGATCGTAGAAGCAGACAATGCGCAGATCCTTTCTTCCTATGTCCAGTCCTTTCCGGATTCCACAAAGCTCGAAGTAACCCTCAAGTTAAATAAAACAGAATTATCAGGAATCAGGTCTTCTTTTGAAAGATATGATTATGAAGTTAAAGCAGTCTTTAACAGCACAACCGCAGATGACGGCACGGCAGACCGGTACAATTCTTTGATGAACTACTTAAACGTTTAAAGGTCTAGATGAGAATTGCAATCTACGGAAGAGAATTTAACAATACAGTTTTACCCTATGTGCAGGAGGTGTTTGATGCGCTCAACTTCTATAACATTGAAACACTGATCTATCAGAAGTACCACGACTTCATCAATGATAAGGTAAAACTATACCCAAACATCAAGATCTTTGCGAATCATACCGAACTGGTTAACAACACCGACGTGCTGATTAGCCTTGGTGGAGATGGTACGCTGCTGGATACGCTGGCCTTGGTTTGCAATTCCGGCATTCCGGTCATCGGAATCAACTTTGGAAGGCTTGGATTTCTGGCCAGTATCAACAAGGATGAGATCAGGAACGCGATCGAAGCCTTGATGAATAACAATTATACCCTTGATAAGCGAAGTTTGTTGAGCATCACTTCTAAACATCCGCTGTTTGGTGATCAGAACTTTGCGCTGAACGATTTTACCATCCACCGCAGGGACAACTCCGCAATGATGATTATTCATGCGTTTATGAACGATGAATTCATCAATTCCTACTGGGCAGATGGATTGCTCATTGCTACTCCTACAGGTTCTACTGCTTACTCCCTGAGCTGCGGTGGCCCGATTATACTACCAAGTGCGCAGAACTTTGTGATTACACCTATTGCACCGCATAATTTGAATGTCAGGCCCTTGATTGTTCCTGATGACGCGATTTTAACGTTTAAAGTCGAGGCGAGGAGTGCGAAATTCCTGATCTCCTGTGACTCCAGGACGGAAACCGTAGACAGATCGGTGAAAATTACCCTGAAGAAGGCGGATTTCCACGTGAATCTAATCCGCCTGGACACAGAAACCTATTTGACTACATTGAGAAATAAATTACTTTGGGGCATTGATACGCGAAATTATTAAGATGAAGTTTATAAAAAAGTCGCTACAGATTTGTGTGGGATTGTTGCTCAGCAGCATGACCATCCATGCCCAAACCTGGGAAGTTGGTGGAAATATAGGTGCTTCCGGCTATATGGGAGATTTAAATCCAAATAACCCCCTGAAGCCAAGTGGTATTGCTGCGGGCCTTTTCGTCAAACACAATTTTGATCCATACTGGGGACTTGGACTGCATTACACCCACGGCCAGATCACCGCGAACGACGCGAAATCTAAAAGCGCAGACTTCAGGAACAGAAATCTGAACTTCGATACGCAACTGGAAGAGGTTGCTGTACAAGTGGACTTCAATTTTCTGGAGTATTTTTCTGGCGGAGGAAGGAAAAACTTTACGCCGTATATCTTCACCGGAGTAGCCGGGGTGATCTTTAAGCCTACGGCGACATACGTTATTCCAAGTAATGGAGCTGAAAAAGCTGTGACTTACCGGACCTATCAGTATCAGACCGAGGGCCAGAAATACCGTTACAGAACATACACGGTAGCTATTCCTTACGGTGCGGGTATGCGTTTCCACCTGACACAAAACTGGAGCTTAATGTCGGAGCTGGGCTACAGAACGACGTTTACAGACTATCTGGACGATGTGAGTGGCAGCTATCCGAACCGTGATGACCTGGAGCAGTATGCGCCGAATGCGGCAACCAGCCTGAATCTTTCACATGGATTTACCAACCCGAAACAGCCAGGCACTCAGCGTGGTGATTTCCGCAAAAGGGACACCTACATGTTTTTAAAATTCGGAATCAGCTACACTTTCTCCAGCGAGAAGTGTTTCATCTTTTAACAGGCCAGTTCCAGAGTCTTCCAGACACTGCTTTCCGCTATTTATCTGCATTTTATTGACCCCGCTTTGCTGACTTAGGATCCGCAGGGCAGGGGCTTACTATTTCCTTGTTTTGTCTGTGGATTCATCAGGCTGTTAACTGCGTAGTGACGGGTTCAGATCTGCCTTACTTCCGGCTTAGCTTTGCGCTACCTGGAGGTAAGGGAAAGGTAAGGAGGAGGTAAGGAAAAGCTAGTGCGGAGCTAAGTCAAAACCAAACGTTTTATACCGTTCTTTCTTAACTCCTGAGGCCTGTCTTGTACTGAAATAACTTTACTCCTGAGCCCAAATTCGATAGATCGGCCTTTACATTAATACTTCATTTCTACTATATTTTTTTGGCCCGTACGGCTGATCAAACTCGCTGATGCTGAGCGGAAATTGGCCTCCTGACGGATGACGATTCCACGGACGCCTCAAAAGGATAAGAATCAAATATCCATTTGGATACTATAGGCATACTTCATACCTTTGTGATCCAAAATCGGTTTAGGATTTTTGGTACTTCGCTATATATTAATGGGATTTAAAGAACAAATTGACTTATCAAAGTTGCCGGAGCACATCGCGATCATTATGGATGGCAATGGACGCTGGGCTAAGAATCAGGGTAAATTCCGTGCTTCCGGTCATGAAAGTGGGGTGTTGTCCTTGAAGGAGATCATGGAGAGCTGTGTGGAGATCGGAGTTAAGTATCTGACTGTCTATGCATTTTCTACCGAAAACTGGAGCCGGCCGACAGAGGAGGTCAATTTTCTTATGGAGCTGCTCATCTCAACGATCAACCAGGAAACCGAAACATTAACCAAAAATAACATCCGGCTGAATGCCATCGGCAACATCAAGTCGCTGCCACAGAAATGCATCGATGATCTGGATAGTGCCATGCAGAAAACCGCCGGCAACACAAGCTGTACATTAACCCTTGCCCTGAGTTATAGCGCTAAATGGGAAATTGCAGATGCTGCACGCAAACTTGCGCAGCAGGTAAAGGAGGGTGTCCTGGATTTGGCGGATGTCAATGAAGAGACCTTTTCTGCCCAGTTGAACACCGTAGGCATGCCTGATCCGGAACTGATGATCAGGACCAGCGGAGAGCACCGCATAAGTAATTTTCTGCTTTGGCAGATGGCTTATACGGAATTGTATTTTACAGAAACACTATGGCCAGACTTCCGCTCTGAGAACCTTTACGAGGCTATTGTGGATTACCAAAAGCGCGAACGCCGCTTCGGAAAAATTAGTGAACAACTGAACTAATTTTACTTTTAACACTTTTTAACATGTGTTTAAATTAACTTAGCATCGTTTTTTAGATTTAAATGAAAAGAATATACCAACTTATATTATTGTTATTGATTGGGTTACCATCAATGGCACAAATCACCCGTCCACCTTCCAATCAAGCCGCACCTTCCTTAAAAGTCAATGGTACCCAGCTGGATTATTTCAATCCAAAAGAGTACATCATTGGTGGTACTACCTTAACCGGAACGAAATATCTGGATAAAGAGGTTATCATCACTTTGTCTAAATTAATTAAAGGCGAGCGCGTAACACTTCCAGGTGAAGCAACCGCTAACGCCATTAAAACGCTTTGGTCAAATGGTTTGTTTGACGATGTTAAAATTAATATCACCAAACTGGAAGAGGATAGTGTATTTTTTGATATTGAGGTGGTGGAGCGTCCCCGTTTAAGTTCATTTGAGCTGACCGGCGTGAGCAAATCACAAAGAACAGACCTTCTGGAGAAACTGAATGCAAAGTCAGGCAAGTCGATCATTAACGACAACCTGTACAACAGTACCACAACGACTGTTAAGAAATTCCTTTCTGATAAGGGATACTTTTTTACGAATGTGGAATATAAAACAAAGCCTGACCCGAATGCAGAGAACAGTGTGATCCTGCAGGTCATGATTGACAAAGGAAACAAGGTGAAGGTGCATAAGATCAACTTTACCGGGAATAAAGAATTCAAAGCAAAAAGGCTGCGCAAGTTCTTGAAAAAGACCCATCAGCAGGCATTTTACAAGATATTCGGTTCCGGAAAGTTCAACAAAGACAAATACGAAGAGGATAAGATTGCCCTTATCGAAAAGATGCAGGATAAGGGATACCGCGATGCGGCAATAGTGAGAGACAGTGTTTATCAATACAACAAGAAGTCAGTGGCAATTGACATTGAAGTCTTTGAAGGACGTAAATACTACTTCGGTAACATTACGTGGTCAGGAAATGCAAAATACAGCACCGTGTTTTTGGAGAAAGTGCTTGCGATTGAAAAAGGAAACATCTTCAGTGAGCAGAGATTGGAGAAAAAGTTAAGAGGAGATGGCCAAAGTGATGACGTTTCCAGCGTTTACCTGAATGATGGATACCTCACATTTAACGTGGATCCGGTGCAAACCAGAATTTACGGTGATACCGTTGACCTGGAGTTGCGGATTTTCGAAGGACCTCAGTACACGAACAACAGAATTACCGTTAAGGGAAATACGATCACCAACGACCGTGTGGTATTGCGTCAGGTACGTACCAAACCGGGCGAAAAGTTTTCAAAGGAGCAGTTGATCCGTACGGTAAGGGAAATCGGACAGCTTGGAAACTTTGATGAGTCTAAGACTGTGCCTACGCCTAGGCCAAACCCGGCAGATGGTACAGTAGATATCGAATATGCAGTGGAAGAGAAACCTTCCGATCAGATCGAGCTTTCGGGTGGTTTTGGTGGTGGCCGTGTAATTGGTACATTGGGCTTAACCTTCAATAACTTCTCGCTAAGAAATATATTTAATGCAAGTGCCTACAGACCGTTGCCTAAGGGAGACGGGCAGAAGCTGAGCTTACGTGGACAGACCAACGGATCGTTCTACAACTCTTACAGCTTCTCTTTCTCTGAGCCATGGTTGGGCGGGAAGAAACCGGTAAGTTTTGGTCTAAGTGCATTTACATCCTCACAGAAGTATCCAACGTCTGTAGATGGGATCACGAAGAGCGGTAACCAGGGTATTCGTTTGAACGGGTTAACGGTAAGTTTAGGTCGGGTATTGCAGTGGCCGGATAACTATTTCCAGCTTACACACTCGATTAACGTGAACCAGTACATCCTGGAGAACTATCCTGGATATTTGTTCAGCACGGGTACATCGTACAACTTCAACTTAACTCAGGAACTGAGCAGGGACTCCAGGGACTCCCCGATTTTCCCGACAGGAGGTTCTTATTTCAGATTCACCATTCAGGCTACACCGCCATATTCATTGTTTAACAACACAAATTACGCGACAGCATCTGATAAAGAACGTTATAAGTTCACGGAGTACCACAAGTGGAAATTTGAGTCACAGTGGTTCCAAAGAGTTACCGGCAAATTGGTCTTCAAAGCACAGGCACAATTTGGGTTTTTGGGAACATACAACTCCGCCACGGGACAGTCGGCATTTGAGCGCTTTAAGTTAGGTGGTGACGGGATGCAGGGATTTGACTTCCTTCAGGGATCAGAGCTTATCGCAATGCGTGGTTACTCGAACAACTCGGTCATCCCGGTAGGATCGAACCCAACGATTGCACAAAGTTCAGGTAGTCCAATCTTCAACAAATACGTGTTGGAATTGAGATATCCGGTTATAGCATCACAGTCCGCAACGGCCTTTTTAGTAACTTTTGCAGAAGGTGGTAACACTTGGGATAAGTTTAGCGACTTTAATCCGTTTAACATTAGAAGATCGGTAGGTGTTGGTGCCAAGATATTTTTACCGATATTTGGATTACTTGGAATTGACTATGGTTACGGATTCGATCAGATTCCGGGATTACCAGATGCCAACAAAGGCCAGTTCCATTTTAGTATTGCACAACAATTGGGAGGATTTAACTAGAGGTTATGAAAAAGTTTATTTTAATAGGCTTATTGTTTTTCACAGGACTGGGTGCCTACGCACAGAAGTTCGCTTATGTGGACTCAGAATATATACTACAACACATGCCGGAATTCAAGTCCGCACAAACACAGTTGGAGACGCTTACACAGCAATGGCAGAAGCAAGTGGACAACAACTTTGCAGAGCTCGACAAGATGTATAAAGCCTACCAGGCAGATCAGGTTTTGCTGACAGACGATATGCGCAAGAAACGTGAAAACGATATCATTGAAAAAGAGAAAGCGGCCAAAGATTTCCAGCGTCAGAAGTTTGCACCAGACGGGGAACTTTTCCAAACACGCGCCAAGCTGCTGAAGCCGATACAGGAGAAAGTCTCTAAGGTCATAGCGGACTACGCAAAGGGGAAAATGCTGGACTTCATCTTTGATAAAGGAAGCGAAGCGATGATGATCTACTCGAGCCCGAACTTTGATGTCAGCAATGACATCATTACCAGACTTGGATACAAACCAGGAACAATCGTAAAATAGAACCAAGAATAAATAAACAACAAAAAGAAAAATAGAATGAGAAAGTTAATTAACGTATTCTTTGTAGCAGCCGGACTTATGCTTTCTGCTAACATTGCGAATGCACAACAAAAGATCGGACATCTGAATTCAGAAGCAATTTTTGCGGTAATGCCAGAAGCTAAATCTGCTCAGGCAACTTTAGAAGCTTACAACAAAACCAAAACTGGTGAGATCGAAAAAATGCAACAAGAATATCAAACTAAATATTCTGCAGCAGTTGCAAAGCAAAAAACTTTGAGTGAAGCCAATAAAGAAGCGGTGACCAAAGAACTACAAGCAGCAAGCGACGAACTTCAGGATCTGGACAGAAGAATCAAAGATGCTGGTGTAAAAGCACAACAGGAATTTGCACAAAAGCAAGGTGACTTATTCGTGCCAATCAACCAAAAATTCGAAGCTGCTGTTAAGTCTGTAGCTAAGGAAAAAGGTTTAGCGTATGTATTTGATATCGCAGCACAACAAAACGGAAACAACTTGTTGTTCTCTGACGGTGGTGATGACATCACTGCGTTGGTAAGAACGAAGTTGGGTATCGCTGCAAATGCAGTACCTACTCCAGCACCGACAGCAGCTCCGGCAGCAAAGAAATAATTCAGTAAAATAACTTAAATTGCGGAACCAGGTTATGTAACCTGGTTCCGCTTTTTTTTGCATTCATGGGAAAGAATTCAATCGGTGTGTTTGACTCCGGCTACGGGGGGCTAACCGTCTTTAAATCGATCGCGGAGCAGCTGCCCGAGTACGATTACATCTATATGGGCGACAATGCCCGGGCCCCTTACGGGGATCACTCTTTTGAGACGGTGTACCAGTACACATTGGAGTGCGTAGAGTGGTTGTTTGCCCAGGGATGCCCATTGGTTATACTGGCCTGCAACACGGCCTCTGCGAAGGCGCTTAGGAGCATCCAGCAGAACGTACTGCCGGAGAAGTATCCCGATCACCGGGTACTTGGTGTGATCCGGCCGACTGCTGAAGTCATACAGTCCTATACAAAGACGAACAAGGTTGGTGTATTGGGTACCCGGGGAACGGTAAATTCGGAGTCCTACAAGCTCGAGATCAATAAGCTATTCCCGGACATCGAAGTATCGCAGCAGAGCTGCCCGATGTGGGTGCCGTTGATTGAGAACAATGAGCATCTGGGTGAAGGGGCAGACTACTTTGTAAAGAAGTACATCGATGCCCTCCGGGCGAAGTCGGGGGATATAGATTGCATCCTGCTTGCCTGTACCCACTATCCCTTGCTGATCCCCAAGATCAGGAAGTTTGTGCCGGAGCGCATTAAGCTGGTAGTTCAGGGCGATATTGTGGCGAAGAGTTTAACCAAGTATCTGCAAAACCATCCGGAAATGGAGTCAAGGATTCATAAGTCTGGAGCAAGACGTTTTTACACCTCCGGAGATTCAAGCATGTTCGATGAACAGGCATCTATATTCTTTGGAGATACCGTAGTTTCCACGCAAATTGCGAGGCGCTAACTTAATCTGCTCAACGTCAGGAATTTCAAAAGATGCTAATCTTTCTAGGTTCTGATTGATATTACGCGTAAATTTGCCGCTCAAACATCAAAAATGAGCGACCAGATTAAACACGAGTGCGGCATCGCCTTTATTCGTCTTTTAAAACCTCTATCTTTTTACCAGGAAAAATACGGTACAGCGCTTTACGGATTAAACAAGCTATACCTGTTGATGGAAAAGCAACACAACCGGGGTCAGGATGGCGCCGGGATTGCAACGATCAAGCTTGACGTAAAGCCAGGTCATCGCTACATCAGCAGATACCGGTCCATGGCTCAGAATGCAGTGTCCGATATTTTTGGTTATGTACAGAACAAGTTTGTACGCATTCAGAATGAGACGCCTGAGTTAATGCAGGATGCGGAATGGCTTAAAGCCAATGTGAGTTTTATCGGTGAAGTATTGCTGGGCCATTTGCGCTACGGTACGCACGGGCAGAACAGCATTGAAAACTGCCATCCGTTTTTGCGCCAGAACAACTGGATGACCAGGAACCTGGTGATTGCAGGGAACTTCAACATGACCAATGTTGACGAGTTGCTGGAGCAGCTGTACGAGTTGGGTCAGCATCCGAAAGAGCAGGCCGATACGGTTACCGTTCTGGAAAAAATCGGTCACTTTTTGGATGATGAAAATCAAACACTATTTGACGAGTATAAAAAAGAGGGTCTGGACAACGTGCAGATCACACATAAAATATCGGATGGACTGAACATCGGTCACATCCTTCGCCGTTCGGCAAAGACCTGGGATGGGGGATATGCGATCTCCGGAATTGTGGGGAACGGTGATGCATTTGTATTGCGTGATCCTGCTGGTATCCGTCCGGCATTTTATTATGCCGATGATGAGATCGTGGTTGCTGCATCTGAGCGCCCGGCGATACAAACTGCATTTAACATTCCATTTTCGAAGGTGAAGGAAATAGAACCTGGCTATGCGCTTATCGTGAAGAAGAACGGTAAGGTGACGCAGGAAGTATTCCGTGAGCCGGAAGAAAAACGTGCCTGTTCATTTGAGCGTATTTACTTCTCCAGAGGAAGTGATGCGGATATCTATAAAGAGAGAAAAAAGCTTGGTGCTTTACTGATTCCACAAATCTTGAAATCAGTTAACCAGGATCTTAAAAACACGGTGTTTTCATTCATTCCGAATACCGCAGAGGTATCGTTTTACGGAATGGTGGAAGGGGTGCACAAGCACATCAAAGAATTGCAGAAGTCGGCGATCATTGGGCAGAAAGAACGCCTTAGTGATGCGGAGCTGGACGAGCTGTTGTCGTTAACCCCGCGGGTGGAGAAGCTTGCTATTAAGGACGCGAAGCTGCGTACATTCATTACGCAGGATGCCGACCGGAATGATATGGTTGCACACGTTTATGACACCACATATGGCATCATTAAGAATGATGTAGACACATTGGTTGCGGTAGATGATTCTATTGTTCGTGGAACGACACTGAAACAAAGTATCATCAAGATTATTGACCGGCTGCATCCGAAGAAAATCATCATTGTTTCTTCTGCGCCTCAGATCAGGTACCCGGATTGCTATGGTATCGACATGTCAAAGATGGGCGAGTTCGTTGCTTTTGAGGCGGCTATACAGTTGTTGAAGGAACGCGGAATGGAACACATCATTGAGGAAGTTTACGAGAAGTGTAAAGCTTCGCTGTTGCTGCCGAAAGAAGAGATTGTGAACCATGTGAAGGACATTTACAGACCTTTTAAACAGGAGGAGATTTCTGCGCAAATTACGAAGATCATTACCCCTGAGGGAACAATTGCAGAGGTGGAGGTCATTTATCAAACGCTGGATAACTTACACGTTGCCTGTCCGGGTCATACCGGAGATTGGTATTTCTCTGGTAATTATCCGACGCCAGGAGGGAACAAGGTGGTGAATAAGGCTTTTGTGAACTGGAAAGAGGGGAATAATAAGAGAGCTTACTAGTTTTTGAATATTTAAAAAAGCGCGTCTACGAAAGTAGAGGCGCTTTTTTTGTTGTGAAGCTTTTTATTTATAGCTGCTTTTGCGTTTTATTGGTCGTGTTTTTTTGCGGTGCATCGTAACCGGCCGACCAGCCGCGTATTGATTGATCATCTTGAATGAACTTACTTTGCGGGAAAGACAGAGTAATGGATCAAAGAACACGCATGAAAGCAGAAGTAGAGCGTTGGCGCCAGAGTGGACTGACGCAAAAAGAGTTCAGCCAGCAATTGGGAATAAAGGTAGCCACATTTGCCTACTGGGTGTCGCGAAGCAAAGAGGAAAGCAAGACTGGATTTGTTCCATTGCGTCCGGGACAAAGAGATCCGGCAAGCGAAATAGAAATCACTTATCCCAACGGCGTTCGGCTTAAGGTATCTTCATCCGATCCGGGCGTGCTTTCCCGGCTCATTCATTTGTATTAATGTTCAGCCTGAACTCCTCGCACCGGTATTTACTTTATCAAGGTTACTGCGATATGCGCAAGAGCTTCGATGGCCTGTGTGGCCTGGTCACATCAGAACTCCGCAGAGAGGCCTCCAGCGGTGAAGTCTTCGTTTTTCTTAACCGGCAGCGCACGCACATCAA
>JAZQRI010000042.1:0-8114 GCA_045629455.1 Pedobacter sp. | reverse complement strand
GGCTGGCTTATAGGAAAAGGTCAGCGCAATGTTGTCTTTGTTGCTGGCAATAGCAGAAGGCAGCTCTACTGTAGTCTTTCCGCCTTTGACGGACCACTTCATCTTCTTCCCTGTAGGAATATGGGTGACTGCAGTTCCTTTCTGGGGTGTGTTACCGTCCCAGTTGATCGCTTTAGGCATGGTCTTATTCCCATCCAGGCAATGTATGGCGAAGAATGTTTGGCCATCTTTACTTTGCGTAAACCAGGTATCACCCTGGTGATAGTTTTTGGTTGTCCGGGTGCCATATAGCGCCTTACCGTTCCTGGCCGTCCACTTACCGATCTCCTGCAATCTGAGGACCACTTCATCAGGCAATGTCCCATCTGGTTTAGGGCCGATACCCAGCAGCAGGCTACCACCTTTGGCCACCACTTCTACAAGCGTATGGATCACCTGCGCAGCCGGCTTGTATCTATCGTTTGGTACAAATCCCCAGGCACCACCTAAAGTCATGCAGCTTTCCCATGGAATTGAAAGTTGCTGTTCAGGAACCTTTTGTTCAGGTGTCTGGTAGTTTTCGTACGGACCATGTACGGTTCTGTCAACCATTAAAATGCCCGGCTGAGTTTGACGGGCCATAGCCGCTATCTTTGGCATATCAATGTCCTGGCTCCATTTTGGAATTTCTGCACCCCAGGAAAGCACCTCTTCGTTCACCGACTCCAGGGGCCTTACCCAGCCCCCATCCAGCCAAAGAATATCTATGCTGCCATAGTTATGCATCAGTTCGCTGATCTGATTGAACGTGTACTGCTTAAACATACTCCATCTCCAGGGATTTTTTCTGATGTCGTAGTTGTTGTTCCGGTTTGGCGTTGCATATTTTGACCACCAGTAATACTGAGAATGCCAGTCTGGCTTAGAAAAATATGCCCCGATCATGAATCCTTGGTTACGGAAAGCATCAAATACATATTTCGCAACGTCAGCCTTTGGATTGTCTTTGAATGGCCCTGCTGAAATCTTGAAATCAGACTCTTTGGTGTCAAACATGCTGAAGCCATCGTGGTGTTTGGTTGTAAAAACCAGGTAGCGCATGCCGGCATCCTTCCCCGCTTTCGCCCATTGCTCCGGATTAAATTTAACCGGGTTGAAAATCTTGCTCTGGTCCCAATACCATTTCTTGTAGACATTGTAGGCTATGGTGCTATCCCGTTCGATCCAGTCTTCAGAATTAATTGACCAGGATTCAATGATTCCCGGCACCGCATACAATCCCCAATGAACAATCATTCCAAATTTCTGGTCCTGCCATTTATCCAGTTTTTGTCTTACCAAAGGGTCTTTTGGCGCTTCGTATTGCTGCGACTGACCATGAACATTCGGCTGTGCCTTTATATAAGTAGTGTGCACAAGCACGAACAGCAACAATAGGTATATCTTATTCATAACATTTAAGGTAAAGCCAGTACAAGCTTAAATCTTTTGTAAAAATAAAAAGCTGCACAATTTCTTGTGCAGCTTAAGTCATTTATGGCATCCAGAATATTTTCTCTGTCCGCGTGTCCTTGCCTTGCACAGCCTGATAATTGGCGCTGTTGTTTGACTTTTCCACTGACGGGTAGAGCAGCCTTGTTGGCGGATTGGTGTAGCCGGATAGTCCCGCAGGCGGGAAAGTAAGTTCAGGAAGCTTCGTACGACGGTACTCTGCCCAGGCTTGCTGCGACTGAAGGAAACCGTAGTGCACCCATTTCTGCGTGCTGATCAACCGGAGCTTGTTGCTGGTCGCGCCAGTGTAAGCGATGGTTGAAGCGGTAACGAAGTTATTCACGACCGACTCTGCTGGTTTCGCCTCTTTTTTGCCGGCACTGATGCTGTTCAAATAGTAATAGAATGAAACAGATTGCGCAACGGCTGTTTCGTAGGCCGACTTAGCAGCTGCTGTTGATCCCCAACGTTCCTGAGCTTCTGCTTTGAAGAAGTTCACTTCTGAAGCGGTGATCACCGGACCTGGTAAAGCAGCGTTCATCCATATTGTTGCCGAGTCGACAACTGCATAATCCTGGTAGTTCGCGGTAACCTGAGCCTCGTTGAAGGTAATAGGCATGGCACGATAGGTAGGATTTGGTACAAATGTACTTCCTGTGGTGCGGCCGAACTTATCAAATAAAACCGGGATCCTTGGGTCATTTGATGGATTCATTACGGTATTCAGCATGTAATCCGGTGCATAATAGCTTGGCAATTCCCGTACTGCATCAGCCAGCGTACCTGTATTTGTCGTTAGTGGCCTTAACAGGATATCAGATGCAAGCGGCGAATAATCCGCTGCGTTGGCACCATCTACAAGGGGATATGTTCCCGGATCGTTTAACATCTCCATAACTGCAGGACGTGCGGCAGCTTCGTTAACGTTTGAGATGCGCATCAATAAACGCAGGCGTACAGAGTTCGCATATCTTCTCCACTTGTCTATACTTCCGCTGTTCAGGATATCTGATTTACTGAAATCAGCTGTAGTAGCTGCTGTTGAAAAGAAGGTTGACGATTCTTTTAGTCCATCTATAAAGGTATTGTATAGTTCTACCTGATCGTCGAATTTAGCCAGCTTAATGGTATTCGTTGTTGGCAAACTACCCGCTTCGCTAAAAGGGATATCGCCGAAGTTGTCTACCATTTGCGCAGCCTGGTCATACAAAATTACCTTCGCTGCTTCCATATAAATTTTGTAGGCAGCTTTCTCTGCTTCAGGTAAACTGTTGTACTGTACTTCCATCGCTCTGTAGATACCCATTACACCCGGAGAATAGAAATCTCTCCAGTAGTCGTTGGTATATCCATCCTGCTGTTGGTACATGGTGTTACCCGGGTTGAAAAATGTAGTTTGGGTGTACACTGCAGAATGCATAAGTAGAAAAGTACGAACATTCCAATATGACGGCCTTACCCGGTCATTATTGATCAGGTCGGTAAAGAAGCCGGGGATACTGGCTGTTGTTGATGCTTCAGGATTATAGTATTTGTTTTCGAGTTCTTTTTTACAGCCGCTGAACAACAGTACCGCCAGCATTACAAAAAGACACGTTTTAATAGTTAGATTTTTCATTTCTTTATTTTTTGTGCATTGCTGCAATTAGAAATTAGCGTTAATTGAGAATCCAAAACTTCTTGTTGCGGCAGTAGATCCAAGATCAATTCCTTGTGAATACCACTGATTACCCACAGGAGCTTCCGGATCCAGGTTTTCGATTGTTTTCCAGAAGTAAAACAAGTTTCTTCCGATAAGTGAGAAACGCAGGTTGCTCATTCCGATCTTTTTAGAAATTTTATTGTCAAGGGTATAACCAACTACCGCTTCACGTAATTTGATAAAGCTATTGTCGTATACAGAACCTTTTTCGTTCCAGGCATCATTACCCCAGTAGAATGTACCGATGTAGTAGTCAGCACCAGTTAAGTGTTTGGTATTTGGCTGACCAGTATTTTCATTTACACCCTCGAGTGTGATACCTGAATCACGGAACTCCAATGTGTTTTCATACATTCCGGCACCAAGCGCATATTTAAGCGGCGGCGACACAAGCTGTCCGCCAAAACGGTAGTCTGCGGTGAAGTCAAAGTTGAAGTTCTTGTAGGAGAAGGAGTTTGTTAATCCCCCTACAGCCTTCGGCATGATGTTACCAACTTTTTGATATTGTGTTTTGTCAATTACGTACAAACCGTCGTCGTTGATCATGAATTGTCCATTGTCATTGACTTTTCTTGGATAAACGTATATGTTACCCAATCTTTCACCTGGCTTCGCACTAATTCTGATCGCACTTTGTTCTGCTTCAAAAAATATCAGTTCAGGAACTGTTCCGTTTAAGGATACCAGGTCTGCAGTATTGTTTGAGTAGTTCAAGCGTGTTTTCCAGGTAAAGTTTCCACGCATCACCGGTGTTCCGGATAAGGAAATCTCCAGTCCTTTGTTTGAGATCTTTCCTACGTTCACCAACTGGCTGTTTGCCCCTGTTGTTGGTGCAGTTGTTAAACTTAGAATCTGATCGTCGATGTGGTTGGTATAATAACTCACGTCTAAACCAATACGGCTTTTCAGGAATCTGAATTCAGCGCCAACTTCCGTTTCGTATTTACGTTCTGGTTTAAGATTAAGGTTACCATAAGCAGACCCTAAGGTTAAAGATGGAACTGATCCATTTACAGTTTGAAGAGAAGTCTGGTTGTAGGCAATATTTGACGCATATATTGGAGCGTCATTACCTACGATACCGTAAGATGCTCTTAACTTACCATAACTAATTGGCTCAGGTAGTTTAAAGGCTTCACTAAATACGAAACCGGAGTTCAGTGAAAGGTATTGGTAATTGTTGTTCTGCGGAGGAAGAGATGAAGAGTACTCGGATCTTCCGGTTGCTTCAAGAAACAAGAAGTTCTTGTAAGAAAGATTTGCAATTCCGATGTAAGCATATTTCAACAGTTCCTGGCGTTTAGTCTTCAGGTTGTTCGGATCTAAACCGTTATCGATTACGGCTACGGAGTTGTTTAATGTAAACCAGTTTTCACTGATAAGCCCCTGAACAGTGCTTGCATACTGATCTTTGTAATCTTCGGATCTGGACTGGAAGCCTCCTGTTAAAGAGAAGTCGAAATCTGTAGAGATCTTATCGGCATAGGTCAACAAGGCATCTCCATAAAGGATATTGTAGTTTCCTTTAGAAACCGCATAAGAACCGGTACTGCTACCGCCTGAATTGTAGGCCAAAGGATATTCGTTGTATCGTTTATCCTCGATACCTGCACTTGTCATGTCACTTCCGATTCTTCCCCTTAACTTTAGTTTTTTGGTGATCGCATAGTTTAAGGTGGCGCTGGTCATAAAACGATTTTCCGTTTCATCATAGCTGTTTTTGTATTGATTCCAGAAGTAGTCAAGTAAGTTTCCTCCACTGATGTTGTAGATGAATGCCTCTGGACGGTTTGTTCCCAATGTAGAATATTTATATCCATTTGAATTCTGATACACAGATTTCAACATGTTCATGTCTTCTCCTCTATTGAAGAACCCGGCGTAGCCGGCAAGCACATTCCCCATCAATCCCGAACGGTTGTGGGTAAGCGTATTGATGTAGTTTACCACGATGTCTGCAGAAAGTTTATCAGACAAATTGATGGTACTGTTCAGGTTGAAGGTGTTACGCTGCTGTTTGTTTCCAGGCGTAGTACCTTTGTAGTCCATTCTTGTTGCAGAAAAGCGGTAGTTCACTTTGTCTGTCTGGTTGGAGATGCTCAGGTTAGCATTGGAGTTGTAACCGTTGTCGAAGATCTGTTTGTAGTTGTCTGGTTTTGCTGTATATGGCCGGATTGATCCGTCCCACCATTTTACATCACGGCCATCGAACTTTGGTCCAAACTGTGCCCAGGCGCTGTACCAAGGGCGTTTTCCACCTGGTGCAGTTTCATCTGTTTGCCAACCTTCTTCATTACCTGTACTGGATAAGTTTGTCGCCGGGTCGTATCCGGGTCCATAAGTATTCTGGAACTTCGGAAGGAATGCGGCTCTTTCTATTGATCCTGTATAGTTAAAATCAATCCCAAGACCACGATCTTTGGATCCCTTCTTTGTCGTGATTACGATTACACCACTGGCTGCATCAGAACCATACAATGCACTTGCACTTGCTCCTTTCAACACGGTGAAGGTTTCGATATCTGCAGGGTTAATATCCAGCATTCCGTTACCTTTGATACGATCATTGTTCCAGATGCCATTTCCACCTGGATTGCCCAATCCACCGTTGTTATTTGCACCACCGGGACCATTTTGCTGATCGTTCCGGATTACAACACCATCCACTACATACAGTGGCTGACGATTGTAATTTAAGGAGTTAATCCCCCGGATTTGAATGTTCACAGCACTGCTTGCTCCGCCGGGAGCTGTAGTGACCTTTACACCTGCCGCTTTTCCGTAAAGGGCAGAACCGAAGTTGGTGTTACCCGACTGGGTGATCTCTTTTGCTGTAACGGTGCTTACCGCATAACCCAGCGCTTTAGATTCTCTCTTGATACCCAATGAAGTTACGACAACTTCATTGAGGCTGTTGGCTTCATCTTCAAGCACGACATTGATTGAATTTGATGAACCTACGGTAACCTCCTGGGGCTTATAGCCGAGGTAGCGAAAAACCAGCACATCACCTTGTGATGCGGCGATCGTGTAGCTACCGGAGCTGTTTGTACTTACACCATTCTTGGTGCCTTTTACCAGGACGCTAACGGAAGGAACAGGTGACCCTGTCGCATCCTTTACCGTTCCCGAAACGTTTTTTTGAGCATAAGCGGCTATTGTCAGGAGCGTTAACAACAGCACACTTAAACAGCGGGCGTAAATCTGTTTCATGTTAATTGAATTTAGTTTGTAAGTTGTTTATTTGATCAAATTGGCTGCATTCAATGACGAGGCTCGCGGCAGCGAGCAGTTCGGCATCTGCAGCCAGTTCTGAAAGTACAATGGTTGTCTGATCCGCAATTCTGGGAATGCAAAATTCATTAATGGCCTGCTGGATCGGAGGCAGTAGAACCTTACCGGCAACGGCGCCGCGTCCACTTAATACGATACATTCCGGATTCATGATGTGGATCAGGGTAGCGAGTCCCTTCCCGATAAGGAAAGCAGATTCTGAAAGAATAGAAACGGCAAGCGGATCATGGTTGGTTGCTGCTTCGAGAAAGAGTTCACCGATGTTCTTTTCAGCGTTCTTAAACAACGCGGTCATGCTGGTAGCGGCACCTTTTTCTATTTCTGCTTTAGCTTTTTCGGTCATCACGATCAAAGACGTTTCCACCTCCAGGCAGCCGCGTTTGCCGCAGGAACAGAGGTTATTGCTTTTAGAAAGTGGAATGTGGCTGAACTCGCCTGCATATCCGCCGCTACCTCGGTAAAGCTGTCCATTCACAATCATCCCGAGGCCGGTTCCCCAACCAATATTTACGACCATAACGTCACGTTTTCCCTTTGCTGCACCAAAGTTCAGTTCAGCAAGGGCAATCAGGCTGGAGTCGTTATCCATAAATACCGGGAGGCCAAGCCTTTTTGTGAGGTATTTACCAAGGTGCTTGCCATCCTTCGTTTTCAGATGTGTATGGCTTTTCCCATGTTTAAAATCAATAAAGCCTGGAATACCGATACCGACACCAAGCAGTTGTTCCAAGGCAATGCCCGAAGCTTTGATGTGCTTATCAAGGAAGGATAAAAGAACCTCAACGGAATCCGAATCACCCGGGAGTGCAAGTTCAAGCGTTTTATCTGCATAGACCACATTGCGTGCGAGGTCATAAATTGCCATGCGTGTCGTAAACTGATCCATGGCAACTGAAACGACATATTTCTTTGCGTCCGGATTGAGCAGGAACAGAGATGCTCTCCGTCCTCCTGTCGATGCAGCAAGTCCCAGTTCTTTAACATGCCCATCAGCGATCAGGCCATTTACGACTTTAGTTACCAGCGGAAGACTTTTGTGAGTGAGCTTACTTAGCTCTGTAAGGGACAGCGGATTGCTATAATATAGTTGCCTGATGATGTCTGCTTTTAACAAGTGGCCCTTTTCTGTGGTCATTGAACGCGGTTTAATCTTAACGCTAAATTAATAACTATATCTAAATATCAGACAAACTTATTAATTTATTTATTTACTGGCAGGCGACTTTAACATTAAATTTAAAAGAAAGTGTAATACCCGCAGCACTTGGGGACAAGATTTGTGTCTTCTTTCCAGCGGGAAAAATGCTAACATTCAGATTTTGAATACTTTTGACCTTGCGGCATTTATTCAGATCCTGGGACAACGGCTTCCGGATAGAGGACAGTCATTGATGTTAAGGGATAATCAAGACTATGTCTGGTTCAGGAACAATCAGCAAGGATCAGATTAGAAGATGGTGTAATTGCGGTACTTTTTAGCTTACTTACGGGCAATAATTTTACCGGGAACAATGAGGAGTTTTACAGTTGGTATTTTGGGGTGTGGATGGTTGGGAAAAGGCTTGGCGGCGTCATTGATAGACAATGGGCATCGGGTTAAAGGGTCAACCACTACGCCGAGCAAGGCAGAAAGTTTGGCTGAGTTGGG
>JAZQRI010000041.1:0-4509 GCA_045629455.1 Pedobacter sp. | reverse complement strand
CTCGACTTCTCTACCTGTGCCAGTGCGTCATCCAGCTGCTTTCTTGTGGCTGCTGTGGTGTCATTGCTCTGTGCAAAGATGTACCTGTTCTGGTCGGCCATAATATCTGTTAATTTCCTTGCAGGCGCAGCAGCCAGAATGATCCCCTTCAAGTCGGGCGCCAAAGTGGCCAGGCGTGGAGCGAGCATGCCGCCCAGGCTATGTCCGAACACATAGATCTGCTTTTTGTCGGCGCCAGGCACCGTCCGTGCCAGTTCAACGGCCTTTACCGCATCATCCAGAACTTCTTCCTTCACGGTAAACCCACCTACAAACTCATTGGGAAATACCAACGTCCGCTTTACGTAGCGGATGCTGGCGATACCTTTGCCCGCCAGTCCGGCAGCAAGATCTTTGAAAGGCTTCACGGCGCCGGCAGTTTCATCCATATCGGCTGGTCCGGAACCATGAACAAAGACAACAATCGGGTAGTTCCTGGCATTTTTAGGTACCGTAAGCAGGCCCACCAGGTCGTTCTTTACCCCTTTGATCTTGATCTCAGACGCTGAATATAAGGTTGTATCTGCGTAAGCAGGTGCGGTGTATGCGCCGGTTGTCGACTTTGGCTGCAGGTAGAAGCCAACCATCTTTTGTGCTTTATTGTACGCCAGGAGGAAACGCTGGGTATCTTTCTCAAACTTTCCTTCCATCATAACGATGAAGTATTCGCCCTGGGTTTTGCTTTGCACCACGTCTGTGGACTCGAATTTACCGAGGGTGGTGTTCAAGCCGGTCCAGATCTCTTTTAAGGTTTGCTCCGGTATTTTCTCCTGAACAGATTCATCAAAAAACAGGCTTGCTTCCTTATATTTCTCCTGCTGTAAGGTGCTGAAAAACTCGTCCGAGCGGTTAATGAGCCCCATAACGCCCTGAGCATAGGTTGCGGTTGTTGCCAGTAGAATGGTTAGTAGTAATGTGATTTTTTTCATTAATGTGGAGTTGATTTTCCCTGATTTTACTTAAACGCCCTTAATGTACACTTTCTTGCGTGTAAACAGGTCGTATTTGCTTCCGTATCGCTTATTTGCTTTTAGCTCGGGTAAAAATATCGCACATTTGCAGGATGGCAGCTATTAAGAAACTTCCCTCGCCGATAACCATACTCATGATTGTGATTGTCTTTGCGGCCATCGCCACCTGGCTGATTCCCGCAGGTAAATACAGCACGCTAACCTATAACGAGGGGGCGCAGCAGTTTACATACGACGGAAAAGACGGTCAGAAGACGCTACCCTTCACCCAGCAGACCCTGGATGAAATGAAGATCCTGATTAAACTGGATAAGTTCAAAGACGGGAGCATACGCAAACCCGTGTCCATTCCGGGCACGTACGCAAATATCGCAAGCAACCGGCAGGGGCTGATCGAGATCCTTACGGCTCCGATAAAGGGCATTTACGACACCATCGATATTATCCTGTTCATTCTTTTCACCGGAGGCTTTATAAATGTGTTCTATGCAACTGGTGCGATGGAAAAAGGGCTCCTGAATTTGTCACGGAGAATGAACGGGAAAGAAGCCTGGCTCATCATCATTCTGGGGTTTTTGTTTGCCTTCGGCGGTGCCTCTTACGGGATGGCTGAGGAAGCACTTGCCTTTTACCCGATCATGGTGCCCTTGTTCCTTGCTGCGGGATATGACCTGCTGGTGCCCGTTGCGGTACTTTTTGGGGGTACACAGCTCGGCGTGCTTTCTTCGTTCAGCAATCCATTCTCGACCATCATTGCCTCCAATGCCGCGGGCATCAACTGGACGGACGGGCTTTATGGAAGGTTGCTGATGTTCGTACTATCTTCAGCAATTTTCATCTGGTATGTTGTCCGGTATGCGCAGCGCGTGAAAAGAAACCCACAGCGCTCACTGGTGTATCAGTGCGACGGCCTGGTACCCAGTCCTTTCGCGACTCTGAATATGGAAGATACCGGAGACCGCGGCAGTTTCAAAACCAACCTGTTGCTGCTTCTTTTTCTCGGAACTTTCCTAACGTTAATTGGGGGCGTCGTGTTTTTAGACTGGTGGTTACCGGAGATGTCTGCGTTATTTCTAGCCTCTGCAATCCTGGTGGCGCTGATCACCCGCATGGGGGAGAAAGCATTCATCGAGCAGTTCATCAAAGGGGCAGAGGGCATGCTTTCTGTTGCTTTCATCATTGGGACGGCAAGAGGGGTTACGATGATCCTTAACGATGGAAATATCAGCGACAGCATTCTCTTTTATTCCGCAAACCTGGTCAGTCATATGCCACCTTCAATGTTCATTGTGCTGATGTTCTTCGCATTTATGGTATTTACCTTATTTATTGCCAGCAGCTCAGGCATGGCGGTTGTAACCATGCCAATCATGGGTGGCCTGGCGGTGATGGCGGGTGTTCCGGGAAGGGAAATTGTGAACAGCTACCTCTTTGGAATGGGTGTAATGGGCTTTGTGACCCCTACCGGGCTGATCTTGCCTTCACTGGCACTGGTCAATGTGAGTCCGAAAGCCTGGTGGAAGTTCATCCGCCCATTGCTCTTTATGCTTGTGGCCCTTTGCATTCTCTTCCTGGTATTGGGTATCCGGATGTAAGAAGGGTGTTTTTACGTGCGAACGATGACCAATACCGGTTTTCTCCTGGAGTAGAGCAATCCGGTTACGACAAGCAATGCTCCTGCAACGCCATAGCCCGTTATCCGCTCATGCATGATAACCACGGCCATCGCATAGCCCAGGGCAGGGGTGAGAAAGAGCCATATGCCCGCCTTTACCGGATCCGTCTCAAGCAATTTCAGCCACAACGCGTATGCAATAATTGTCACCGGAACAACCAGCCAGGCGAAAGATAAATAGAAGTTCAGGTCGGCTTTAATGTAGTTGTTTCCGGAATTCAGGAGTACAATTGGTATAAAAAGTAACCCGCCGATGGTGATCTGCCAGGTGTTCACGGCCATTTTATTAAGCTTGATGCTGCTGCGGGAGAAGTATATACTGCCACAGGAAAGTGCGGTGATGCCCGCTACAAAGGCGACCAATCCCAATACCGTGGCATGGCTGTCCTTCAGGTTTGGTATGGCGGCCAGTATCAGGCCGGCAAAGGAAATGATGATTCCGACCCACTGGTTGGTGCTTAGCTTCTTCTTAAGGATCAATGCAGACAAGAGAATGAGGATCAGCGGGTTGGTCGCGGAGAACAAGCTGATGAGCCCTGCCGATACGGTTTTTATCGCAATCAGGTAGCCACTCATGTAGACGGTTACATTCAGAAATCCCAAAATGAACAGCTGCTTGAATTCTTCTGCCGAGGGCAGTCTGGTCGCTTTCCGGTTAAACACATAGGCGAAGCCCTGCAGGATAAGGGCTACAAAGAGAAAGCGAAGCAAGGTGAGTAAAAAGGGATCTACAGAGTGCACCGCGTACTTTGTAGCAACCGTCGCCGAGGCCCACAGTAAACTAAATATCAAACCTTCTACAATTTCCATAACAGCAGTTCAATAACATCCTCCAAAAAGGGGATGTGGCAAACGGTCTGCGAAGCTAGGAAAACTCAGGAATATAATTAAAAATTCGTGCTGAACTTTAGCTGCATCACGTTCGTTTTCGTGTCGTCTGCGGTTTTGTGCTCAAACCACCGGATGTAGCCGAACTCCGCTTCCACCTTTTTGCTCCATCGGTAGCCCAGCCCGAAATAAGGACGGCTCTGATCAAAAAACGTAACATCGGGAAGGTCCTTGTGCTTGATATTAAAGAAGATTTCCTCCTCCAATCTGGCGAAAACCCCTTTATTGAACTCCCGGTCTGCCAGCAAGGGAACCTGGATGGCACCCTGCAGGCTTAGTTTCTGGGAAAAAGCTTGCTCAGGGTCATCAACAAAGCGCTGCTCCAGCCGGGCTTTCCATTTCGTACTGATCCTTTCTACCTTCAGATCGTAAGCATATTGTTCAAATATACGCTGATCCCGCAGGTGTTTCTTTTTGCCATCTTTTTTCTCCCATTCTTCACTGTAGTAGTACCCCACAGCCACAGAATGATGTTTATCGAAATTGTAATTCAGACCCGCCCGCAGCAGGACGGTGCTGAGGTATTCGAACCGGTTCAACGAGCGGAGCTGGAATTCTGCCAGGATATCAAGTTTGCCGGACAGCTTTTGGGTATGACTTAAGTTAAGCCATTCTCCACGCCCGAAGGTCTGACCCAAACCTTTTGATGTGCACAGCACAACACAAAGTATCGAACACAAAAATCCGTTTTTGATTGCTTTAAAATCGGAACGATGCTCCATAACAAAACAGCTATAAGTTGATGCCGGATGTTAAATGGATTGGAAAGCCGATTGGTTTGAAATAATTGAAAACTTTAGACTTCTGGGCAACGTTACTAAGTTTTAATCTCTGACCTATGAAGAAGCCCATTACACCTAAAATGCATGGCATTATAGATTATGCCTTATCCGGAATTCAAATGTTTGTACCGTCCATACTAGGCTTTAACAGAAA
>JAZQRI010000040.1:0-35791 GCA_045629455.1 Pedobacter sp. | reverse complement strand
TATACCTCGCTGTAACACAATTACACACTATCTACCATAAAGTTAGTAAAGTAACGTGTAAATGTATAAGGAAATCTTTTCCGAATACTAAATGTTGTAATTGAATTTTTCTCATGCCTGGGATGGATACAGCACGGATACACAAAGATCAGGCCGTTAGAAATCTTGATTACCATCTACATTGTCTAAAAGTCTGCTCTTCGCGGTACATTTGTTGTTCTTTCAGATGTCCACTGTTTATAGCGAGATGGGTATTAAAACCATGCTTTGTTGAAGATATTTGTTTGATTTTCCCGAAGCTCTATCGATGATGCTCGTGATACGGCATATTTGGGGATTTAAAGAGCAACTCCTGAGGCAAAAAACTAATTTATGAATATCACGAACCTCTGTTTAGGCTGCCTACCAGACAGCGGATAAGAACCGCCAACGGCAGTTGGTAATCCTTTGGATTCTAAGACTCTCGGAAAACAGACGTCCAGGTACGCATTTTCGAGTGTCCAAAATTAAAAAGAATCCGAATTATCTCGCAAGCGTGTATCTAAATCCTGCCAGGGAAAGATCCAACGGTCCGATTACCGAAGGTGCACCTAAACCTGGTTCGACTACAATGGTGACTTCATCAAATGGTTCAGGACTACTTTCGGCATACAACTCGGCGCCACCCGGCTGCCCAATCTTCGGCAAATACGGTCCGTTGGCATTCAGAAATCTGGTCGACCCAAAATCCAGGCGCCTATTGAGTTTTGTATTTCTATACTGGAATGTGATTCCATATCCACGACCCTTATAAGGCGTATTTAGCTCAACTCCAAATGCTGTAACAGGCCTGGAGAATTTTATAGTTAAAGATTCCTGGATTCTGAAGATCACAATAGGTGCATATTCCTCAACTACACGGGGCTTGGTTCCCCACTTATTTCCTTTGTCATGGCTTTTATGACCCTGCGCATCGAATTTTAACGTGATTTCCTTGTTGCATATAGAATCCCCGGAGACACAATTTTAATATGATTTTAAACTCAATGGGGTAGTGGTAAGTAGATAGTTTTTACCTACCCACGAATAGCTCGAACGTTCTTCGTCGGGATAGTATTGTTCACCATGACCGCAGTCTATATAGGGAAGGTCAGGATCTAACGAAGTCGTAACGGTTTAGGCAATGTGTAGCTTTGCCTTTTTTCACGAAAATAAACTTTAAGCCACTGAATATTGTGTGACGTAGGCGTTTGTTACCTGAAACTCGATTTTGGTTAAAATCCTGAATTAGAGCGTGAAATAACACCTCATCTTGCACAGCTCGAACATCAACCGTGATCATCAAGAGAGCAACGGATCTAATCATTTCCGGAACGGATCCTATCGAAGCCACCAAGAAAGCCTTAATAGATGAAATAGATATTATCGGATCGTTGATCACTCGTAGAGCACTTTTCTGAATGGTACGAACGTTAAGCTATTCGTTTGATCTTAGCATAAAATATGATGGGCTGTATTGCAGATGTCGCAACGATACCGTTTGTAATTCCGCCAGAATAACAAGTACTTATAAAAAAATGATCTTGGAATACGAGTGGATAGGTTTCCAGTACCACAATTTGGACATTTTGGATAAACTACCTTTTGATGTAGCCAGTCATGATTCGATTGCTGCATCCCGGAATTGATTTTACTTGCCATAGCGCATGAATAGTTAATAATTAATTCGAGAGCGTAATACCATACCGTATTTCACACAATTATAAGGTATTTAACGCAAAAAACCTATGCTAAATTCCACTACCATGATGATGAACGTTGATTATCAGCGTTAAAAGAATGAGCTCGATCCAAGAAGGGAATGAAAATTTGAGATAAAGAATGAAACAAGCTATGAAGACTTTGAAATCCAAGAATCCATGGGCACTGCTTATAGTTGCAGGGATCAAAGACTTTGAAAACGGAACCTGGAGAACGAAGTTCAGAGGGCGAATTTGTATTATGCCGGTCTGTCGCTGGCTTGTAAGTCGATCTGAGATCAAGCGCTATAACGCCGGAGTAGTTCAATATCGTAAACAAGACCAGAGCAACTTCAAGAGGGGTTAGAAATGTGAAATTCTTCCTGTTTAGACTATCAAATATCTATGCTTAAAATCTACACCCCCCAAGAATTCCGCTTGATCCCTGTTTTGTCCCCGGATTGTCCCTTAAATGAAAAAACCCGCTCCTGGATACCAGGAACGGATTTAGCGGAGAGTGGGGGATTCGAACCCGCGGACCTGTAACAGTCAACAGTTTTCAAGACTGCCGCAATCGACCACTCTGCCAACTCTCCGCGACAAAAGTACAAATACCGCTTGATTCTGCAAATAATGATTTTGTTTTTTTCTAAAAAAGCAGATAAGTGCTTAAAAATTAGAGAGAAAAAGTTTTACCGCTGTAGTTTATCGTCAACGGGAGCGTCCTTTTTGAACATGTTGAAGTTCGTTTTGATGATCTTAACGCTTCTTTGAGACAGGTCAATACTCGCATTAAGCTCGAAGCCCACCAAAAGAATCAAAGAATTCAGGTACAACCAGATCATTATGACGATCAATGTACCAATGGAGCCGTATAATTTGTTGTATGAACCGAAGTTGTTGATGTAAAATGAAAAACCCCAGATGGTCAGAAATGCCAGCACCGTAGCCAGCCAGGATCCTGCACTAAAGAATTTCCACTTTTTTGGATTTGCAGGTCCGTAGCGGTACAATATGGAAATGGTAACGAAATACAAGATGCCGAGTAGCGCCCACCTGGTGAGCTGAATTGCATAATATGTAAGGTTACCCTTTATATGCAGGACGTTCTTGATGTACGTCAGCGCAAACTCACCTGCGGTCATGGCCCCAATACAGATGATTATAGAGCACGAAATGATTAAGGTGAGTATCGTAGCGATCAGCCGTCTTTTCAGCCAGCTACGGCTCTCTATGATCAACGACGACCGGTTGAAAGCCATCATCAGATCATGAACGCCATTGGTGGCAAATATCAGCGACAGCACGAAACCAACGGAAAGCAATTTTCCATTCTGAATCTTTACGATGTCTTCTATAGTGCTTTGAAAAGCATCAAAGGCCTTGTCGGGCAGAATGAGCGAGATCAGCGACATCAACTCGTTTTGAAATCCATCCGGCAGAAAGGGGATGAGGGTAAAAAGAAAAATAATGCCTGGAAATATGGCCAGCATGAAATTATAGGCCAGTGATGAGGCCCGGTCGAACAGGGAGTCCTTTTGTATCTCCGAAAAGAAAAAGGTCAATACTGTATAGACCGGCAATGGGCTAAATCCAGGTAAGACATAGACTTTAGTCCATTCAATGAATAAAGAATAATATCGTATCCTAAGCAACTGTTTATGCACCCACTCCATAGGTCAAAAATACTTAAAAATACTCAAGCATCCGATCCATGAAGTTCTTCGGAGGTGCGCATGGTCTTTTCTTCACCATGTCGTAAAAAACCAGTGTCGTTTCACCCAGGTTGATGAGCTCCCCAGCCTCATTGAAAAGCTCGTAACTGAAGTAGATACGTACGCCCGGGCGCTCCTTAACCGTCGTTTTGATGGTGATCTCCTGGTCGTAGAAGGCCGGCTTGATAAACTTACTGTTCAGCTCCAGCAAGGGCATCATCACGCCCGACTCCTCCATGGAGCCGTAGGTCATCCCGATACTTCTAAGCATCTCTACCCGGCCAACTTCATAATATTGTGCATAGTTTCCATTGTAGACGTAGCCCATCTGGTCGGTTTCGCTGTATCGTACCCGGATCTTAGTGCTATGGCTGTACATTATCGGAAGATTTTTCTGTCGTTTAAAGCTTGTCTGTACTTGTCAGCATTGATTTCGTGCTGCGCCTTGGTTTCTGCGAAATTATGATAGCCGGAAAAATCTTCCTTGGCGCACATATACAGATAGTTGTTGTCTTCTTTATTCAGAACGGCGTCAATGGCTTTTATGCTTGGCATCATGATGGGGCCGGGAGGCAGACCCGCATATTTGTAGGTATTGTATTTAGATTCGATCTGCAGCAGATCATTAGTAACCCGTTTTACTGTAAAATCATTGTTTGCAAAAATTACAGTAGGGTCGGCCTGCAATTTTATACCCTTACTTAAGCGGTTGAGATAGAGACCGGCAATGGTTGGCATTTCTTTATCATATATGGCTTCCCCGTCAACTATGGATGCCAGGATCGACACCTGTATAGGCGTTAAGTTCAGGGCTTCGGCCTTTTTCTTCCGTTCCTCGGTCCAGAACTTGGTGTATTCCGCATTCATCTTCTTGATGAAATCTATAGCAGGCGTATTCCAGTACATTTCGTAGGTGTTCGGAATGAACATCGTGTAAATGTTCTCTTTGTTAAATCCCAGGCTTTCCACAATCTCGGTAGAGTCCAGTAGTTTTATGAAGGATACCGAATCAGGCTCCAGTTGCTTGGCCAAATATCCTGCGAAGTCTTCCTTCCTTCTGAGGTTCTGAAACTTCAGGTTTACGGCGTCCTGATTTCCCGCTTTAATTTTATTAATCAGGGTACGGTTGTTCAATCCGCCAGTCAGTTTATAGCGGCCCGGCTTTAACGTTGTTGCCAGGTCCATCTTTTCTGCCGCACGCTTAAAAGATTCAATGTCTTTAAGGTAACCGCCGCTTTCCAACTCCCTGTACAGCGATTCAGCGGTTCCGCCGGTTCTTACGTAAATATAACTGTTGTCTTTTAAGATGTTGCCCGAAAAGTAAGTCTTGTAGAAACGCATGCCGAAGAAAATTCCGATCAGCATCAAAAGCAGTATGGTTATAATGATGGCTTTTTGCTTGCCAGGTATGGTTTTGTTTTCGTTATCCATTGTAGTTGTTGTGTTTATTGATTAGACAGAACAATATTAATCGGCGTGCCAAGTTTCACTTTCGTCACCGAGTCTGTCAGGCTTGGCGTTTGCATGATGATCACCGCATTGGCCGTGTCCGTAATTTCCCCTTCATAGGTGATTGTTCCCAGTGTCAGGTTGGAGCCCCTTAAAGAGAACCTTGCTTCATCACGCGTGAGGCCGATTAGTGCGGGTATATCTACCTCCTCATTGCCTCTTCCGTCTCCCAAAACAAGATCAATTCTGGAGCCCTTCGGTAAGGTCATGCCCGCCTTGATCTCCTGTCCGCCAAAAGCCGCACTTAATACCACATCACGGCTTACGTCTGATTTATAGGTCGTATCTCCAACTTTAAGTCCGTAACCCTCCAATAGCGGTTGCACTTCCCGGAGGGATTTAAACTCGATATCCGGAAACTTAACATCTGGTGCAGAGCCCTTGTTGATGGTCAGGTATATGGTTCTGTTGCCCTTTACAAATGTATTGGCGTCCGGATCCTGATCGATAACCACTCCCGGAGGTTTGTCCATGATGTAAACGGAATCCACCTCATAACGTAAACCTGCTTCTTCCAGCTTGGTAACCGCCTGCGAAAAGGAAAGTCCCTTCAATGCAGGCACATTCAAACCTTCGCCGTGTTTGGTGTAATATCTTAAACTAAAATAGGCGATCATCAGTAAGGCAGCAACGGTTAAGGCCGCAGCAAGAATATTTCTTCGAAAGGATTTAGTTTTAAGATAAGCTATGAATTTGGCCATTGAGTGTTCTTATGCGGTGTATTTTCATCAAATTTAGGCTAAAAAAATATTTTATAGGAATTAAAATCATTTAGGCAGGGGAATTTCTATTTTTGGTCAGCACGTAAATAGACCTGCCGGTGAACCCACCAATAGATTATTGCTTGCAAAATACAACACGAGATCGCTTCATAACGGACGACAATCGGAACTGATGAATGCATTAGAATCAGCTGTCCTGAACAGACTGCGACCTGTTATGATCTGATCCTATATTAATAAACTACAAAGACGAATGAAGAAAACAATAGCGTTGCTTACCGGAGGTACAACTGGAGAATGGGTTATTTCTGTGAAGAGTGCGGCAACTATAGCCCAGAATCTGGATCACGATAAGTATGAAGTATATAAGATCATGTTAACGCAACAGGGTTGGTTCTATGAGCCTGCCGACTCGGTAAAGGTCGAGGTAGACCGCAATGATTTCTCCATCACAATGAAGGGCAGAAAGATCACATTCGAAGGTGTGTTTATCGCCATCCACGGCTCGCCCGGCGAAGACGGAAAGCTACAGGGATATTTCGATATGCTGCAGATTCCGTATACCACCTGTGATGCGCTGACATCCGCAATCACCATGAATAAAGGCTATACGAAAGCGATAGTACAGGACATTCCGAATCTGAATGTAGCAAGGTCCTTCCAGCTTTTCGATCAGGGAAATTACAGCCTCGAACACATCAAAAAGAACCTTACACTGCCTTATTTCGTGAAACCCAACAACGGTGGCAGCAGTATTGGAATGAGCAAGGTGACCAACCAGTTTGACCTCAAGAATGCCATTGATAAAGCTTTTAAGGAAGACAAGCAGGTGTTGATTGAAGAGTTTATATCCGGACGGGAGTTTACAGTTGGGGTGGTAAAATTGGATGGTAAAACTACCGTGCTGCCCATTACTGAGGTTGAGACCAGTAAAGAATTCTTTGATTTCGAAGCAAAATATACGCCTGGCGTAGCCACCGAAACCACTCCGGCGCCTCTAAGAGAAGAGACCCGCGCGCGCGTTGCAGAAATTGCTGCTGCAGTTTACCAGAAAATGAACTGCAGGGGAGTTGTCCGTATCGATTTTATTCTTTCTGGAGATGAAGGTGATTTTTATTTTATTGAGATCAATACCATTCCCGGTCAAACGGCAACGAGCTTTATTCCACAGCAGGTTGCTGCTATGGGCATGAAGCTAAATGACTTCTATACAAAGGTGATTAAGGAAACCATAGGGTAGTTATTAAGTCTCTGGCATAAGGTGTTAAAACCTTATGCCCAGCGAGAGCCCGGCGCGTACGCCTGCCCAACCACCTTTAAAGTCGACCTCCGTACCATTTTCATCTACGGTATAGCTGGTCTTGGTAAGCGGCGCGTCAAGGTTTTCCAGTTCATTACGCAGGTACTGCTGCTCATAGACATTCAACGCGCGCTGGCCCGTTATATGCCCGTTTGAAGCACCGTAATTCGGGCCGAGAATCCACCAGTCCAGCGACAGCACTTTGCTAAGTTGCCACTGCGCCCCAATCAGAAGCCCACCGGTATATGTGTTTACACTTCCTTCCAGCGGGATCATCTCCGTTGTGGTTATATTGGTGCCCGGGTTGGTCACGTCAAACTCGAAGGGCAGCTCTGCGGTATATTTGGTGTATTTTGCAAAAGGCGCCAGGTAAAAGCCATTGAAAACGCCTTTACCAAAATAATACCGGTATTCAGGTGTAATGGAAAAGTTGCCTGTACGCAGGTTCTTCGCGTTTTTCCAGGTGCCCGGATCATCGATCAAATCTTCTATCTGTGATTTTAGCGGCAATCCGGATTTCGGCATTACCCGCAAACCCAGTGCAAATGATGTCCTTTCGGTTAATGCACGCTCATATTGAAAAGAGAAGTTTTTCACGAACAATGCGGCAACATTCAGCTTTATAATATTTTCCTGATCTGTGGACGGCCAGGTGCCGCTGGTATCGATCTGAGCGAAGGTGGAATTTGTTATGCAGATACATGGAAAGATAAAAAACAAAAACTTTAGGGTACGTCTGGTTTGAGCCATAATGATGATCGTTTTTACTATTAAAATAAAAAGTAAGCCAAAAAAGTTTAAGGTAAATGTCTCTTATATACTATAGGCCTCGATCATGCCGGTACTTACTTTGCAGCCTTTTCCCGTTTTCGTGTCGATCATCACGTAATCAAACCAGCCATCCGCTGCAATTTTTTTGGTACGCACGTTTTCCATCTCAAACTGTACCCTGCAGCCTTTTTCATTAATCGTCAGGATCCCCGTACGGACTTTCACGACATCACCCAGGATCATCGGTCTTTTGAAATCTACATATGCGGTGCGCACCACCCAGCCAAAGCCACTGGTTAAGAAGTCTTCCATGGGCATTTTGTAGAACAGCTCCATTTGTTCGTACCGCGCGGCAAGCACATAGTCGAAATATTTGCTGTTGTGAACATGATTGAACATGTCTATATCATCGGGGCGGACTTTTAACTCTGTTTCGAATATGCTGTATTGGGTTTTCTCCATAATGTGTTTTTCAGATTTCAAAAGTACAACTTCTACGAACCTAAACGTTAAATACAGGATGATGTTTTCGGGCCTCCTAAGCGCAGGCAGGCGGAAGACAAGATTGGGACTTGTGCAGAGCAACCAGAGACCTAACGCACACCAAGCGCACACGACACCCACATAGACTGTGTGTTGGATGTGGCAGAGGGCTTTGTTTGACGTCCGGTACAAGCACCTTATTTGTAGTGGAATTATTACAGCTGCTGATCACAAGGATTAACATACTATTGTTTGTAAATCATTAAAACTTACAGTATCTTTGCGGATAATTAATTAGTTTATAAACACTTTAGTAACATTCAAGAATGTATTTAAGTAAAGAAGTAAAAGCCGAGATTTTTAAGACTCACGGTGAAGTAGAAACCAACACGGGTTCTGCAGAAGGTCAGGTAGCGTTGTTTACGTACCGTATTGCGCACTTGACAGAGCATTTGAAGAAAAACCGTAAGGATTATTCAACTCAGTTGTCGCTTCAAAAATTAGTAGGTAAACGTCGTGGAATTTTAGCTTATCTATTCAAAAAAGATATTGCTCGTTATCGTGCTATTATCAAGGCTTTAAAGCTGAGAGATATCATTAAATAAGAGTACACATATCAAGAAAAGCCATTCTATAGGGATGGCTTTTTTACTTTAGAAAATAAAATAATACATAAATCCCGGTGTGGAAGAAAGAGGAAAACACACCTTAATAACTTTTAAATGAATGTAATAAAAAAATCGTTCGATCTGGGCGATGGTAGAACAATCGAAATTGAAACAGGCAAATTAGCCAAACAGGCTGATGGTTCTGTTGTCGTTAAAATGGGTGACACCATGCTTTTAGCTACTGTAGTATCTACAGTAGGTGCAAAAAGTGGTGTTGATTTCTTGCCCTTATCTGTTGATTATCAAGAAAAATATGCTGCAGCTGGTCGCATTCCAGGTGGATTCTTACGTCGTGAGGCCAGATTATCTGACTACGAGGTATTGATTTCACGTTTGGTTGACCGTGCATTGCGTCCGATGTTTCCGGAAGATTACCACTCTGATACTCAGGTGATGATCTCCCTGATTTCTTCTGACAAAAATATTATGCCGGACTGTCTGGCTGGTTTAGCGGCTTCTGCGGCTATCGCAGTTTCAGACATTCCTTTCAATGGACCGATATCCGAAGTTCGTGTTGCGAAAATCGACGGTCAGCTTGTAATCAATCCTTATGTGAGTGATTTGGAACGTGCTACTATGGAATTCCTTGTAGCGGGTACAGAAAACGACATCGTGATGGTTGAAGGTGAAGCCAATGAGATCTCTGAAGCGGAGATGGTTGAAGCAATTGAATTTGCACACAAAGCAATCGTTATTCAGGTTAAGGTTCAAAAAGAACTTACTGAACTGGTTGGAAAAACTGTTAAACGTACGTATTCTCACGAAGACAGCAATCCTGAACTAAGAGAACAAGTATTTGCTGCTACTTATGATAAGGTATATGCAATCGCTAAAAGCGGTTCATCAAAACATGAGCGCGGTACTAAATTCGGCGAGATCCTGATGGACTTCATCGCTTCACTAGGTGAAAATATTGATGATGTAACCGGATTTTTATCCAAAAAATATTTCCATGATGTACAGTACGATGCGATCCGTAACCTGGTTCTTGACGAAGGAATTCGTTTAGACGGTCGTGATGTTCGTACCGTACGTCCAATCTGGAGTGAAGTTGGTTATTTACCTGCAGCACATGGGTCGGCTATATTTACACGTGGTGAAACACAATCTTTGACGACTGTAACCTTAGGTTCTAAGGACGATGAGCAGATGATTGACGGTGCATTTGTGAATGGATACAACAAATTCTTGTTGCACTATAATTTCCCTGGTTTCTCTACTGGCGAAGTTCGTCCGAACAGGGGAGCTGGCCGTCGCGAAATTGGTCATGGTAATTTAGCCATGCGCTCTTTGAAAAAGGTATTACCTGGATTGGAAGAGAATCCATATACCATCCGTATTGTTTCTGATATCCTGGAATCAAACGGGTCTTCATCAATGGCTACTGTTTGTGCGGGTACGCTTGCACTTATGGATGCTGGTATTAAGATCAAAGCACCTGTATCAGGAATTGCGATGGGATTAATCACAGATGAGAAAACTGGTAAATATGCCATCCTATCAGATATTCTTGGAGACGAAGATCACCTGGGAGATATGGACTTTAAAGTAACGGGAACTGAAAAAGGAATCGTGGCATGTCAGATGGACTTGAAAATCAATGGTTTGAAGTGGGAAGTGTTAACTAACGCTTTAATACAGGCCAAAGAAGCACGTCTGCACATCCTAAACGAGATGAAGAAAACCATTTCTGCGCCTCGTGAAGATTACAAAGCACATGCACCTCGTATTGTTTCTTTGACAATTGATAAAGAATTCATCGGTGCCATTATCGGTCCTGGTGGTAAAATTATTCAGGAAATGCAACGTGAAACCGGTGCCTCTATCTCTATTGAAGAGGTGGGTAACAAAGGGATCATTGAGATTTTTGCGGATAACAAAGCGGCTATTGATGCAGCAACTACCCGTATCAACGCCATTGCTGCTAAACCAGACATAGGTGCTACTTACGATGGTAAAGTAAAATCCATTATGCCTTTCGGTGCATTCGTAGAAATTATGCCAGGTAAAGATGGTTTGCTTCACATTTCTGAGATCGCATGGGAACGTTTGGAAACCATGGATGGCGTTCTGAAGGAAGGTGACCGTATTCAGGTGAAACTTTTAGACATCGATAAGCAAGGTAAAATGAAACTTTCCAGAAAAGCATTACTAGCTCGCCCGCAAAAGCCGGAAACTGCCGGTAACAAGCCTGCTTAATGTAAAAATTAGCTTTAATTATATCTTAAAACCCCGCATTTCGCGGGGTTTTTTGTTTTACAAGATCTTATTTATTTATATTTACCATCATGAAACATTTAATAGCCCCGTCTATACTTACAGCAGATTTTGCGAATTTACAGCGAGATATTGAAATGATAAATTCCAGCGAAGCGGACTGGTTCCATGTGGACATTATGGACGGTGTGTTTGTTCCGAATATCTCTTTCGGATTTCCGGTAATGGATGCACTTAAGCTGCATGCAAAGAAACCTTTGGACGTGCACCTGATGATCGTGAACCCAGATCAGTACATTACACGTTTCGCGGATGCTGGTGCCGCTGTCATCACCGTGCACTATGAGGCTTGCATACACTTACACCGCACCATACAGGCCATTCGCGCCACAGGATGCCGTGCTGGTGTTGCCATCAATCCGCATACGCCGGTGGAGCTTTTGAAAGAAGTGCTTGAAGACCTTGATCTGGTGCTGATCATGTCTGTAAATCCGGGCTTTGGTGCGCAGAAGTTTATCGGAAATACGTACAGGAAGATCACCAAACTGAAAGCGATGGCGGCTGAAGTGAATCAAAACCTCATCATCGAGATTGACGGTGGCGTGGACATCGGGAACATTGTTGCCCTGAAAGATGCAGGTGCAAATGCCTTTGTTGCCGGGAATGCCGTGTTTTCCGCACCGTTACCTTCGAAGATGATCTCGGATCTTAAAAATATGCCTTCGGGAATTATTACCATTTAACACCGGAGCATTCGTTAAAAATTACATTTACAACATATCAAAGAACAACATGAGACACAATTTTGGCGCAGGTCCCTGCATTTTACCTCAGGAAGTATTTAAACAAGCTTCACAGGCTGTTTTAGATTTCAAAGACGGATTATCGATCCTTGAAATCTCTCATCGTACGTCTGAGTTTGAAGCGGTGGTTGATGAAGCCACAAGACTGGTAAAGGAATTATTGAATGTGCCTGCCGGATACTCGGTCGTTTTCCTTCAGGGCGGAGCAAGCTTACAATTCTCGATGGTGCCAATGAACTTATTGCCAGAAGGGCAGACTGCAGCATATCTTGACTCTGGTGTTTGGGCAAGCAAAGCCATTAAAGAAGTCTCGACCTTCGGTAAAGCAAATGTTGTGGCGTCATCGAAATCCGACAATTATACCTTCGTCCCAAAGGATTTTGAAATCCCTGCGGACAGTGCTTATTTTCATTATACCTCCAACAACACCATCTATGGAACAGAAATGTTTACCGTTCCCGAAACAGACGTTCCTGTGGTTTGCGACATGTCTTCGGATATATTGAGCCGCGTAATTGATGTTTCCAAGTTCGGGTTGATCTATGCAGGTGCACAGAAAAATATCGGTCCTGCTGGCGTAACGGTTGTGATCGTTAAAGATGAAATCTTAGGCAAATCCGGCAGAAAGATCCCATCGATGCTGGACTATCAGGTTCAGGTTGACGGCGGATCAATGTACAACACACCACCGGTATTTTCAATCTATGTCGCTATGTTAAACCTCAGATGGTTGAAATCAAAAGGCGGGGTTGCAGAGATTGAGAAAGAAAATATCGCTAAAGCACAGGCTTTATATACCGAAATAGACCGTAATCCGCTTTTCAAAGGCACCTGTAATGCAGAAGATCGTTCAAGAATGAACATATGCTTTGTAATGGCGAACCCGGAATTGGAGAAACCTTTCTTGAAGTTTGTTGAAGAAAACGGTGTAGAAGGGCTGAAAGGCCATAGGAGTGTCGGCGGTTTCAGAGCTTCTATGTATAACGCGCTTCCGATTACAAGTGTACACCACCTAATTGACCTAATGCAAACTTTTGCCGAAAAACATAAATAATTATATTTAGATGATCAGAATACTTGCGAATGACGGGATAGATCCCATAGGTAAAGCTTTACTTGAAGATGCGGGCTTTATCGTAGATACAGAGACAGTACCTCAGGATAAATTGATTGAAGCCCTTCAAAACTACGACGGTTTAACCGTTAGAAGTGCGACAAAAGTAAGAAAAGATGTAATTGACCAATGCCCGAATCTGAAGTTGATTGGACGCGGAGGTGTTGGCATGGACAACATAGATGTAGAATATGCCAGAAGTAAGGGCGTAGCAGTAGTGAATACACCAGCTGCTTCGTCGAAGTCTGTAGCAGAGCTTGTATTTGCACATTTGCTAACGGGAAATCGTTTTCTTCAGGATTCAAACCGGAGAATGCCTGTAGAAGGCGCTACACAATTCAATGCCCTGAAGAAAGCTTATGCGAAAGGGGTTGAGCTAAGGGGTAAAACGCTTGGTATTGTTGGCTTTGGAAGAATCGGACGTGAAGTTGCTACTATGGCACTTGGGTTAGGAATGAATGTTCTTGCTTATGATCTTTATCCTTTTTCGGGATCCATCGAATTAAACTTCCAGGGTGGAAAATCTGTGAAGATTCCTGTGGAAACCGTTTCATTTGAAGAGGTAATTGTTAAAAGTGATTTCATAACCATTCATACGCCGTTTGCCGCTAAGCCGATTTTGGGTCAGGAAGAGTTTGACCTAATGAAGCCGGGGGTAGGTTTAGTGAACTGCTCAAGAGGTGGTATCATTGATGAGCTGGCCCTAATCAATGCGCTGGATAGCGGAAAAGTAGCTTTCGCTGGTTTAGATGTGTTTGACAATGAGCCTACACCGCTACAGGCGATTCTTCAACATCCGAAAATATCTTTGACGCCGCATATCGGTGCTGCAACGAATGAGGCACAGGAGCGTATCGGAACTGAACTTGCCAACCTCATTATCGGTTATTTTAAATAAATCGACTTGTAGGTAGAGTTAACAAAAAAAGGAACGCAATTGCGTTCCTTTTTGCATTTATATATGCTTTTATATAGTAGACTGCTGCCTGGTGTACCTCTAGATTTGCTTAGGCAATGCGCCTGATCCGGTTTAAGGTGTCTTTTCAGTTGGGGGCTAATGTAGCTTTGTGGACATGCTGATCTTATAGTAGGCAAAGTAACCCGCCCCTGTGATCAGCAGGGCCAGAAGAAAAAGAAGTACATAGGAGCCACTTCCTTCTTTCTCTTTTTCGCTCTCTTCAAGTTGCTTTTTAAGGATTTGATTTTGATCCTGAAGTTTCTTGATCGCTGCCATGTAACTTTTAATCCGTTCAGAATTGGCGTTGGCAGCACTTTGTACCTGCTGAACCTGAAAGTCTTTGTAGTCAAGCAAAACTTTAAGTTCCTTGAATATGTTGTTGTCATTCAGGACGATTTGTCTTAAGATTTCATTTGAATTCCTGATGTCATTCTTCGTTTGAAATCCGAATATGCCACTGCGCTCATTTAAGCTCTGCTGATATTGGCCAAACTTCACGCTTCTTTCGGCAAGAAGTGCGTTTATTTTTGAACGTTGGGCCTCATAACCGGAGGTGTCACTTTGGGCAGCAACAGTTAAAGAAAGTGAAGTAAGGTAGATAAACAGGATTATTCTTGTCATTGAGCTTTTAGTCGAATATAGCAAACACTATGCCTTTAGCAATAGGGTTAGGAATGAAACTCCACGCGGATGATGTCATTCAGATGAAGGCCGAGCAACCCGCTCGCTTTACCTTTGTTGATGGCAATTTCCAGGTGATTGCTGATCCCGAACAAGCAAAGCTTTTCCCCTTCCGGAACCTCATTGTAATGCCAGCTGAGCTGGGAAATGGTTTCGCTTTTGCGAAAATACAAGGTGAAGTCTCGGTTACGCTGAATTCTGGTAAACAGATCTTTGGTGATGTTGGTGATGACGTTGCAAAAGGTGTCAATGTAAATTACGCTTCCCCGGATGATGTCACGCTCAATTACAGGGTGGAGCAACATTCGTTCTTCGACGGCATCCGTAGGCAAGCCGATCTCCCGTAGCTTTCCACCCTTGGCCAGGTGAATGGCCGCCTTCACAAAGATGTCGACAAGCGGGAAGTGCAGGTATTTAAGATCCTGCATGATGTTGAGTTCCACAATTTCGTCGGGTGCTTCTTCAAAAAGCAACGAAAATATACCGTTATCTGCCCCTACAAAATAATGGTCATGATGCTTCAGTGCGACATACTTGCTTTGCTCGCTAAAGACAGAATCTATGCCGATTAAGTGAACTGTTCCGCCTGGAAAATAATTGTAAACATTTTTTAAAACAAAGGCCGCATAAGAGATATTAAAGGAGGGAACTTCGTGGGTAATATCGACAATATTGGCGTTAGGCATAATGCTCAGAATGCTGCCTTTTAAGGCTGCCTGATAGAAATCCTTAGAACCTAAATCCGTAGTTAAAGTGATAATAGCCATTAAAAATTAAATATTAATTCTTATTCTTGCGTAAGCGGCAAATCGCGTACAAATATTCAATTTTTATATCAAAGTATACACGACTATCTTAAAAACAATATTTTGAACGAAAATAAACTGACATTAGAATCTGTAGATCCCGCCCAGTTTTGGGGTACCAATAACGAACATTATGAGTTACTTAAGCGTGCCTTTCCAAAACTAAAACTAGTTGCCAGAGGCACGGAATTAAAAGTTCTTGGCGATGAAAAAGAGCTTCAGGTTTTTGAAGATAAATTCAACCGCCTGATTGCTCATCTTGAAGAATTCAGGCATTTAACCCCGGGAGACGTAGAGTCTGTTTTATCCATAAAAAAATCAGTAGCCGCAACAGAGGCTGCCCCGGAAAAGTTTAATGCGGGTACTGGAGAAGTCATTGTTTATGGAAATAGTGGCCTGATGATCCGTGCACGTACGGCGAACCAGCGCCGCATGGTAGACAGCATTTTGAAGAATGACGTCATGTTTGCCATTGGGCCGGCAGGTACTGGTAAGACGTATACTGCCGTTGCATTAGCGGTTAGGGCGCTCAAAAATAAAGAAGTCAAAAGAATCATCCTCACCAGGCCTGCGGTAGAAGCAGGGGAGAACCTGGGCTTTCTGCCCGGCGACCTTAAGGAAAAGGTGGATCCATACCTTCGGCCATTATATGACGCCCTGGACGATATGATTCCTGCTGAAAAGCTTAAATTATATTTGGAGAATAGAACCATCGAGATTGCTCCGCTGGCATTTATGCGCGGAAGAACGCTGGACAACTGCTTCGTGATACTGGATGAAGCACAAAACTCCACAGACCTGCAGCTGAAGATGTTTTTAACGCGGATGGGGCCAACGGCCAAGTTCATCGTTACAGGCGATGTAACGCAAATTGACCTTCCTAAGAAACAAATGTCTGGCCTGTTCAATGCATTGCGCATTTTAGGAGATATTCCTGGCATTGAGATCATTTACCTGACCGGAGAAGATGTGGTGCGGCACAAGTTGGTCAAACGAATATTGAAAGCATACGGAGACATACAATAACTAAATAAACAAAGCCAATTCGGCACAAGAATGAAAGCAGTAAAAGAAACACAGTTTAAATTTCCAAAACAAAGCAACTTCTATAAAGGTAAAGTAAGAGACGTTTATACGATTGACAATCAGTATCTGGCCATGGTGGTTACCGATCGGATCTCCGCCTTTGATGTTGTTTTGCCGGAGGCAATTCCATTTAAGGGACAGGTGCTGAATCAGATCGCCGCAAAGTTTCTGAAGGCTACACAGGATATCCTTCCGAACTGGGTTGTTGCTGTTCCCGATGCAATGGTAACTGTTGGCTTGATTTGTGAGCCTTTCAAGGTGGAAATGGTGATCAGAGGATATCTTGCCGGACATGCCTGGCGGGAATATAGTGCAGGGAAACGCAGCATCTGTGGTGTGGCTCTGCCGGAAGGTTTGCGTGAAAACGACAAATTACCTGAACCTATAATTACACCAACAACCAAAGCAAGCGTTGGCCATGATGAGGATATCTCCAGGGAGGACATCCTGCAGAAAGGCATTGTGTCCCTTGCAGATTATGACCTGCTGGAGCAGTATACAAAAGCTTTGTATAAACGAGGAACGGCAATGGCCGCAGAACGCGGTCTGATCCTTGTAGATACCAAATATGAGTTTGGCAAAGTTGGCGAGCAGATCTACCTGATTGATGAGATCCATACGCCGGATTCTTCCCGCTACTTCTATGCAGAAGGTTATGCAGAAAGACAAGCATCAGGCACTCCGCAAAAGCAGCTCTCTAAAGAGTTTGTAAGAAAGTGGCTGATTGAAAATGGTTTTCAGGGTAAAGATGGTCAGCAGGTGCCTGAGATGACACCAGAAATCATTAACTCCATATCTGAGCGCTACATCGAGTTGTACGAACAGATTACCGGCGACACATTTGTAAAGAATGAAACCCAGGATGTGAAGCGCAGAATTGAAACGAACATCTTAACATTCCTGGAAACACTTAATTAATTATACCAACAATAAAACGATATAGAATGGCATTGTCTGTAGATAAACACGAAAAGTTTGCAATTGTTAAACTGAATGATACCCGGTTTACCAATGAAAATGCACCTCAGTTGAAATCAGAATTTATTCTTCTTACCTCAGAAGGCCACAGGAATATCATTGTAGATTTATCCAGCGTGGAGCATTGCGACGATTCGCAGGATTTGAGTTGTCTGTTGGTGGGAGACAGGTTGTGCAGAAATGCCAACGGAATTTTCCTGATTACAGGAATCAATCAGGGACTTGAAAAAATAATTGAAATATCCAGTTTAGATGAGTCACTAAACTTTGTAGCCCGATTGGAAGAGGCGACAGACTTAATCTACATGGAAGAGATTGAACGGGATTTACGTGACGGTTTTGAAGAAGAAGAAGATTAATGAAATTTGAGGTTACGATTTTAGGAAGTAGCTCCGCAACGCCCGTCTACAACAGGAACCCGACAGCGCAGCTGTTAAATTGCAACGAAAAGTTTTACCTGATCGATTGCGGAGAGGGTACGCAGCAGCAGTTGATGAAGTTTGGAATCAAGGCCAGTAAAATTGACTATGTGTTTATCAGTCATTTGCATGGAGATCACTATTTCGGTCTGATCGGATTGCTGTCCAGCATGCATTTAAATGGACGTATTAAACCCATAAAGATCTTCGCGCCAGCACCTCTAAAAGAAATACTGGCAATTCAGTTCAAGCATTCGGATACCGTCTTACGGTATCCCATCGAGTATACGGATACGGTTGCAGATGAGCATCACGTCATTTTTGACAATGCAGACCTGCAGGTAGAAACATTTGTACTGAACCACAGGATCCCTTGTACCGGATTCAAATTCACCGAGAAGAAGCGCCTGCGCAAGCTTGTAGTGGAAAAACTGGAAGAAGACAACATTCCATTGGAATACTACCCGCTGTTAAAGCGTGGTGTAGATCTTGATCTGCCAGATGGGCGCGTAATCTACAATTCGGATTACACGATAGATTCAAATGCACCGAAAAGCTATGGCTATTGTTCAGATACGCTTGCTGATGGAACTTACATCGACAGCATACGCGAATGCACGGTATTGTATCACGAGGCGACCTTTTTACATGAGCTGCTGAGCCGTGCAGATCAGACACATCATACAACGGCTCTACAGGCCGCCCAGGTCGCTCTAGACTCTGGGGCAGGTAAATTGCTTATCGGACACTTCTCGTCGCGTTACAAAAGCTTGCAGCCACTGCTGGAAGAAGCGATTGCCGTATTTCCGAATACGGAGCTGGCGTTAGAAGGGGTGACCTATTTAATTTAGTCGGTGTAAACCCTTTAAAAAGGTTCGCCATTTAACGACTTCAAGTTTGTACGAACGTAAGTATTTCAAAGAATCTTTGTGTAGCAGGGGATTAGACATAAAAAAAAAGCTGCCGGTTTTGCCGGTAGCTTTTTTTGTTGAGTTTATTCTGGGAGATTATTTGTCTTTGTTTCCCCCGCCGAATACAGAGAAGTGAACATATCTTTTTGGATTCTCTTTAAGGTCTATAATGAGGTTATCCAGGTTTTTAGAGGCATTATTCAGGTTGTCATACATCTGTCTGTCGTTAACCAGTAAACCCAGGCTTCCCTGACCCTCATTGATTTTCGTTACTACGCCTTGAAAGTCAGCAACGGCCTTGTTTGCATTTTCAATCGTCTGCTTGAAGTTTGCTGCTGCAACCTGGTCTGTCACGGTATTGATGTTGGCCAGTATCGCGTTTATTTTGGCATTGTTGTTTTTAAGATTGCTGGAAATGGCCTCCACGTTATTGAGAATACTTTCTACTTTAGAGCTTTCTGAGCCAACAAGTCGATCCACTTTCTTAGATGTAGCTTCCAGGGACGCGAGTGTCGCCGCAATGCTGTTGAAGCTTTTATCCACGTTTTTCTGAAAGTTCGGATTCATGATGGAGTTCACAGACGTTAAGATAGAATCCATTTTCCCGATCATCTGTTGTGCCTTTTTCTGAACGGGCTCTACAGCCTCCATGAGGTTTTGCTGCACGTTGGCATTCAGAGTGTCTCCCTCCTGTGCGAATGCTGTTCCGGATCCCAGATTCATTACAATTGCTTTGCTCCCCAAAAGATCAGTACTTTCTAATTGAGCAATACTGTTCTTTGGAATGTCATATTTCCCGTTTATCTTCAAAGTAGCAACGATACTTCCATTTGGAAGAAGGGTAAGCTTATCAACTCTCCCAATCTGGAAGCCGTTAATCAATACCGGCTTAGACACGGCAAGTCCGTCAACACGTGGATATTTGGCATATAAAACCGTCTCGCTGGAGAAAATGGCATTACCTTTCAGGAAGTTGTAGCCGATGATTAACAAGGCAATGGAAAAGGCCGCCAGTATGCCTACTTTAGTTTCGTTTGCTATTTTCACTCTGTGTTGTTTACTTAGTTACTCTGTTTGTTTCCTGTATTCCTTTACCGCGTTAAAGAGCGCATCAACAATTTCACTTTGACCTGAAGAAGAGTTCATGTAACGTTCTTCTGCAGGGTTGCTAATGAAACCAATTTCCGTCAGCACCGCCGGCATACCACACCGTTGCAGGATCAGAATACCCTGTTCTTTAACGCCCCTGTTCAATCTGTCACTCCCTTTTGAGTAGTTGGATTGAATCAACCTTGCAAGATCGGTGCTTTTTGTTCGGTATTTATTTTTAAACAAAGATAGTATAATAAAAGTTTCAGGGTCATTGGGGTCGTAGCCGTTATAATTCTGCTTATAGTTTTTTTCTTTCTTGATATCGGCATTTTCCCGGATGGCAACATCCTGCTCGTTCAAACGGTGGGATCCGGCGACGAAAGTCTCTGTTCCATAAGGCGCTTTGCTCCCCGAGGAGTTGCAGTGTATGGAGATAAATAGGTCTGCCTTTGCATCGTTTGCAATTGCCGCCCGTTTGAAGAAGTCTACATCTACGTCTTTCGTCCGTGTATACAGGATTTTAACTTCTGGCATATCTTCTTTAAATTTTTGTCCAAGTTTCAGTGCCACTTGCAAGGCAATATCCTTTTCCTTTGAAAACGAACCGGCAGCACCCGGCTTTCCGCCTCCGTGTCCTGCATCAATAACCAATGTCCTTACCTTATATCCTGTTTGGGCAAGTGTGCCCTGGATTCCCAATAAACAAAGCGCGATACACAAAGCTGTTCTACTCCTAAATCCGCAACTTACTATTTTATTCAAATTCATTAATTATGCTCTACACTCTTTTTATAGCTATCAATAGCCGCCAATAATCCACCTGTAATCTCTGCCTGTCCTTCATCGGAATTCATATATTCCTCTTCTTCCGGATTGCTGATGAAGCCGATCTCCGTCAAAATCGCCGGCATTCCTGCCCGTGCCAGTACTGCAAGGCTCTTTTCCTGCACACCACGGTCAATCCTTCCCGCCTTAACGTATTCATCCTGAACGCGCTTGGCGAAGTTCAAGCTCGCCTCCCGGTAGTTGTTTTTCATCAATGACAGGATGATGTAATTCTCCGGGTTGTTCGGATCAAAGCCTTCATAGTTTTCCTTGTAATTCTCTTCCATCAAAATTGAAGCATTCTCCCGTTGTATTACGGCATCCTGTTCATTCATCCGACCCATACCAGATACAAACGTTTCTGTTCCCCGTGTCGAGGTACTCTTACGGGTAACCGTCCTGCGAATCGGGATCTTTTTACGGTTCCGTCCTTTGGTATATCCGGTTACAACGGAGCTTCGAATCAGCGGCATGTCGTTGCAGTGAATGGAAATAAACAGGTCGGCTTTAGACGAATTTGCGAGCCCAATACGGTCGTATAGCGGGACAAATACATCAGTGGTACGGGTATAAAGGACCTTAACATCTGGCATCTTCTCTTCAATTAACTTGCCGAGATTTAATGCAGTCTTTAAAGCGACGTCCTTTTCCGTCGAAAAAAGCCCTCTGGTGTGGCCGTCCTTGCCACCATGTCCGGCATCGATTACGATCGTTTTTATTTTGTACTGCTGGCTAAAAGCCTGACTATAAGATGCTAGTACTAAGGACAATGAAATAAATACCATCAATATTGCATTTGCACCAAGCAATGGTATATTTTTGATTAATTTTGAACGTTTTGGATTATACATTAATGCAAAAATAACATTCACACACGAATTTGAAACTTTTACGGTACATCATTTTACTTAAATCAATTGTTTTGTTAACCGTAGCTGGTAATGATGCTTTTGCATTTTCTTCTTTATCCATGATGCAAGTCTTGCAACAGCAGGATACCTCAAAAGCCGACACAACGAAGAACCAAGTAAAGAATTCCAGCGGATTGGATGACAAGGTCGAAACTTTCGCCCGGGACTCTACGAAATACAGCAAGGATAAAAGCATCATGTATTTATACGGAAATGCCCGTGTTATTTACCAGAGCTTTGAGCTCGATGCGGAATTTATCCGTTATGATTCCAAGAACAACACCATTTTTGCCAGCGGATTGAAGGATGCTAAAGGTAGATATACCGGCCGTCCCATTTTCAAGATGGAAGCGGAAGGTTCGTCTGTGGCGGACTCGCTGTTGTACAATACCAAAACCGGTAAAGGAACTGTATACAATACTTTCACCGAGCAGGAGGGTGGATTTTTCTCCGGTGGACAAAGTAAAAAGCAGCCCGATGATGAAATTCACATCAAAGGAATGACCTATAGTACCTGTAATTTGCCACATCCGCACTTTGGAATATACATCACGAAAGGGATCGTAGCAGAGCGCCAGATCATTACCGGACCGGCTTACCTTAAAATTGAGGACATACCGATTCCCGTAGGATTACCCTTTGCTTTCTTCCCAAAGCCAAACAAAAAATCTTCCGGAATTATTCTGCCCAGCTTTGGAGAGGATGCTACACGGGGGTTCTTTTTGCGTGACGCCGGATATTACCTGGGCTTAAGCGATTATGTGGATGCCCGGATCATGGGAACCATTTACACGCGGGGCTCTTATGAGACAACCTTAACATCGAACTACCTAAAAAGATACAAATACAACGGTAACCTTAACCTGGCTTATGCCAGCACCCGGCTGGGCCTGGAGGGTACCCCAGAGTACGAGCCCCAAAAGAACTTCCACATCAACTGGACACACAGCCAGAATCCAAACGCACACCCTGGAACGGTATTCAGTGCATCGGTGAATGCGGGAACGTCTTCCTACAACGCGACAACCGCAGCAGGCGGTACCTACGATGTCCGGGCGATATCTCAGAACACGCTCGCTTCCAGTATCAGCTACGGAAAAACAGCAGGAATATTCAACCTGACTGCTGCCCTCAGCCATAGTCAGGAAATTCAGAGTAAAACGATAAGCCTGACCCTGCCGCAGGTCAGCTTAAACATGAACACCATCAATCCGTTTGATTCTAAAAACAGGGTTGGCGACCAGAAATGGTATCAGAAGCTAACCGTTGGCTATTCCATGCAGGCGAGCAACACCGTGAGCACAACGGAAGATCTGCTGTTTCAGCCAGGTGGCTTCAAGCGGTTCCAGAATGGGTTTAATCACAGTATACCGATCAGTTTGCCTTTCAACGTTGCGAAGTATTTCAACTTCAACGCAAATGCACAGTACACCGAACAGTGGCACTTCCAGACTGTTAATCAGAAAATGCTGAAGATGATCAACCGTCCCGATTCGCTCGTGTATGATACTATCCCAGGTTTCAAACGTTCTGGCGAGTATAACATTGGAATCGGCGTATCCACAAAAATCTACAACACCGCGCAGTTTAAGAAGCTCGGAAATCTGGCCGCGTTAAGACATGTGATGACACCAAGTGTGAACCTGAGCTTTGCACCTGATTTTTCTAAATTAAGTAAAGGCTATTATAAAGAGCTTTTCTACCAGGATGGAACCGCTGTTGCGGACCCCAATTACCCCGGCCGCAACAGGAGGTATTCTATCTTTGAAAGAACTTTGTACTCTGGACCTGGGCAGGGCCAACAAGCCACGCTGGGTTTCTCACTTGATAATACGGTAGAGGCCAAGATCAGATCCGATAAAGATACCACAGGCTCCGGCTTTAGAAAGCTCGCAGTTATACAGGGACTTAGGATCGGAGGTTCTTACAACTTCCTTGCGCCGGCTTACAAGCTATCTGTACTTCAATTCAGCGGGCGGTCTCAGTTTACGGACAAGATCGGCATCAACTACACGGGTACCCTTAACCCTTACGCGACCAAGGATACCGTGGTTAACAATATGCTGACCAAAACACTGATCGACCGGTACACCTGGCAGAATGCCAAGCTGCCACGTTTAACCAATTTTGGATTTTCGTTCGATTACAGTTTAAACCCGGAGTCTTTCAAACGGAGGAATGAGAATGTTGATCAGCTCAAAAATCAAAGTAATCAGGCCGGAATGACGGCAGAACAAGCCGCACAGTTAAATGCCATCAGCAGAGATCCAAATGCCTTTGTTGACTTTAACATACCCTGGAACTTTGCATTTGCGTACAGCTTCCAGTACAGAACAACAGAACAAGGCACAGATCCGATATATACCAATACCCTAACCTTTAATGGTGATCTTAACGTTACGCCAAAATGGAAGGTACAGTTCACCTCTGGGTACGACTTCCAGGCAAATGATGTTGCACTAACAAACATCGCCATTTACCGCGACCTGCACTGCTGGGACATGAGTATCAACTGGGTGCCTTTCGGGCAGTACCGGAGCTACTCGGTAACGCTTAAAGTAAAAGCATCTATTCTTCAGGATCTGAAATTAAGTAAACAACGTAGTTATCAGACACGTTACGAATAATACACCAGACACCTTACAACAACACATATGTTGGCAGAAATAATTACCATAGGCGACGAAATCCTGATCGGGCAAATTGTAGATACAAATTCTGCATGGATGGCCAAACAGCTCAACCTCATCGGCATCAAAGTAAAACAGGTTACCTCGGTCTCCGATGATGAATCCCATATTTTAGAGGCATTGCAACTCGCAGAAACGCGGGCGAACATCATCCTTATCACGGGTGGCCTTGGCCCGACAAAAGACGACATTACCAAGCTGACGCTTGCAAAGTATTTCAATATGGGCTTTCGGCGGGATGAAGAAACCCTGGCCCATGTTCAAGGCATTTTTGAACGCGCCAAGCGGCCGATGATCGATTTGAATATGCGGCAGGCGGATGTGCCCGATGGCTGTATCGTGATCAAAAATAAGAACGGAACTGCCCCATGCATGTGGTTTGAGCACAACGGGAAAGTAATTGTGTCTATGCCCGGTGTACCTCACGAGATGATCGGGCTAATGGAGGATGACATCCTTCCCAGGCTAAAAGCAACCTTCAAACTTCCGGCTATATTTCATAAAACCATCCTTACTTCAGGAATCGGGGAATCGTTTCTTGCGCAGCAGATCGCAGCGGTAGAAGATTCGCTGCCACCACACATTAAGCTTGCCTATTTGCCACGGCTGGGGCAGGTGAGGCTCCGGTTAAGCGGGACGGGAGCAGATGCCGCGACGCTTGAACAGGAGGTAGGCTTCTACAGCAAGCAAATCGTCGCGGAAATAAAGCAGTATGTTGTGGCAGAGGAAGATATTCCGCTGGAAAAGGCCATCCTGAACATCATGAGCGCAAAGAACCTCACATTATCTACCGCCGAAAGCTGTACCGGAGGCTACCTGGCGCACTTAATTACCCAGCATCCAGGAAGCTCAAGTGTGTTTGCGGGAGGTGGGGTAACCTACTCAAATGAATTGAAGCAATCCGTTTTGGGTGTTAGAAAAGAAACGCTGGATACCTACGGCGCTGTGAGCGAGCAAACCGTGAAAGAGATGGCGTCAGGGGCAGTTGCGCGTTTCCATACCGACTTTGCAGTAGCCGTCAGCGGCATTGCAGGCCCGGATGGTGGAACCCCGGATAAACCTGTAGGCACGGTTTGGATTGCTGTTGCGAGCAGCACGGATGTACAGGCAAAAGTGTTTACTTTCGGCAATAAAAGACTACAAAATATTGAGCGTTCAGCCACAGCGGCTTTGACTATGATTTTCAACCGCCTGAAACAAGAACACGATTAAGTCTGCAAAATCTCTTACTTTTGTTCAGAATACCAAGTTAACTAGAAGTAAATAAGAATGGCTCAATACGAATTACTGTTACCCAAAATGGGGGAGAGCGTTGCCGAAGCAACCGTTATAAAATGGGTTAAAAGCCCCGGTGAAAGGATTGAGATGGATGATACCGTGTTGGAAATTGCCACCGATAAAGTAGATTCTGAAGTTCCTTCTCCCGTTGCAGGTAAACTTATCAAACAGTTGTTTTCGGAAGATGATGTGGTACAGGTTGGCGATGTGATTGCCATCATCGAAACAGACGGCCCGGAGCCGGAAGTAGAAATCGATACGCAAATTCAGCCAGAGCCGGAAGCAGAGGCGCCTGTTGCTTCGAGCATTTCCATCGAGCCGGAAAGCATCCTCGGCATCGCTCAGCTGAGCACGGAGCCTTTGTCATCATCCGATCGTTTCTATTCACCACTTGTAAGAAATATTGCTGCTCAGGAAGGCATTGACCTGTCCGAACTGGACTCCATTCCAGGTACAGGCGCGGAGGGCCGCTTAACCAAAGACGATCTGCTAAAATACATTTCAGGTCATAAAACGCCGTCAGGCTCCGTGCAGGAACTCGAGGTGCAAAATGCTCAACCTGCCACCACCTTCGTTCCGCCGGCAGCGGGTACTTCTGCACCTGCCAGTCCTGCCCAAAGTGTAAGCGGCGGGGATGAGATCATAGAAATGGACCGCATGCGCAAGCTTATCGCAGAGCATATGGTAATGAGTAAGCAGACGTCACCACATGTTACCTCTTTTGTGGAGGCCGATGTGACCAACATGGTCCTTTGGCGTGAACGCGTTAAGAAAACGTTTGAAAACAGAGAGAACGAGAAGATAACCTTTACACCAATCTTTGTAGAAGCGGTTACCAAGGCGATCAAAGACTATCCAATGATTAATGTTTCGCTTAACGGTACCCAGATCATTAAGAAGAAAGACATTAATATCGGTATGGCCGCCGCCTTACCAAGTGGAAACCTGATTGTGCCGGTCATCAGGAAAGCAGATCAACTGAACCTTGTGGGCCTCACGAAAACAGTGAATGATCTTGCCAATCGTGCACGCATATCTAAACTGAAGCCGGACGAGACGCAGGGCGGAACATTTACCCTAACCAACGTCGGATCTTTCGGCAATGTAATGGGCACACCCATCATCAACCAGCCACAAGTCGCTATTCTTGCCGTCGGTGCCATCAAAAAGAAACCTGCGGTTTTGGAAACTGAATTCGGCGATGTCATTGCCATCCGGCACATGATGTTCCTTTCTCTTTCTTACGACCACCGTGTGGTCGATGGATCCCTTGGCGGTTCATTCGTAAAAAGAGTTGCGGAATACCTGGAGAACTGGGACGTAAACAGAGAGATTTAAACAAATAAAGCGGGAACGATCAACTGCACCCACTTCTAAGCCATATAAAATTATAGAAAGGCCGGAAATGCAAAATGCAATGCCTCCAAAAAGCAACAAACTTTGTGGGGACACTGCAAAATCTTCCGGCCTTATTAATGGTATAAAAACCTATTTCAGCAGGGCTTCTTCTTCCGCCACCACCTGAATCTGACTATCCGTATAGGTATACCGGCCGGTATGTGCAATGAACACATCTTTCTGCGTCAACAGCTCTTTGTGTGCGATCAGGTTTTTCAAAGAGACATTGCCAATCACATACCTGAAATTATTTCGCGAGAACCGTTCAGTGATCCCCTCAATCTGTAGCTTTTCAATGGTATATTCGTGAATATAGCGGATGTAAACCTCGATATTCACGTTATTGGTATGGATCAGACCATTCTGCTGGTGGTACTTTTTGTATTCATACCGGTACCCATACCTCAGCGCAGCAATGTCGGAAAGAATGGCCGCACCTGTTGGATGGCCGCCTGCACCTTTCCCGAAAAAGAACTGCTTATCGGCAAAAGCGGCCTGCACGGTTACCCCGTTGTACTCGTTCTCTACATTGTAAAGGAAATCATCAGACTTCACAAACTTTGGAAGTACATAGGTGATGAGCTGCCTGCTGCTGATTTTACGTGCTGTAGGGACAAGCTTAATTTTAAAGTTTTTCTCCCGGGCAAAGGTGATGTCATGTTCAGATAAGTTCTGTATACCCACATTCAGGATCTTCTCCGGATGGATAAACAGCCCATACGCATGCGCCGTGGCAATCGCCAGCTTGAATTTCGCATCATAACCGCCCACATCCAGAATGGGGTCAGTTTCTGCAAAACCAAGTTTCTGCGCCTGCTGTAGTGCCGCACCATATGCCAGGTTCTCATTGAATATTTTAGAAAGTATAAAGTTGGAGGAGCCGTTGAATATGCCGCTTATCCCATGAAGTAACTCGTTGTCATAATATTCTTCCAGATTTCTGATGATTGGAATACTACCACAAACAGCGCCTTCATAGAGCAGCGAAACGCCGTGCTTCACCTGCAGTTCCACCAACTCTTCCAGGTGTAAAGCAATCATTTTCTTATTTGCAGAAACCACGTGTTTTCCGCTCGTCAGGGACTGCTTTGCAATTTCAAATGCAACATCTGCATCATCAATAAGCTCTACAATGGTATTGATCTCTGGGTTGCCCAAAAGCTCCTGGTGATCTGTCGTAAAGAGCTTAGGGTTTAAACTCCGTTTTTTACCGGGATTTTTAATCGCGATCTTAACGATCTCCAGATTTAGATCCTGACCCCGGATGATATCATGCAGCCCTTGTCCGACTACACCAAAACCGAACAATCCGATCTTAATTTTCTCACTCATTATGCTGTTCTATGTAGTTTGATTATTTTCTTACTAGCACTCTCTTTTAAAAAGGTGCCGATTATATTCGTTAGCGCGTTGGTCTCAATTAAGAATCCATCATGCCCATATGCCGATTTTACACTATAAAATTCCGCATCTTTGATGTGCTCACACAGAAATCGCTGCTCCGAAAGCGGGAAGAGCAGGTCATTTTCAATGCCAATGACCAGCGTGTTTGCTTTAATTTCTGCTAGCGCATCTGCAATGCTTATGCGGCCTCTGCCTACATTATGGCTATCCATCGCTTTGCTCAGATAATAGTAGCTGTAGGCATTAAACCGGTTGACCAGCTTTTCCCCCTGATAGTTCTGGTAAGAGGACGCGCGAAAACCATCTGTTTTATCATTCACACTCTCGACCTGTGTCGCATTGTAGGCGTCGTAGGTGCGATAGGAAAGCAAAGCGATGCTCCGTGCCGTTTTCAGTCCTTTTGATCCACCATCCGGCTGTTGTGCCAGGAAGGTGCGGTCGGAAAGAATTGCCAGGCGCTGGCTTTCATTGAACGCAATACCCCAGGGGGAGTGTACCGCGTTCGTAGCAACCAGAATTAAGTTTTCAATTGTCTTCGGAGAAGATATGGCCCACTCTACCGCCTGCTGCCCGCCCAGGGAACCGCCAATCAGCACCTTGATCGTTGTAACCCCAAGGTGCGCTGCCAGTAACTGGTGTCCCTGAACAAGATCGCGGATCGTGAACTCCGGAAATGACAGGTAATAAGGCTGTCCGGTAACCGGATTTATGCTTAGCGGATTGGTGGTTCCATAATGTGATCCGATCACATTCGCACAGATGATAAAATGCTCCTCGGGATTAAATAGCGAGTTCTTTCCAAACAAACCCTTCCACCAGTCGAGCACATCTGAATTCGCCGTAAGCGCGTGGCAGGCCCAGATGACGTTGTCTTTATTGGAATTTAGCTTCCCATACGTATGGTAGGCAATCTCCAGGCCCCGCAGCTTCTTGCCGTTCTCCAGCTGTAAAACCTTCTTGCAAACAAATTTCTGTATCTCGCTCATGGTGAATCTTATGCTGCCGCTTAAGCCAGTTTCTTTTCGTGGATCTTTTTAATCGCTTGTTCGAAGTCGGCTTTAATGTCGTCAATGTGCTCAATACCTACAGAAACCCGCAATCCACCTGGTGTCACACCTGCGGCCAGCTGTTCTGCTTCGCTGAGTTGCTGATGGGTGGTTGCTGCCGGCTGGATGATCAACGTCTTGGAGTCGCCAACATTGGCCAGGTGACTCACCAGCTCGAGTGCATCAACAAGCGCGGTTGCAAGCGCTTTATCACCGTGCAACTCAAAAGATAGAACTGCCCCAAAACCATTTTGAAGGTATTTTTTCGCATTCGCATGATATGGGCTGCTCTCCAGACCCGGATAGCTGACCTGTTTCACTGCCGGATGGTTTTCCAGCCAGGTAGCCAGCGCCAGTGCGTTATCTACATGCCGTTGTACGCGTAGGGACAGCGTTTCTAATCCCTGAATCAAAAGGAATGAATTGAAAGGAGAGATGGCCGGGCCGAAATCCCTTAATCCTTCCACCCGCGCGCGGATGATGAACTGGATATTTCCAAGCGGGCTGTCCACGCCAAATACGTCGCTGAATACCAGCCCATGGTAACCTTCAGAAGGCTCAGAAAACTGTGGGTATTTTCCATTTCCCCAATTGTAATTTCCGCCATCCACAATTACACCGCCGATGCTGGTTCCATGGCCGCCGATCCATTTTGTCGCAGATTCAACTACGATATGTGCGCCGTGCTCCAGTGGTTTAAATAAATATCCGGCTGCGCCAAAGGTATTGTCTACGATAATCGGCAGGTCGTGTTTCTTGGCTATCGCCGCAAGCCTTTCGAAGTCCGGAATGCTGAATGACGGATTTCCGATGCTCTCCAGGTATAATGCTTTAGTATTTTCGTCGATTTTAGTTTCAAAGTCTTCGATATTGTCGCCGTCCGCAAACTTCACTTCAATGCCCAGGCGTTTAAACGAAACTTTGAATTGGTTGTAGCTGCCACCATACAGGTGCGAAGAGGCTACGAAATTGTCACCTGGCTGAAGAATGTTGCTCAGCGCAATGAACTGTGCTGCCTGTCCGGATGAAACCGCCAGTGCCGCAACGCCGCCTTCCAAAGCCGCCACGCGTTTCTCGAAAACATCTGTGGTCGGGTTCATGATCCGGGTGTAGATATTTCCAAATTCCTTTAAGGCAAACAGGTTTGCACCATGTTCAGAATTTTTGAATCCATAAGAGGTGGTTTGGTAAATTGGAACCGCTCTGGATCCTGTAGTTGGGTCAATTTCCTGACCGGCATGAACTTGTAAGGTTTCGAACTTATAATTTGCTGACATGTTATTTTGAGGTTTAAAGGTTAAAGATATATGCTGAGTTCAGCGGAGAATTCGTGTATTCGGGGGCGTACCTCTTCAAAGAGGCCTTCCAGTTGATGAGAGACAAAAAGGAAGATTTTAGGTTTAAGATATGCAACAGCACATATCAATGCACATCGGACCACAGCAAATGGTGGTTTTGCAAGGGAATTGCGCATGTGCCTTTGGGGACTGACTTGCTTTGCTGAAAAGCGGATCTGAAATCGGTTTTTTCATTTTAGTTTAATCTTATCTTTCCAGGGCTGCACCATGCGGCCCTGGTCAGGAATTGGCACCTTCTCTTTCATGAGGGTTGCCAGTGGGTCATTGAGCCTGTCTCTCGCCACTTCTTTATAAATCAAACCATCGTAGAGCGGTGTTGACTACATCAGCTTTGCTGATTGTATCCAAATGTAGACCTTATTTACAATACATCAAAATTTAATTCTGAAATTTTTCTATTCACTGATGCTTAGCTATCAGATATTTTGAAATACCTGGCTTTGCCAAACATCATATAGGTGCCAAAGGCAAAATTAGCTTAGTGCCTGATCAAAGTCGGCAATCAGATCATCAATATGCTCGAGTCCGACGGAGATCCGCAAAAGGTTCTTTGGCGTCTTTGTATCCGGCCCCTCTATAGAATAGCGGTGTTCAATCAGGCTTTCAATTCCGCCGAGGCTAGTTGCCTGCGCAAAGAGCTTCACTCTATTTACAACTTTGTTCGCTTCTTCAAAGGAGCCTTTGATCAGAATGGACAGCATCCCGCCGAAGTCAGACATCTGTGCTTTGGCGATCTCATGTTGCGGATGTGACGGCAGCCCGGGGTAGAAGACAGCTTCTACTTTTGGATGCTTTTCCAGGTAAGTGGCCAGTGCCATGCCGTTCGCACAGTGACCCCGCATTCGGTAGGGCAATGTTTTTATGCTCCGTACCAGCAAGAAGCAATCGAAAGGGGATGGTACTGCGCCGCCGACCTGCTGGATGTTCCTGATCTTCTCCCACAGTGCATCCGCTTTCGCTGTAATCAAAGCACCTCCGATAACATCGCTATGGCCGCCGATGTACTTTGTTGTAGAATGCATCACGATATCGGCGCCCAACAGAATGGGATTCTGAAGGCAGGGGGATGCGAACGTACTGTCACAGGCCAGAATAAGCTGGTGCCTGCTGCAGATCTCACTCAGTGCCCTGATGTCCGTAACTTTCAAGAGCGGATTAGACGGTGTTTCCATCCAGATCATTACCGTGTTCTCTTTGATATACGATTCGATATTTTCCAACACCGTCAGGTCAATGAAGTCGATTTCCAGTGTGTCTGCGAAGATTGTCTGCAGCTGCTTCTTAAAACCCCAGTACATATCATCCGGCGCAATAATGTGACTTCCGGGCTTCAATGCCTGAAAAACACTCATCCCTGCAGCATTCCCGGAGGAAAAAGCACAAGCTTCCGCACCATGGTCCAGCTCGGCCAGTAGTTTCTCCAGTGCAGAGCGGTTCGGGTTACTGACCCGGCTGTACATATGGCCGCCCGGGTATTCTCCCTTTTCATTGCGGAGAAATGTTGTGGACAAACTCAATGGCTGGGTGACATCTGCCGTGGCACTTTCAATAAAATTACCGGCATGTATTGCAATCGTCTCTGTTTTCATTTTTATTTTTTTAATGGGTATAAACGGCCTGTACGCCGTTTCCGGCTGGTTTTGAGCAGTATACCAAATCGTTCAATTTTATCCTATATTTAAATATCGTTCTTACTCAGAACAAAGTTGCGCTTCAAAGTAATTCCCTTACCTGTTTGGCAAGATTTATGTAAGTTGTTCCTCAAAAACAAGTATATGAAAAGAATATTAGTTATAGCTGCCATTTTATGCAGTTCATTAATGATTTTACAAAGTTGTTCTTCAACAAAAAGTGGTGTTGCTACGGTTAAAAGAGGGAATGTAAGTGGAAACTGGGTCTTAAACGACATCACGTTCGAAGGAATTCCCGGCGTGGCCGTGAAGTCCTTATTTGAAGAAGCATCATACAAATGTTTTGTGGGTAGTACCTGGAACCTGACGAACAGTGGTAACGGAAGCTACACTTTACCTGGCGGAGGTGAATGTCAGGCTAAAACGCAGACGATCTTCTGGTCTGTAAGTCCGGCAGATCAAACTTTCCAGTTTAAGAAGTTGTATGAAGGCGATAAAGCAAAGAATGTAACAGACGGTTATCGATTGGTATTGTCCTCGGGTAATGGTGACAACCTGGTATTGAAGTCGCCTATAGAATATGGTTCTTCAACTGCTTACGTGGTACTTAATTTTACGAAAGCAACTAAATAGTTTAACATCTTAATTGAATAAAGAAACCGTATCATTTCAGGATGATGCGGTTTCTTTTTGACCAACAGTTTAGCAAGCAAATTTCAGGGTCGTAAGTCAGCCGGTTTAGGCGCCGACATCAAGCGCAGCTTACCCGTACCTTAGGCGCTGTTTGTCCGGGTAAGGTGCGGGTAAGGTGCGGGTAGGGTGCCTGTGAAGTCTGCCTGAAAACCGACCGATTCCCGGCTTCGTATATGAGCGTCTATCTACACAGATCCAGTGAAAATTCGGAGGCCTAAAAGGCCTTCGAAACGATTTATAGAACGCGTTTAGAGGATTTTAATTTATTCTTGCTATTTTACCAATAATAAGTATGGCGAAGGTTTTAGTAATAGGAAGTGGTTTTTCTGGTTTGGCAGCAGCATGCTTCGCTGCACGGGATGGCCATCAGGTGGCAGTGTATGAGAAGAACCCCACCATTGGCGGACGGGCGCGCAGCTTCTCCGCTGAAGGCTTTGTCTTCGATATGGGGCCGAGCTGGTACTGGATGCCGGATGTATTCGAATCCTTTTTCAAGCAGTTTGGCAAATCGGCTGCAGATTACTACCAGCTCAAGCAGCTGGACCCGGGCTTTCAGATTGTGTTCGGTAAGGATGATGTACTTGATGTCCCGGCTGATCTGGAAGCGCTATACGCAGTGTTCGAGGAAATTGAGCCGGGAAGCTCCGTTTCTCTAAAGAAGTTTTTGAAGGAAGCGGAATTTAAGTATCAGGTCGGCATGCAGGACCTCGTTTATAAGCCCGCATTTTCCTGGCTTGAATATGCGAACCTGGATGTCGCCAGGGGAATGCTGCAATCCAATCTGTTCAGTTCCGTACGCTCTTACGTCCATGGCTATTTCAAAGATCCGCGCTTAATTGCGCTGATGGAGTTTCCCGTGCTGTTCCTCGGCGCAATGGCCAATAAAATTCCGGCATTGTACACCATGATGAACTATTCTGCACTGGTACAGGGCACCTGGTATCCGGAAGGAGGGATGCATAAAATCATTGAGGGCATGCACAGCCTTGCGCTTTCACTTGGCGTGGAGTTCCATACCAATGCCCCGGTTTCCAGGATTGAAGTAAAACAAGGCGTGGTAACCGGTATGCATACGGATGCCGGCTTTGTAGAAGCAGACGGCATTATTGCGTCGGCCGACTACCATCATGTGGAGCAGAATCTTCTGGAACCGGCATACCGCAATTATTCTGCAGCGTATTGGGAGAAGAAGACATTCGCGCCGTCCTGCCTGATCTACTATCTTGGGGTAAACAAAAAAATAGACAAGCTGCTTCACCACAATTTGTTTTTCGATGCCGACTTTGAGCAACATGCGGAATCCATTTATAAGGATCCGCAGTGGCCGGGAGAACCGCTGTTCTACGTGTGCTGCCCATCGAAAACGGATGATACGGTGGCACCCGCAGGAATGGAAAACTTGTTTATCCTGATACCGATTGCCACAGGCCTTGAAGATACAGAGGCATCCCGTGAACAATACTTCGAATCGATCATCCGGAGAATTGAAAAACGTACGGGAACCACTTTCCTCGAAAATATCGTGTACAAGAAAAACTATTGCCTGGATAATTTCGTAGCTGATTACCATGCCTATGGCGGAAATGCCTATGGGCTTGCAAATACATTGAGTCAGACTGCCGTGTTGAAGCCCTCCCTACGGAACAAAAAGCTGAAAAACTTGTTCTATACAGGCCAGCTTACCGTCCCCGGACCTGGAGTTCCACCTGCCCTGATTTCGGGACAGGTTGCTGCAAACGAGCTGTTGAAATTTCTAACAAAAACAAAACCCCATGAAGCAACTGTTTGATGATGTCTCCAGAGCATCAAGTAAACTGGTCACGAAGACCTATAGCACGAGCTTTTCGCTGGGCATAAGCTGCCTGCATAAAAAGTTTCATCAGGCATTGTACAGCATTTATGGTTTCGTAAGGCTGGCGGATGAAGTTGTGGATTCCTTTCACAACTACGACAAGAAGGAACTGCTTGCCGAGTTCAGGCAGAGTACCTATAAAGCCATCGAACAGAAGATCAGTTTAAACCCGATCTTGAACAGTTTCCAGCATGTGGTGAACGACTACAATATTGAGCGTCCGCTGATTGATCAGTTCCTGTATAGTATGGAGATGGACCTGGAGGAAAAGAATCATTCCCCATATTCGTATGAAGAATACATCCTCGGCTCAGCAGAAGTTGTGGGTCTGATGTGTTTGCGGGTATTTACGGAGAACGATGAAGAGCGGTATCAATCTTTAAAACCCTCTGCAATGCGCTTAGGTGCAGCCTTTCAAAAAGTGAATTTTCTGAGGGATTTAAAGAACGACTACGAGTCGCTTGGACGCGTCTATTTTCCTGGAGTGGATCTAACGTCCTTTTCAGAAGTGGATAAACTGGGCATACAGGCAGAGATTGAAGATGACTTTAAAGCCGCGTTGGTCGGCATTCGTGCCTTGCCATCATCTTCCAGGTTTGGCGTGTATGTTGCTTATGTCTACTACAAGAGCCTGTTCAACAAGATAAAGGCGGTTCCCTGCAGCAACATTATGCAAAAGCGAATTCGCATTCCAAATACCCAGAAAATAGGTCTCCTTGCCGGATCCTATCTAAAACACAGTCTCGGATGGTTA
>JAZQRI010000039.1:0-66807 GCA_045629455.1 Pedobacter sp. | reverse complement strand
TGTTGCTTAAATAATAATTGACCTTTGCCATTGTATTTCAAACTTAGGCAAACTTACAGTTACTTACAATATTACTTACACAATTGTCTTAATATAGGTTAATTCAGCTTTGTCTAGCTTTTTCGATGAGTGTGTCATTTCGATGTTATTTAGGTCGTTATGGTAGTTTTTGATAGACTGAGTTAATTTGGGCGAAGTTTTTTATGGTCTCGTCGGGACCACCCAGCGAAACAGCGTCTGAAAATCAGGCGCTGTTTTTGTTTTTAGCCCATCTAACTCCTTATATCTTTACTACATTTGGTTTGACGTTATTTACCGGTGGACATCAGAACTATGGAAAAATCTACTATTCCACGCATGGAACTGGAAACGTTTGCAGCAGAAGGGTATCAGAGCCCTTTGTTGGACGTGCAACATCATCCTGTTGATGCGAAGTACTTAATCATTGAAAACCGGAATGAATACCCGGTTAAGGATTATATTTCGCCTCAACGCCGTAAGTTTTATAAGATTTTTCATATGACCTCGGGCACCGGTATCCTGACCATCGGACTTCACCGATACGAAATGGGCGCTAATGAAATCGCTTTTCTGCATCCTGATGAGCTAATGTCCTGGCAGACCACTTCGCAGGAAACCGGCGGATACTTTTGTCTGATTCATCCGGAGTATTTCGGAGTCGATGCTGAGCACGTTTTGCAACTGTTTCGTCAGTATCCGAACTTTGAAACGGACAAGGCGGTTATACAATTGACAGAGGAGCAATCGGCTAGAATATCTGGTTATTTTGAAGCCATGTACCTGGAAGATCGTGGGCAGCGCGATGATAAAAAACAAGCCCTGCTATTAAACCTGCAGATGTTGTTGCTGGAAAGTCAGCGTGCAGGCAAAAATAGAAAGCGGACTGCAGTACCTGAAAGTTATGGTTATATTTACCGCTTCATGTCACTTCTTGAATCTGCTTTCCGGGTGCAGGAGCGGGACACTCACGTTAAATTAAAGACGGCTTCAGAGTTTGCAGATCAGCTGCACGTTCATCCAAACTATCTAAACTCCTTGGTGAGAAATCATACGGGCAAAACCTTAAGGGAACATATCCAGGACAGATTGCTGCAAGAAGCGAAGTCGTTGCTGGTTCAAACGAATTGGGGAATCAATGAGATCAGTGACGGCCTTGGGTTTTCTGGCCAGGCAGCATTTACCTCCTTTTTCAAGAAAAAGACAAATACATCCCCGTCTGAGTTCAGAAAACAGCGATGATCCCTGCTCATATTTGAAAGTCGCAAATATCCCTGTGATTTGAGTAAGTCCTAAAAAGCCAGTTGTGATCAACTTTGTATCGAACAAATAAATGATCACAAACATGAAAACACAAAAAGTATGGTTCGTTACAGGAGCCTCAAAGGGATTAGGATCAACATTGGTTAAACGTTTATTAACTGAAGGGTATAAAGTAGCGGCAACTTCAAGGAACGCAGATGCCCTGCGTGAACAAGTAGGTTATGAAGGGGGAGATTTTCTTCCGCTCGAAGTAGATCTGACGGATAATTTAAGTGTTGCCAGGGCGATTACAGAAGTGGTGACTAAACTGGGTACCATCGATGTGGTGGTTAACAATGCCGGATATGGTCAACTTGGTACATTGGAAGAGTTAACAGATGAAGAAGCACGTAAAAACTTTGATGTTAACGTATTTGGCTCCTTGAATGTCATCCGTAATGTGATGCCAGTCTTCCGTGAAAAGAAATCTGGTGCCTTTTTCAATATTTCTTCAATAGCCGGATTCATGGGTACCTTCCCGGGCTGGGGTATTTACAACGCTACTAAATTCGCTGTAGCGGGTTTTACCGAGGCCCTTTCTGCAGAAACTAAGTCGCTTGGAATAACTGCAACCATTGTATATCCCGGTTACTTCAAAACCAACTTCCTGTTGCAGGGTTCATTGCTTACTGCTGCAAGTCCGATCGCCGAATACAAAGAGGCGCGTGACCTTGAAGTTATACACAATGAGCAGATTATTGGCAATCAACCTGGGGACCCTGAGCGGGCAGCAGCAGCCTTTATACAGGTTGCTGAAATGGAAAACCGTCCATTGCACCTTTTCCTGGGCTCAGACTCGTTCGGCATGGCACATGGTAAAATAGAGGCCATTCAGCAGGATTTGCGTGCCTTCGAAGACATCAGCAAATCCACCGATTTCAGCGCGTAGAAATCCTTTTACTTTAGCGAACAGCCGGGCATGTTGTCTGGTAGTTCGCTAATTATATTCTGATTTAAATTACGGCAATGAAAAGACGGTTAAAGAAAACGTCTATGAACCTATAAGGCTCTTCTTGGGCGTTTCTTTTTTACCTCAACACCAGGTTTCACCACTTTCTGGTAAACCGGGGGCCGCACCTGGGAGGCATTGCTTGATACCGGCTTTTTTACAGCAATGGGTTCTTCGTTGATCTTCACCGTTAAGACCTTTCCGTCCACCAATGTGCCGTTCAACGCTTCAGTTGCGTTTTCCGCGCCGGTGCGGTTGGTCATTTCGATAAAGGCATAACCTTTGCATATCCGGGTTTTCTTATCCCGGACAATCTTGATCGTACTTATATCACCATGCAAACCAAAGAGCATAGCGAGTTGAATTTCTTCCATCTCCAGCGGGAAGCCGCTAACAAACAACTTTACCATTACTGTATTCTGTGTATAGTCGCAAATCTATGCAAAAAGTTAGTTTATGCATTTGTAGAATGAAGCAATCTGAAAATTAGGGACTTGTACACGCAAAGTACGTGTTTGCAGCGCAAAATAACATATGGGATAGTATTTTGCATGTTTTACACCAATTCTTTGTATTTTGTTTATGGTTTAGTTGCCGCTGCTTGTTGCTGGAAGCAACATCACAGAGGCAGTGAAATTCTTTAAACGTCATCTATCAAACTATGGTCATGAAATTCAAAGGTCTAATTTTCTGTTTATTATTTGCAGGTCCGGTTCTTGTAAATGCGCAGCGTGTTGCGCCGGATCACCAAAAACTTAGTACGGGCGAACTTACGATCCAGCCAGTAAACCATGCAGCGTTCGTCTTAAGTTAACAGAACAAGAATATTTACGTTGATCCAGCTGGTGGTGCTGCCGCATTCCAGGGACTAGGCAAACCTGATTTGATATTGATTACAGACATACATGGCGATCATTTCGATCCAAAAACGATCGAATCCATTCAGACCGGGAGCACAACGCTGATTGTCCCGCAGGCTGTTGCAGAAAAGCTACCGGCTACAATCGGTAAAGAAAGAGTTGTTATTTTAAAAAACGGAGACAACAGTACTCAGGGAACTGTTGATATATCCGCAATACCCATGTATAATCATCCTGATGCGGAAAATTCCAGCTATCATACCAAGGGAAGAGGAAATGGCTATATTCTGGTATTGGGCGGAAAAAGGGTTTATATATCAGGGGATACCGCAGATACGCCAGAGATGCGCGGTCTCAAGAACATAGATATTGCTTTTGTATGTATGAACCTTCCTTATACGATGGATGTACAGGGCGCGGCAGCCGGAGTACTGGCATTCAAGCCTAAGGTCGTTTACCCGTACCATTACCGTGGACAGGATGTAAATAAATTTAAATCACTGGTGAATACAGGGAATAAAAACATCGAAGTCAGACTACGCGATTGGTACGCTGAGTTGAAATAAGCCGCGGGCTCACCAGCACTTTGCAGTGCCGATTGGGCGCGGAACTAAAGTTCCGTCCGACTTCTACTTCTGTAAAGATATTTGGCTAATTCCCGGATCGGTTACTTCCATTTGGTATTATCTCCATCCTTTACAATAAAAGTTATTAACTAGGCTATTGTCTGTTTAATTTCCACATATTTTTACGTTCGAATACGTTTTTGTTAAAGTTTTTTACAAATGCATCAGGAAAGTTGCTAAACTCGTGGATATTCCTTCTTGATTTTAAGATCAATCGTGTATCTTTAGTTTCAAGCACGTAAACAGAGGATAAATCAGTTTTGTGCCATTGGTTTCTTTGCTGTAATTTCTAAAATACAAACCCATAAATGAAACGTAGAGATGTAATTAAAGGTCTGACGATACTGCCTTTTGCAGGCGGTGCTGTTGGAGGTATTCAATCCGTAATGGCTGCGACAGCTGTTGAAAAAGGTCCGCTAGCGGCAGGACCGCTGGTGTATCAATCGATCGGTGTGGAACCGGTGATCAACTGCCGGGGCACTTTCACGATAATCGGAGCGTCCACTATTATGCCTGAAGCTAAAGAAGCAATGGCCGCTGCACAACTCCACTATGTGCAACTTGATGAGCTTGCAATGGGTGTTGGACAACGTCTTGCCGAGATATCCGGTGCTGAATGGGGACTGGTTTCTTCAGGTTGTGCAGGCGGAATGAAGCTGGTTACCATTGGATGCGTTACGGGGGGAAATCCGGAGAAATTGGTTCGTATTCCGGATCTTACCGGAATTGACAAAAATGAAGTTATCATTCCAAGAAGTTCAAGAAACGTGTATGATCACGCACTGCGTAATGTTGGTGTAAAGATCATTACTGTGAATACCCAGGAAGAACTGGAAAGTGCCATTAACCCGAGGACGGCCATGATTTATATGATGGCTACAGAGCCGGATGCGACTGGACCTTTATCTCTGGAGGCCATCGCTAAAGTTGCTAAGCCTAAAAACATCCCAATTCTTGTAGATGCCGCTGCGGAGACGCTTAGTCTGAAACCCAATGTACACCTTGCTAAAGGTGCCACTGTTGTTGCGTACAGCGGAGGAAAGGCAATCCGTGGTCCTCAGAGTGCCGGCTTGTTGCTTGGCGACAAGAAAATTCTAATGGCTGCGTGGCAGGCAAGTGCGCCGCATCACGGCCCAGCCAGAGATAATAAGGTTGGTAAAGAGGAGCAGATCGGTATGCTGGCTGCCGTTGAAGCATGGACGAAGCGTGATCACGCCAAGGAAGAACAGACCTGGACGGGGTACCTCGAGACCATCGCAAAGCGCGTTTCAGGTATTGAAGGTGTAAAAACAAGCATCCGCCAGCCTGTCGGATTGGATAACCGGACGCCTACGCTTTCCATAACCTGGGATCCGGATAAGTTTAATGCAACCGGGCCGGATATTGCCACTTATTTATCTACTACAAAGCCGCGTATTGCATTAAGTAGCATTGGAGGCGGTGGCCGTAGAGGCGCTTCTGATTCCAATGTAAGCGGGCTTTCCGTTGCTGCATGGATGATGCGGCCCGGAGACGATAAGATTGTTGCGAACCGGATTTATGATGCTTTAACTGCTAAACGGCCGCCGTTGGTTAAAGAGATGAAGGCAGCTGCAGCAGACCTTAAAGGACGTTGGGATGTTGCTGTTGAGTATTTTAATGAAACCAGTCAGCATAAATTTATCATTGAAATGCAGGATGGCAACTGGCTTAAAGGTTCACATCAGGGCTCTTTCACAACCAATGAGCTGGAAGGTACCATTGAAGGCAATGATGTCAAATTCCGGAGCAGTTCGAGGATGCTGGGAGATAACATCCCTTTTACATTTTCAGGTGTTGTGAATGGCGATACCATCACGGGAAATATCCATCACGGAGAATACCTGACTTCGAAGTTTACAGCTAAAAAGTACAGCTATTCAACCGATCGTCAGCCGATAACGGTTCCAGTTGGACCGCCGCTTTCGAGCTAATTTGTAACTAAACCGATGATGCTGTGTAAATCGGCATCATTGATGATGTCTAAATTAATAGATTTAATAATTATCAATCTTATACAAAATGAGAACAGAAAGAAGATCCGTACTAAAGAAATTATTTGCTTCCGTAGTAGGTGTTACGGGCTTAGGCTTGGTATCAAATGCGAAAGCATTTGAATCTGCACCGGAAAAAGAAGCAGGGAATGTTACTAGTTTCCAAGATGTGCCCTTGTTTTCAGGTCATACCAAACATGGTAACTTGGTTTATATTGCAGGAAAAGGAGCGCATACAGACCCTTTTGATATAAAATCACATACTGAAATTGTGTTGAAAGAACTGGAGAAAGAGCTTAAACTTGCGGGTTCATCGATGGAGAAAGTATTAAAGGTTACGGTATACTTAAATGATATCGCGGACTATAAAGGTATGAATGAAGTTTATAAAGGGCGTTTTGGAAAGAAACCTCCTGTTCGTACCACAATCGCGGTAGCTAAAGGTGGTGTACCGGGGGATTCCCTTGTAGAGATGGACGCCATCGCTTACATTTAATATTTAGCATATTGTGCAATTGCACACGGATATAAACGAGCCTGATCATGTCAATGATCAGGCTCGTTGTCTTTTGAGTCATTGCTTTACTATTTGAAAAAATGTCTTATCGGTGAATACACAATCCGAACAGCGAAAAGTTTCAGGTGGGTTTATTGCTCTTTACAATTTTAGTCTGATGCCGGCACGATTTAGCGTTCGGGTTATAATTACACAAAGCAGCGCGATTCCAAGGGATTTTAGCAGTCCGACTGCACCATCCAGCATAAAAGCGTGGAATGAAAATCCAGTAGCCCGAAAAGTGGCATACAGCAGATAGGGAATGAGGTAGCATAGTAATGTGTCTGTTCCGGCAGGTTTTATTAAGCTAAACCAGTTTGATTTCTGCTTTACATCTGTAATCCAATACATCATTAAAAATGCGCCTAATGTAATCGCGCTGCAAATAAAAAGCCAGGCCGGAGTTGCAGCCAATTTTGATATACCCCAGTAAGGACGGGTGAGTAGGGAAAGGCCAATGAGCACGACAATTGCAGAGATGAATATTATGGTCATTTTCTTATTGTCGTTACGTTCCCTGTAATGTCTGAATGCATAGGAACTGAGTACGCCACCCAGGGTCAGTGCGGTTAAGGTCCCTCCGCTAATCGCATTTGGAATAAAGGACAAGGAGTTGGCTGTTGCGGGGTTCTGGCTGAGCATACTAAGAAGGCTGAAAAGCAGCCAGGTTCCGGAAAGAATGTATATGTTATTTCTTGAGAATACAACAATCAATGCGCTTGCAAGATACGACCAACCGATCAGGCCGAGGATTCCCCACCATTGGGGTGCAAATCGAATGATATTTCCATTCTCATCTCCCCGGTATATTATTGCTAAGTACAGTAACGTCGCTATACCCAGTGCTTTTGCCCAAAAGACTAGGAGGTTATTGGTGCCTGCAGAATAGGTATTCCAGATCAGGATGAAACAGATGCAGCACAGAGGGTTCCAAAGCCAGGCCGGGATATTCATTGCCTGAGCATTGATGGTTTCTCCATTGACCAGAAACACACCCATGGTAAGCAGTGCGATGGTCCGCAGGATAACGTGTTGAACAAGCTGTCCATTGGTGTCTCCCTTTTTTCTTCTGTTGCTGATCGCAAACGGCAGGGAGAGGCCTACTATAAAGAGAAATGCCGGGAAAACAATATCTGCGAGGCCCATACCGTCCACACCAGGTGCGACATGCTCCAGCCACTCTGGAATGTTCTTCAAAGACCACAGGTCGTTGACAAAAATCATCAGCACCATTGTGAATGCACGTAAGATATCGATCGAAGCGATGCGGTTTGTTGCGCCTGGTTTAGAAGTTGGTCGCAACAAAGGTGGTTTTTGTGTAAGGTTAGTTTTTGTCATTGTTTTTGTTGCTGATTTAATATTGGAGCTCGTCACGATTATGGTAGTTTCTGATGAATGGTGTTCAATAGATATGCTTTTGGGTCATTGAAGTATTCCCAAAAGAATATACCTGCCAAACGATGTTTTTTGATGTACTTCATCTTCTTGCGCAACGATTTCTCATCATCGTAGGTGACAAAGATCTTATTTGTTTTATTAAATAGATAAGGTGCTTTTGCCTTTCTGTCCCAATAACGTTTGTACCCTTTTTTGTTGACTACGGAATCTTTGAGCATGGTATATCCACCTCCGATTCCCGGATCTATCGCAACACCCGATGCTTTCAATTGGGCTAATCCGTTGTTTGCTGCTGCCTGAACTGCTGTTGGTTTTCCATAGAAGGCAGCACCAAGCCCAATTTTGCCTGCGGGTACACCTGCTGAAATGAAATTGGAAACCGACTGATGAGCTGAATAGCCTGAGCCTGTGCGGTCTGCCGGATACAGGTTGGTATGGTGTCCGGATGTCCCGTTTGCGCCCGAATAGTCATAGGTCATTATAAAGACGTAGTCGAGAATCTTTCCCACTTTCTCCATTTCGGTATGATCAATAAAGGATTTTGATCCGCCTACTGCCGCCGTGAGTTCATACTTCTTGTTTGTTTCTTTTCCCAGGAGATCAAGCTGACGACGCATTTCCTCGAACATACGTGTGTAATTTTGCTTGTCTTCCGGGCGGTATATGTTTCCCTCTTCTCCAGGTATCCCCGGGTATTCCCAGTCGATATCGATACCATCAAGATTGTACTTCCGGATAATGTCTACACTTGTTTCGGCGAAGAGTTTCCTGGACGAGGGTGTCAGTACTGCGTCAGAGAAGTTTTCACTCCAGGCCCATCCACCTATTGAAATCAATATTTTAAGCTTTGGGTTAATTTGTTTAAGTGCATTTAAATTTTTAAAGTTTGTGGAGTCTGTTTCGAGATTGGTTAAAATGGCCATGCTGTCTTGAACATTGACAAACGCGTAGTTTATATGTGTAAGCTTTTCCGCTTGTATGTCAGCCGTGTGCACAATTCCGCGATAGCCGCCCACGTATCCATTTACGACAAAGGGCACTTTCTGGTGTTTTTGCGCCAAACTGGAACTCAATTGAATGAAACAGGTTAGAAGCGTAATTAATATTGTTTTTGTTGTTTTAAGAAACATTATCATGAATTTAAAAGATGTCTTATTTTGTTATTATATACAGAATTGGTGCCCGAGGCATCTTCCTTTCACTTTTGATAAGGGAGCCCAATTATGAAATTGCGTAAGTTTTGTTTTAAAAAAAAGTAAAATATTAAATATTTATCTTGATATTTAATCAGTTAACAACTTAATGTATTGAATGCGCCACCACAAGTGGTTTAGTGACCAAATATGACTACCGGGTTTACTTCCTTAATATGCAGATTAAATCTGTGTACGATCATGTTTTTTGCCTAAAAACATCAGTTTACTTCCATTTTATCAGCCAAATGCATGAATATTTCACGAGTTTTCACTAATTCTTCAAGTATTGTGCGAAAAACGGTGAATTTAAATAGTTATTGTCGGGGATATTGCTCGTTTTTGCTGTTTAATTTTCGTTTTTAATAAAAAATATTACAAAGTTTTGTATTTGTAATTTTTTTGTGATAGTTTAGTTTTTAACAAACCCTTAAAATTTTAATTCCATGAAAAAACTTTACACGCTTTTAGCGTTATTTCAACTTTGTTGGTTTTGCGCATTTGCGCAGGACATAACAGTTTCGGGAACGGTGGTCGATCAAACAAACGAACCTCTTCCGGCTGTAAGCATCAAGGTCTCTGGATCTACACGCGGCACATTGACAAATGCAGATGGTAAATACACCATCAGCGTTCCTTCAAATTCAAGCATTACCTTTTCCTCGATAGGCTTTGTAGCCCAAACGCTACAAGTAAATGGAAGAAGTACGATTAACGTTACGTTACAGTCGGATTCCAAGTCTTTGGATGCGGTTGTCGTTACAGCTTTGGGGCTTACCAGGACTAAGAAAAGTTTAACCTATAATGCGACCACGGTTTCTACGGAAGACCTGAATCGTGTACAAGGTGCGAACGTGCTAAATTCTCTTGCCGGTAAGGCTGCTGGTGTTATCGTAACTCAAGGTAGTGGCGGTCCTGGTTCTGCACCACGTATCGTTTTGCGTGGAAATAAGTCGATTGTCGGTAACAACCAGCCACTATATGTAGTTGACGGTGTGCCTATCGGCGGTTTTGCAGATTATAACCCAGATGACATTGAAAGTTTACAAGTGCTTCAAGGTGCGTCTGCAGCTGCATTATACGGTAGCCAGGCTGCAAACGGTGTTATTTTGATCACAACGAAAAAAGGTAAGCTAGGTACACCTGTGGTGAACTTTTCATCAACGGCTACATTTGACAGACCAACTGCTTTGCCAGAGATTCAAACCCAATATGGTAACGGTAACGGCGGTGTGGCTGCAACTACACCTGTTAACGATAGCTGGGGTCCAAAGATTACCAATGGCAGTGATGCATATATAAAGGACTTCTTTCAAACAGGAACCAACTATATCAATAGCATATCCATCAGCAGCGGAACGGAACAGAATAAAGTTTACTTTTCTTACGGTAATACTGCATCTGAGTCTATGCTTCCTGGTTATAAATACAACAGGAACAACATGACGGTTCGTGGAAGTTCTCAGCTTTTTGACAACAAGATTGTTGTTGAAGGGGGTATTAATTACATCAAGTCAAAAACTAAGAACAGAAATGAGTCATCGTGGTACAATAGCCCAATGTTCGGATTGTATTTGTTCCCAATGGGCGTTGACATTTCACAATATGCCGCAAACGGTGGAACGGTTTACAATCCTACCCGCGGGTTTAATGTGCAGAACTGGCCATATATTAAAAATGAGCACAGTTCAAATCAGAATCCTTACTGGATCTTAAATCACATTCAGCGTGACGAGTTAAATGACCGTGTGAATGCAAACGGATCCATCAAATACAACATTACATCGTGGTTAAACTTAACAGGAAGAACAACGGTTAACAGGAGTACCTATGACAACGAACAGCGACTTGGTGCCAGTGGTGACCCTACGTCAATTGGCGTGAACGGATCGTACAGGAAGGACGTGAACATCTCACAAGACATCTATACAGACGTTTTGTTAAGCGCCAACAAGGCACTATCTAAAGATGTGAGCTTGAATGCTACTGCCGGCTTCAGTAATACGATCTTGACCTATAGTGCAACAAGCAACCGTACCAACGGCGCAGATAACACATTATATTATGCTGATTATTTTGCGTTGCAAGGTCTTACTGGAAATTACATTTCGGAAAGTGACTATACCAAGCAGATCTCAAGAGCTGTGTTCGCTACAGCAACATTTGGCTACAAAGATCGTTTGTTCTTAGATTTAACCGGAAGAAATGAGTGGTCTTCAACAACTGATGATCCTTTCTTCTATCCTTCAGTAGGTTTGGCGTATATCTTGAAGAACTCCGGATCAGATGATATTTTATCCTTTGCGAAAATTAGAGGAACCTATGCAAACGTAGGTAACCAATTGCCTTTCGGAGCTGCTGCAAGAAATTCAAACTACACTGTTAACCCGGATGAGAGTGTAAACGGAAGAGAATCACTTCCATTCTTTAGTGGTACAGATACAGTAAGCCTAAAACCAGAACGTACAAAATCTTACGAAATTGGTGCTGAATTGCGCTTTTTCAAAGACAAGTTGAACGTGAACATTACTTATTATGATGGTACCACAGATGATCAGGTTTTTGCAATTACTGCGCCTACAGGTGCTGGTGCAACCAACTTCTACATCAACGGGGGAACCATTCAGAATAGAGGTATCGAAGCTTCCGTTAGTTACAATGCGAAACTTGGTGCTGTAACCTGGATTCCAGGATTAAACTTTACCCGCAATACAAACAGAATTAAATCCTTAAGTGACCTCTTGACCTCTGAACAATTTGTACTTCAAAGTGGCAACAGGCTTACCAATCTATTCTTGATCCGTCCAGGTAGTAAGCTATTGAACGGAAGAGACTATGGTTCTTATGGAGATCTTTTTGGTAAAACCTATCAGTACAATCCAGATGGAAGTCTGCTTGTTGATGATAAAAATTTACCGGTATTATCCGAGCAAGCCGACCAGTATATTGGAAACTCAAATCCAGATTTCCTGTTAAACTTCAACAACCAGTTTGCATATAAGAACTTCAATTTGGCCTTTCTTGTAGACAGTCGTTTCGGTGGTCTTGTATCCTCTTCTACCCAACAATGGTTGGACTACAAAGGTTTATCGCCAAGAACTGCTGAAGCACGTAATAATGGTGGTGTGATGGTGAATGGCAAACTTGTTGATGCTGAGACATATTATGGTTCAATTTCTGCACGTGCTGATGCAGGAGCAGCGGCAACAGAATATACTTATAGCCAAACCAACATTCGTTTAAGAGAACTTTCATTAGGTTATACCTTGCCTGCGTTTAGTAAAACCATTAAAAGCTTGAATATATCCCTTGTAGGACGGAACTTGTTCTTCTTCCATAAGAAAGCGCCATTCGATCCGGAATTGGCATTGAGCACTGAAAACAATGCACTTGGATTTGAATCATTCCAACTTCCGTCAGCAAGATCAATCGGTCTTACCCTTAGAGCAAACTTGTAAACTATTAAAAAAAGTAAAAAAATGAAAAAATATATAAATAAGACAAATTACAAGCTGCTGTTTATGTGCTTGGTAATTTTTGCAGCACCTTCCTGTACAAAAGACTTTGAGGGGCTAAATGTAAATCAAAAGGATATTTCCGACGAGGATTTAAAGAAGGATGGTGCTGAGGCTGCCTTCTTGCTTCCGGTGATGATGGCAAATATTGTAAGCACGAGTACAGGTGAGCAGACGCAACAAAACCTGCAGGCAGAGTCTTACGCGGGGTATCTGGAAGCGCCAAGTAACTTCCTGGGAAATGTGAACACAACTACTTACGCAACAAGGGGAATCTGGCCAAACTCTTATACGGTTTCTACAAATGGAGTGATGAACAACTGGTTGACCATGAAACGTAAAGGGTTTGATGTTAAATATCCCGATCTATACGCCATTGCATTAATTATGAAGGCTGCTGCTGGACAAAGGCTGGTAGATACTTTTGGTCCTTATCCATATTCAAAATATGGTGATACTGCTGAACCGCCTTTCGACTCACCTCAGGATGCATATGCAGCTATTTTTGCAGACTTAAATACAGCCATTACTTCCCTGCTTGCAGCGGAAGCCGCAGATCCAAATGCTGATGTGACCAGGTTTAAAAAGTGGGACAGGTCTACGCTAAAAGGTGAGTATACCAGCTGGATTAAACTAGCGAATACAATCAGACTAAGGATGGCCGTAAGGATTTCAGTTGTCGATGCTGCCAAAGGAAAAGAACAGGCAGAACTAGCTGTGCTTCCTGCAAATGGTGGCGTGTTGGATGCTTCAACAGGATCTTTTGCTGTTGCACCATCGAGCGGTGTGAATCCCCATTTCACCATGAGTACAGCATGGTCCGATACACGGATTTCGGCAGCTGTAGTGACCTACCTGCAAGGATTTGGTGATCCACGTTTACCGGCATATGTACTTCCTGCGAAAGACCCTATCTTGAAAGGTGAATACCGCGGAATCAGACCAGGAGTCGAAAGACCGACCAAATCTGTTTATGAGAACTATTCTCAATACAATGTAAAATCAGAAACACCAATGAAGGTTGTAGATGTAGCAGAAAGCTACTTCTTAAAAGCTGAAGCTGTATTAAGAGGCTGGAATATGGGTGGCGGAACAGCACAGTCCCTGTACGAGGATGGTGTAAAGGCATCTATATCAGCAAACGGTGTGGGTGGTGCAGAGCAGTATTTGCAAAGTACCAGCACTCAACTGCCTTATGTAGATCCTAAACGTCCGGATTACAACAGTGCACCGTTGACCACCAATGTGGTTAAGTGGGATGAGGCTGCGCCTTTCGAAACTAAACTCGAAAAGATCATTACCCAGAAATGGATTGCTGTGTTCCCTGAAGGAACTGAAGGTTGGTCCGAATTCAGACGTACAGGTTATCCTAAACAATACCACATTATGTCTCCACAGAATCCGGTACTTCCTTTAGGAACGTTCATTAAACGTCTGACTTACCCTACAAGTGTAGTTACATCAAGTCAGAATGCTTACAATGCAGCAGTAGCATCTTTCCTTGGCGGTAAGGAAGATGAGGCTACGAAGTTCTACTGGATGAAATAGAAACATTATTGCAATTTAAATTGATACTTAAGACCTGCCATTTTTGTATGGCAGGTCTTTAATCGTTTTGGGAAGCTCCTTTTTTACTTAGCAGCTTCAATTCCTTACCCTAACAATGAAAAGAATGTCAGTGAAACCTTTTTTTATTCTGATCCTATCCCTTTTATCGACGCAAGTGTTCGCTCAACTGAGCGACTCTGCATTAGCTCCCTTACTTCAGGCACCACGTGCCTATTCTGCAATGAAAACCAACCAGGAAATGGTGATAGACGGGAAAGACTCAGAAAGTGCCTGGTCAAAGGCACCGTGGTCTGAAACCTTTGTCGATATTGAAGGCAAACCGGGGCAAGAGGACCCTTACAAAACCCGCTATAAGCTTCTTTGGGATGATAGTTATATTTATGTCTACGTAAAGATGGTAGAGACGGATATCTGGGCGAAATTGAAAGAACACGACCAGGTGATTTTTCAGGACAATGCCCTTGAGATATTCATGGATCCGGATGGTGACGCTCATCAATATATGGAGTTTCAAATCAATGCCTTTGAGGCCATTTGGGATCTCATGCTCACTAAGCCATACCGGAATGGAGGGCAACCCATTAGTGGCTGGGATATTAAAGGATTGAAGAAGGCGGTTCTAATCGACGGCACGCTAAATGATCCATCGGACAAGGATAAATCCTGGTCTATCGAACTTGCCTTCCCGCTAAATGCGCTGAATTTAGGTGGTCGTAAACCAAACATTGCGGGTGCACGGTGGAAGATGAATTTTTCCAGAGTTCAGCATGAGATGGAAGTTAGGAATGGTGTCTATGAATATAAGAAAGATGCAAAAGGCAGACCTCTTCAGCCTGCTTATTACGTGTGGACTCCTCAAGGGTTAATTAGCTTACACTACCCTGAACGCTTTGGGTATGTTACGTTTGATGATGGTAAATCGAATCCATCTGCCAACACGAAATTGGATGAGTTGAGGTTAATTCTGTGGAAGTACTACTATCTTCAGCAGGATTACAGGGAGAGAAATGGTCGTTATGCTACAAGTCTGGAAAATTTGAAGAAGGACTTCCCTAAAGTAACCTTCCAGGATATTGCAGGACTAAAATTGTTGGGTACTCCATTGCAATTTACGATACAAATAGAAGAAAAAGCATCTGCTAAAATGCTATCGATTGATCATGAAGGAAGATTGCTTGAGCGTAGTACGAATATGGTGGTCCGGAAGTAACAAATTCGAGTGTTTTGCCGGGTCATCTTCAATAAATGACTGATTTAGCCTAACTTATGTTTTATTAAATAAACACATAAATTCTATGCGTAGAACTAATCTTTTATCATTACTCGCCCTCCTCTTTTGTTTTGGAAGTGCGAATTCACAAACCCCTGCTGCAGCACAACCCTACAGCATTGTAATTAAAGGTGGTCATGTAATTGACCCGAAAAATAATATTGATGAACTCATGGATGTCGCTGTAAGCGACGGTAAAGTTGTTAAGTTAGCCAAGAACATCGATGGTAAACAAGGTAGGCAGGTTGTAAATGCCAAGGGGCTTTACGTTACCCCGGGGCTTGTTGATATACATGTTCATTTCTTCTGGGGAACAGACCTGGGTGGTACCTATCGGAACGGCCCGAATAGCCTTCCTGCGGACGGTTTCACATTCCCAGCCGGCGTGACCACGGTTGTGGATGCGGGAACATCGGGTTGGAAAACATTTGAAACCTTTAAAAAGCAAACCGTTGATCTTTCGGAAACACGTGTACTGTCTATGCTCAATATTGTAGGCGAAGGTATGGCAGGTGGTAAGTACGAAGGTAATTTGGACGAAATGGATCCAGCGAAGACGGCGGAAATGGCGAAAAAGTATCCGGACATAATCGTTGGTGTGAAACTCGCCCACTTTAACGGTCATACCTGGGAGCCAACCGACAGAGCGCTTGAGGCAGGTCGACTAGCGAACATTCCAATAATGGTAGATTTTGGTGGTGCGAGCCCTTTCCTTCCGCTGGATTCTTTATTTAATGTGAAGTTCCGCCCGGGAGACATCTATACCCATGCATTTGGCGGAAACCCGGAGGTGGGAATTACCAGCACACGTGGAAGAGAATCTATTGTTAATATCAAGAACAACACGGTTAAGCCTTATGTGATTCAGGCCCGTAAAAAGGGGGTAGTCTTTGACCTTGGCTTCGGTGGATCCAGCTTCCTGTTTTCACAAGGAGCGCCAGCTATAAAAAGCGGATTTTATCCGACCTCAATTAGTACAGACCTTCACACTGGAAGTATGAACAACGCAATGAAGAGCATGCCTAACATCATGTCGATCATGATGGCGCTCGGAATGCCCTTTAAAGATGTAATTACAGCAAGTACCTGGAGTCCTGCAAAGGAAATCAAAAGAGAAGATCTAGGCAACCTCTCCGTTGGTGCGGTAGCTGATATCGCCATATTTAACCTTCGCGACGGAAACTTCGGCTTCTATGCTCGGGACGGAAAAGTGCAAGGGAAGAAACGGTTGGAAACGGAGATGACAATTAGGGGCGGAAAGATCGTGTACAATTTAAATGCTATCGCTGATCCTAATATTCTGGAGAATCCACCACGCAGACAGCAGGCAGCAAAGAAAACGTCAGCTGAGTAATGATACGCTAGATGACTTATGTGCGTCGCTTAGGATGCCATTATAGAAATAAACAGCATACCTGAAATTAATGGAGCCCGGAAGTAGGATCATAATCCATACTTCCGGGCTCCTGTCTTTTTAAGTTTAAGAAAGGGACCGAAGTGCTTTGCCTTCAATCCCTTTTCAATAATTCAGATAATATTTAAGCTGTCTCCAGTCGTGATGTAGCTTGTTCCCCCAATATAAATCCAGGCAAGCAGCAACAGACGTTTTAAAGCTAGCGCCCATGCTTTAGGATGGGATCTACGATTTACCTGCTGGCTTTGCTTTCAAAGACAGAATATATTTTACCATTTTATCTGCATCTGCAGAAGATAGCGTCGGATGTGCAATCATCGGGATGGTGCCCCAAGCTCCACTGCCACCGTTGATGATTTTCTTAGACAGGCCGGCGATATTGGTCTCATTGAGTGTGTACTTATCTGCAACGCTGGAGTAAGATGGACCTATCATTTTATTGTCGATGCTATGGCAGGCCATGCAATCTGATTTTGCAATCAGTGCCTTTCCTTCAGCGATGTCTGCTGCAGCTGCCAGCGGTTTTGTTGCGGCTGCAGCCGGTGTCTTCTTTTTAACTGTTGCGGGTTTTTTAGTTTGTGCTGCTGCGCTAAAGTTGTAGGCAGAAGCAATCACCATGATCCCCGATAAAATTACTTTCAATTTCATATCCTATAATACGTTTACGTTTTATTTGTTTGAATTCGACATCATCCATTCACGACCAGGTTCATCTACACGGAAATACTCCATATTTCCCTGATCCTGGACAGTAACGTACATCGTTCTTCCATCTTTTCCGCCAAAAGCGACGTTCGTCGGCTTTTTTCCGGTTAAAGCAATCTCCTGCAATACTTTCCCTTCCGGAGATACCTTAACAATCGTGCCCTTTCCGAATCTTGTTTGATAAATATTCCCTTTGCTGTCACACCGCATGCCATCCATCCCGAAGTCCGGAAATTCAATGAGCAGTCGTTTGTTGCTGACATCTCCAGTTGGAGAGAGATCATAGGCCCAAATCTTCAGCTTTTCATTGACATATAGTGTTTTTTCATCCGGGCTTAGATCGATTCCGTTTACAGTCGCCATGCTGTCCAGTAACGTTGCTTTGCCGTCTAAATCTATTCTCCAGAATCTTCCGGTACCTGCTTTCCAGTTTGGATCGCTGGCGTATAGCCGGCCGCTTTTGTCAATAGCAATATCATTTGGCTGGCTCATTCTTGGCTCATGGGCAAATACACTGATGTTCCGGGTGCTCATGTCTACTTTTAACACATTGTGGTTTGTGTAATCTGCGATCAACATACCCCCGCGACTGTCGAATCGAATTCCGTTGCCTATACTTCCATTAGGCAGTTCAACGAAAACCGTGGCCTCTCCTTCTGGAGTTATCTTTCCAATCGTCCCATTGTGGTGAAAATTTACTGCATAAACATTCCCCTCTCGGTCGACCGCAGGTCCTTCCACACCGGATGTAAAGCTATTGATAGGTGTAAACACAGCTGACGAAAATAAGTCTGCTTGTTTCGCGGACTGGGTTCTGCAAGAAAGTGAAAGTGAAGCGAGCATGGACAATAATGCCAGTCCATGCAGTCGTTTGCTTTTTAAAATAGGCACGTTGATCATAACAGCTATTTATTGTTTGACTGTGATTTTCTCACCCTTGCAACCTCAGCTGGGGTTACTACCTCTGGTGTGTTTCCAAAGTTAGATTTGATATAGGTTAATACTTCAGCAACTTGTTCGTCCGAAAGGACGCTTGCCTGCGCCGGCATCACCTCGTTGTATTGTAAGCCCTTTACTTCAATAGGTCCTTTCAATCCATTTAGCACGATGTCAATCAGCCTGACTTTATCTCCATTAACCCATTCAGATTTTTCAAGAGGAGGAAAACGGTTTCCATCACCTTTTCCGTCATTTTGGTGACAAGGGGAGCAGTTGTTTGTGTAAACGGTTGAAGCAGTAAGAAGCTTGCCTCTGTTTAGATTGTCAGTTACCTCATCAGGAGTTTTGATGTTTGAAGCCGTATTTTTTCGTTTTTCCATTGAAGCAAGTTCGGGTGCGCCAAAGGTTTTCTTATTGCCTTTAAACATCACGCGCCAGATTTTACCTTTTTCGGTATCGCTGATGTAGAGTGATCCATCTGGACCCTCGGCCAATCCCATTGGACGGTATACAGCATTACTCACATTGACTATCGGATCTACTTTTGCAAAGCCGTCTGCGAACACTTCCCATGGTCCAGACGGTTTACCATCCTTAAATGGAACGAAAGCAATTATATAGCCAGCCTGAGGATATGGAGCACGGTTTGTCGCGCCATGAAAGGCGATAAACGCACCATTCTTATATCTTTCAGGAAATTGCTTTCCCTTGTAGAAAAGTAAGTCGTTCGGAGCAAAGTGTCCCGGAAATCCGATTAATGGCTTATCTAGTTTAGCACCATTGCCTTCTTTTACCTTATCTCCGCCAAACTCTGGATTTAACAGTTTCTTTTCTCTGATTTGGTCATAGTAATAATAAGGCCAGCCGCCATCCAGACCTTCTCTCACCTTGAAGAATTCTTCAGATGGAAGCATGGCACTTTCCCAAGGGCTGTATATATTTGGCCATAACATTCTAAAATCATCTCTGCCATGGTTCAATGCATACAGAGATTTGCTTTGTGGATCCCATTCCATCGCTACAATACTTCTTAATCCAGTTGCATATCTTACCCCATCACTTTGTTTTTGCCCAGTTTTGTTTGCATCGAACTTCCAAATTCCACCATGGTCAACCAACAAGGGGTTACCATTGGTTGGTGAGTCCGGCTCTCCAAGACCCGGAGATCCAGGTTGTCTATTTTTCACCTGCCCGGAGTTAGATCCTACGCCCCAGCCAACATATATATTCCCTTTGTCATCGAAAGCAACAGGTTTGGTTTGATGCTCATGATAAGGTGGGTCGTCCACAACTATGGTATCCATTTTACTGTCTGGTACCAGCTGGCCACGTTTTAACTTGTTCCGGTACACCATGAGTTCAGAACTGTAATATAGATATCCATTGTGAATTCTCATGGCCGTACCATATGTACGCCCATCATACTTACCAAAGGGGGTAATTACATCTGCTTTACCATCGTTGTTTGTATCCCGCAAAGCGACGTTACCGAAACCCCCGTTACGCACGTGGTTACGTGCTTTGACATAGATGTCGCCATTCTCATTTACGGCAATATGTCTTGCTTGTCCCTGAAGACTGTCGACAACTACGACCGCCTGAAAGCCTCCCGGAAGGATAAGTCCGCCGTTGTCTGCATCAGCTGGCGGCAGTGCTTCCCTGGAGTTATACCAGGAAAAACCCATTAAAGTGATAAATATACACAGGCCAGCCTGGAGGAATTTAGGGAGCGTCAGGTACGAGGAAGGAGAAAAGGATCTGCCTCCGAAGATTGCTTTGTTGAGATTCATTTAGGTTGTTAAATTTATAGATTGTTGTGTGTGTTGATTTCATCTGTTATTCAGGGACAAAAAACATCTTAAGGATCAGTTCAGCTGCTAAAATCAGCAAAAACGAAATCAGACATATCCAATTTTATGTTTCTTTTAATTAAAACGGCATATAGTTGTTTGTTATCACGAAATAATTGATCCAATATACAAATTATCAAATAAAAATCATATTCCGGTAAATTTTTTACAATCTACATTTGTAACTTTTGTATGTATGTGGTCTATTTAAGGGCGTAATCAGCCTGATGATCTTTCCCAGAAGTCATTTCAGAATTTGGACAAGGCATAGCACTTCCCATCAAGAGCTTGTCAGTGGTAAGCTAGGGTATATTTTACCGCTTAGAAATGTTGTGGATGTGTAAAGAAGAAAGTCTTGCCGCGTCTAGGGCAAGGCCGCTACAGACTCGAACATATCGGTGTATTGCATCATTATATTTTCTACACTAAACTGCTTTGCCCTTTCTCTCAGTAAATCTTTTTCAATTTGATTGTCGATGGCGTATTCCATTTTAGAGGCCAGCTGGATAGCATCACCCACAGGAACCAGGTATCCAAATTTGTCACCCAGAATCTCATCGGGTCCAAAATCACAGTCGGTCGAGACAATCGTTGTTCCTGCAGCAAGGGCTTCAACCAGGACGATGCCAAAACCTTCATAGTTGGACGAAAGCACAAATACATCGGATTTGCAAATCCATGAAACCGGATTCACAATAAATCCTTCTAAACGCACGCAATTGTCGAGCTCAAGTTTCCTAATTTTATCTGTTAGCATGGGCCTCAGGTGGCCTTCGCCCAGGATAATCAGTCGCGCCCGCCGTTTCTTAACCAATAAGCTCATGGCTTCCAATAAAAGCTCATGGTTTTTGGCCTCCGTTAACCTTCCCACCGTAATGATTACTGGGATCTGCGGATCGTTAAACCACTCGTGTTCTGCCTGAGTCTTGAGTTGTTCCCTGATGATCGGGGAGTATGCAGGGTTATGTATAACTTTAATCCTGCTTGCCGGTAACAGGGCTACCTTTTGGAGGCTTTCTCCAACACCTTTAGACACAGCAACAATTTCATCCGCATACCGATAGAGCAAAGGGATCGACAGATATGTTAATTTGGAAAGGGTAAAGTCCATATTCCGGAAGAAGACAATCGTATTGTTGTGCTCCGATATCACGATCTTAGTCTTTGATCTACAAAGTATTTTGGTCACTATCGTGAAAATATTTAATGCCGGCGTTGCAGAGTAAAGTACATCGAAATTTTCCTGTTTTAATATTTTGGAAAAAGAGCTGTACAGCTTTGTTTTCTTTATAGAATCAAAGTAAATTACTTTAATTCGCGGATCCAGAAGTTCGTGATAGTCGTCACTGCGTTTCATCAGAACAAAGGAGACATCATATCCGTGTTCGGCAAAGTAGTTGGTGCAGTCTATAAGCATTCGCTGAATGCCTCCCTGATCCAACTCTCGATAAAAAAACGCAATCTTCATATTGTGGTTCTCTTCTTTAAAAAGTCAGCCATTAAACGCGTAAAATTTCTATTCAACAGCGTACTTATGAAGAACGAAAAAAATCCTGGAAAATGATTGTTTCCGTTGAACGGATAATTAAATAAAACAGTACGGCTAGGACCCACACTCAAAATGCTTTTTATCTCAAATTCCTGATAACTCATTAAATCACACTAGTTGCGTAAACAACAATTATATTGCTTCTTTGTTTTTTCACCTTCGGACCTGCAGTCTGACGTCTTAGCACTTAATTCTGTAAAACCGCGATGTACTTAGGGGCTAAATATAGCCGATATTCTTTTTCACGGTGCTTTTTGTTAAATATTGTTTAAAAATTAGCGCAAATTTGTCCAAAAACGTGATAAGATGTTGAATCATTTTGTCTTTGTGGGCTCAAGCTCCCGATCAATCCGCCTGTTCCAGTGCTCCTGTGCCGACCTGTTCATGCCATGTGATGTTTCCTTATCATACGCTTTCTGAATGGCATTCATATCCCGAAAGGAGTCCAGATACTGCATATTTATAAAAGCCTCAAATGTGTCAGGTGTTAGCTTTGCCGCTAAGACCTTTTGCTTAAACTGTTCCGATACAATCTTAACGAGGTCAAAATGACGCTGTTCGTGGTTCAAAGCATAGTCATCCCTGCCGGTAAAACCTGCCCAGCTTGCGCTTTTTGGAAGATAAGCTTTCATCACAATGCGCACGTTCACGGTTCCGTTTTCTACTTCTGCCTGTTGGTTGTAACCAATGCTCGGCATTACTGATGCGGTATAAGATCCATTTGGTTTAAGGCGCGACTGGAAATCACTCCAGGTAAGTGGCCTATCTTTTCTATAATATATGGTGTCTCCTTCCGGGCTTTCCGTGTAGTCTTCGAAAACTATCTTTACCTTTTTTGCAAGTTTCTTATTGGAATCGTCATTTTCTTTCACCCAGTCGTTGAAATAAACCAGTCCGCCTTTCAACATACTTCGTAGATTCCTTTCCACGGAATTTATATTGTGCTCACTCCTGATGTAGTGCAGCCCCCCGGGATAGTCAATCAGGTGTTCGAGCCCGTAATTTTTCTTCAGGTTAAAAGATAGGTTGACCTTGATGTGTCCATCAACACGACCATCGCCCATTGATGTCTCCAAAATGCTAAGTTCCTTTACACTTATAACCACCGGCCTGAGGGTTTTGTCTTTTTGAAGGTTACGGTCCAGGTAGCCACTGATTGCTGCTGCTGTTCCAGTACCTAGATTCATCTCCTCCATTGCCGTCTGATTTCCAGCTTTTTTTACCACTAGTCGTGCAACGGCGGTTTTGTGTGCTCTTTGATCGATTACGGACTCAATGTAAAAGCCATTCGGTTTTAGGGAGATCGGCTCGTCGGTCAATATGATTTGCCCCGTACAGGTAAAGGCCGATGTAAGTATAAGCGTAACCGATAAGATGAAGCAGGGGTTTATTCTATTGAAGTAGGAAATTTTATACATGATTTAAAGCTGTATTAACGGATGGAAGTTCTGGCTAGTATATTTATCATTCCGAGGGTTTAACTGCAGTGTCTATGTCCTTCGTTTCGGTACCCACTTTCTAGAAACGCAGTCCCAGTGCGCCGACGGATGCCCTGGGTTAGCCCCGATAGGCTGCCTATTGAAGCTTTCCCAATGCTAAGAAGGGTTTATCGAATGATATGCCACCCCTAGATGTAACAACAGAATTGTGGCAATTCGAATAGTTTTCAGGTAATTTCCGACACTTCGGGCAGGGGACATTCGTAATATTTGTTGCTTAAATCCAGATTTTCTGATAGGTTTATTATATTTATCGACAATGATTAGCCTTCGGGCTGAGCTAAATACCTTAAGAACCAAATATGAATTTTAGCAGAATTTTACTTGCCGTTACGCTCTTCTCCGCAGCACCGGCTTTTGCCCAGCAAAACACCAGCTGGAAAAACCTTTTCAACAACAAAGATTTAAGTGGATGGAAGCAGCTGGGTGGAAAAGCGACCTACTCGGTAAGCGGAGGTGCAATCGTTGGTACGACCGTTGCGGGCGAGCCAAATTCCTTCCTTGCAACAGAAGTCAATTACAAAGACTTTATACTGGAGCTGGAGTTGATGGTGGATACGCCAATGAACTCCGGCATCCAGATCAGAAGTGAAAGCAATCCAACGTATCGGAATGGTGTTGTGCATGGCTACCAGGTAGAAGTGGATCCATCAGACCGGCAGTGGAGTGGCGGCCTATATGATGAACAGCGCCGTGGATGGCTGTATCCTTTGGAATTGAATCCGGCAGGAAAGACAGCCTTTAAAAATGGACAATGGAACAAATATCGGATCGAAGCCATCGGCAGTTCCATTCGGATCTGGGTAAACGGAAAACCAACCTCCAATGTCGTCGATGCCATGACACCTTCTGGCTTTATTGCCCTCCAGGTACATTCTATCGGTAAAGAGGAGAAAGCTGGCAAGCAAGTCCGCTGGCGTAACATACGCATACAAACAGCGAACCTGAAGCCGACGCCAAACGACGATATCTTCGTTGCTAACTTTGTTCCGAATAGCGTCTCCAGTCAGGAGAAAGCCGAGGGATACCGTCTGCTTTGGGATGGTAAAACCACAAACGGATGGATTGGTGCATACAAAACGGCTTTTCCGAAGTCGGGCTGGCAGATCAAAGACGGGGAGCTCAGTGTAGAACCATCCAATGGTGCAGAATCCACCAATGGCGGAGACGTGGTAACTGTTGATCAGTTTAACGCTTTCGAATTGAAGTTTGATTTTAAACTTACCGAAGGGGCCAACAGCGGCCTTAAGTATTTCGTAACCCTTTCCGAAAACAACAAGGGATCTGCAATCGGTATGGAATACCAGGTGTTGGATGATGCGCGGCATCCCGATGCAAAACTCGGGCGCAATGGTAACCGCACGCTGGCTTCACTGTATGATCTGATTCCTAGTAAGAAGATTGGTAATGCGAACCGTAAAATTGGGGAGTGGAACCAGGGCATCGTACGTGTTTACCCCAACAACAAGATTGAGCATTGGTTGAATGGCTTCAAGGTTGTTGAATTTACCCGGGGTTCGGATGAATTTAAGGCCTTTGTTGATGGAAGCAAGTTTAAAGATATCCAGAACTTTGGTATGGCTTCAAAAGGACATATCCTTCTTCAGGATCACGGCAACCAGGTGTTTTTTAGAAGTGTAAAGATCAAACAGATTAAATAATCTCAACCCTATATCATGTTAGATTCAAGAAGGAAATTTATTAAGCAATCCGCAATTGCAGCTGCCGGAACCTATTTAGGAACAATGGGAATGAGTGCCAAAAGCTACGGAAATATTATCGGTGCCAACGATCGCGTTCGGGTCGGGGTGGTCGGGTTTTCAGATCGCTTTAAAAACTCACTTCTGCCAAGTTTTTTGAACCACCATGAAGAGCTCAATTTCGATATTGTAGCAGTATCTGACTTATGGAATTACAGGCGCGGCTTAGGCGCAGACCTGCTGAAAACCAAGTTTGGACATGAGGTGACCGCCTGCCGCAACAATGAGGAACTGTATAGTCTGAAGGATATTGATGCAGTAATTGTGAGTACATCCGACTTCCAGCATGCGGTACACACCATTGAGGCGGTCAAGGCAAAATGCGACGTATATTGTGAAAAACCCTTTGCAGAGACCATGGAAGATGCAAGGACTGCGCTAAAAGCAGTGAAGGAATCGAAACAAATTGTTCAGATTGGCTCCCAACGTCGAAGCGCCGGAAATTATGAGGCGGCATCTCAGTTCATCAAAGGCGGAAAGTTTGGGAATATCACCATGGTGGAACTTAGCTGGAATGTCAACCAGCCTGGAAGATGGCGCCGGCCAGATTTAGTCGCGAGGCTGAAACAAGAAGATACCGATTGGAAACGTTTCCTGATCAACCGCCCCTATGAAGAATGGAACCCAAGAATTTACCTGGAGTATCGGCTCTTCTGGCCGTATTCTTCCGGGATGCCCGGCCAGTGGATGTCCCATCAGATTGATACCGTACACTGGTTTACAGGATTGAAACATCCGCGAAGTGTGGTTGCCAATGGAGGGATATACCAATGGAAAGATGGCCGTCGAAACTGGGATACCACAACAGCAGTATTTGATTACGGAAAGGATAATGATACGAACGACGGCTTTCAAGTGGTATTCACCTCCAGAATGCACAATGGCGATGAGAACCCAGCAGAGATATATTATTCAAATGGCGGCGAATTGAACCTGAACACTAACACCGTGTCTCCAACAGGAGGGCTCAAAGCGGGACCTGCAAAGGAGATGAACATGCAGCCAAATCTTTTGCCGGAGTCTAAGTTGACAGATAATGCGCAGAAAGCTGTGGCTTCTGCAAACACCGGCGGCGATCCTATGACTTCCGCACACATGCGCAACTGGATGGAATGCCTACGCAGCAGGAAAGAAACCAATGCGCCGGTAGAGGCCGGATATTACCATTCCATCGCCAACATCATGACAACGGCAGCCTCGCATACGGGAATGAAGGCCACCTTTGATGAAGCAACCCAGGAAGTTATGGTGGGCGGCAAAGTCTTTAAATTATAGTCGGAATATTAATTTGGAGCCAAACACAGCACTTCCACTTTACTGGTAATTTGGAAGTGCTGATGTCGCTTTTTCTCAGGCTTGTACAGTTATATTTTTTAACCAATTACTTTCAACATTTAAGTTATATTGTTTATCATTGCTTGATAATTAATTAATTGCGCTCAAATCTCATCTTAAATGTTCCACCTACTCATCTCAATGTCTGGTAAAGTCAGGGATGGCATACTGTCTTTTCGAAGAAATCCGGCCCATATTTCACTGGCCATCAGTATTATTTTAGCTTTTTCTTTTTTGGGCTGTAGCGATAGCCCGTCCACATTAAAAGACGGGAAGGTATGTATCAGGTCTGAAAATAACAGGTATGTCATTTATCGAAATGGGAAACCTTTTAGTATCAAGGGGGCATCCGGATTTACAAACCTTGAAACCTTAAAGGAAGCGGGTGGAAACACGATTAGAACGTGGGATACAACTAATCTTGCACGTATATTAATGGAAGCAGAGGCAAACCAGCTGGCTGTCGTTGTGGGTTTGCCAATGCCGGAAAGTGAAGAGATGGATTCGTTCTACAATCGTCCGGAGCTCGTTGAAAAACAACTTAAAAGTTACTCAGCATTAATAAACAAGTACAAAGACCATCCGGCTGTTTTGTTCTGGTGCGTAGGGAATGAAATCCCATTTCCCTATAAACCAAAATTCAACAAGTTTTATGATTCGTTCAATGCTGTCGTAGACATGATCCATTTGCAGGATCCAAATCACCCGGTCACAACAACTGTACTAAATGTCCAGGAGAAAAATATCATTAACATCAATCTAAGAACAAACATTGACTTCATATCTTTTAATGTTTTTGGTGCCATACGTACTTTAAAGCAGGATTTGAAGAAAGTAGCATGGATATGGAAAGGCCCGTATCTTATAACTGAATGGGGCATCGATGGCCCCTGGAATACCTACCAACAAACCGCCTGGGCGGCTTACATTGAGAATACCAGTACCAAAAAAGCGGAGCTGCTCCTGGAACGTTACAGACAGTTCATGCCCGTGGATGATCCAAGGTTTTTAGGGTCTCTTGTTTTTTTTTGGGGGCAGAAGCAGGAAACAACTAAAACCTGGTTCAGCTTTTTTAATAAGGATGGTGCAGCTACGGAAGGCGTCGATGTCATGCGATATATATGGACATCGAGGTTGCCGGAACGCAAAGCACCGCAAATTAGATACATGCTCCTCAATGAGAAGGGAGCAAGGGACAACATCATATTTAACCCTGGTGAGAAAGTATCTGCAAAACTCTTTTTAGATCAGCTGGACACAGTTGGCCTAACGTATACCTGGGAGATTCAGGCGGAGGACTGGTATAAAGAAAACGGGAAAAATAATATAAAAAAGATGAAATCTCTTGAAAGCCTGAGCACCGTACAAGGACTTTCAACGACAAAATTCCTGACCCCTGAAAAGGAGGGGCCATACCGTCTGTTTGTTTTCGTCAAAGATCAACATGGTAAACTTTCGACTAGTAATACACCATTTTACGTGATAGAAAAATGATGAAGACCTCAGAGAAGACAAAGGCCCCTACAAAAAAGCAAATGCTGACTTTACGGATAATGATCCTGATCGGCTTACTAAGTATGGCGTTTTTCCTTAATAGTTTGTTGGACCGCAGTATCGCTCAGTATTTTCCGCTTTACATATTGCTTGTGGTAACAGTAATCTATACGTGTGTAAAGATTTTGTATGAATGGTATCATTACCTCTATATCACTGTTCCCAAAACACCTGAACACTCGAAAGTCTATACGGTTGACATACTAACCACTTTTTGTAAGGGCGAACCGTATGCAATGATTTTTGAAACGCTTGCCGCTATTCAAAATATTACCTACCCACACGAGACATATCTGTGTGACGAGGCGAATGACCCTTTGTTAAAGGAATACTGTTTAACCCACGGAATTCATCATGTCACCCGTATCGATAAATCAAATGCAAAGGCAGGTAACATCAACAACGCGTTAGCCACTGCTTCAGGTGAGCTTTGTGTTGTTCTTGATCCGGATCATGTACCCTTTCCTGAGTTTTTGAACGATTTAGTGTCACACTTTGATGATCCCGGAGTCGGGTTTGTGCAGATTGTACAGGCGTACTCGAATCAATATGAGGGCTTGATCGCTAAAGGAGCTGCTCAGCAAACATATCAGTTCTATGGGCCCATTATGATGACAATGAATCGATATGGAACAGCTTTAGCTATTGGGGCAAACTGCACATTCCGGCGTGCAGCTCTGGATTCGATAGGCGGCCATGCAGCTGGTCTTGCTGAAGACATGCATACGGCCATGCAGCTTCATGCAAAAGGATGGAAATCCGTTTATGTTCCAGCTGTCCTTGCCCGAGGGTTGGTGCCGGCGACTTTGTCAGCCTACTACAAACAACAAATGAAATGGGCGAGGGGAGTATTTGAACTCTTCTTTACCAGCTACATCAAGCTCTTCTTTAAGTTCAGCTGGAGGCAGAAAATACATTATGGCTTAATTCCGCTGTTCTACCTCTCTGGATTTATCTTCATGATCAATTTCCTGATTCCAATAATATCGTTGTTCACCGGGTTATATCCCATACGAATGGATGTTTCCAATTTTCTTGTGGTAAGCTTTCCGTTTGTCCTTTCTATGATTCTGGTCAGACATTACGTACAACGATGGGTGATGGAAGACGATGAGCGTGGATTTCACGTTGTCGGTGGGCTGCTGCTGATTGGAACATGGTGGGTGTTCAACTTAGGCTTTATTTACACCCTTATCAGAAAAAAAATCCCATATATTCCGACCCCCAAAGATGTGGTAAGGGAAAATAATGTGCTCATCAACTTACCGAACGCGGTTGTCTTTCTGGTGACATTAGCTTCAATCGTTTTCGCGCTATCCACGGACTGGAATCCTTATACGTTGATCATGTCTGGTATCGCAAGCATAAATTGCTTGGTCATGCTGTTTATGTTTTTCGCAAGTGAACAACTTAAAGTTCGGAGTTATCTTGGTAAACACCATGCAGACTCGAAAGTTAGAGCAGGCATTAACGCGTATAAAATCCGGTTTTGGTTACTGCGAAGAACATTATATACTGGTGTTAGAAGCATCGCTCTGATGTTGTTGGTACTGTCGGTATGTGTGTCCGTTTATTGGTTGAAATACCCTGCTCAGAATGAGGTTGCTGAACAGCCTGTTGTCAAAAAAGATTTCTTTCTCACTGGCGTGTTTGCTCCTGCAGTGTCCAACGGCCATTCTTCATTAAAACTTGTCAAGAAATATGAAGAGGGCTTTAAAACTCATTTCGACATTGTATCCTTTTACATTCCATGGGGCGATCAGGAGGTCTGCCGATTGCCATCCCAGACCATCGATTCGGTGTATGATGCGGGTTCTATTCCAATGGTTACCTGGGAGCCCTGGAAATCCCTTTTTGAAAAGGCAGGAGGAACGATGAAGGGTGCTGGCGAGACAAAGATCTTTAGTGAAATTGTAACAGGCAAGTTCGACGTTTATATTCGGGAATTCGCCTCGCAGCTTGCTGCGCTTAGACGTCCGGTGTTCCTGAGATTTGCACATGAGGCGGATAACCCGTTCTATCCCTGGTCCAGTACAGGTGGTAACACTCCGGAAGAGTTTAAATCCGCATGGAAGTATGTACATCAGATGTTCATAGAAAATCATGTTCCCAATGTGATCTGGGTTTGGAGCCCCTGGAGAGCTTCCGCGGTTAAGGCGTATTTTCCCGGAAAGGACTATGTAGACTGGATAAGTGTGACCGGTTTGAATTTTGGGCCATACAACCCGGACAAAAAGTCCTACTCTTTTAAGCAACTATACACCCCATTTCATCAGGTGCTTCCTAAGGGATTACCAGTGCTGATTGCAGAAATGGGATCAGCTGAACACAAATATAAAGCGGAGTGGATGACTGAGGGTCTTAATGATGTTAAAGCCACCTTTCCAGAAATTAAAGGATTTGTGCTTTTCAATTCTGGCCTTGACAAGAATATCCCAGATGGAAGTCCTGGAATGATCGACTGGCGAGTTGAGAAGCTGCCCTTGCCCGCGGGGTTGAAGCAACAAAATAGTTGGATAAATGATTTATCTGTCTTAAAGATGCATGAAACGTATCGCCCGGCTCTTGGGAAGGTCCAGGCATTATCATCGGATATTCGTGGGGTAAACTACACCAAGGGGCAGCATTGGCGTGGGAATAGGTTCGCCCTGACTCGAAAAATAGTAACGGCCGATATCCAGGAGATGCGAAAGGTAGGCATCAATACCATGAAAATATATGGGCCCAACATTTATGACAAAACAATTTTCAAAGAAGCAGAGAACGCTAAAATGCCCATACATTACGCCTTTTGGATTCCGGATCCTAAAGTGTTTCTAAACAGTGATGCCGTTCTTGAAGACTTGGCTGATGAGATACATGAAACGGTGATCAAGCATAGAGGAAACCACAATATCGCCGCCTGGAACCTCGCGAATTGCGCTTACGAGAAGCTGTCGGAACACTTCTATCAACCAGAGCTATATCATCATCAGCAGAAGTATTTGTTATGGTTACGAAAACTAGCAAGGTCTATCAAGCAAGCTGATCCGAAAAGGTTAATCACTATAGATGTTTTAGTATCCTCATCCCTCCAAAAGACAATTACGTTGCTCCATGAACAAATACCGGAGATTGATTCGTTTGGTCTGGTGCTTAAAGACGGGGCAGATGCGGGCTCACAGATCGAAACGTTAAAAGTGCCTTACTTTTACAGCAGCATCAACGCGTCTTCATACTTCCGGACCCCCGCTATGGGTAGAGGTGCTTTCATTGAAAACTGGCAGGATGAGCAAACATCTCATCTGATATCATTTAACGGGTTAAAAGACACCTGGGGCAGAAATAAGGCAGCATTGTCCAAACTAAGCCGTAGTTGGCATGGAACTTACTCAGGCCACAATCTTCCCGCAATTAAGATACTCCGGCCAGCTTTAACAACGGATCAGGGGAGCAGCTTGCCATATAGCGCTTTGATGTATGTTGATGGAAAATGGAAGCTTCCGGAGAAGGATTTCAATGCACTTGCTTTCGAATGGTATCTTGTTAAAACGGATGGTTATGATACAGATTTGTCAATGGAAAAGTTAGGTGAGGGGCCAATGCTGAACGTTGCTATTCCAGAGAACCCATCACGATATAAATTATACCTTGTGGCTGCACATGAAGGTGATGTTACGACGGCGCAGTCGATCTTAAACATTCTGTTAAAGAACTAGTCTGATATTGTCAGCAAAAACCGTATAGCTGCCGATTTGAAAACACCGGGTGTAACATATCATTCATCCTTAATTCGGCCACAGCCGAAGTTTTTCACAACTCAATAAATGTGTTAACCGATAGCCTGCTCAAATTTAAGGATGAATGTGGAACAAGGTAAATTTTACAGATCAGAGTACTCGGTAGGAACCATAAACAGTATATCCGCTTTACTGGTGTTGTGCTGATATTCCGGAAGTGCTGATACTGTTTTCCATTTCGGATCGTTTCCAAAGATCTTCCAGTGTTCGTCTCTGGATGCCATGCTGCTGTACGTCGTCATGTACATCAGGTTTGGCATGCGGCTGCCCGCCAAAACCTGGCCATAGAACACCGGCTGGCTGCCGATCCTGTCGAAGATCTCGACTTCCTCTTTGTTAAACATCTGTACCTTGTTTAGATATAATTTCTCTGTTGGGCCCTCATAACTGCGGAGTTCATAGATGCGTTCGCTTTTAGGTACATCGAAGTTAGGCTTCTTAACCGTCGGCATGGCAGCAAATGCTTCCATAAGTACCGATTCTTGCCTGAGGTAAGGTGCATCATCATACTTAGCGTTCAGGTAGTCAGATCCTTTTATGGCTAGTTGCTTATCGTTTTCTATAAGCTGAGTGGTTTTATGAAACTCGGATAAGGACTTGTAAGGAATAAATACATAAATCTTCTTGTTCGCCGCAGTGTCAATACCGAACGTCTTAAATACCCCAACGGTCTTTATCCCGTTCCGGTGTAGTGCTGGTAAATAGGCTTCTGAAAGGTACTTGTCGACACGTTGCTCCTGTGATTTGTCTTTTACCCTGTAAATGGTTAAGTGGTAGAACTCACGGATGGCAGGTTTGCCGAGGGAAACTGTAGCGGCTGTCGATTTTACGACTGCAAAAGCTATTAGAAGAATAGTGAGGTAAGGTCTAAATTTCATAGGTTTATGCGTAGTAAATATTTTTTGGAAAATAGATAAACAGAAGGAAATAAAAGAATACATCTGATTTTAATTATTTTTTTGTATTTCTTCATTAAGTTTATAGTCTTAGAAATGTTATCACCTAAATAGTTGCTTCTTTCAAAACTTAACCCTGCATGAAAAATTACCTGTTAATCTTATTTGTTGCTTTTTCGTTAATCTGCTCTAAAGCCTCCTTGGCTCAAGGCACAAAGAATAAACCGGCTGCCAGGCTCAACCATATCGCCGTGTATGTGGTAGATTTGAATACAAGTTCAGATTTCTATGCCTCGTTGTTAAGTCTCGAAAAGATTGAAGAACCATTTAAAGACGGGAAACACGTTTGGTTCACGCTCGGTCCTGCAGGTGCACTGCACTTAATTCAGGGTGCACAGCAAAAAGCCAATTACCCTAAAGATGAGCACCTGTGTTTTAGTGTTGCATCCATTCCGGACTTCATCGTCAAACTTGACCAACGCAAAATTGAGTATACAAACTGGCCTGGAACAGCTAAAGCACCTACCGTACGGGTTGATGGGGTGAAACAGATTTACTTTCAGGATCCAGATGGTCACTGGATTGAAGTTAATGATGCCCCTTAAAGTCGTTATTTACCCTTCGTAAAAACATTTATAAAACAAGATTGTAGATAGAATAATCCGGGATGCTTTAAAGGCCGGAATTCTTAAATGAGTTATGGAAAATAATATTGAAGGAAAAGTAGTCGTCATTACCGGAGCCAGCAGCGGTATCGGCGAGGCTGTTGCGAAACATTTGGTTGCTGCGGGAGCACTGGTTAGTTTAGCTGCACGTCGTAAGGATAAACTTGAGTCATTGGTTCAGGAAATAAAAGCAAGCGGCGGACAAGCGATCTCATTTGTAACGGATGTAACCAAAAGAGATCAGGTGGAGGCCTTGGTTCAAGGTACCGTGGAGGCTTTCGGAAAATTGGATGTGATGTTTAACAACGCTGGCCTCATGCCATTGTCCAGATTGGAAAACCTTCATTTTGACGAATGGGAAAAGATGATTGACACGAACATCAAAGGTGTTTTATATGGCATCGGTGCTGCGCTCCCCATCTTCAAAAAACAGAAAAGCGGGCACTTTATCAACGTATCTTCCGTTGCCGGGCACCGTGTTGGACCGGGTTCAGCGGTATATGCGGGAACAAAGTTCGCCGTTCGGGCCATCTCAGAAGGATTAAGGCAAGAAGTCAAGCCTTACAACATCCGCACAAGTATCATTTCACCAGGGGCCATCAAAACGGAACTTCCGGATACAATCACAGACGATAAGATCAGAGAGGCCATGCAACCCATATTGGATATGGCGATCTCTCCAGAATCTATCGCCCGTGCTGTTGCCTATGTAATCGAGCAGCCGGAAGAGTTTGATGTTAACGAGATCATTTTACGTCCAACCTCACAGCCGACCTAATTTAATTAAGCATCACCAAAAATAACTATTACGCTGTTTTCGCAACTGCATGCAAGTGATATCGGTTAATTCATTAATTTGCGCATGGAGAGGTAGTTTTGTACATCTTTCTGAAGGTAACTCGTCTGACTTATAGCGCTGAAATAATGGTGAATAGAATTTTAAAGGTGAGCTTGCTCGCCATGTTGTTTATCGTCCATCTGAAGGTCAATATCTTCGCGCAAAGTGTTTCTACCTGGAACAATAAACAATGTGCCGTTGTGCTAACCTATGATGACGCCATTGACGTTCATCTGGACAATGTTATCCCTGCCTTGGATTCTCTTAGCCTTAAAGGCACTTTTTACCTGATCGGTTCTTCCCCAACGATCCCCGGGCGGCTTTCAGAATGGCGGCAAGTGGCAAAAAATGGCCACGAACTTGGCAACCATGCACTTTTTCACCCCTGCGACGGCAGTTTGCCCGGAAGAGGCTTTGTCACGCCAGAACATGATCTGAGTAAGTATAGTGTGTCAAGGGCGGTGGAGGAGGTCCGGATCAACAACAGCATCCTGAAGGCCATTGATGGCAAATCCCGGCGGACGTTCGCTTACCCATGCGGTGATCTAAAGATTGGCGGAGAATACTTTTATAACGGGCTTCGAAATGACTTCGCGGGTGCTCGCGGCGTGTCTCCCGGTTTGCAAACCGCAAAACAGGTAAACCTCGACGATATAAACAGCTATGCGATTAACGGGCAGGCGGCGGAATATCTGATAGATCTGGTCAAGCAGGCACAGCGTACCAACACGGTGCTCGTTTTTCTATTTCATGGCGTAGGTGGCGGGCACAGCTTAAATGTGAGTCTCGATGCGCATAGCAAGCTCCTGCATTACCTCAAAGCAAATGAAGCCAACATCTGGGTGGCAACAATGGTTGATGTTGGGGAGCAGATCCAAACTGCCAAAAAACACTGAAATTTCTGGATCTGATGCTTCTAACTGTGCTCCAAATCTGGCTTTAAGCAAATCCGTTCTCTGAAATATCCCTTTTTACGCTTTTATTGAGTATCTTAAGAGATTAAGGCCACATTTCGTAAACACGGACTCTGTACACCGGCACATCGTAGTGGTTTTGAGGATTTAGAACATCTTTTATGAACGACTTTTTCAACAACGCAGTCATATGGTTTGGAATCGGGTTGGCATTCTTCCTGCTCGAATTCGTGCTTCCTGGTTTCATCCTGTTCTTTTTTGGTGCAGGGGCCTGGATTGTAGGTATTATGACCTTGTTTTTTGACGTGTCCCTTAATGTCCAGCTTCTTATTTTCCTCGGAAGTTCTGTCCTCTCCGTGCTTATGTTTAGGAACTGGGTGAAACAGAAGATCGGTATGACTCCTGTTTCTAAAGAAACGCTGCAGGATGAATTCATCGGGAAGGTAGCGAGAGCTGAAACACCAATCTCTCCAGGCACAAACGGACGGGTGGAATTTAAAGGTACCTTATGGGACGCCTGTTCCGAGGACCGGATCAGCCCCGGCGAACAAGTCATCATTACCGGAAATGAAAGTATATTATTAATTGTAAAATCAATCAAATCAACATGACAGCATCTACCATTATTCTCTTCTTACTGGCCCTATTTATTCTTGTCGCTTTCCTTTCTACGTTTAAAGTCGTGCCACAAAGATCTGTGTTCATCGTAGAAAGGTTAGGTAAATACAGCCGGTCTCTTGATGCAGGTTTTCATATTTTAATTCCCTTTATAGATAAGATCGCTTATAAACAAAACCTGAAAGAACAGGCTATAGACGTCGCTCCGCAGATATGTATCACCAAGGATAACATCGCGGTGGAGGTAGACGGCATACTGTACCTGCAGGTTATTGATCCAATAAAGGCTTCTTATGGCATCGACAACTACCGTTTCGCAGTTATTCAGATTTCCCAGACAACAATGCGGAGTGTCATCGGACGGATGGAACTGGACAGAACGTTCGAAGAACGGGAAACGGTAAATGGTACCATCGTCAGTGCTGTTGATAAAGCCAGTGATCCCTGGGGCATCAAGGTGTCCAGATATGAAGTAAAGAACATCTCTCCTCCACAAGGCATCCGCGATGCGATGGAAAAGCAAATGCGGGCAGAAAGAGAGAAACGGGCGCTTATTGCGGAGTCAGAAGGTCAGAAGCAGGCGAAGATCAACCGGGCGGAAGGGGATCGGCAAGAAATGATCGCCCGTTCAGAAGGAGAAAAACAGCGGATGATCAATGAGGCAAGTGGTACAGCTACCGAGATCGAGTTGGTCGCTATTGCTACTGCAAAGGGTATCACTGAAATTGCGAAGTCGATTAACGAAGAAGGAGGAATGAATGCGGTGAACCTGCGTGTAGCTGAACAATACCTCACTGAATTTGGGAAACTCGCGAAAACCAACAACACAATGATTGTGCCTGCTGATTTATCGGATATCGCGGGGGTAATATCCAGCATTACCTCTGTGCTTAATAAAACAAGTAACGATCCTACGAAACCTCAACTAGACTTTTTACCAAGAAAAAAGGGAGAGACCAATTAGTCTTTCCCTTTTTTCTATTAGTTCAAAAATATCATTGTTCTTAAGACAATATGAATTCTTAGCGGTTCACTTTGATCTCCACTCTCCGGTTCAACGCTCGTCCTTCTTCGCTATCGTTCGAAGAAACAGGTTGTGACTCTCCAAAGCCTTTTACACTGAAGTTTTTGGCATCAAATCCCGCATTTACCAGGTAAGATTTTACTGAGTTGGCACGATCTACAGACAACGACATGTTGTGCGCTGGTGAACCCTCCGCAGAGGAGTGACCGTTTATGATGAAAGTGACTGTTGGATCTTTCTTAATCTCTGCAGTTACTTTATCGAGTGTCTGAAAACTTTCTGTCTTCAATACCGCAGAATTGAATTCGAAAAGAACATTTTCGAAGTTATAATCCGGCTTCTCAACTGGTGCTGGTTTCGCAGGTTCTTCTTTAGGCTCCGGTGCAGATGCTTTTTCCGCGGGTGCTTCCTGTCTAACCACAGGGGCAGGGGTCTTCACGACAGCCTTTTTGGCTTTGCAGGAATACATCGTTACCGAGGATAGTCCGATCAAAGTGGCGATCAAATGGGTTTTAGAAATGTGCATAAGGTTATTGTTTTTATAATTAACATTTAAAGGGGAAAATATACACTATTTAAATGTAAATCAAATAATTTACACGCAATTTGGCAGAAGAAGTTCTTGTGCAGAGTTGTCCATGTTCGCTGCTATTTCTATACCTTTATTCCCACATTTTATGTCCCGTCCGGTCCTATGAGGAATTATCTATTTGTTCTGATTGCTTTGATCCGTTTTTCGCCGCTCTACGCCCAGGATCAGCTCGGTATTCCACAGATTGAAAATTTTAGCAACGAAGTATACCATGCGGGCATTCAGAACTGGTGCGTCAAGCAAGACCAAGCCGGCAATCTCTTTGTCGGAAATAATGAAGGACTCTTATTCTACAACGGCGCCTACTGGAACTTGTTCAAATTGCCGAACAATACATCTGTCCGGTCTATTGGAATCGATTCAAGAAACCGAATTTTTATCGGTGCCCAGGATGAGATTGGATACTTTTTTCCCGATTCGCATGGCGTCCTAAAATATAAATCCTTGCTTTCATTGGTGCCTTTGAAGTTCAGGAAGTTTGCCGACGTGTGGGACATTACCATTTTAAATGATGAAGTGTTCTTCAGAGCCAAGACCGTTATTCTCCACTATAAAGGTGGTGTGATCAATACCTACAAGCCAAATCTATCCTGGGAATTTGTGGGTCAGGTAAATGGCCACGTTTATGCACACAGCCGGGATGGCGGGCTGATGATTTACGACAAAGAAATCTGGAAGCCGGTTTGTTCAGATCTCGTGTTGAAACAATCCGCAATTACCGGAATTTTACCGTACAATAAGGATACCCTGCTCGTTTCCACATTGAAGAATGGGATGTTCCTTTTATATAAGAATAAGCTTACCCCCAAGAAGACCGATTTGGACTCCACCTTTCTAAATGAACGGATGTATCTGACGACTGTCCTTGATCATGGGCGTTACGCGGTTGGAACAACCTCCGGCGGTGTGTACATCATGAATAGAGCAGGGCGGATGCTACAGAAATACAGCTTCCGGGAGGGCCTGCAGAATAATAACATCCGTGGAATTCTTTTAGATCAGCACAAGAACATGTGGCTGGCGCTGGATGATGGAATTTCATTTGTGGCCATAAACACGGCTATCAAGAATATTTTCCCGGACCGGAACAAGCAAGTGACCAGCTACGCGTTCAAAATATATGATCAGTCATTGTATATCGGAACATCAAACGGCTTGTATGCCTCAGCCCTGGATGGCGGAAGCCAGGACCTAAGTTTTGTCCGGTCCGCTTTTCAGGAAGTTAAAAATACAAAGGGTCAGGTCTGGAGCCTGGATGACATTAATGGACAGCTGTTAATGGGACATGAAGACGGAAGCTTTATAGTGTCAAAGGGTATGGCAAACAAGATACCTGGCACCCCGGGAACCTGGGCTTTTCAGCCGATGAATAATATCTTCCCGGCAAAAGATGTGATCGGCGGTACTTATCTGGGGCTCCAAAAGTTGGATTATGATCAGGGAAGTTTTAAGTACAGCAGTGTTTCAGGTGTAACAGAGTCATTAAGGTTCCTGGTGACTGACAATAGCAAGAATCTCTGGTCATCGCATCCATATCACGGCGTATATAAAATTGAGCTTTCCCCAGACCACAGGAGCATCAGCCACATCAGGCTTTACACCGCAAAAGACGGACTTCCTGTGACCCTTTACAATTACGTGTACCGTATTAAGAACCGGGTCCTGATTGCGACATCCCGCGGCATATATGAATACAACGAAAGGAGAAACACATTCGTTCGGTTTGCGCTCCTCAACAACGCACTGTCTACACTCCCGGTGCAGTATCTTAAAGAAGATGAAGAAGGAAACATATGGTTTATCACAAATAAACGGGTAGGCGTAATTGACTTCACCCGGCCTTCGGCCGGAAATCCTTACACCGTTGTGTATTTGCCCGAGATGGACGGAAAGGTTGTTGGCGGTTTTGAAAGTATTTATCCCTTGAACAAGAATAACATCTTCATCGGTGCCAATAAGGGAGCTTTCCTCATCAATTATGAGAACTATAAGGCAAACATCGTAAAACCGGCGGCTGCTATCGGCACCATTCGCCTCACAGGGAGCCGGGACAGCGTAATCTTTGGTGGATACTTTGTACAGAACGGACGCATTAGCGGAACGCAGGATCACGCACGTACCCTCAGATTTCAGCACAACCTCAATTCTTTTCACTTTGAATTTGCTTCTACGTTATTCCAGCAAAAGAGAAATGTCAGCTTTAGTTACCAGCTGGTTGGATTTGATAAAGAATGGTCTCCCTGGTCTGCCAAAAACGAAAAAGACTACACAAATCTTCCTGCAGGAAAATATACGTTTAAAGTAAAGGCAAGAACCAACAAAGGAAATGAATCGGAGCCGGTCTCTTACACGTTTGAAGTGCTTCCCGCCTGGTACAACACCATATGGATGGGTCTCTTCTATGTCACGCTGGTTTTGCTGGTGCTATTGGGTATCGTAAAATGGCAGAAACGCAAACACAATATGGAAAGTACCCGGCTTAGCTATTTGCATCAGCTGGAATTAGACCGTACAGAAAAAGAGATTGTACGATTGAAGAACGAGCGTCTGGAAGCTGATGTAAACCATAAGAACAAGGAGCTTTCTACAATGACCATGCACCTGGTTCAAAGGAATAAAGTCCTTGCCAAGATCAAAGAAGTCATCTCCACAGTGATAAAAAATGATGATATTCCGGACGGCTCCGCCAGCTTCAGACATTTGGTTCGCTTAATCCGAGAGGTGGAGCGTGACGGGCAGGACATGGAGCAGCTGACGATGCACTTCAACAATGTGAACTATGACTTCTTCAATAAGCTAAAAGATCGTTTTCCCGAACTCAGTCCCAATGACCTGAAGTTTTGCGCTTACCTGAGAATGAACCTTTCTTCAAAGGAAATGTCCCAATTGATGAACGTAACCATCAAAGCAGTTGAAGTCGGACGCTACCGTCTAAGAAAAAAGCTTCACCTCCAACCCGAAACCAATCTTTATGAATTCCTTACGGAGATTTCCAGAGATAAAGCCCCGAATTTATCCTGATCCAAACCGTAGGTTTACTTTTCGGTGTCGTTCCAGGTGTTACGTTGTGTTAATGCTGATTATCAGTGAGTTGATTATTGCGTGTAGTGTCTATGTAGGGCCTTAATTCTCAAGATCCACACCATTTTAGTGGAACTGTATGGTTTCTGTAGGCCTCAATAATTATACAATGTTTGCTTCCGAAGCTAGTTTTGGTCCCTGTTAGGCGGAATGCTTAGCAGAACTAACCAAGTATTAACTCAATAGCATTTGTATGAAACGAAGATTTACATTCATTTTCTTCATGTTCTGTATGCTTGTTTTTCCTTTCGCGGTATCCGCACAGGACATTACAGTTACAGGAACGGTGACAGACCAGGCAGATGGAAAGCCCATCCCAGGTGTTACCGTAAAGTTGCAGGGAACAACACGGGGCACGGTCACGGATGCCTCTGGAAATTTCTCCATCTTAACGCCCGCCACTGGCGCCAAACTGCAGATCAGCCAGATCGGTATGGTTACCCAAACGATTAACGTGACCTCGCCGGGGCCACACAACATCAAATTATCCTCGGACGCCCAGGCACTGGGGGAAGTCGTAGTTGTCGGTTACGGTACGCAAAAGAAAAGTGTGGTCACTGGTGCGATCTCCAGCGTTAAAGCCGCGGATCTGGAATCAATGCCGATCAATCGTGTAGAGCAGGCCTTACAGGGTCGTACTTCCGGTGTGAACGTCTCCAGCAGTAACGGGCAGCCAGGTTCAGCTTCTACCATCCGTATCCGTGGATACAGTACTTTTGCGAGCAACGGGAACAACGATCCATTATGGGTTGTTGACGGGGTAATCGTGGACAATGGCGGAATTGGTTACATCAACCAGAATGACATCGAATCCATTGAGGTGCTGAAAGACGCCGCATCTCAGGCCATCTATGGTGCACGTGCAGCAAACGGCGTAATCATCGTCACCACGAAAAAAGGAAAAACCGGCTTGCAAATCAATTACAATGGCTTCTATGGTACATCGGCACCAGCTAAAAAATTAGACCTGCTGAATGCTTCACAATATGCCATGATCAGAAATGAGGCTGCAGTAAACGATGGTAAAACAGCTCCTTACACCAACCCGGAAAGTTTTGGGGCCGGTACCGACTGGCAGTCCGTTGTTTTTAATGACGATGCAAGAAGGCAAACACATGAATTCAGCGTAGCCGGAGGATCGGATAAAGCAAGTCTTTATACGTCATTTGGATATGTGACCCAGGAAGGTATTGTAGCCAGTCCGATCTCAAACTGGAACAGGGCAAACGTGCGGATCAATTCTACCTATAAACCGGTCAAATGGCTAAACTTCGGGGAGAATCTCGGCTACAGCCATTCGGTGAACAGCTCAATAGGCAATACAAACAGTGAGTTCGGTGGTCCGCTAAGTTCAGCAATGGCCCTGGATCCAATCACACCGGTGATCGAAAATGATCCGGCAAAGATTGGTGCTTCCCCATATTCGACAAACACAGGCATTATTCTGGCGCCAAATGGCAATCCATACGGAATCTCCGGAGCCGTAGGTCAGGAAATGAGCAATCCGCTCGCGTACATCCAGACCAGGCTCGGCAACTATGGATGGGATCACAACATTGTTGGAAACGTTTTCGCTGAAGCGGAACCCATCAAAGGCCTAAAAATAAGATCAACACTGGGTACTAAACTGGCCTTTTATGGTGCAGAAACGTATACCCCGATCTATTATCTCACGTCCTCCAGTAAGAATAGCAATACACATTTTCTGCGCAGCATGAACAATGTGATCAACTACAACTGGGAGAATACAATTGACTACCGCAGGCAGTTCGGCAAGCATGATGTGGATTTGATCATCGGTCAGGGATACTACATGGACAATAACGACAGAGGCGTATCTGCTGATTTTGCAAATGTCATTGCGGACAATTTCTATCAGGGAAACCTGAACTACAAACCGGTTCCCGCAGATCGTCTGGGCGATGGGTCAGACAATACCCTTCATGTGGTGAATTCCATTTTTTCCAGGATCACCTACAATTATGATGAAAAATACCTGCTTACAGGTATCATCAGACGTGATGGTTCTTCCCGCTTCGGTACGAACAACAAGTATGGTGTCTTCCCTTCATTTTCTGCAGGATGGGTTCCTACACGGGAGTCCTTCTGGCCGCAGAACAAAGCCATCAACTTCTTAAAGATCCGCGGTGGTTATGGTATCACCGGAAACGACGCGATCGGAGACTTCTCCTATGTTCCCCTGGTTCAAAGCGGACGTAACTATACTTTCGGAACTACCGATCAGAGTACCATCGGATGGAGCCCTGCGGCACCAGCGAATCCAGACTTGAAATGGGAAGAAACCCGTCAGACGAATATTGGATTTGATGCAACCTTATTCACCAACTTCACCTTAACTGCAGAATGGTTCAAAAAGAAGACGGTTGGTATTCTACAAAATCCATCATTGCCATTGTACCTCGGCTTCTCCGGCAGTACGGCTCAAAACGTTGGTGACATGCAAAATACCGGTTTTGAAATCGAACTCGGCTACCACAAAAACTTTGGAGACCTGAACTTTGGTGTAAATGCAAACGCATCTACTTTAAAGAACAAGGTAACCAAACTGCTTCCAGGTAAAGAGTTCATCGAAGACAATGCACAAAGCTTCCAAGGTATGGGGAACATGACCAGAACTGGTCTGGGCCGTTCCTTCGGCGAATTCTATGGCTATGAAATGCTGGGGATATTCCAGTCGCAAGCAGAGATCGATGCTTATAAAGGTCCGGCAGGGACTGTTCTTCAGCCAAACGCCAAACCGGGTGATATCAAGTTCGCTAACCTGAACAACAATGAGCAGATTGAAGGTGGTGACCGTACCTATCTGGGTAGCCCGATTCCGGACTTTACCTATGGCGTAACCATCAACCTCGCGTATAAAAACTTTGATTTTGTCGCTTTCGGTAACGGTGTCTCCGGCAATCAAATTTTCCAGGGATTGCGCCGTTTGGACGTAACCTATGCGAACTGGCAGGAAAAGATCCTGGATCGCTGGAGCCCAACAAACCCATCGAATTCAATACCCCGGGTGGTAGAAACCGACAGAAATGGAAACTACACCAAGATGTCCAAACTGTATCTGGAAAGTGGTGCCTACTTCAGATTGAAGACGCTGCAGGTCGGCTATACTTTGCCAAAGTTGATCTCTCAAAAAGTCGGTGCGCAACGCTGCCGTGTTTACCTGATGAGTGAAAACCTGTTTACAGCAACCAAGTATACCGGTTATGATCCGGAGATTGGCGGCACTGTTTTAGGGATCGACAGGGGCGTATACCCACAAGCCCGCTCATTTATGCTGGGAATAAATGTTGGATTTTAAATTTAAGACAATGAAGCTATAGGGGACCTCCTGGTTTCATCTTGTTAAAAAATAAAAGATATAGTCATGAAAAAGAACATTGTATATATGGTTGCCCTGGCAACTGGAATGCAGTTGCTGGGATCTTGCAAAAAGCAACTGGAAGTGAACCCCAGAGAAAGAATTCTGGAGACCGGTTATTACAAAACGCCCGAGGAAGCCTTTAGTGGTCTCGTTGCCGTCTATGATCAATTTGGGAACCAGTCGTCCGGATATCTAACGAAGCTGAACATCTTTGCTTCAGGGTCTGATGATCATTATGCCGGCGGTGACTCCCCTTCGGATCTAGGCGACCTGCAAGCCATGAACAACTATACGGTGACTTCACTAAGTGGAGCGCCGAGTTATTTATGGGGGAAAGGTTTTACAGGTGTTTACCGTGCAAACCTCCTCCTACAAAAAATCGTGGACATTCCGCTGGCAGAGTCAACGAAGAACCGGTATATCGCAGAAGCGAAAGCCTTAAGGGCAATCTTTTATTTCGACCTGGTACGTATTTTCAAAAATGTACCGCTCCTCACGGCACCGGTAGATCCTTCGAAGATGTATGAAGTGGTACAGGCACCACCTGCAGAAGTTTGGGCCCAGATCGAAAAGGACCTAACAGAAGCCATTCCGAATCTTCCGGTTACGCTTCCTAAAGGTACAGACGGCAACATTCCGGAAGGTGGCCGTTTAACCCAGGGTGCAGCACATGCCGTATTAGGCAAAGTTTACCTGTGGCAAGAGAAGTTCGCCGAATCCACAACTGAATTTGCCATCGTCAACGGTACTCCGGGCGTTCCAAACCAGTATGGCTACAAGCTGCTTGACAGCTTCGCTGATCTTTGGAATGTGAAGAACAAGTACAACAGCGAATCCATATTAGAGATTGCCTACAACACCACTTCCCAGATGGGCTGGGGAAATGTAGGATCAGGTGAAGGTAACGTGATGGGCATCCTGGTGGGTCCAAGAGACTATAAGCCTTTGATCCCTGCCCAGGCGCCAGATTATGTTTCTGGATGGAGCGTCCTGCCGATTACCAAGGAGCTGTTTGACCTCATTCACTTCGATCCACGCAACAAGCCAACCGTCGCCAATCTGGACAGTCTGGAGAAAGCTGGAATTGCTGCATACAAACATGCAAACGACAACACCGGTTACTTCCTTGAAAAATATGCCGGAAGGGTATCCACCAAAGCGGCGAATGGCCAACTGGAATTAAACTTCGGCCAGAATATGTATGAGATCCGCCTTGCGGACACGTACCTGATGGAAGCGGAAGCGCTGCTGAAGAGCAGCGGCGGTGTAGGTGCTGGAAGCAGGGCATATACGCTGCTGAACGCAGTGAGACAAAGAATTGGCCTTAATCCCGTAGAAGTGAACATGGACAACATCATGAAAGAGCGCCGTCTGGAGCTTGTGGGTGAAGGACAGCGCTGGTTTGACCTGGTACGCTGGGGGCTAGCACCTTCAAAACTTGCTGCAAAGGGCTTCAAAGCCAATAAAAATGAGACGCTGCCCATTCCAGAGGTAGAGTTGCAGAATACTAAAATACTCCAGAGTAAAGAATGGGGTGGAAGCTTATAAAATAACGCTCAGGAGGTGGTCAGCGCCACCTCCTTTTTTCCAATACAAAGTTGCATCTGCAGCATAATCGATAATTTTGGCCCATGAATACGACCGATAGAAAAAAATGTAGCTTATTCCTTGCTTTGCTTCTGGCATCTGCAGCGGGACAGCTATCTGCTCAAACGAACCCGGCGGGATGGGAGCTAAACAATAGAAATTCTAAAATTTACACAACGGCAGATCAGTCTGATCTGCGTCTGTCAGAGAATGGCAGTTTAACCTTCAGAGACTTAAAACAGCCACTGGAGACCCAGATCTGCATATTTGTAGATCCCGACAAGAAGTTTCAATCCTTCCTCGGAATTGGTGGCGCCATTACCGATGCCACTGCAGAAACATATGCGAAGCTCTCCAAAGAGACGCAAAAGGAATTCTTAAGCGCCTACTATGACCGCAATAGAGGTATAGGATATAGCCTGGCGCGTACGTCAATCAACAGCAGTGACTTTTCAAGTGACTCTTACACCTACGTGAAAGACAACGATGCCGCATTGAAGTCGTTCAGTATTGCACACGATGAAAAATATAGAATCCCACTGATTAAACAGGCCGTAGCCGCTGCTGGAAACAAATTACCCCTGTTCGTTAGTCCGTGGAGCCCTCCGGCCTGGATGAAAACCAACAACAGCATGCTTAAAGGTGGTAAACTTAAACCTGAATTCAGACAATCCTGGGCAGACTACTACGTAAAATTCATCAAAACCTACGAGAGTAAAGGCATTCCAGTATGGGGCTTATCCGTACAGAACGAACCAATGGCAACGCAAACCTGGGAGTCATGTATCTTCACAGCAGAGGAAGAAAGAGATTTTATTAAAGAATATCTGGGCCCAACCTTGCACAAAAACGGACTTGGCGGCAAAAATTTGATCGCCTGGGACCACAACCGGGATCAGGTGTTCCAACGCGCCAGTGTGATCTTAAGTGACCCCGAAGCAGCAAAATATGTTTGGGGTATTGGTTTTCACTGGTATGAAACCTGGACTGGAAGTGCAATGCAGTTTGACAACGTAAAAATGGTTCATGAGGCTTTTCCAAAAACCAACCTGATACTTACGGAGGCGTCCATTGAGAAGTTTAATCCCGATAGTCTACAAAGCTGGGCACTCGGAGAAAGATATGGCAATTCAATCATTAACGATTTTAACAGCGGTGCAACAGGATGGACAGATTGGAATATGTTGCTGGACGAGCATGGCGGCCCAAATCACGTCGGCAACTACTGTTACGCACCTGTTCACGCAGATTCAAAAACAGGCAAGCTGATTTATGCCAATTCCTACTATTACCTTGGTCAGCTCTCTAAATTCATTCTTCCGGGAGCACAGCGTGTGGCAACATCATCCAACCGCGACAAGCTGATCTCGACATCGTTCTTGAATCCCGACGGACAGCTGGTGGTTGTCGTCATGAACAAATCGGACGATAAGATATCCTTTAACTTATGGATCAAAGGCAAAGCCGCTGAAACGACCAGTCTTCCACATTCGATTTCCACCTATCTAATTCAATAGACTCCTGCAAATGAGATTAAACACTTTGAGGCTACTGTTCGGCAGCCTGCTTATTTTATCCATATCCCCGCTTTTTGCACAGCAGCGCAAGGCAGACCTTTGGCTAACCACCTCCGACAAGTCCAGCTTGTTTATACAGCAGAAGGCTAGACTGAAGTTTGTTAAGGCCTCAAACGCCAATCCGTCAATTGAAATAAATGATCAGGTTACTTACCAATCTATTGACGGCTTTGGGTTTGCACTTACAGGCGGTAGTGCAATGCACCTGGTTAAGATGAGCCCCGGCAGTCGCGCAGCGCTGTTAAAGGAGTTATTTGCTACGGATGGCAATGCCATCGGCATCAGTTACCTTCGTTTAAGTATTGGTGCTTCCGACCTGAACGAACGTGTATTTTCTTACAATGACTTCAAAGAGGGGGAAACCGATCTGGAGCTCAGGAACTTTGATCTCGGACCGGATAAAGCGGATGTGATACCTGTGCTGAAGGAGATTCTTGCCATCACTCCGAAGATTAAAATAATGGGCTCACCATGGTCGCCGCCTGCATGGATGAAGACCTCCTTCGACAGCAGAGGAGGAATGCTTAAGCCGGAGTTCTATCCCGTCTATGCAGCTTACCTGGTCCGATACATTCAGGAGATGAAAAAGCTTGGAATCCATATCGATGCCATAACCATTCAGAATGAGCCCCTTCATCCGGGTAACAACCCGAGTTTACTTATGGTGGCACCCGATCAGGCCACATTCATCAAAAACAATCTCGGCCCCGCCTTTAAAAAGGCCGGTATTGATACCAAAATCGTCATATATGACCACAATGCGGACCGCCCGGATTATCCGATAGCTATTTTAAATGACCCTGAGGCAAGAAAGTACGTAGACGGCTCCGCATTCCACCTTTATGGGGGCAAAATCGAGTCCCTTACTGATGTGCGCAACGCTCATCCCGACAAAAACATCTATTTCACAGAACAGATGGTAATTGACGGCAGGGATTCTGCTGTACTAAACATCGTTTCTCCTGTTAAAAGATTAATCATCGGGGCTACCCGTAACTGGAGTAGAAATGTGTTGGAGTGGAACCTTGCCGCAGATCCGGAGAACAAACCATACACGGACCGGGGCGGCTGCCCCATGTGCCAGGGCGCAGTCACAATTGACCGGGACAAAGTCACCAGGAACCTCGCTTACTATGCTATTGCCCACGCCTCTAAGTTCGTCCGTCCAGGCGCTTTCAGAATTGCATCCTCGTACTCAGATGACCTTTCTAATGTTGCATTTAAAACCCCGGAAGGTAAGATCGTATTGATTGTCGCCAACACAGGAGATAAACAAGCAGACTTCAACATAAGTTATCAGGGAAAAGTCTTGGTGACCGGTCTGGAGAAGGGTGCTGTTGGCACTTACGTCTGGTAGACCAGCACATAACTCCTTAACATTTAAATAAACGCAAATACAATCATGTCTCAGATGTTTCAAGTACCGCAATCAGCAAAAGCCAAATCGAACTTTTCCTTTCTTAGCAAGTCAGCTCCCCTCTTGCTGTTCGCAATGATCAGCTTTTTCAGCGGATTCGGTCAGGGGTTTTTGAAAGCAGAAGGGACAAAGATTGTCAATGAGAAAGGGGAGAATATCTTACTCCGTGGAATAGGACTGGGGGGCTGGATGTTGCAGGAAGGCTATATGATGAAGGTGAATAAGGAAGGGCAGCAATACCGATTAAGGGAAAGAATCCAGGAGCTGATTGGTCCGAAGCAGACGCAGGAATTCTATGACCTTTGGCTAAATAACCACACCAGAAAGGCAGATGTAGATTCTTTAAAGGCCTGGGGCTTTAATTCCATACGTCTGCCCATGCATTACAATTTATACACCTTGCCGGTAGATCAGGAGCCGGTTGCCGGTCAGCACACCTGGCTGGAAAAAGGATTTGCGTTCACGGATAGTCTGCTTTCCTGGTGTAAAGCAAACCAAATGTACTTGATACTGGACTTGCATGCTGCACCTGGCGGGCAGGGGAATGACACGAACATATCCGACCGGGATCCTGCTAAACCATCGTTGTGGGAAAGTGAAGCCAACCAGCAGAAAACAATTGCCTTGTGGGTGAAACTCGCAGAAAGGTACAAGAATGAAGAATGGATCGGTGCGTACGACATTATCAATGAGCCGAACTGGGGGTTTCAGAACCCGCAAAAAGATAAAAATGGTACGCAGGAAAAATTAAATGTCCCGTTGAAAAAGCTGATGGTAGACATTACCAAAGCGATCCGGAAGGTCGACAAAAAACACCTGCTGATCATCGAAGGCAATGGCTGGGGAAATAATTACAACGGCATACTTCCGGTATGGGATAAAAATATGGCCCTAAGCTTTCACAAGTACTGGAACTATAACGATCAAGCTTCCATTGCAAACATGCTAAAAGCAAGGGATGAGCACAATGTTCCGGTATGGCTTGGTGAAACTGGCGAGAACTCGAACGTTTGGTTTAGAGATGCCATTCATCTACTGGAGAAAAACAACATCGGCTGGGCCTGGTGGCCGTTGAAAAAGATTGGGGTAAACAATCTCATGGAGATCAAATCAAATCCCAACTACAATGACTTCGTAAAATACTTAAATGAAGGTGGTAACAAGCCGAAAGAAAGCAATGTCTACAGTGGGCTGATGGAGCTTGCAACCTATGCCAGGGTGGAAAATACGACCATACACAAGGACGTTATTGACGCCATGATCAGGCAGCCGCATGACGATACGACGTGGCCTTACAAGGCAAACATCATTGCCGATACTGCTTTGCTTTATGCGGTGGACTATGATCTTGGGAGAAACGGCTATGCCTATTTTGACAAGGACACGGCAGATTATTATACGGCTACGGGCAAGTATACCGCCGGAAATCGCGGCCGGATCTATCGGAATGATGGCGTTGATATTTCCAGAGATTCTACGCAATATGAAAAGTATTATGTAGACCATATTGAAGATGGGGAATGGCTTCAGTACACTGTCCAGGTTGCGAAAGCGGGTGTTTATCGTTTACAGATCAATGCCAGCTCCGCAAAGCCACAAGCTACGGGCAAGATGTCCATCCTGCTCAACGGGAAGGCAGTGGCCGGGAATATAGTCATCCCTGCTGCCAACCACGGGAAATCGGTGCTCGTCGACAATATTGCCCTGGCTGCTGGAAAACAAGTCATCAGAATTCTTTGCGAATCAGAAGGATATCAGCTGCGCTTTATTAAATTTGAGCTTAAGCGATAAATTTTGAAAGGATACAGGCGCCTGTTGCTAATATTTGCTCTTCTTGCTGCGGTGGTCACCCTCTGCGCCAAGTGTATGAACTTCCAATCCACGGAACCGGTAAAAGAAAATGCCATTGCCGGGTCTGAAAGCTGCAGAAAGTGTCATGCAGAGATATACGACCAGTACCTCCAAAATCCACATCAGAAAACCTCGCATAACATTACTTCAGCGGAGGTTACGCCAGGACATCAGCCCGACACAAACACATTTGTGTTCGATAACCGCCTGAAGGTCATTGTTGAGAAGTGGGGAAAATACACCTATCAGGTTGCCTACCTCGATGGCAGGGTAACCATCTCCAGACGCTTTGATATCGCAATAGGGTCAGGAAAGCGCGGCTATACCTATGGTTACTGGGCGGGTAAAAAGCTGAAGCAACTGCCATTATCCTTCTTTACCGCGGTGAACCAATGGGCAAACAGCCCTGGCTTTCCAACCGACCGGGTCTACTATGATCGTCCCATCGGCTCCAGGTGCCTGGAATGCCACGCTTCCTTTATCGATGCGCAGAAGGTAAGCACCTCCGGCACGTCGGAAATAGAGGAACTGGACCGGAAATCACTGATCTATGGGGTAGATTGTGAGCGTTGCCATGGCCCTGCAGCCAAACATGTACAGTTCCACATAGACAGTCCTGAAGTCAGGAAACCAAAGTACATCGTTAACTATGCGGCGCTAACACGGACGCAAAAAGTAGATGCCTGTGCGGTCTGCCACTCCGGTAATGATGTTGAACAAAAGCGGTCCACCTTTGCATTCAAGCCTGGAGATAAGCTCAGTGACTACTATGACGCCGGAGCAGCTTCAATTGTCCATCATGAAGCAGATGTACACGGCAGCAGTACGCAACTGATGCAACAGAGTAAGTGTTTCATCAAAAGCAACAGCATGACCTGCAATTCCTGCCACAATACCCATGAGAACATCAAGGGGAATCTGGCCATCTATTCACAGCGCTGCATGTCTTGTCATGAAACAACCAGCCACAGCAACGTAACGCTTGCCAAAGGCATCCTGAAGGACAACTGTGTCGACTGCCATATGCCCAAACAGGCCTCCAGGTTAATCTCTTTTCAAACTGCAGGAAGCGGAAACGTTACACCCTATATGCTGCGAACGCACCATATTGCCATCTACCCCGACCAGACATCAAATTGATTTAAGTTCCTTACTTTTGTGTATGTCCTCACATCACATCGTTAAAGAAAAGCAGGAGCCTGCATTATATATCCACCATCTTGGTGATTTCAATGAAGAATACCTGGGCCAGTTATTGGAATGGAGCCCAACTTTAATTGTAAACTCCAGTGAATACGACAAAGTGTTAAGCCTCGGCCTAAAGGTAGATGTGGTCCTTAACCCGGATCTGCAGGTCGCTTATCAGGAGAATACCCGGATTATTGAAGGCCTGAAAAGAGGTGTTCCCGACGTACTGGATCATCTGATTGCCGAGAAATATCCGGCCGTTAATATCATTGACACGGATTCCAACCTGGGCGCTTTAGAGGCATACATCAGCGACATAAACATTGTTGTGTTTACCGCAGTAAGCAAAAGCTATGCGGTGAAATCCGGCTTCAAAGTCTGGAAACCGAAGGGGACCCTATTCGAGATTCCACTTACCACTTACTTCGAAACCACGAACCTGATTCCAAACGACCAGGATCTATTCGAAGTGATCCAGGATGGCTTTGTTGAATTCGTGTTTAGTGCGGAGCACCTTTTTATAACCGAACGGCTATGATTCAACTGAGAAAGGCCATGGAAGCAGACCTGACTGCTGTTCAGGAAATCGCCAGGATTACCTGGCAGCCCACCTATGTTCCCCTGATCGGGCAGGAGCAGGTAGATTACATGTTGAAGACCATGTATAACCCCGGAGTACTGCTGGAGCAGCTCAGCCAGGGCCATGTATTTCTTATTGCACGATCTGGGATGAAAGATGTTGGCTTCGCCGGATACAGCATTGTAGACCATAAAAACCGAGGCTATAAGCTACACAAACTGTATGTGCTGCCTGGGGCACACGGTACCGGTGTAGGCAAGTTACTCATCAATGAAGTGGTAGATCAGATCCGCACCGCCGGAGGAAAGTCCCTGTCGCTTAATGTAAACTGCAACAATAAAGCAAAGGTCTTCTATGAAAAAGCAGGCTTCAAAATAAAAGAAACCGTTGACCTGGACATTGGCAACGGTTTCTTTATGAACGATTACGTTATGGAGATGCCTATTTAGCCAGTTTAGGTATCCGTGCAGGTGTATCCTGGCCTTTAACAATGCTGATCGCACTCTTTGCAATCGCTTTAATCGTCGACAATATATTCTGGGTGTCCAACGAACTGTATTCATCCTTTACGGTATGGTACAATTTGTCGGAATCGATCTGATCGGTGCTGATGGTATGCGCCGGAACGCCTAGAGCTGCTAACGTGGCGTTGTCGCTCCTGTAAAACAGGTTTTGTTCCGGATAGGGATCCGGGTGAAAGGCAAAACCTGTTCCTTCCAGATTCTTTTGCAGAATCTTACCGAAATCAGATTTTTCAAAGCCCGTAATAAAGGCGGCATTTTTGCCGAACTTACTTTCTTTTCCGATCATTTCGATGTTGAACATGGCCACAACATCGTCGGGATTAAGCTGTTCTGAAAAATAACGTGCTCCAAAACCACCAATCTCTTCTGCGGTAAATGCCACAAAGATCAGGGTTCGCTCATTGTTATTCAGCTTTTTATAGTATTTCGCCAATGCGATCATTGCTGTAGTTCCCGAGGCATCATCATCAGCACCGTTAGCGATGCTGTCTTGTCCCTGAGTCTTAACGATACCCAGGTGGTCATAATGTCCGGAGAAGACAACCAGTTCTTTCGCTCTTGACTTTCCCGGAATCACCCCCGCAACATTAAACAGCGGCAGTTTAGAGATCTTATTTTTCAATGAAACAGAAAACGTCGTGGCTGTTGTATCCGGAGTCAGCAGGAACACGGTTGCGGAACTTGGGTTCTGAAGTTCCTTCTCGTCAGCAATGCTTCCATTCCCCATTGCTTCTTTCAGGTGATTAAACGTCTCGGAAAATTTAGGATTAAGGAGAACAACCTGGCGCTTCTTCGATGCCATTACCGCCCGATATTGATCACGGAAAGGCTGCTCGGGATTAAACCGGATGAATTCTCCGCCATTCGTGTTATCGAAGTTCAGGTTTTCGGATGTATTGCCTGTAACAACGATGTTTGCCGCATCAACCGGTTTGCCATTAAGCGATACTGCTACGGACGCGGGAGTGATCTGGTATTTAAAGAAGGTCTGACGAAAGCCGGCTGCACCCGGGAGGGGTTTCAGTCCGATACTTTTGAATTCCGATTCGATGAAAGTAGCGGCTTTGTCAATTCCGGGGGTAAAGGTACCGCGGCCCTGCATGTCGTCACTGCTGAGGGTTTTTATTAAACGGTCAACATAGTCCATCGTAATAATTTTGTCAATGTCCTGGGCCGATGCCCCGCCGATGGTCAGGCCAATCAGTAGAGTAAGTAAAATTCGTTTTGTCATTATATGGTGTTGGTTGTTTTTTCCTGTCTTAAATTCCGTTTCCTGCGTTCAATTTCCGTTTCTACACGCGTTGCATGTACCCCGTCCACCACTTCAACTTCATAGTCGCGGTCCTTCTCTGACGTGTAGATTTGCGCGGTTTCGATGTGCTCCACAGAGCGGTCATATGGGCCCCTGCTGCTCATCAACTTCACAAACACCGGCAAACATTCAAAAAAGATGAACAGCAGGCCGATAAATGTCACTGCCCTTGCTGTGGTTTCATCTGGCGTGCCATTGGGGTTGAAGCTAAGCTGCCCGAGTGCCCAGTTGCGGTCCGCAAAGCCGGCAATGCTGGTCAGGCTGTCCAGCTGCTTACCAGTATAAAGCCGTTCTGTATACAGGCCGTCAAACTGCTTTCTGTTCTCTATAAAGCCTTCCAGCTTACGTACATTCGCACTTAAGGTATCTAAACTTTGTTGTCTGGCGGCCAGTTCGGCCTCTTTTCTTTTTGCGTAGGGTCCGTAGCCCATCACCCCGGATGTCTCCGCGGTCTTATTGCCAAAGATCTCGAAGTTCAGCTTCTGGCGGTCCGACTTGATACCGTTGGTCAGCGAGTCGCGTTGCGCCCGTGCCTCGTTCAGCTGCCCAAGTTCAATCCGGTATTTATTGTCGAACGCTTTATTCAGCGTGTCAATCCTGGAGCGCTGGTTGTTCAGATAACTTACTTTCAGCCGTTCCTTGATCTCTTTGTCGAAGATTTTCAACTCCAGCGGCCTGGAAATGACCAGTCCGATCATGATGGCCAGCAGGATCCGCGGTGTCGCTTGCAGCACTTGCTTCCATACAGACGCATTTTTATTGATGCTGGCGACGATGTAGCGGTCCATGTTAAATATAGCAAGGCCCCAGAGTAAGCCAAACAAAACAGCAAATAAGCCGGCAAAAGAATCACCTTTAAACACGAAGTACATCGCATATCCACCGGAAAGGGCAGCAAAGAGCCCGGTGAAGAATATGGTTGCGCCGATCCCAAAATACTTGTTGTCTTCTGTAGGATGTTTCTGAAGGGTATCCTGATGTACACCAGCGCAAAACCAAAAAAATCGATTGATAGCTTTCATGATCAGTCAAAGTTAATAAAGGCTAAGCATTAAACGCCTGGCAAGTAGAGTTGTTACAAAAATCAAATGCAATTAAATTGCTGTTTACAGACTTTAGCGTAAAAGTCTGTCTTACATAAAATGATTACCTTTGTTGTAATTTCAACTTAAAACAGAACACCAATGAAAGAAGTCACCGTAGAAGAGCTTAAACAAAAGATCGAAAATAAAGAAGATTTCCAGTTAGTTGACGTCAGGGAAACTTTTGAATATGAGACCTCAAACCTTGAAGGAGAGAATATCCCCTTGGGCGGAGTACTGATTGAGGCCGATAAAATTGCGACGGACAAGCCGGTAATCGTCATGTGCAGAAGCGGAAAGAGAAGTGCTGCTGCGATCATGCAGCTGGAACAACTGGGGCTTACCAACTTGTACAACCTAAAAGGCGGTATTCTGGCCTGGCAGGAAGCCTTCGATCCCAACATGCCGGTATACTAGCATGAAGAAACAAATTGCAATGAATGTGTTCTTCTACATCGGCATATTTGTGTCGGTAGTGGGATTAAAATGGGCCTGGCAGAACCAGAACTATCCGGTAGTCGCACTGTTCGTGGCCACGACGATTTTCTTTTTCTATTTAAAGATTAAGCTTATCCGCGACATACGCGGCTCGATTAAGGATAAATCAGTTTAACATCAGAACCTTCCAGCCCCAGGCCTGGAAGGTTCTTTAGTACATAGCGTCCTTCCTTAAGCTCCGGCGTTTGAAAAGGATTGTTTTTGGTGAGCCATGGGCCATCCAGATCTGCCCAGTCGCACAATGGCGCCAAAGCAATACCCGCCAGTGTGGCACAGGATGTTTCACTCATGCAGCCAATAAGGATTTTCATTCCCAGTTCCCTGGCTTTCAAAATCATTTGATGCGCCTCATACATACCGCCACTTTTCATCAGCTTAATATTGATGCCATGGTACGCCCCTTTGATCGTATCCAGATCGGATAAACGTTGGAAAGCTTCGTCCGCCAGGATGGGTATAGGGCTTCTGGCGGTGAGCCAGGCATTGCCTTCCCGGTCGTTTTTGTCCATAGGCTGCTCAATCAACAACGCCCCCTGGTCGTGGAGCCAGTAGATCGTCTCAATGGCGTGCTTGCGGTCCGTCCAGCCCTGGTTGGCATCAATGTACAGCGGTAAATCACTCACGCTTCTGATCGTATTGATCAGCTCCCGGTCATTGTCTCGCCCCAGTTTGATTTTCAGCACCTGAAAATCTTTCGCATCTGCAACTTTTTCCTTTAATACCTCTGGGCTATCGATGCCAATGGTGTACGATGTATATGGCATCCGGGATGGATCTGCGCCATATATTTCGTAGCAGGGCTGACTCAAAATCTTTCCCTGCAGATCGTTCAGCGCGATGTCAATGGCCGCTTTAACGGCGGGGTTTCCCTGCTCCACACCATCCAGGTAACGGATGATCTCCGGAAAATCGAAAGGAGCCTTAAACCTGTTCCAGTCTACCCTGGATAGAAAGGCAACTGCAGAGTCATAGCTTTCCCCCATATACGGCACCATTGACGCCTCCCCAAATCCTTCATGTCCTTCATAGGTTAACTTCAAAAGGAGCAAGGGTGTACTCGTTCTTGAAAATTTGGCAATCGCAAAAGGATGTTTAAGTTCCAGATTGTAGGAGATGTAAGATGCCTGCATGTGTATGTGAATTGGTAATATCAAAGTTAAAAAATCGACGCCCCGGCGAATGTAAAAATAATATGCCTAATATTGCGAGCCATATGAATAGCTCCATATATCAACCCTTCAAAAACTTTGATTTCAAGTATAAAAATTGCTTCTTAAGCGGAGATACTTTCAAGACACCGGTCATAGAAGTCAATGTTCTTCCCGACTGGCTGCTGGCCATGGCAAACTTTACCGGTGAGGAGCAGATTAAGCTCCTTGACGAGAGTGTGCGTAGTTACAATACGCTTAAAGTGCCCGTTAATTCAGAAGTATTAACCCATTTCATAGATCCGCTGGAAGACAAGATAGCCGCCGCTTTTAGGGCGGGTTATGCCGAAGTATCAAAGCTTGATGAACTGGAACTTTTCAAATGGATCGGCAAGTTCATGTATAGCCTGATATATATCGAAATGAATGCGGCGATTAAGCTGCAGCAACTCAGTTCGGATGGCCTCAACATGTCCCAGGGTTTGATGCATAAATTTGGAAACCTGCATACCATGATCCAGAGCATCTACCTCAATGTAGAACTGGAAGATTTTACACCCTGGTCGATCATTGTCGTACCCCTCGAAAAACAGGATCATTATTTCAGCTTCCGCGATGAGATCAATACGCTGACGTTCTCTTTAAAACTAAAAGACTTCGGCATCATCGCCTGCCTCCAAGACAATGGCACAAACAAAAGGTTTCACAAGGAAATTCTGCATCAGATACTAGGCAAGCCCCTGATTGAAGAACAGTTTGAAGAGCTCTGCGCACGATTCTTTTATTCTGCATACTTGTTCAACCGCCTTCCCGAATATACAATCATGCCGGTCGAAGGTACGATCTACATCGAGGCCATGGCGCTACGAGGTACAGGGAACAAGCCTTTGTTCGACAGCTGGCAGCATAAAGTGTATGCACAGGTACTAGAAAATTTCTGGAAGCCCTGGGGCCACCTGCGTTTTGAAATCATCAAAGATCCTGCAGCACCGATGAGCTACTTCCATCCGCCGTGTTTACCGGCCGCCGACTAGCGCAGAAAGAAAGTGTAACAGGATTCCCGGTACAATGATTATGGTGATTACAATTCCCGTAATGGCACCAAAAAAGTGCGCGTCATGATTGATATTGTCCCGGGAGCTCTTCGACATATACGCGCAGTAAATCAGATACAAGATACCAAAAAGCACTGCTGGAATCCCGATGGGAATAAAAAAGATGTAGATCTTACTCATCGGGTAAAACATAATGAAGCTGAACAGCACACCGCTGATCGCTCCGGATGCACCAAGACTGTTGTACCAGAAGTCGTCCTTATGCTTTAGGACGGATGGTATGTCACTCAACACCAGGCTAAAGAAGTAGATGGCTGCAAACTGCCAGCTGCCAATGGTTTCCTCCAGCCGGAAGGCAAAGAAGAAAAACGTAAACATATTGAAAAACAGGTGCGGCCAGCCCGCATGGATCAACCCACTCGTGATCAGTGTGTACACCTTGTTCTTGCGGTATACACTGTAGGGATGGAGCATAAATTTCCCATACAACACATGATCATTAAAGGCATATATACTCGTTACCAGCGTGAAGAGAAAGATTATTGAGGCTACCGGTGTTTCATTTAAATATTCCATGTGCTATTTGATGCTTAGTGGTTGTTGGTCAAGCAGTCTGCCAATAGGGTAGCGCTTGTGTGTCTTCTCGTAGTACTCGGAATTTTTATATACAAAATCCAGTTGTGCAGACCCGTTTCCGGCAAGCGCGGGATTTTTCGCCTTTTCTGCTTCCAGCTTAGCCCTTAATTCAGGATCCGCTTTCAGCAGTTCCGCCGCCGTATCTTCAAATACATAGGCGGAGTAGTGCTCCTTCATCCCCAGTATGCTGTCGAAGAAATTCCAGTTGAAGAAGGAATCCGAGGCTTGTGGCTCCAACGTTTCCAGGATGTACCTGTTTTGTGCCTGATCGGTGTACACCACGCAGTCGCCTGCATAAAGCTGGATGTCCTGTTTAACCGGATTTACTTGTACTGCAGAATGCATATAATGGCCTTCATAGGGCTGCGCCACAGTCTTATAGTCTTTTATATAGTACATTTCCAAAGATAGCCGTGTATCCTTCGTTAGTGTCTTAACCGTAACACCATTCAGCTTGAGCAGCTCAATAACCCTGCTCCAGGCTTTAGGGATCACGTAGGCGATCGGTTTTTCAACCGACAATCCAGGAACAAAATGGTTCCATTCCTTAATTGTTTTTTCATATGGCGCATTGCGATCATAATACAGGCGGCTAAATCCACTGACTTCACTCGCCTTGTGTTTCGCAGTGAAGCCCTTAAAAGGAATGTTGTCAAAGCGTCTCTCATCCAGTTTCCAGTCCAGCGGAAACTCGGTTTGCTTACGCACCTTTTCGTCGGCCTGTGCTTTGTTTTGCAGGATGACTTTCGCATCCCGCTGTACAATATCAATATACGTCTGCAGCAGCTTGTAGGTCGCGTCCACCCTTTTGTCGTAAGCCTTGAGCATGTGCGTTTCGGGCATAAATCCAATCACGTTATGCAGGGCGGCATATCCGGTAGAGAATCTCGGTGGTTCCAGGAAACCGGTAATGCCTGCGTCAGGCGTTTCCTCCACTGCGTTGATGTAGGGTATAAGTTCATAGCCTTTATCCGCCATCTGGCGATACAGATCCGGAACCATGGTTTTGGTTAGGTACGAAGCGAGGATAGGGTTCAACTTATCTTTTTGCGTCGGAATTAGCGTCATGGTGTATTGGTAGTCCGCACCATTGCTTGTATGGGTATCGACGAAGATTTCCGGCTTCCAGGAATTAAAGATCTGCTGAAAGCTTTCTGAGTTTTTTGAGTCGGTTTTAATGAAATCCCGGTTTAGATCCAGATTTCTGCTGTTACCTCGGAAGCCGTATGCAACCGGCCCATTCTGATTGGCACGTGAAGTGCCGCTGCGGTTGAAACTCCCATCGATATTGTAGAGGGGAATGATGCAGATCACCACATTGTCCGGTAAACTGTTTTTCTGCAGGAGGTCACGAGCGAGCATCATGCTCGCATCAATGCCTTCCGGTTCCCCGGGGTGGATTCCGTTGTTAATCAGTAATATGGTTTTGTGTTGCTGCTGAAGTTTCTGGCGGTCAAATTCCTGGTTTTTGGATAAGACCAGCAAGTGTAATGGCTCACCATGATCTGTGGGGCCATACTCGATCAGTTTTGCTTGTGGATATTGTTTCGCGAGTGCGCGATAGTATTGTATAACCTCGGAATAAGTTGCTGTCTCCTGTCTGTTACTGTTCTCAAATGGGGTTTTCTGTGCAAACGTTTCCATGCTGACTAGAATTATAACTATGGAGAGAACGCACTTTGAAATTATTTTAATCATGAATTATTGATGATAGCCGACCATCCCAAATTTATACTTTATTCCAATACTAGTGAAAATATAAACATCAGCGTACTGGTTGCGCGTATAAACGGGAGCATCATCATAGCCATCCAACCCTTCCCCGAAGGTCAGATTTCCCTGCAGATTCAGGTTGATGAGAAAGCGGTCATATCCTCTAACATCCTTAAGCGAATAGTCGATTCCTAGGTTTACCGGAACATAGGCATCTTTGCTGTTATTTCTTCCCTGATCGTACGGCGGCCTCGGATCTTTATGGTAGGCATCAGAGATTTTGTTCCGGATAATACCAATCCCGGTTCCAACATAAATCCCATTGATGACATCTTGTGTGGCTGTATTTCTAAAGCCTTTGTCGAAAAAGGCGCCTAAGTGGAATTTCGTATTTATGGAAGCTGCAATAAAGTCGTTTTCAAAATACCGCTTACTTGTGCGGGTGCTGTCCCCACCTTTTAACTTTCCAATCTGCCCTTCTACGCCGAGCGTAATAAAGGGCGTCAGGTAATAATCTGCAACCCCATAGATTGCCAAAGAGTTTCTGCTTTTATTCAGGTCGCTAAATGCCCGCGTAATGCCGGCACCACCACCAACAGAGAACTTATAAAAGTTGGCCTGAGAGAAGGCATTTATGCTGACCAGCAGGCATACCACCGAAATATATATTTTTTTCAAGAGATCAATTATTAGTTTTGTAGCAAGGCTTAGCCCTTTGTTTGTCCTGTATTTATATGCAAAAATATCAAAATATTGTAGAATCACTTGCAGCGCGGTTCACCCGTTATGTCAAAATAGATACACAGTCTGATCCAAAATCAACAACAAGTCCTTCCACAGAAAAGCAGAAGAACCTGGGAAAGGTACTCGTGGAAGAGCTACTTTCAATGGGTCTGGATGATGCGCATTTAGATTCCTACGGATACGTGTATGCTACCATTCCGGCTAATTCAACAAAAAATGTTCCGGTAATTTGCTTTTGCTCCCATATGGATACTTCGCCGGATTGCAGCGGCCTGGATGTAAAGCCAATCATTCACCGTAATTACCAGGGCCAGGATCTGATATTGCCTGATGATGAATCGGTTATCTTAAAGATGGAGGAGCATAAAGACCTCAAAGCGCAGATTGGAAATGATATTGTAACTGCCAGTGGAACGACTTTACTGGGGGCAGATAATAAGGCGGGGATTGCAGAGATCATGGAGGCGGCGGCCTTTATTGTAGCCAATGCGGACATTAAACATGGGGAGATTAAAATTCTGTTTACCCCGGATGAGGAGATCGGAAGAGGTGTCGATCATGTAGATCTGGAGAAACTGGGGGCAGACTATGCCTATACCGTAGATGGGGAAACCTGCGGTTCAATAGAAGACGAAACTTTTTCTGCAGACGGTGCTGTGTTGACGATACATGGGATCAGTTCCCATCCTGGATTTGCAAGAGGTAAAATGCAAAGTGCCATAAAGATCCTCGCGGAAGTGATTCAGGCCCTGCCCAAAGACACCTTGTCTCCGGAATCCACGTCTGGAAAAGAAGGATTCATCCATCCTGTTGGGATGGAAGCAAGTGTGGAAGAGGCAGCTGCAGAATTTATTCTTCGTGATTTCGATGATGCGCTACTGGTGGAACACGGAAGAACACTGGGAAAAATCGTACAGGACGTGCTGAGAAATTATCCAGGGGCAAGCTATACACTGGAGATTTCAGCCCAGTACCGGAACATGAAGACCGTGCTCGATCAACATCCTCAGGTGATGGAATATGGCCTGCTCGCCATAGAAAGGGCCGGTATGGTTCCTAAGCCACAACGCATCCGCGGGGGAACCGATGGTTCCCGTTTATCTCTGATGGGACTTCCCTGCCCGAATATTTTTGCCGGAGAACATGCGTTTCACGGTAAACAGGAGTGGGTGTCGCTTCAGGACATGGAGAAAGCCGTACAGACCATTGTAAATATCATTACGATCTGGGAGGAGAAAGCTTAGCCAGATACTGGTCTTCACCATCGTCAAACAGGACTTCACAGGACCAGCCACATGATTCGGCGGTCCTGGTTAATGTATCGGTGTCCAGGTAGAGCCAGTTGAACCATTCTCCTTTTTGGCCTTTATATTCATACTGATAGGAGACTTCTCCGAAAAAGCGGTCGGCCGGGCGTGCATCATCTTCATATAGATAAGAGATGTCAGAACTGTCGAAAAGCAACTGCCCGTCATCCTTTAGCAGTGCTTGTGCCTGCTGCAGAAATTGCCTGAATCCCTCCAGGGTGCCGGTTAGTCCAATGCCATTCATCAGCAACAGCAGCGTGTCATAGCGGTCTGCATGGAATGATCCGATGTCCGCAGCGATGGCGCTGTTTACCCCACGTTCTTTCATGATTTGCACAGCCATTTCCGAAATATCCAGCGCCGTCACCTCTTTTTGCAGCCGCTGTAAAGCCAGTGCATGGCTCCCGGCGCCAGCACCGATATCCAATATGCGGCCCCGGCAATGTTCCAGTGCCAAAAGCTCCATTTCTGGCATTTCTTCTTCCGTCCTGAAAAAGATGTCCAGCGGCATCTCTTCGGCTTCTGCATACGAGTTGTGCAGCCATAGGGTTGCTGCTTCACCATGTACAAACTGGTCTTTCAGCGCTGTTCCAAATACGTCCATCGCGGGCAAAGGTACTACAATTCGTATTCCTGATGGTACTAATGATGTTTAGTGCGACTAATATCGGCCCTTCCAAAAGCAGATATAATGACACAAGGTCGCGTCATCCCTAGTTCCCTGGATTCCTGAATTTTCCTGTATCTTTTATCCCTTCACTTTTGAGATGGAATCTTTAACAGTATCGGCTACGTTTGCGAGTTTATCTTTGGAAGAATCCAGCAAATCTTTAGAGGAGTCCAAAAGATCTGCCAGCCAATCTGAAACATTATGTTTTAAGTCGTCACCTTTGTCTGTAGATAATATCAAAGCTACAGCGGCACCAAGGGCAGCTCCTGCCAATACGCCAGCGATAATTTTCGTTTCTTTTGTCATAATTAAATTTTTTGTTCAGGAAATTAACAAAACTGTACGAAAATAGTTCTTCATTAGTTCAACTTTGTATGGGATGTTCAAACTTTTAGTCTATTCGAATCTAACTTTTGCAGTTTTGTATTTTCTCCTCTACCTGCAGGAGGGGAGCTGGTATGCAATAGCTGGCATCCTGATGGTTATCCTTTTTTCTGCAATGAGCCTGACAGAAACACTTCGCGCCGGCCTAGTTCAGAAAGTAATCTTTTACTTCGCAGCGATTGCCTCGCTCGGATTTTCCGGATATCTGGTATTCAGTAGTCTATATGTTTTGCTGGATGCTATAGACCATGGCTATTACCCCTTCCAAATCATCTTCTTATGTGTGTTTGGGTTGCTTTTCAGCTTCTCCATCTTAACTATGCTCTTTTACATATTCTTTTTCAAAGACGATCGGAGCAATATTTAAATGTGCTAAACAAGTCTGCTGGCCATGTGTTATAACCAAACAGAAAGGAGCATTGAACCACATGATCGAAGAAAATAAAATCTCCCGCCGTAAGGTAATTGGCGGACTCGGTGCTGGGCTGGCAACAGCAGCTGTAGCACCATTGTTCACCGCACACGCGGCAACACAGGCTTCTGGCGGTACCGCACAAAAGCTCGAAGATCCAACTAAAAAATACCCTAAACCTCCGTTTAGCGGACAGTCGCAACCCTGGCCTGGACTTGCCGGTAAGATGGAGCCGCGCCCGGATCACGGTGAGTCGAGTTACAAGGGCTCCGGGCGCCTAACCGGGAGAAAGGTCCTGATTACAGGAGGTGACTCCGGAATTGGGCGTGCAGCAGCCATCGCGTATGCCCGTGAGGGTGCCGATGTGGCGTTAAACTATCTCCCTGCAGAAGAGCCGGACGCTCAGGAAGTGGTCAAGCTGATCAAAGCGGAAGGCCGCAAGGCAGTAGCCATACCGGGAGATCTGCGCGAAGAGTCTTTTTGTCAGAAACTGATAGCCGAGGCGGTACGTGGCCTTGGCGGGCTGGATATTCTGGTGAGTAATGCTGCGCGGCAGCAAACGCATGCCTCGATCCTGGATATCTCCACGGAGCAGTTCGACTGGACCATGAAAACCAATATCTATGCACCCTTCTGGTTGATTAAAGCGGCGCTTCCGCATCTACAACCTGGCTCGGTCATCATTGCAACGACATCCGTACAGGCTTATGACCCATCAGAGGATTTATATGATTATGCGCTGACCAAAGCGGCCACCATGAACTTTGTGAAGTCGCTCGCCAAGCAGCTGGGTCCCAAAGGTATCCGGGTAAACGGCGTAGCACCGGGACCGATCTGGACGCCCTTGCAGGTAAGTGGGGGAGCAACGCAGGAGAAACTGAAAGAGTTCGGCGGCAGTACGCCGATGGGGAGGCCCGGACAGCCGGCAGAGCTGGGGTCCATATATGTGCAGCTGGCTGCAAACGATGCCAGTTACTCTACAGGTCAGGTTTATGGCGCAGCAGGTGGAAGCGGGCAACCTTAGAACCATGATCAATTAACGCATCCTCCCACAACCAGTCTGCATATGAGTACAGAAACCGGATTAAAGCGCTTTCTTGGCGCACAGGAACGTGACTACCACACAGCACTTTCGGAAGTTCAAAACGGACGGAAACAAAGCCACTGGATCTGGTATATATTCCCCCAGATCCAGGGCCTTGGTTTGAGCGGAACATCCAGGTTCTATGCCATCGAGGACATTCAGGAAGCAAAGGACTATCTGGCCGAACCGGTATTGGGCGCACGATTGACGGAGATCTGCAAAGAACTGCTTGAGCTTGATACGCGGAATGCGACTGAAGTTTTCGGCCGGCCGGATGACATGAAGGTCAGGTCCTCGATGACGCTGTTTGCGGAGGCAGATCCCGCCAATCCCTTGTTCCAGCAGGTTCTGGATAAGTTCTTTAGTGGGGAACGAGATGAAAAAACATTGGAAATCCTGCGCCGTAAAGGCTAAGGAAATGATCTGAAAGGCGCAATGGATCTATTTACCGTCATCACTGTTTTATTCCTGATTAGTTCTATATTTAGTTTTATCAATGCGCGCTGGATTAAGCTACCCGGGGTAATTGGCGTAATGGTACTTGCGATTGGGATGGCGCTGGCTTTAACCATATTCGGTAAAACAATTCCCACGATCACTGGGTCCATCCTGCGTGTGCTGAATTCCATTGACTTTTCAAAGACTCTGCTGAATAGCATGCTTGGCTTTCTCCTGTTTGCCAGTGCGCTTCATTTCGACATCAACAAGCTTCGCGGCAACTTACGAAGCGTGATCGTGCTGAGTACGGTGGGGGTCATCCTATCCGCCCTGTTATTCGGCAGCATGCTGCACTATGGACTGGGACTGCTGCATATTGAACTTCCCTGGATATATTGCCTGATTTTCGGGGCACTAATCTCCCCTACAGATGCAGTCGCCGTAGCTGCCTTGCTGATCAAATCAAAGATGCCCGAACGGCTGAGAACCGTCATCACCGGCGAATCCCTTTTTAATGATGGCATCGGCATTGTCCTGTTTATCAGCTTTTCAGAGATTGCCAGCATACCCGATAAGACATTCGCCTGGGGCGCGGTTGGGCAGCTTTTTGCACAGGAGGTTTTCGGTGGTTTAATCCTCGGACTGATCTTTGGCTGGTTTGCCTATTCTATGATGCGCAGCATCGAAGATTTTCAAACCATCGTATTGATCTCGTTTACCCTGGTGATGTGTATTTCTGTTGTGGGCAGTCTGATTCATGTGTCCATTCCACTTGCCGTTGTTGCTGCAGGTCTGCTGGTTGGCAGTCATCCCTTCCGGAAGAAGACCGCCAGCCACGCATTGAGCGACTACCTGGAGAAGATCTGGAAGCTTACCGACGATGTGCTTAACACCATTTTATTTGTGCTGATCGGCTTGCAAATGGTTGCCGTTACATTTTCTTTGGATTATTTGTGGGTGGGGCTTATCGGAATCCTCAGCATGTTGGTCGCACGTGCTGTCAGTATCGTTCTGCCGATCATCTTTCTCCGGAGAACACTTAATGTTCAATACAACAGTGTAGTGATCCTGACCTGGGGTGGGCTTCGCGGCGGCATCTCTGTGGCACTGGCCCTCTCGCTGCCGCCTTCGCCATACCGGGAACTGATTCTAACCGGCAGCTTTATCATCGTAATTTTTTCCGTGGTGATCCAGGGCCTTACCTTGAACAAGGTCGTAGATAAGGTGATCAGCTAACCACAAGGCGCTAGAAACCGGCAATCTTCCGCGGAGAGGGCACTTATACCAATGGAAATCTGTTTAGTTTCTATATTTTTGCAGCAGGAGAAAGCATATGAGTTGGATTATTTTGGTTATCGCAGGGTTGTTTGAAACCGCATTTGCATATTGCTTAAGCAAGGCAAAGGAGACCTCAGGCAATGAAGTTTATTACTGGTATGCGGCTTTTCTCGCCTGCCTGATCATCAGCATGGCTCTGCTGATCCGTGCCGTACAGACTTTACCCATTGGAACGGCATATGCGGTTTGGACCGGAATCGGCGCCGTAGGCACCGTCGTGGTGGGTATTGTGATCTTTAAAGATCCGGCCAGTTTCTGGCGTTTGTTTTTCCTTACTACACTCATCGGATCTATTATTGGACTTAAAGCGGTGGCACACTAAAGGGGGAAGCCGGGTGTCAAGGCTGTATTTGCTGCGGACTTTCTAAAGCGTTGGCAGGGCCTTGCCAGGTCCGTAGACCTACCAAGGCCCTAAAGAGGCCCTAACAACCCCCTAGCAAGGGTTACCAAAAGCAGAAGTGTCTCGTCCTGAAATAGCTTTACACTATTTACTTGATAATCCTGGATTTACTATACACCTGGTGCATATAATCCTGCAATAACTATACACCTTTTATAATCCTTCGATTACCTTACCGGAGGTGTTTTTGGTAAATTAGT
>JAZQRI010000038.1:0-4158 GCA_045629455.1 Pedobacter sp. | reverse complement strand
CCTTCAGTTCGAAAAAGTCAAGAATAAAATCTGGAAGTAGTAAGCTTATTAAGGTGTGGTATCCGTCTTGCATGAAGTAAGAAATCTAAAGCCCCAAAGCTAAAAATATATGACTTGCTCCACAACTTTTTGACTTGATCCATTTTTAAGGCCGTGATTTAAAAATCAAAAGGCCTTCAACATCGTTGAAAGCCTTTTTACCAGTGGTGGAGAATAGCGGAGTCGAACCGCTGACCTCTTGCCTGCCAGGCAAGCGCTCTAGCCAGCTGAGCTAATCCCCCGGGTCGGGTGCAAAAGTAATTAAATTCGATTCCCTTCCAAATTTTATATTAAAAAAGATAATTGATGTTCAAATGAGCTGGCAAGATATAAATAACACCAATCTGGTTCTTTTGTGTTATATGGCAAGGATAAAGACACCTAAACGAATATATGTACGTTTGAACCTCAGGAAACTGAACTGATTAAATCTTCGTACTCCATTTAAATGATTTTTAGCCGCATGCAGAATTCCATGAACCCAATTCCAGATAATGAATTTCAGCGCCTCATCAGCCTTGCAAATCTTGATCTTGACTATACCAATCTGGAAGAAGACTTTAAAGATCTTACATTACTGGCTGCTAAAATTGCCGGTACAGAAATTTCCCTGATCAATATAATTGATTCCTATACCCAATGGACGCTTGGCAGCCACGGACTGGCTGTGAAGCAGATCCCACGTGCGGATTCCATATGCCAGTATACCATCATGGATTCATCCAGTTATGAGGTGCCCGATTTATCTGCGGACCCCCGCTTTAAAGATAAGTTTTATGTGGACGGCCCACTCTCTCTTCGTTATTACCATGGCTTTCCCTTGAAAAATGCTCAGGGCATCAATGTTGGAGCTTTATGTGTGATGGATTCAAAAGTTAAGCCGCTGAGCGAAGAAAAAGTGCACCTCCTCGAGATCATTGCAGAGACTATCGTGAAAAGGCTTAAAGGTTCTAAGGCCTTTCATATGCTTGAGGAAAAACTACACGCTTCAGAAGCTATACAAAGCAAAGTAGCACATGACATCAGGGGTCCGCTGGGTGGCATCATTGGCCTCTCAGAGATCATACTTGAACAAGGTGAAACCACAGACATCAAAGAAGTTATCGAACTCGTAGGATTGATCAACAACAGCAGCAAATCGCTCCTTGAACTTGCTGATGAGATTCTCCTGGCTAAAAACCAAGCGGGATTGGCAGAAAAGGAGCTGAACCTGCTGGTATTCAAATCGAAGCTCGATGCGCTATATACCCCACAGGCCAAACACAAGAACATCGGTTTGCATGTGACGGTTAACCCCCACTTCGCGGCAATACCGTTCTCCAGGAACCAGCTGCTTCAGATCACGGGGAACCTGATCTCGAACGCCATCAAATTCACGCCGCATGGTGGTCAGATAAAGGTTGACCTCGATCTGATTTTGGGCGATGAAAGGCAATTGCTGAAAATTGTTGTTGCAGATACAGGCGTGGGGATGGAAGGGGATCTTCTGAACGGCATCAACGATGGAAACTGCAAGTCCACCGCCGGAACAGCCGGAGAAAAAGGCTTCGGCATCGGACTAAATGTGGTACAACACCTGGTGAAAGAATTAAAAGGAAGCTTATCGGTGGAGGCCAATGCGGAATGCGGCACTACTTTCACTGTTGTGTTGCCACAGCCCGCTAACCACAGGGCCGAAAACATGGCAAACACAACAGCTTGAAAGCATCTCAATGATCGTGGAGCAGCTAACCAACCTTAAAAATTAGATGCCCGCTGCATAGAGAAAGATCTGCGCTTCAGAACATCCTGAAACATGCTTCAGGGGTTTGGAAATTTGATATTCCCCCTTAACTCACCGGGCTTAGCCACGGAACTGTGCACATTTACATACCATTTTCCGGACAACAATTGATTCACCTCAGCATCACTGAGTTCACGGGTTGTTCCGGAGACCGTACCCGAATTGCCCGTAGAGAACCCGGTGATCGGCACAACTACAGGTGAGCTTTTGAGGTCAGACCCATCTTCTGAGCCGTGGAAATGCATATCCGTAGTGGTTGATCCCGGATCTCCCAGCTGCCAGGTAACCGTATACGTGATCGTTTTTTTGTTCTTATCGAAAGTAATGTTGGCGGTACCGGTACCCGTACTTGCCACTGGCGGCGTCTCATTCGCGCCACTCAGCTGTACGGAGGTCGTCCGGAGCGGATCATCTGGAATGGTGTCATTGTCGCTTTTCTTACATGCTGACATCAGCAGTAAAAAGATTCCGCTTACAGCGATCATGGCGTAAATGCGGTGGTTTGCTTTCTTTTTCATGGCATATCATTTAAGTAATCAATCCGAATGCAATACCGGCTGCATGGTTGAGCAGCCATTTAAAGGATTACGGAAAGCAGTACACAATGGTTGCCTGGCAAAAGCAGTTTACTCCGGTATTTCTTCTTCGGGTAGGTTTTCCTTCAGGTACCGCATGATCGGGGTTGCCGTGATACCATGGATGACTACAGAAAGCAGGATTGTGAAAGCCACAATGGCCCATAGTTCCTCTTCATTGTTGAAATGCACTTCATTGAAGGCGAAACTAAGGTAGAATACAGAGCCCATGCCGCGGATGCCAAAGAAACTAATGGCAAGCTTCTCTTTGATGTCAATTTCCCGTCTGAATACACTAAGGTAACCGGCGATCGGCCGGATTATGAATAGAAAGGCCACCGTAAACAGTACCATTTTCCAGTTCAGCGGAGCAAGTATACCGCCTACGAGTGCGCCACCAAACAAGATCAGCACGATGGCAACCAGCAGACGCTCTGCCTGATCTGTGAAGGAATGCAGGTCATCGTGGTAGGCATGTTCCTTCTCATAGTGCCTCAGGGTAACCGCGCAAACGAATACAGCGAAGAATCCATAGCCATGAGCCAGTTCCGTAATTCCATAAACCAACATCGTAAGGGATATCGCAAGGAAGCCATCTTTTGTCCGCAGGAATTTATATTTTTTGGAAACCTTAAATACCATATAGCCGACGAGCCGGCCCATCAGGTATCCGATGCCGATGCCTGCACCAATCTTGTATACCAGGTCGTAGGCAAACCAGGTGACTAAGCTCTCGTGACTGCCGGCAGCGGTAAGGGCCACCGTAATGGCAAGCCAGGTAAAGGGAAAGGCCATGCCATCGTTCATGCCGGCCTCGGCAGTCAGGGCAAACCTGGTTTCAGACTTCTTCCCTGTATTTGGGGGATCTACCTGCACGTCGCCCGCTAGAACGGGGTCCGTGGGTGCCAGCACCGCAGCAATCAGCAAGGCGGAGGCCAGATCAAAACCCAGGAACGAGTAACCCATCAACGCCGCCGCTGCAATGCAAATCAGCATCGAAATAGAGACCAGCTTTAGCGGCGACGCCCAGTTTTTGAGGGAGAACGATCGGTCGATCTTAATCCCTGTACCCATCAGAGACACCAGCACCACTATCTCGGTAAAGTGCATGGTTATGGTGCCATGTTTCATGGGATCGGGATCCGGCAGCACATCAGGAAAGAAGGCATACAGGAGCACCCCCAGTGAAACATAAATAATAGAATACGATATGCCGGTTTTCTTGCTGATGGCAGGCATCCACGCCATGCCAAATGCTGCAAATCCGGTGAGGGCGATTAAGATCAGGTAATTGCTCATATGGTGTCCGCCGTAACCTGTAGTGGTGTCGGGTGTATCGGCACCTCGTTCACAGGCCTTTCCGGCAGCCCGGTATGGTCATAGTCGGTAAGCATGTAGTGGCTAAAGGAGACCGCAAGCAGTGCCATGTGAAAGGCTAAGGCACGCTTATCTTTTTCCATGGCTTTGGTAAAAGTCAGAAGTGTAAGGGTGGCCAGAAAGGCGGCATCAGCGCGCTGGTGGTCCCGCATGGAGATTCTTCTCCGGATCCCTACAGGTGTGTCCGTAAGTGCATTTATGCCAAGGAATCCCGATCCAAGGTCCAGATAGGAACGGACGATCTTTCTGTTAAAGCCTAGTATGGACGGTACAAACATTTGAATTCCGGATAAGGCATAATCTATAATGCCATGCATTTTAGGTGTAATGGGCTTCTTCATAGGTCAGAGATTAAAACTTAGTAACGTTGCCCAGAAGTCTAAA
>JAZQRI010000037.1:0-116941 GCA_045629455.1 Pedobacter sp. | reverse complement strand
TTGACTTTATCTTTCATGAGCTTTCTGGCTCTAAACAGATAATTTTTGATAGTCCCGTCTGGCATTCCTGTTACATTAACGATTTCTTGTATTGAAAATTCTTCCAAATGAAACAAGGTAATAACTAACCTGTAAGGCGTTGGTAGTTCAGAAATTATTCGTGTCAAATACCGGGATAAATCTTTTTGCTCCAAAAGATCCACAGGTGTCTGGTCCTCTGCTTCATAATCTTTGTTGTCATCGGATACAAATTCGATATGGTGTCTCCTATTCTTTTTTAAATAATCAATGGAAGTAGCGTAAGTTATTTGTGCTATCCAGGTAGATAGTTTTGACTTAAAGGCGAAACTCCCTATGTTCTTATAGATTTTAACGAAGACATCCTGACAAACATCTTCAACGTCTGTATCATTTTGAACCATTCTTTTGGCTACATGAAATATCAATTTTTGATATTCATCAATTAAAAGTGAAAAGGCTTTTATGTCTCCTTCAATTATTCGGGGAATAATCTCCTTTTCATCAATCATACTCAATAGACTGTACGTATAAAGATAAAGTTGCAATAACGATAAAATTTATTTTTCCCCATCTGCAACTTTTATCAAAGTGCTCCAGTCTACTGTGGTAAGAATTTAAATAATTGATCATGTTAAGTAACCTGGCTCCATTTATAATGTTCATCGCTATCTTTTTGATGATCACGATCATCATTATAAACCTGATGAAATACTGGCTAAAGAATAAAATAGTGAATTCGAGCTTGATGGAGGAAACTCGAATTAAAGCAATTCTGCAACCTGGTGGATCAAAAGCAGAAGCCAGAGGAGCTCTTAAGTGGGGATTACTGGCTTTTTTTGGGGGATTGGGCTTGATTATAAATGAATACCTGCCTTTTAATCTATATACTTCAGCAGTGCCCTACGGGATTCAGCTAATTTTTATTTCTTTAGGACTATTGCTGTACTACCTGTTTGTGAGAAACAAATCCTCAAACAAAGACCAAGAGTAGTTTACCACTTCCGAATAGTTTACCACTAACTTATAAACCTGTGGAAAACCGTGGGGCAACCTCCTATTGTCGAAAGCTTCTTATGGAACCATTAAAAACTCAACTGTTTAAATTCGTTTTATTCTTCTTCCTCGTATTGATTAACAACATTGCTTTTGGACAAACACCACCGGTCCAACGACTAACGTTAGCGGGAATAGTCAAGGATTCAACTAAGAACGTAGCTATTGAGTACGCGACTGTGATCCTTCAGGATAGTTTAGGAAAAGCATTAAAATCGACCTTCACTGATAGTTTGGGTAGATTTATTTTCAATGAACTAGATCCTAAAAGCTATACGATTCAAGTTTCAAACATGGGGTTTTTAAATAAAAGCGTGTTTGCAAACCTTCGCACATCGCTTAATAATCAGGAAACAGTCGGCACCATCCTGTTGCTCACCTCGGACAAGGTAAATTTAAAAGAGGTGCTGATAACGAGCAGTCGGCCAATAATAAAACAGGAGATTGATGGCATTACATACGACCTACAGGCAGATCCGGAAAGCAAGGTCAAAAGTGTCCTGGATATGATGCGAAAAATTCCAATGGTCAATGTTGATGCGGAGGATAATATTCAACTAAAGGGCAATGCAAACTTCAGAATCTTAATAAATGGAAAACCATCAAGTATGATTGCCCGCAGTCCTAAAGATGCTTTAAGAAGTATGTCGGCATCGAATATCCAGAAGATTGAAGTACTTACCACCCCTCCAGCGAAGTATGATGGCGAAGGCCTAGCTGGAATCATTAACATTATCACCAACAAGAAGCTAGATAATGGATATAACGGAAACCTCAATTCCTATTATAGGTTTCCGGTCGGTGGTATGACAACGAGCGGCTCGGTGAACATAAAGAGCGGCAAATTCGGGGCGAATTTCTTTGGCGGAACGAGCACCAATAATTCACCGCATTCCCTAAGATTGAATACAAGAGTTACAACTGGTGACTTCCCCACTGTGTTAAATCAAAACAGAATAAACAATTTCGATGCGCGGTATCATGCATTCTCTTCGAATTTAAGTTTTGAAATTGACTCCTTAAACCTCCTTTCAGCTGAGATTGCGTATAACGATGGGCTATACCAATCCTATAATGTACAAAGCACTACTCTATCGGACCATCAACAATCATTACTCGAGCGGTACACGGTAGATAATACACTCGAGAACCCGTTTTACGGAGTTGATGTTAGTCTAAATTATGAGTTGGGCTTTAAAAAGAAGAAAAACAAACTTATGACACTATCCTACAAGCTCAACACCTCCAGTGATGACATGGACTACAGGTTGAACATCAGGGACCGCTATAACTACAATGACCCAAGCTTTATGCAGATAAATAACAGTACACTCGCTGAACAAACCATTCAGTTGGATTACTATAATGCTTTCCCCAAATTAGTTATTGAGGGAGGCCTCAAAGCGATCTTCAGAGAAAACAATAGTGATTTTCAGTATAGTAGCTATAATGAGCTGACGGCGGGATATGAATTGCAGAACGCTAAAAGTAACAGATTTGACAATAACCAGAATGTCTTTAGCATTTACAACTCTTATCAATACAATATAGATAACGTAACGCTAAAGGCTGGATTGCGATTAGAAGAAACCAGGCTTACATCAGATTTCATTCCTTCATCTTCCCGAATCAAAGACAGTTATTTAAATCTGCTGCCAAGTGTATCGGCTACCTGGAAATTTGATGAGGGTAGACAATCCTTCAATTTTGGTTATTCACGCCGGATTCAAAGACCAAACATCTGGAATCTAAATCCTTTTGTTGATCGATCTAATCCCAGTTTCGAAGTAGCAGGAAACCCTTCCCTACGTCCGGTACAGAGCAACAACCTAATATTGAACTATAGCAATCTAAAGAAAGTATCTGTGAACCTGGGCATTACCTACGCCTTTGCAAACAACACTATCCAGCAGATTTCCGTCTATGACAACATTTCGAGGATTACCAGAACCACATATGATAATATTGGAAAAGATCGCTTAATTGGTACTGACTTCAATTTAAATTACCCTGTGACGTCTAACCTGGCCATAGGAGCTGGCGGAAACCTCGCCTATGTTTGGCTGGAAGGATTTGTAGACGGAGAATTAATTAACAGTAATGGATTAAAAGGAAATGTATTTGGCAGAGTTTCCCTGGCAATTAATAAAGGCTTTCATGTGAATGCTGATACAAAATACCAAAGTTCCGAAATTACACTCCAGGGAAGATTTAGGCCGAACATTTACACTTCCTTTAGCGCGGATAAAGATATAATTGCTGGTAAGCTGACCGCATCCGGTAATATCAGCAATCCATTTTCGAAGTATAGAAGTTTTCAACTTGTAAATACCGGAACCAACTTTACACAAACAAGCACAAACGTCAACTACTTCCGCTCTTTTACATTCAGCCTAAATTATAAGTTCGGAAAGACAACAACTACCGTAAAGGCAAATAAACGAAAGATTGACAATGACGACTCTACAGGTACAAAGACCACCAACTAAATTACACTCTTCCTAAATGGTCATCAAAGTAATTAGCAGCATCATCATGAAAGGATGCTCTGGCTGATTCAGGTAAGTACCCAAATTCAACCAGTTCACTAACCTCTTTGATAATCTTGGTATTCCCATCCTGTATCATGACAAGTTTAGATGCCATACTGATTACCCAGATACTAAAAAGATATTTGTTACCGGTAAACTCTGGCCAAAGATGTATGAACTCGAGCTTCCAAGGTAATTGGTCCGGGCCTTCGTTTAACCCTGACTACTAATTTTCAGGCGGAATAAAATTAGATTGGAATTTTCCTCCGCAACGCTATCCGTTCTTATAAATTTCAATTCTTTAACAAAATTTGGTTGAACTCTGGTTCTCCTTGTGGGTATAAGCATCAATTGTTTCTAATGCAAGTGTTTGCATTAAAAATTCAATTATTTTTATTGCTGCCTCTCTCATAAATCCCTTCCCTTGATGTTCCGTTAGAAGTTCATATCCAATTTGCATTTTTTCAGTTCTTCTGAAAAGTCAAAAATACAGATCCTCCCTATAAGTTTTCCGTCTCCTTTTTGGATTTCCTGAGCATCGCTTGCTGACAACTGTCGGAGCGTTAACCTTTCGGTGGTCAATACGGGAAAGCTATTCAAATTTTTATGTTCCATTTTTCCATATGATAGTTGTGTCTATTCTCCAGACGGATACAGTTTTTGCGGAAAACAAACAGGCTATCACGGACCTATAACATGGTGCCAAGGCTTTCACCGTTTTCTTTGGCGAGCTGCTTTCCCCATTCATTTACAGCAAGAAGAACAGGAATCGTCGTTTCACCCAGGTCCGTTAATTTGTAGACCACCTTCAAAGGGGGTTTATCACCATGCACTTTGCGCGAAATTAACCCGTCTTTTTCCATTTGCCTCAGTTGCAGGCTCAAGGTCATCTCTGTGATCGTCGTTATTTCTTTCCGGAGTTCGCTGTACCGCTTCTCGCCACTCATCAAAAAGTAAAGAATTACGGCCTTCCATTTGCCTCCCAGCAGATCCATTGCCAGGCTGACCCCGCAGGGATATATCTTATCATTTAATTTAAGGTAATTCATAAAAATTAAAGCTATCAACCTGGATAGTTATTGCAAATCTATCAAGCTGTAAATAGTTTTGCAACTAAACTTTTTATAGTATGGCATTAATCATTTTAGCACATCCGAAATACGAAAAATCTTTAGCCAATAAGACAATTATTGAAGCGCTGAAAAACAGCGACCAAAATCATGAGATTCGTAACATACACAGCTTGTATCCGGATTATAAAATAGATATTCGGGCGGAACAAGAGGCTTTGCTCCGTCACCAAACAATCTTGTTGCAGTATCCTTTTTACTGGCTGAACTTACCCGCTATACTTAAACATTGGATCGACGAGGTTTTTGAATACCAGTTCGCATACGGATCTCAGGGCAATAAGTTAACAGGGAAAAATCTTATTCCAAGTTTTACGGTAGGTGCAACGGAGCAGGCATACAGCCTATCGGGCAAACACCGTCTGCGGATTTATGAATTCTGTAAAGGCCTTGAACATACGGTTCATTATGCGCAGATGAACTACATAGAACCTGTGTGCTTCTTTGGCGCGTCGCTGAAAGTTGAAGCTTTTTCAAAAGCGGAAGTACAAAGAAACACTAAGCAACATGCACAGAAGATTATCATGATTTTAAAAGCTTTAGAGCCAGCTATTCTTCTCTAGTAAAAAGAACGGCAAATAGGGATAGGTGTTTAACCTTCAATTGACATTGAACTGTACAGCTACTAAACGGTATCGCCGATAGCACCAATGATTTAGCAGATTGCCTGGAGACTTAGGTTAAACAATGTTAAATTCCACACCGGGATTGTTCAACAAATTATATTTGAAAGTAGCCCTCAAATATATGATGACAAACCCAGCCAAGTATTTATTAATTGTTGTGTCGGTTTTAATCACTAACTACAATATCCACGGGCAAGTTCAAGCAAAGCAATCCTCCATTACCGGTAAGGTACTTGATGAAAAACAAGAGATCTTATCATACGTTGCTGTCAGCTTGCATCAGGTGAATGATTCTTCTCTGGTCGCTTCCGCTAAAACGGATGAAAGCGGCATGTTTCTATTCTCTAAAATACCTTTGGGAGCATATTATATCAAAATTGATTTGATCGGGTATCAGAAAAGCATGAATCACCCTTTTATAATAGACGCGGGTCATCAAAATATGAACCTTGGAAATGTTGTGATACAAACGACGGAAAATCAGTTAAACACGGTTGATATCCGTGGCAAAAAACCGCTTATCGAGCGAAAAGATGGCACAATGGTCATTAATGTTTCAACAAGCCCACTGGCAGCAGGGAGTACGGCAATAGAAATTCTATCCAGGGTTCCTGGTGTAACCTTAGATAATGATGGCAATGTGAGTTTAAGAGGTAAACCCGGTGTGAGCATAATGATCGATGGTAAGTTGACTTATTTGTCTTCAGTACAACTTGCAAATCTTCTTCGTGCTACTGCAGGAAATACAATCCAGACGATAGAAATCGTTTCAAATCCATCAGCTAAGTTCGATGCCAGAGGAACAGGAGGTATCATTAACATCAAATTAAAAAAGAACACCAGCTTTGGAACCAATGGAACGTTAACACTAGGTGCTGGCTTAGGGAACTATCATAAGTCTGATGCTGGTATATCACTGAATCACAGAAGCGGAGCATTTAATATCTTCGGTAATTTTAATTACGCAAACAACAAACAATATGAAGACTTATTTCTCACAAGAAGCAGTGAGGCTGCCGATGAGATAACGTTTTTCGATCAAAAGGCCAGAGAGGTTTCTTCACGAAAGAACAATAGCTACAAAGCCGGCATCGATTATTTCATTGATGACAAGAATACAATTGGTTTTATGATGAATGGCTACGTGAATAACTATGATGGTAATAATAAGATCAATACAACGATTGGCAATCAGCCTGGAAGGATAGATTCTACTGTACTTGGCCGGAACTTATTTGAAGGCCGGTATAATAACCGCAGCTATAACCTAAATTATAAATCTGTAATGGACACTTCCGGTCAGGAATTAAATGCTGATCTGGATTTTTCCCAGGTGCGCAACATGGAACGTGCAGATTACAATAATGATTTTTCCGATGCTTCCGGGATCGCCCATAGATTACCTTATGTATTTCGGAACAGCACGCCATCAAAAATTAACATATTGGCTGGTAAACTAGATTACACACTTCCTTTTCGTAACAAAATGAAAGTTGAAACCGGAATTAAAAGCAGTTATATAAATACTGATAATGATTTCCGGTCAGAGCAACATGTAAACGGGGCATGGACGAACAATGAAAGCCAAAGCAACCGGTTTTTATACAAAGAAAATGTTAACGCAGCCTATGTTAACCTACACAGCGACTTTAATTCAACCGCCGTTCAGATCGGGTTGCGGGCAGAACATACACATACGGGAGGAAAATCTATAACGCTTCAGGAAGAGGTGGTACGTAATTATATCGACTTCTTCCCTAGCTTGTCAGTTAATCAAACCCTATCTACAGATCAAGTAATTGGATTTTCTTATAGCCGTAGAATAGACAGGCCAGATTATCAGTCGCTCAATCCTTTCATTTATTTTTCAGATTTATACACGATGTCCCAGGGGAACCCTACACTTAAACCGCAATATGCCAATTCCTTTGAGATGAACTATGGACATAAAAAACTGAACATTTCTATCGGGTACATACGCACCAAAGATGTAATAACGACCACATTATTAACGGACACCATTAAAAAGACGATTTTATTGTATGAACAAAATTTAGCTTCCAGGCGTACATTCAGTGCGACAATCAGTAGCCCTGTTAACCTGACCGACTGGTGGAGTACGAATAATGACATTACGATTTACAATAGCCGGTTTGCCAGCCCCGAACTGATGGGTATGCCATTTAAAAACGAAAAAACAACCCTTGAATTTAGTACCATTCACACAATCAAATTCAGTTCAACGGTGAATGCAGAGCTATCTGCTAATTACACCTCGAGCCAGGTCTACGGAACCTATATAGCGAAGCCCATCTACGGTTTAGATTTAGGAGTAAATAAGTCGTTTGCAAGCGAAAGAGCAAATATTAAGCTTGGTATAAACGACCTTTTTGATCAAAGACAAATTAAGATTAAGAGCGCAATTCCCATCCAGGATTATCAGCTTACGCAGAAGCAGGAAAGCAGAATTTTCAGGTTAACATTGATGTACAATTTTGGCAGCAATACCATTAAGCCCGTGAGGGACAGATCAAACAGCTCTACTGTCGAACAAGGCAGAGTAAAATCAGGGAAATAGCGTTACTACCAGGCTTATCATGCGGTATAGGTATATTCGACGTAGTCCTTTTAAGACAAATGTCAATGATTCTTTGACAACTTGTTCTGAAGGTTCAATGCCATATACTCAGCAATCGCTTTATCAGTGCTGTGATCGCTGGCTTCAAGTGTGCTGATGATTCGCTCTTGCTCATCAACAGTCTTATTCTGACTCATTTTCTGGCTACCCTGAATGTCAGTTACAGTCATCGTAAACGCCACAATACCATTTAACATTTTATCTTTAAAACTATCCGCTAAAGAATCCCACTGGGCTTTATAGTCAGCCTCATAGGTCATAATCATATCTTCCAGTGAACGGATTGCGTCAGAACGGTCTTGGACTAAAGTGCAGTCTCCATACGCATGTACTGCGTAATAGTTCCACGTAGGAACGCTTTCAAATTTATCATAGTGCTTAGGCGATATATAGGCATGTGGCTCGGCAAAGATGACCAGTACCTTTTGATCTTCAATGTTCTTCCACTGCGGATTAGCTTTCGCAAAATGTGCATGTAGAGTTATGATGCCATCCTCGTAGTTAACGGTAAATGGGAGATGAGTGGCCTGTGGAACCTGATCAACTGTCGAAACAATTGTTGCGAAGCTGAAGCGCTTCATGAAAGACACAATCTGGCTCTTATCCGATACCAGGTTGAGTTTGGATATGTACATAGCTTCTTAGATTATTAAATTTAGACTAAAATATTAAAAATCACAGGTATTGCAACTCGTGTTACTGTGAGAAGCCAGGAATAGTTTAAAACTTACTAGTCCCGGGCCAGTCTGATGGACGGTGAGGTGTCCCTTATAAAAACAATTCCATCAAAATCTACACCGGGCTTAATCTGTAATGGCTTTGGCGGTTCTTGCCAATTAGCATATATATTCGTGATAAAAGTTGTAGTTCCCGTAAATGGGCTGTCGTTATGAAAGGCTAGAAATAACAATTTGTCCTTAGCTTGAGCAAGCACGCTGGAAAAACTGCTTGCTTCTGCTTGAAAAGTATGTGCCTCAAATTCGCTCTGATTCAAAACATTAACGGCCCCTTTAAAAGTATCAAAACCTACTGCATAAAACTCATTCTTGAAGTGTTCGTTCAAATACGATCCCATTGCGAGGGAATTAGATGCAGTATCTTTCATGATGTGGACGTTATGTGTCCAAACTATAGTTTTACTTTCTCTACCTTCTTGAATTTTAATAAGGTTCTCCGTCATGAATTTATCGCGGGTATATGGGTCACTCCAATAATCTTCACTATCCAAGCCAATCAAAACCACTTTATCTTCCACTGCCTTATCTTTGTTGTATCCTCTGATCCGTTGAAATAAGTGATAAATTTCCTCAGTACTATATAAGGCCATATTTTTCATGAGCTCCTTGAGGTTTCCCTCACCACTCTGTAAATATAAATTTATAGGGGTCATCACTGACTGTGGGCTTTCAAATGCAAGCAGTTTGAAATTGTTTTTACTTATCAGGTATTCTATAATCCTAGCTTTTTGAACATAAAATTCCCGGGTCCCGTGGGAAGCCTCCCCTAGCCCGACGATGCTTTTACCTTTTAATTCACTGAGTAAAAACGACAAGTCGTCAGTTGAATCCGAATCTGAGTTCAGTTCATAGGCATTTTCATTAATCCAGCGAAGTGACTCCTGACCTGAGGCACTGAAAGCGAATAACAGCCCGACCAAAATTGAGATACTAAACTTCGTCCGGTAGTGTGTTGAATAAGCGTTTTTCATAGGCTTTGCATGAACCTTTCTCTAGTAGATGTTTCAGACGACGGAATTCCATAATCGAGAATGCTATCACGGAAAAAAGTCGTTTTGCAGAATCTAACTAGGATTAAGTTGCTTTTACAGGCGGTATCATTCAGGTTTTAGGTAGACGTTTTTGCATTGTGAACTAAAACGACTGAAATCTTGATCATTTTATATATTTAAAGAAAAAAAGATGAAAGATTGGTTTAGTCGGAATAGCACTCATTTTATTGTCGCCGCGCTATTTATAGTCATATGCTTTATATATTTTAATCCGGCATTTATAGGAAAATCACTTGGACAGAATGATGTTACCAGGGCACAGTCTACTCAAACTGAAATAAACGAATATAAAGAAAAGGGTGAGACGATTTTATGGACTAACCAAATCCACGGCGGGATGCCTACCTTTCAAATCTGGGCACCGTACCCTAATAATATAACCACCTGGATTGTCAATGGCATTAATTATAGTTTTCCAAAGCCGGTGGGTACTGTCCTGTTATTGATGTTTGGAACCTACCTGCTCTTTTCTGTGCTCAACGTTAAGCCATGGTTCGCAGCTACCGGAGCTATAGCGTTTACTTTTTCGTCTTATAATATCATCTTACTTGCTGCTGGTCACGCCAATCAAGTGTTTGCGATCGCGTTCTTTGCACCTGTAATTGCTGGGATCATTTTAATATTCCGAAGGGAATATTTGGTAGGCACTGGCGTGGCGGCTCTATTTATCGCTCTGGAAATCAGAGCGAACCATATTCAGATGACCTATTATTTGATGCTAGCTGTTTTAATCTTAGTTGTTATTGAATTCTATAATGCACTGAAGGTTGAAGAAACAAAAATATTCTTCAAATCGATCGCTTGTGTCGCACTTGCAACACTCTTAGCTGTGGCAGTAAATGCATCTTCATTATGGAGTACTTATGAATACGGCGAGGAAACAATTCGTGGCCGTTCCAATTTAACGCAACAGTCGGCTGTCGCTAGTACTGGCTTACCGAAAGACTATGCATACCAATGGAGCCAGGGTGTAAAGGAATGTCTTACATTCCTTATTCCCAATGCATACGGAGGGAGCTCAAGAGGACATGCTGATCCCGACTCTAATGTTGCAAAAACTTTAATTGGGATGGGCGCAGACGCGAACCAGGCAGCAAATGTCGCGGGCAGCTTAGCCCTGTATTGGGGGGATAAACAGTTTACTGAAGGACCATTTTATTTTGGTGCAGCAATCTGCTTTTTATTTACGCTGGGATTGTTAATAGTAAAAGGACGAATGAAATGGTGGTTAGTCGCTGTTATCGTTCTGACAATGCTTTTATCTTTTGGGAGAAACTGGCCGTATCTCTCCGATCTTTTCTTCGATTATTTTCCGCTGTATAATAAATTCCGGGCAGTCGAGTCAATTCTCGCGGTTGCAGCCTTATGTTTTATCATGTTAGCTTTGCTAGCTGTAAACGAGGTTACGGTGAATTCCGATAAGCCGATGTTGCTAAAGAAATCAAAGATCGCCTTATATGTCACTGCTGGCTTGTGCTTGTTAATTGCAATCGTTCCCGGCTTGTTTTTATCTTTTAAAACAATTGATCATGTTAACTTTATCGGACAATTGAAGCGGGCGCTTGGTATCGATGATGCTACAGCTCAAACCATTGGAAATGCGCTTATTGCGGACAGGAAAGCAGCTGCACAGTCCGATGCAATTCGTTCGTTGATGTTTATTTTAGTTGGGTTCGCTTTGTTATGGGCCTATATCAAAAATAAGTTAGCCGTGACACTCTTTTCTACTGGCCTGCTATTTTTAGTTTTACTTGATATGTGGAGTATTGATAAACGCTACCTCAGCTTTGATAGTTTTGTCGCTAAAGAAGATGTAACGCCACCCCAACCTCGCGAAATTGACGAGAAAATCAAACTAGACAAAGATCCCAACTATAAAGTGATTGATTTAACGCAGCGTATTCTAAGCGATGCCTCTACACCTTACTTTCATAAATCCATCGGTGGATATTCAGCAGTCAGATTAAAACGATTTGAGGAGTTGATCGATATCCAATTTCGTGAAACGCTCAATATGAATATACTGGGGATGCTAAATACAAAATACATTATAACCAGTGATGAGAAAACTCCAATGCTGACAAGTATATTAAATCCATCAGCCTGTGGCCATGTCTGGTTTGTGAACAGCATAAAGTACGTAAAGGATGCTGATCAGGAAATGGCAGCTATAAAAGACTTTTCACCAAAAAATGAGGCTATCGTTCATCAAGGATTCAAACGTCAAAGCGGCTTTAAAGAAGGTCTTATTCCTCAAGGTAATAAGAATATTTCCTTGGTTAGTTATTCGCCGGATCATTTGACTTATCAGAGTTCCTCCACATCCAAAAACCTTGCGGTTTTTTCCGAAATCTACTATACAAAGGGATGGAAGATGTTTATAGACGGGGTTGAAAGGCCATATTTCAGGGCAAATTACATCCTGAGAGCAGCCCAAATTCCTGCAGGTAATCATAAGATCGAATTTATATTCCATCCCAATTCTTACTACACAGGTGAAAAGATTTCACTTGCAGGCTCTTTCTTTCTCTTACTCTTATTGGCTGGTGTAGCTGTCAAAGGATTTAAAAAACCTTAAAACATCAAGCTTCATGAAAAGCCTTAAACAAATCCGTCTGAAAGGACGTGCGTTCTAGAAACTGAGACATTATAAGATGACCGAGAATTAATGTCACCGTATTTGCTATGGACATCGGGCACGACTTTATCTTAAAAATTGTTAAATTAACGTTCCATCCAGAGCCAATGAAACTATTCCATGCTGCTACTGTAATTCTTTGTTTTGCTTTGTCAGCACATGCTCAAAGAAAAGAGATCGATAATGTTCAGCTTGCAAAAAAGATCAACTTTTATGGAAAACGGAATCATGTTCAACCGCTATTTGTCCATATAGATAAGAATATTTATACGAACAACGAGAAACTCTGGTTTAGCACTTACCTGCTCAATCCCCCTGATTCTTCAGGAAGAGAAGATATCTTAACGCTTGCGATCATCAATACACTTCAGAAAAAAGTATATGTTTCTGCTAAATTCAAAATTCAGAATGGCGGTTGTGCAGGGGCGCTTCATATTCCTGACTCAATACCGCCCGGCCAGTATCAGGTACATGCCCACACCAACCGCATGGAGAAATCCGGCAAACCGGTCGCTTCATTTAACCAGTTGATCCAGATTAAAAGTGTGAGGTATCAAACATTAAAGTCCAGACTGGAACTTCTGAACGAGTCGTCTCCCGCCGATACCATTCACGTGAAGTTATCCATTAACAATCTAGATCCCGGCATTAAGACAAAACCAGAAGTCAGCTTTACTTTAGGCGCAGGGCTGAAAAAGATTCTTAAACCTGATAAAACAAACGGATATCTGATCCATGTTCCCGTAAAAGACATTCCGTCAGACGCCCCTATCCTATCCACATGCATCAAACATGATAAAGACCTTGTCTACAATAGCCTGATGCTACCTCAGTCCGCTCTCAAAAACATAAAAGTTCGTTTTGTTCCTGAAGGTGGTGTTGCGACATATAATTTACAAACAATGGTCGGCTGGGAGAGCCTTGATTCTTATGGACAACCGATCAGTATAAGTGGGATACTGAAGGTAGATGATCAAATTATTGATACCATAAGTACCAACAGCTACGGCATGGGAAGATTTCCGGTGTTGTTTGAGAAAGCAAAACGTTATACGGTCACCTTGCTTGACAAGGACATTCAGAAATCAGCTGATGTATTTGAATTACCGCCAGCTGTTGAAGATGGCATTACCCTAAGTTTACCTGCAGCGGTAGTGAAAGACACCTTGCGGATTAGCATTGCGTCCAGACGGGAAAAGGCGGTTAAGGTGCTGATCCATGATTATCAGGATACTTACGCTGCAGTAGATCTACCGCTAAAAGTAAGCAATAACCGTCTTGCTGTGGCCATACCAAAGCTCAGCAGAGGATTTTATACCATCTCCGTGTTAGCTCCTGAGGGTGTAAAGGTTGCCGAACGCTTGTTTTTTGCATATAAGGGCAGCTCCGCTGAGGTATTCTTGAACGCAAACAGGAAACAATACCGGAAAAGAGACACAATTGATCTAAAGCTTAAGGTTAAATCATCGGGAGATACCGCCACTGCACAGGGTGTGATTTCTATAGCCTGTATACAACAAAACCGTCTTTCCAGCTACGGTGCCCAGAACATTGAAAGCTATTATTACCTCAAGAGCGCCCTATCAGAACTTCCAGGCAGCCCGAGTGGAAGAGATCTTGAGGACTCGGTGTACCTTGAAGATATAGCATTGCTAAAATCATCTGGTGAGCATAATTGGGAATCTGTGATTGCCGACGCCCTTCAAAAAGCACCTGTGAGTGTTATTTTACCTGCACTGACCATCCATGTTCGAAAAGGTGGAAAGCCGCTGAAACAAGCCGTGGAACTCAGTGTGTTTGACCTGAATGGAGTAAATCTATTTACAACCGACAGTCAGGGGAACAAAGATCTCTGGGCTCAGGATCTACTGACCCCTGCAGGCACCAAACAGAAGCTCTCCGTGAACGTGAAGAACAAGGATGACTACTCGATCCTCACTGCCGACCCGGATACATCGATCATGAACTGGGTGCTCGATCATGATGTACGGTATATTGTCAGACAGCCGATAGCGAACAATGCAGAGCAGCAGCTTAGCATGCTGGGCCTGGAAAACGTCACCCGATTAAAAGAGGTCGAGATAAAAGCGTTACGTAACAATGCTATTTATAGTACAAAGGCTGTGGGATCCAACGAGTGTGGCGATTATGTTAATCGCGACGGATATCTCAATTGGCCAGGCAGTGCCAATGACCTACAGAACAGGCCCCCGATAAAGGGAACCCGATATATAGATGGTAAAAGATATACCCGGGAGAATGGCGAAATAGATGACTATCGCAATTTAGGCACCCATGGCGAGACAACATTTACAGTGGCCTTTATCATTTATGAAGGCTGCTCAACGGATGCAAACAAGCAGTATACTGAAGTTGAGGGCGTACGCTTGCCCGAAGAGTTCCACACCTTGAATCAGGAGCAGCTGTCGAGCAGCGAGCCGCAATACCTATCTACGATTTTCTGGCAGCCGGGAATCATTCTGGACGGAAAGGGAGAATATCATGTCTCCTTTCCAGCGGGTGATATATCCGGCCCCTTCAGTATTGTTGTACAGGGTGTTCAGTCAGACGATGTGATTTATGAAGAGAAACGGATTACAATAAACTGATGCCGGTCCATAAACCGGGGCACGTGTGGTAATACCATACCTTACTTTTTTAACGCTAGACGAGTACAGGTTGCGGCAAGCCCTTTTGATACAAGCCTTCCAAATCAGTAATATTGGTAAGAGAACCCGTTATCTGTATACAAAAAGGCTCGCCCTTCTTCCTCAATTTTGTAATCGTAAACATAAAAACATGTAAAATGAAAATACGAAAGTTAGGAAACGAAGGATTAGAAGTGTCAGAACTTGGTTTCGGCTGCATGGGACTAAGCCACGGCTACGCCAACCAACCAGACCGGGATGAAGCCATCCGCGTGTTACGGGACGCCGTTGAACAGGGTATCACCTTCTTTGATACTGCAGAGGTTTATGGTCCTTACACCAACGAGGACATCGTGGGTGAGGCTCTTGAGCCCTTCAAAGGCAAGGTGGTGATTGCCACCAAATTTGGCTTTAAGAACGGATCGAACGCTGAACTCGACAGTCGGCCGGAGACCATTCGCAAAGTGGTGGATGCCTCACTCAAGCGTCTGCGCATCGATACGATCGATCTCCTTTACCAGCACCGTGTGGATCCGAACGTCCCCATGGAGGATGTGGCTGGCACCGTAAAGGATCTCATAGCCGCGGGCAAGGTGAAGCACTTCGGTCTTTCAGAGGCTGGTGCCTTGAATATCCGTATAGCCCACGCCGAGCAACCTGTGACTGCGCTGCAGAGCGAGTACTCCCTTTGGTGGCGTGAACCCGAAGAAAAGGTCTTTTCCGTGCTTGAAGAGCTCGGGATTGGTTTCGTCCCATACAGCCCACTCGGCAGAGGCTTTCTGACCGGCAAAATGAATGCCGACACCACCTTTAAGAAAGAGGATGGCCGGAGTTACTTCCCACGTTTTCAGAAAGAAAACCTGGAAGCTAACCAAGCCTTTGTGGATGTTCTCGACCGCGTTGCGAGGGAAAAGGGAGCATCCACTGCGCAGGTGGCGCTCGCCTGGATCTTAGCCCAGAGACGGTGGATCGTTCCGATCCCGGGTACCACGAAATCGGAACGCCTGAAGGAAAATGTCGGTGCGGCGGCGCTGGAACTTTCTCCCACCGAGCTTAGCACAATCACCCAGGGCGCAGAGCGCATCGAAGCAAAGGGCGGCCGGTTTCCAGAAAGCCTCGACAAGGTGATAGACCGGAAAGCTTAGCTTAGCGGTTGTGCGATCGACCAGATCGTGATTGCCTCTGGACAGGTAGCCGGCTTTATGAATAAAGCCGGCTATTTCTCATTCATCATCCGGTAATCATTGGGCGTAATGCCTGCTTTTAGTTTAAATAAACGGGTGAAATGCTGCGGGTATTTAAAGCCCAGTTCGTAAGCAATTTCACTCACAGATTTATTCATGTCAAACAGTCTCTCTTTCGCCACATCTATCACTTGTGATTGAATGTGTTCCTGAGCAGATCTGCCGGTTTCTTTCTTCACCAGGTCACCAAAATAGTTGGGGGATAAATGTAGGGTCCCGGCGCAGTACGCTACGGAAGGCAGGCCTTCAATCTGGGGCTTATCAGATGAAAAATAGCTTTTTAATACGTATTCAAACCGTTCGAGGATTCCCTTGTTGGCGTTGTCGCGCGTAATGAACTGACGGTCGTAAAAACGGATGCAGTAATTGAGCAACAACTCGATGTTGGATGCGATTAGACTTTTGCTGTGCTTGTCTATATTCTGATCGAGTTCATACTCGATTTTCGAGATACAATCAATTACAATACTCCGCTCTTTGTCCGACAGGTGAAGTGCTTCATTTACATCATACGAAAAGAAAGAATAATCTTGAATGTGTTTGCCTAACGGAGTGCCGGTTATCAGGTCGGGATGAAAGAGCAATACCCAACCTTTCCGGGCGAATAGTTCGAGACCGGGTTGCACACCTATGACCTGTCCGGGCGCTACAAATACCAGCGTTCCATCCTGATAGTCATAATGGCTTCTTCCATACCGCAATTGGCCAGCACTCAGTTCTTTCAGACCCACCGCATACAAACCAAAGTTGAATGACATGGCGGGCACCGGAAGCGCTTTCGAAACGTCAATCACCGTAACCAGAGGATGTTTAGTCGTTACACCCCGCATGGTATTGTATTGCGCGATGCTGCTAATTTTTACAATCTCTTCCATACCTTATTCCCTTATTGCTACAAATTTACATTTCTTTTATCGCTACAAAATTACAGGTTCCGGCAAGCTCTTTTGCGACCGGCCTTCCCAATCAGTGATATTGGTAAGAGAAGCCGTAATCTGTATACAAGAGGGCAAGTCCTTTCTTCACAATTTTGTATCATAGAAGCTATAAATTATGAAAACACGACAATTAGGAACCTCAGGAACAGAGTATCTGAACTTGGTGAAGTCTAACCGATCTCTACCGCTCTATGTTGTTTTTCTTCATCAGTATTCATTTTATTAAACCCAAACTTTGGTGCCAGTCGTGATAAGATCTTTGCAAGTCTAGATACGCCTACTACAATTTCATCCTGACGATCTATCAAACCTTTGAAAACTTTTTGGGCAAATCGCGCAGGTGTCATCTTGGATATTTTTTTGTTTTTATTCATTTGAGTATCCACCGCAGGTGGTATTACTTCCACGACCCGTATAGAAGAGTTGCGTAGCATAAATCGTAGACTTTGGGTAAAGGCCCTGAGCCCACTTTTAGTTGCACTATAGCCAGATGCCTGAGCGGAAGGAATGAACACAAAGCCAGTAGTAACATTTATAATGGTGGCATCTGATTGCTTCTCTAAAATATGCAACAGCTGATGTATTAGCGCTATGGGCGCCAGTAAATTTGTGGCTATTTCAGCTTCCAGATTGGATATGTAGTTCGGTTCCTTAAAACTGGTAATGCTATAAATTCCAGCATTGTTTACAAGTACATTTAGCTTGGGAAACCGACTGGCAATTTCGGCTGCTAAGGCCTCCCGACCCGCCGGTAGCGAAATGTCTGCAACAATTATGTGTATTCCTGGAAACCTTTTTTGTACTTCATCAAGCGTCGCCCAGGTTCTGCCACAAATAATAACTTCATTTCCTTCATTTAAAAACGTTTCTGCAAGTGCCAAACCTATTCCAGCACTACCTCCGGTTATCAAGACTGTATTACCACTTCTTTTCATTTCGTTATCTCAAGTTATTTCTCAAACATACATGCATTGATATCCATTTTAAAGTAGTTACCGGAAAGTACACTACTTTACACGAAGTTAGCGTCTTGGAAACCAGATGTTTATTTAACGGATAAGTGGAAAGTTGACAAAATAACAGCAAATAAGTGTGGCCGATTGCCCAAGAAAGGAGCCTCCGGCCACGTATAGTGCACTCGCGGTTGAACAAAAGTCCTGTTTTATAATAGAAAGAATGCGGTCTGGCACCCGACAAAAAGCAGGCTAAGGCAGACCAGTAGTTCTACTTGCCCCTTATTTCTTGAACTTCTCAATTGCTTCTGGAGAGACAGGGCTGAAAAAGTTTACGAGGTTTCCGTCCGGGTCACGAATCAACAGGGATCTATTGCCCCAGGGCATTGTTGTTGGCTTTTGCACTGTGGAAGCTTGCAGAAAGTCAGTTAGTCTTTTGTATTCACCATCCACATCCTCGACCATAAATTCTATGATTGCCGTCCGGTTTTGAGCAGCTTGTGCAACTTCCTCACCTCCAAAAAAATGTAAGGTTCTTGTACTTCCGATGGCTAAAGTTGCTGATTTGGTTTGCAGTTCAGCAAAATCATCCGTGTACTGTACAGCTTTCATTCCAGTCAGTTGCTCATAAAAATTTACTAGCCTTTTGACATCTTCCGTGATAATTCTAATCGAAACGAGATTCATAATCCTGATTTTGTTTGTTAATGCCTGACCTCAGGCATTGCAAAGATGAGATCGGGTTATGACAACAGTGTGTCAGGGGTGCTGAACTTCTTCTTCTTATTTTTTTCCATCCAGCCCAGGCTGGTATGCTTAAAATCATCTGTAAATTTCAATCCGTAACCCAGCATACGGTCGAATGAGGAATGTGCGACCAGCAGTAGTCCGCCGGTAATCAGTACATCCATATGCATGAAAAAACCAGTAGCCATGATGGCCAGGGCTAGTCTGCGGTGATGAAATAAGTTATAGGTAAAGGCACCAATCCGGGTACTCACGGGATACCCCAGCATGGAAAGGTCGGGGCTGAAAAACAGCAATACCAAAGCCCAAAGCGGCAAGCCCAGGTTGTGGTTCGATAGAAAATAGCTCGGTCATTTGCGGTTTTACTATTTTAAATTAAGGAATGGCTACGCAAAGGTTGGTTTTTTCTTGTATATTTTATAACTTAAAGGAATTCACTAAACCCCTATCTACCATGACTATAAGAACAAGAACTATCGTTGTATTTGCGGTCGCAATAGGGATCATCGCCCTGGTGTTGGTGCTATTTATGCCCGCTGAAATTTCAAGAGACAACAGCACACAACTGAGTGGGATCGTTTCTCGTGTAGATATAGGGGGTCAGAAAGATATCGTCTTGGTCATTGAAGGCATTAGAGGTATTCATTTTATTGACAAGGGAGTTAAACGCGGTATTAACATCGACAGTCTGAAAAATAAAATAGTTAAAAAGGAGGTCACTTTGCACTATTCAAAGCCAGGTTTATGGAGCAAGTTGAGCCCGATGACAGACACCAGGAGAATTACAGAATTGTCACTAGGTTCGGAAGTTATATTCAGTGACCTTAATTAAACTGCAGCTTCTTAATCACAAATTACGAGATTTGGCAACGACAATGCTGTAATTTAAATTTTGTTAGCCTAAATATCAGAAAAGAGTGTATTTTTAGAGGCCAAACGCTTGTAAATTGTCGAATAATGTAGATATTGAAGATGATCTTGCTCTTTTTGCTTTAGTAAAGCAGGGAGACAATCCCGCATTTGAACATATATACAACAAATACTCCCCGCTTCTTTTAAAGACCGCCTACAAACGTCTTCCCGATAAGGATAAATGCCAGGATGTTGTTCAAAATGTCTTCGTTGACCTTTGGAAAAGGAGAACAGCACTCGAGATCCGGGATTTGCAGGCCTATTTACACACCGCTGTCCGGTATCAAACGCTGAAAGTCATTGCCAGGCAATCCGGGCGTACAACCTTTGTTGCGGATTTTGAAAAGGAGATCATCTCCAATTTGCATGCAGACGAGATCTTATTGGACAAAGAGGCTAAGAATCTAGTTGAACAATTTATAGAAGCCCTCCCAGCCAAGCGCCGTGCTATTTTCATCAGGTATTATATAGACGAATTGTCAACTGCCCAGATCGCCGTCGAACTGAACGTTTCTCAGAAAACGGTTCAGAACCAGCTCGGCACAGCATCCTTCGCATTGCGGCTCAGACTCACCCAGCTGTTCAGCTTTCTTGCTTTGCTTACGACAACGATGCATTAGCTTTAACGTCCGGAACTCGCCGGCATCCAATCAGATGGCTGATGTAGTAAAAAAAAAATATTTTTAGTTTGGGAGAACGCCCTGCCGGTGGTACATAGGATTAAACGCGATTGCTATGCCAGGTTTCGACGCCCAAAAGGATATCCAGAAAATGATCGAAAAGTATGTGGACGGAACAGCCACTGCCGAGGAGATCGCATTTGTAGAATCCTACTATGCCTGGCAGGAACAGCGTGAAAAACCTGAGCTTTCCGTTGAGGACCTGGAAACAATGCGTCTGGATTCTTTTAAGAATATAGCCGGACAGCTGCACCCTGAACCACCCTCCAGCACGCGTGGCTATACATTTTTGAGAATTGCCTCGGTTGCAGCAGTATTGCTGGTGGCCACAAGCACCGCGTACTTGTTTCTAAGGAAATCACCGGGTGAAAAAAAGCCCGAAGGCATTGCAGTTAACCCCTCACTCGATATAGCCCCAGGTGCCAACAAAGCAACGCTTACGCTTGCTGATGGCTCAACAATAACACTGGACGACAAGGCTGATGGTCCTATTAAGGAGTTGCCTGGTCTTGTGATTACGAAAACACAGAAAGGTGAATTGATTTACACGGTATCGGCGAACCCGGGTAGTGCCCAGATCCGTGACGGTAACTCCGGTAAAGAAACCAGCATACGTACGAATACGGTCGCAACACCTCGCGGCGGGCAATACCAGGTGGTTTTACCTGATGGCACGCATGTATGGCTGAATGCCGCATCTGCACTCACCTATCCGGAGTCTTTTGGCGGCAAAACACGGTTGGTTAAACTGGAAGGTGAGGCTTACTTTGAAGTGGCGAAGAATAAAGCCATGCCCTTTCATGTTGTTACCCGAAACCAGGACGTTGAGGTCACCGGAACGCACTTTAACGTCAACGGCTATCTTGATGAGCAGCCAATGCGAACGACATTGCTTGAAGGCGGCGTAACGATACATCATGAAGGCCAATCGCAAAGGATTGTACCCGGACAACAGGCCACCGTACTGAGCAACTCCCCTGCCGTAAAAGTAATGGGAGTAGACACTGAGGAAGTGGTCGCCTGGAAGAATGGACTGTTCCAGTTCAATAATGCAAGCCTTGCGCAGATCATGACGCAGCTGGAGCGCTGGTACGACATCACGGTCGATTACGGCAGTTTGCCGGCCAAACGCTACAACGGTATGATCCCGCGCAGCGCAAACCTGTCGCGCGTCCTAAAAATGCTCGAGCTTACTGGTAGCATCAAGTTTAAGATCGATAACAACCGGCAACTCCGTGTGCTGAGCGAATAAACCAAGGAAGAATGAAGAACAGAGATACACCCACAACGCGTATAGCAGTCCACTGAACACGATTTGACCTAATTAAACAAATTATTTAAACACCTAAATCCAACCGAATGTATGAAATTCTACTATGATCCTATTAAGCTTAGGCACACAAGCGCCGCCGCTCCTGCTGTCAGCGCCAGCAATGTTAAAATTTTCAGGATTATGAAATTAACTGTTCTGCTCCTGACTGTCTTTTGCCTGCAGATCAGCGCGAAAGCATTCTCCCAGCGCATTAGTCTGAACAAGCGCAACATGCCATTGGAGCAGGTGCTCAAGGAAATCAAGCGTCAGACGGGTATTTACTTTCTATATGACGCCGATCTGCTGAAGCAACGGTCGAAGCCGGTTAGCATAAATGTTAAAGATACGCCCATCGAAGAGGTGATGACGATCGCCCTGAAGTCCCAGCCTTTCAGCTGGGAAATATCAGAGAATACGATCCTGATTAAACCTGTTGCCATGAAGGTGATAAATGCATCCTCGCTACAGCAGGATATAGATGTCACGGGGAGAATCATTGATGAAACCGGGCAACCTTTGGCGGGTGTGACTGTCACAGTTAAGGGCACCTCTTTGGGTGCGGTGACCGGCACGAACGGTAGCTTTAGTCTGTCTAATGTGGATGAGAATGCCACACTGATTATTTCCTACATCGGATATGCCCGCAAAGAAGTTAAGGCGCGGGCGCAACTGGGCACTATAACCCTCCTGCCAGACGTTGGGACATTAAGTGATGTAGTCGTTACCGGCTATACCAGCTATTCCCGGAACCAGTCGGCAAATGCAGCCACACTGGTATCCGCAGAAAAGATTAACCAGGTGCCTGGTGTAACGCTTGATCAGATACTACAAGGCCGTGTACCGGGAATGAGTGTACTCTCCTCCTCCGGTCAGCCTGGTCAAAGTGCTTCCGTTGTAATCAGGGGTATCGGTAGCGTAAATGGCTCATCGACCCCGCTCTATGTATTGGATGGTGTGCCGATTGAAGGATCTTATTTCCAAACCATAAACCCGGAAGACATTGAATCTGCGACAGTACTGAAAGATGCCTCTGCGAAGGCTTTGTACGGTTCCAGGGGATCTAACGGTGTAATCGTACTCACCACGAAGAAAGGCAAACTCGGTAAGGTCTCGGTTCAATACAATTCCCAATATGGGTTTTCGAAACTGAGCCGTCCCAACTTCATCATGATGAATACCGCAGAGCGTTTGCAGTTTGAAGAAGAAGTTGGCGTTGCGTATGACCGTGAACTTGGCCCGGGCTGGACCTATTCTCCGAAAAACCCGGAGTATATCTCGGGTACAGCCGCCTTCCGTTCCCGTGCCGATGCAATATTGGACAGCTTGAGGGGAATCAATACCGATTGGCGGGATCAGTTTTTCCAGACCGGCAGCTTTCAGGAGCAACAGGTCAGCATCAGTGGCGGAAACGAAAACCTTAGGTTCTACAATTCCCTGAACTACTACAAGCAGGAAGGTGTTGCCAAACGTACCGGTCTGGATCGTTACGCGCTGAGAAGCAATCTGGACTTTAACTCGGGTAAGTTTTCCGGTAGCACCAACATCTCCATTGGCTATTCCAATTCCAGCTTTACCGAAGGCGAAGGCGGAACCGGCGTAGGTACGGCGATGGCTTCCGTGTATTATGCACTGCCATACGAAAAACCCTATGCACCGGATGGAACACTGATCCACCCGGGAAATGAGGACAACTACAATATTCTGGACCTGCGTGAGGGCAGCCAGGGTCTGGAGCGCTTGTTTAATTCCTCCAACAAAACAGATCAGCTGAAATCGGTTATCGGCATGTCCTTCGCCTACCAGATCTTGCCTGAGCTGAAGATAACCACGCGTGCCGGTATAGACTACCGGAATTCGACGGATCAGATCTTCATCAACCCGGATTCGTACTACGGTTCCCGCAGTGTGTCCAATACCCTTGGAGGCAAAGGCCGCTTTGACGAAGCCACACGTCGGAATTTCAACATCATTTCGACTACTGGTCTGACTTATTCAAAGGTGTTCAATGAAGTTCACAATTTTGAAGTCTCCGGCTTCTATGAGTACATCTACAACAACTTCAACAGCTTCGGTTTCAGCGGTTTTGGAATTGACGGCCGTTTGCCGGAAACACCAGCCGGCGTTACAAATGGCAGCGCAACATACCTGCCGAATGTGAATGGCAGCAAGACCCGGAACGCGCTAGCCTCTTTTATGGGAATTGCCCGCTACACGTATAATGACAAATATACCCTGACCGGCAGCTACCGGTATGACGGCTCGACCCGGGTTGCTCCGGTTAACAAATGGCACGGATTCTACTCTGTGGGTGGTAACTGGGCAGTTAAAAAAGAAGACTTCCTGAAAGATGCTGACTTTATCAATAACCTGACGCTACGCGCCAGCTACGGCACCACGGCCAGTCCGCTGAGTTCTGATTTTGGTTACCTCGCTTCGTTCGGTTCCGACATCTCTTACGGTGGTGTTGCCGGCACCCGCCCGATATCACCGGGAAATCCGAACTACGACTGGGAATATGTAGACGAGCTGAATGCGGGCTTTGACCTGCGTTTATTCAGGACCGACCGGATCCGCATCTCTGCGGATTACTACAACCGGATTACCTCCAACATGTTCTTCGATCAGCCACTTTCTGCAACCTCCGGTTTCGCCAGCCTGCCTTTAAGCTCCGGTAAAATGCGCAACCGCGGGATTGAATTTGATGTGAGCGGAGATCTGGTAAAGAATCACAACATCACCTGGAGCATTGGCGCAAATGCCGGGTACAACAAAAACAAGATTCTGGCACTTACGCCGCTGGCCGATATGTTGCTTGACGGCGATACCCGCGTGTTCCAGGTGGGCCTGCCATATGGTACCTATTATGCACCCGATTGGGCTGGCGTAAATCCACAGACCGGAGAGGCACAATATTACAACCTGGATGGTTCAATTACCACAACCTACAATTCCGCAACACAGAGTACAACCAACTCGGGCAGCATGTATCCAACATTTACCGGTGGCTTTACAACAAATGTAAGCTGGAAAAACTTCAGCCTGAGCGCTTTATTTTCTTTCGTATCGGGTGTGAAACGCTGGAACAATGAGGATTTCTACAACGAGAACCAACGTTATGCGTCCAGCAACCAGTCCATCCGTATGCTGAATGACATCTGGAAACAACCGGGCGACATTGCCACGCTGCAACGCTTTGACATTCCACGTAACTATACTTCGAAAGATATTCAGGATGCTTCCTTTCTGCGTTTCAGAAACCTGAACCTCGGTTACAATATTCCACAGAACGTGCTGCAAAGATCTAAAGTTTTCAAATCCGTGCGGGTATTCGTTCAGGGTCAGAACCTGTTCACCTGGACAAAATGGAGAGGTCTGGATCCGGAAAACAACGCCGTTTATGGCAGGTTCCAATATCCGAATACCAGAACCTTCACAGCCGGTTTAAATGTTAACCTATAATGATTACGACGATGAAGAAGCTACAAAAAACATACGCGTTTGTATTGGCTATACTGATACTTTCCACTTCCTGTACCAAACTGGATCTACAACCCACAGATATCATTGATCCCAACAAAGCCTACAGGAACATTAACGACATCAACATGGGTGTGCTTGGTGTTTATGGGCGGCTGGACTATACCCAGGTGAGCCTGAACGCCACCGTGAGTGACGAGGCGACCTATCCAACAGAAAACAGCGTTGGGAACAGCGATGCGTTCCGCTGGCTGTATACCCCAAGCAGTGGCTCGGTAACGTCTTTATACGACAGCTACTACCAGGCCATTGACGGTGCGAACCGGACATTGGCTGGAATGGAGGCATTAACTTTTTCCGGTGCAGAGGCAGCAACTGCCAATCAATATAAGGGAGAGTTGCTTGCATTACGTGCATATCTGCATTTCGAACTGTTAAGGGCTTATGCATCTTCCTATCAGACTGGTGCTTTGGGCGTACCGTACATGAAAGTATCCAATATCGGGTATCCGGCACGTGATAACTTCGAAGTGGTTGTGGCGAACGCCAAGGCCGATCTTGCTGAAGCAAAAACGCTGATGCCCGCTGAATTTTCAGACAATACCCGCATCACGCGTGTGGGCATAGCGGCCATTCAGGCACGTTTAGCACTATACGAGAAGAACTGGATGGATGCTGTAACGTATTCTTCTGAAGTGATCGCTGCAGCGCCTTTGGCCTCTAAAGCACAGTTTGCAGGGATATGGACCGATGAGCGCGACAATGAGGTGATCTGGAAACTGAAGCGGGTTGGAACGACAGGCTCGCGGGTTGGCGACTTCTTCTTCCGCCAGACCGGAGGCATTGTTCTGTACGCACCCGCACTGAAACTGATCAATACATTTGACAAGGAAAATGATTTGCGCTATCCGGCATACATCCGGTTTGATGAGACACGTACAGGCACTAAATCTAAGTATTTGGTGAACAAGTACATTGGTGGCACTTTAACCGCGCCGGGGTTAGCTGACATCAAACTGTTCAGGACCGGAGAAATGTACCTGATCCGTGCAGAGGCCGAAGCCGAGTCTACAGGCGACGCTGCCGGTGACTTGAACGCTTTGCGCGCAGCCCGTATAGATGGTTATAGCAATGCTGCTTTTGCGGATAAAGGGGCCTTGATTGATGCCATTTACACCGAACGTTATAAGGAACTGGCCTTTGAAGGGCATCGTTTCTACGATTTGAAACGCAGGAACCTGCCGGTAGAACGCCTGGCTGCCGATGCAGCAAATGCGTCAGGTGCAGTGACCTTGCTACCTACTGCGGCACAGTACGCCTTCCCTATCCCTGCGCAGGAAGTACTGATTAATAAGAACACCATTCAGAATCCAAATTACTAATCCGGATTTCTCGCATGCCGTCACGGCATCCGGGTCCGTAGTTATGCATTTATGAAACGACTTATTTTCTTAGTACTGGGCACCTGGTTCTGCTGTACCGCCTGCAGTAAATCTTTAAGGGCTGAAGATGGCCCGGGAAGTACTGGCAGCAGAGATTCAACGGTGCGCGTTAGCCGCCGTCCGGCGTCAATCGGATTGGTCGGCGACAGTACCAATGTAAACACAGCTGTTTCTGCTGGTACGGTCTTAATGGGCGGTGGCAGGGATGTTGATGCAGCCTTCAAGTGGATGATCAACCGCAGTGGCGGCGGTGACGTGGTGATCATCCGCACGAGCGGCACCGATGCCTACAATCCATATATAAATGCGATGGGTCGGGTCAATTCGGTAGAAACGCTTAAGATTGACAGCCGGGAGCTCGCCAACAATGATACTGTGGCCTACATCATACGCAATGCAGAAATGCTGTTTATTGCCGGTGGTGACCAGTCGACTTACATGAAGTACTGGAAGGGCACTAAAACGGAGCAGGCGATCAACTACCTGTTGAATGAAAAAAAAGCGCCTGTTGGCGGAACAAGTGCCGGTTGCGCGATTTTAGGGGGCCTGTACTATAGCGGTGAGAATGGCAGTGTAACCTCAGCTGAGGCATTGCAAAACCCGTATGTGAATACCGTGATCCTGTACAACAATGATTTCCTGAAGGCTCCGTATTTGCAGCAGGTGATCACCGATCAGCATTATTTAACCCGCGGACGTGAAGGGCGGTCGCTGGTATTTGCAGGACGCATCTTAATGGACTGGAATGTCGCGGCCCGGGTGATTGCGGCAGACGAGCGTACAGCTGTTTGTATAGATCAGGATGGCAAAGCAAGCGTATACGGCGACTACTCTGAAAACAGGCCGTACAGCCACGCCTATTTCATTGTAACGGATCCTGCAAAGGCACCGGAGCAATTGGAGGCCAATACACCGCTGATATGGAATAAAGGCGGCAAAGCGGTGGCGGTTTATGAAATTGCCGCATCGGTTGACGGCGGCGGCAGTTTTGACTTACGTAACTTTGGCAAGGCCGGAGCCCTTGGCGGCAAGTGGTACTGGTGGTGGGTAGATCGCGGCAGCCTGAATAAAAAAGAACAATAAACATACAAATGAAAACGTCATAAACTTGCCTTTCAATTGCTTTGGAAAGGATGATTATCGATTTAATGCCAGTAATAAATAACATACATCCATGAAACAACTACAATGTTTAGCCCTGGGGTTACTCCTGGCGATAAGTACAAGCGTGAATGCGCAACAGAAGAAATATGTCCTGATCATACACGGCGGTGCTGGTACTATCCTGAAAAAGAACATGACTGCGGAGAAAGAAGCGGCCTATACCGCGGCACTAAAACGGGCTTTAGAAACCGGTTACAAGACGCTGAAGGAAGGCAAAAGCAGCATTGATGCAGTGGAAGCTACCATACATGTGATGGAAGACTCGCCGCTCTTTAATGCAGGTAAAGGGGCTGTTTTTACACACGACGGGCGCAATGAACTGGATGCAGCCATAATGAACGGCAAAACCCTGGAAGCCGGTGCGATCGCAGGTGTAACGACAATACGCAACCCGATCAGCGGTGCGCGTGCAGTTATGGAAAAATCAGAGCACGTGATGATGGTTGGTGATGGCGCGGATCAGTTTGCAAAAGAGGCAGGATTAACCATTGTCGATCCCAAATACTATTGGACCAAAGAACGTTGGGATGGTTTGCAGCAGGCCATTCAGGAAGATTCGACTAAGGCGGTCCTGGATCATGGTAGTAAAAAATCGGCGTTGCTGGGAACGAAGAACCACGACTATAAGTTCGGCACCGTAGGCTGTGTGGCGCTTGACAATGCCGGCAACCTGGCTGCAGGCACCTCTACGGGTGGCATGACCAATAAGAAGTACGGGCGAGTTGGCGATGCACCCATTATCGGTTCAGGCACGTATTGCAACAATGCTACTGCCGGTATCTCCTGCACCGGATGGGGCGAGTTCTACATCCGAAATGTCGTCGCCAAAACAATATCAGATCTGATGGAATACAAAGGTTTGGGTGTTGCGGAGGCTTCGAAGATTGCGCTGGATAAAGTGGGCAAAATGGGTGGTGACGGTGGGTTAATCGCTTTAGATCGAAAAGGCAATATCGCCATGCCTTTTAACACGGAAGGCATGTACCGCGGTGCTGTAACCGCGGATGGTAAGGTTGAAATTCAAATTTACAAGTAGATGAGACGGCTATTTACTCACCTGCTTTGCCTGCTGCTGTCTGCAGCATCGTTAAACTTGAGTGCGCAAACCAGGAAGGCAAGCGCCGCTACTGCTAAGGGGTCGTTGTTCATCATTGGCGGTGGTGAACGTTCTGATGCCTTAATCGGTCAACTGCTGGCGACCGCAAACATGCGTCCTCAAGATTACATCATCGTGCTGCCTATGGCCAGTTCCATACCGGATACCAGCTTTAACGATTTCAGCGCGCAACTGCGGCTCCATACCAAGCTATCCATCCGCAATTTCGACTTCAATAAACACGACGCCAGGGATCCCAAATGGGTAGACTCTGTTGCTCATGCCAGGCTTATCTACATTCTGGGTGGCGACCAGAGCCGGTTTATGAAAGCTGTTTTGAATACGCCGGTTTATGCCGCCATTCATAAAGCCTATCAGAATGGTTCTACCATAGCGGGTACCAGTGCCGGGGCAGCAGTCATGAGTAAATTCATGATTACCGGCGTGCAGCTTAGAGACAGCACCTACAAGGAAACGTTCGACAAGCTTTGGGATCAGAACATTGAATTCAGCGAGGGTTTAGGTTTGCTGGAACATACGATCATTGATCAGCATTTCCTGAAGCGCAGCCGCTACAACCGGATTATTTCTGCGCTGGCCGCCAAGCCCGGCTATATGGGTGTTGGAATAGATGAAGGCACGGCGATCATTGTGAAAGGTAGCCAGGCTACTGTCGCCGGCGACAGTCAGGTACTCCGGTTCGTGAGTCCGGAGAAAGCACAAGTTGTAAACGGCTATTTAAAATTTAAGCACATTGACCTGGGTATTTACACCGCAGGCGATGTGATCGACATTAAGCCCTGATACATTAAACAAAATAGGCTGCCGGATGAACTGGCAGCCTATTTTGTTTATAAGGCATTTATATACGGGTCTATATGGTGTATGGTCACCGCGCTGATTGTTAACGTCTAATTTCCTTCCAAGGCCTGGCGGAAATCTTCGAGCAGGTCCTCCTGATCTTCAATACCTACAGAAACACGGATCATGGAATCCGGAATACCCATCTCGGCTCGGCGCTCGGCCCCGAGCTCAAAGAAAATCGTATGGGCGACAGGGATGGCCAAAGTGCGCGTATCGCCCAGGTTGCTGGACTTCACCACGAGCTTCAGCTTGTTCAGAAACTCGAAGCAGTCGACCTCATCGTTCAAAGCGAAGCTCATCAATCCCCCATAACGGTAAAAAAGCTTGCTGGCCAGTTGGTGCTGTGGATGATTTTCCAGCCCCGGATAGTAAACTTTATTGATCAATGGATGCCCCTCGAGATATTTAGCTAAGGCTGCTGCGTTGCTGCACGCGCGATCTAAGCGTAGTGCAAGTGTCTCCGCTCCCAGCGATATTGTATGTGCTGCTTCGGGGGACAGGGTACCTCCGCCGTCTCTAAGCCCCCGTTTTCTGATCTGGGTAATGCCAAGCATTTGTGGCCGTATAGATTCCCGAAGGATTGGTGCAATGTTGGGGAAGTCCGACCAGTTGAAAAGGCCTGTATCCGTAACACTCCCGCCAAGTGCATCTCCATGGCCACCGATATACTTGGTTAATGAATTGATAACCAGACTTGCTTTAACATCTACCGGACGGAATAGATAAGGTGAAGTCATTGTGTTGTCTACCACGTAGATCAATCCCTTGTCTGCGCAGAAATTTCCGATGGATTCGAGATCAGCCACCTGCGTTGCCGGGTTGGCTATGGTCTCTACAAAGACCATTCGAGTGTTTTCAGTGCAGGCAGTCTTCACGTTTTCCACGGAAGTGGCATCCACAAAGGTGATGTCTAGGCCAAGCTCCATAAAGGTTTGCATTACGCTTCGACTGTTTCCAAAAAGATAGGAGCTTGCCACGATGTGGTTGCCTTTTTTGATCAGGGCAAGAATCGTTGCAGTAATGGCAGCCATTCCCGTCGAAAAGGTTATGGTTGCGATCCCCTGCTCCATTTGTGTTACTTTATGCTCAAGGGCAGCCGTTGTCGGGTTCCCCTGTCGTGAGTAGGCATATCCTTTTACCTTATTTTGAAAAACATCAACCAGTCCCTGTACATCATCATAACCCCAGGTGACTGCGGTGTGAACCGGCTGATGTAAGGCGCCAAATTCGGGCTTCAGCAACCGGTCGGAATGTAGTATTGTCGTCGTAAATCCTTTTTTATCGCTCATTTATACGTCTTTGTGTTGTACCTGTGGCAAACTTCCGGTTTTAATTTTAAAAGTTTTCAAAAAAATGAAGCAAAAATCAACAAATGCGGAAATTAATATGTGCGTCTGCGGCAGAATTGCTGTACCATTCAAATCTCTGAACATCATTCGCCATAAATAATATAAAACGGTATCTTTGAAAATATGGGTATATTATTCAATCAAAACGCCTTTAAGAACTTTTTCAGTTCCACATCGTCGAGTGGAATAATATTGTTTTCCTGTTTGATCCTGTCGCTTCTGATCGCGAACTCTCCACTTGGAGATGGGTTCAACACGCTACTCAATACTGAACTCGGTCTGGAGAACGGCGCTGTTCATCTACGTTATCCGCTTTCATTGTGGATAAACGATGGTCTGATGGCCATCTTCTTTCTGTTGGTAGGTCTGGAGATTAAACGCGAAGTGATCGAAGGAGAACTGTCTTCACCCAGAAAAGCAATCCTCCCAATTATCTGCGCCATAGGAGGTGCAATAGTGCCTGCATTGATTTATGCATTCTTTAATGGTGGTGCAGCGACTGCAAGTGGTTGGGGAATCCCTATGGCCACGGATATTGCTTTTGCCCTTGCAATCTTATCATTACTCAGCAACAAAGTTCCAGTGTCTTTAAAGATATTTTTAGCCGCACTAGCCATTGTAGACGATTTACTTGCCATATTGGTCATTGCAATTTTTTATTCCTCGGAACTACATTTTACGAACCTGGCTTATGCTGGAGCGATACTTTTTCTGCTGTTCCTTTTCAACCGTTTTGGTGTGAAACATTTGGCATTTTACCTTGTTCCTGGCGTCTTCATATGGTACTTCGTTCATCATTCCGGTATCCATGCCACAATAGCAGGTGTATTGGTTGCTTTAACTTTGCCAACTACCGCTGACAGCGTGGAGTCGCCGTTGGAAAAATTGGAACATGCATTAACGAAGCCCGTTAACTTTGTAATCATTCCCATTTTTGCATTAGCCAATACGAACATCCGCTTCGAAGATGGAATGGTAGAGGGGCTTTTTACGAGTTTGGGCTTAGGTATCGTTCTAGGCCTGGTAATAGGCAAGCCCGTGGGAATTATGCTGATCTCCTGGTTGAGTGTAAAGCTAAAAATCAGTCAACTGCCCGACCAGGCCGGTTGGATCCATATTCTGGGTTTAGGTTTGCTGGCTGGTATCGGGTTTACAATGTCCATCTTTATTTCAATACTATCGTTTGCCGATCCGCTTCTGGTTCAGGAAGCAAAGTTTTCCATATTGGTAGGTTCAGTAGTTTCAGGTTCTTTGGGCTACCTGCTTCTACACTTTAACAGCAAGCGCAAAGTCGATGGTACAGTTGCCAATTCGAGAGAAGCTGATGCGCTTTAGATCAGTTTATCACTATCTTTGGCAAAGAAACCTTCCGGATTAATTCTAAATGCCTTTTGCAGATCCTCGTAATTCAAGGCTACCCTGACCTGGAACGTATGCCAGTCGATGGAACGAATACTGTTGGTACCAATCACCACCCGCTCTTTGTCAGAAGTAGATACATCATCCAAAACCAGGTATGGAATCGACCAGCTGGCGAAATCAATGACCAGGTCCTTCACCAGCCCGACACGTCCATCTTCATTGTAAACTTCGTACTGAGATACATGACGAAAACTTCGTAAATGTCGGTCGAAGTCTTGTTGAACTTCAACTTTATTGACTAAGGCAGAGACGCCTTTTACCAGCCCTGTGGTTGGCCAGCCAAGGCCTGCTCTCCCGAATGTCGACCAGGAATAATGATCAAACAGGCTAGATTCTTGCTGACGGGACACCGGCATATCGGTATCAATGTTGGGGCTGCTTTTTACCTGTTCCCTACTCAGGCTAACTTGCAGGAGACGCGCATCGGCTTTCACTTTAGCACCAGCAGCAGATGGGGAAACGAGGACACTCCGCCGGAACAGCCAGTTTCCAGTTTCCACAACAAGGTAACGCACTGTCCAGGTGTTGTCATCAAAATAGATATCTTTCACCATGCCAATTTCTCCATCGGCAGCAGCAACCGAAAAACCAAGAAGCTGATCAGAATATACTTGCATACGATTATGTTAATGTTTCACAATAGAACATATCAGCAGATGGATTGTTGTCAAATATCCAAAATCCAGATAAGCTGACACTGCCGCGGGAGGGCATACATGCGTTGACCTTTATAAACTTACCGTACAAAAGAATCTTGTCCGGATACCTAATTTGTTTGCACAATGACTTTCAAAGAATCAACCTGGAGACGATTTTTCAGCCAGAATTCCATTCTTTGCTGTTCCGTTTTGGAAGGTGATTTACTAAAGCCAGCCACCACCATTGTGAGGGTATCCACCCTGCTTGTATCCGTTTTGTGTACCTCAACATGAGAAATACTATATTCGTTTAGTTGAGGATACAGTGATTTAAGCTCTTCTTTGAGCTCCGGAATTGGTCTGTCTATATCCGTATAGCTAACCTTTACTTTGCTATTTTCCTGACGATCCTGATAGACCGTTTCCAGAATACTTGCCTTGATCTGGGACAAGTCGATCTCATTTTTGGCATTCAGACCCTGTCTGATACTAAGTGTTGTCCGGCCGAGTTGATAATCGGCCATTTTAGTTTTGAGCGTATCAATTTGAGGCTTGCTCAGCTCAGCACCTAAAAGCAAAAGATCAATTTGACGGTCCTTGCGGCCGTAGTTGTAATTTTTCGAGATGACCTGGGTATTGTTAAAGTTCATTTCTTGTTTAACGAATGCCTCTGCATTATTTTCAAAAATGCTTTTGTCGACAATCTGATAAGCCAGATAAACGCTTGGTGCGGTGGTTATCAGAACGATAAACAAAATATACCTGCTCACCTTCCGCTCGTAAGCTTTGTCCTGAAACGCTTTCTTTGGAAAACTCAGGAAGCGGACAATGACAAAAGTTGCGACGCATATAAATATGCTGTTTATGAAATAAAGATAGAGTGCACCCATGAAAAAATACAGGTTCCCGGAGGCCAGCCCATACCCTGCAGTACACAATGGAGGCATCAATGCAGTGGCGATTGCAACACCAGGGATCGCATTGCTTTTCTCTTTACGGGTAGCAGCCACAATACCAGCCAGGCCACCCAGTCCTGCTATGAACACGTCCCATATGGATGGTGAGGTTCTGGCAAGAAGCTCTGAGGAAGCATCATGTAGCGGTGTTATCCAGAAATAGAGCGATGATGTAGCAATACTGATAATTGTTGCGATGCCAAGGTTCCTTAGCCCTTTCTTCACTAAATCAAAATTGTTGGTACCGATGCCCAGTCCAACACCCATTATCGGCCCCATCAAGGGGGACACAAGCATAGCGCCAATGATCACAGCGGTAGAATTTACGTTGAGTCCGATTGAGGCAATGAAAATTGCGAAAATCAACGTCCAAAGATTTGCACCTCTGAATTCGACATTCTTCTTAATTGCCTCTATGGTAAGTTCGTGATCTTCGGTATCCTCATGGAGATTAAACCGGTAAACGACAAAGTTCCGGATGGCCAGGTAGATTTCCTTCATTTGTTTTTATACTGAGGGTGGATGATTCGGACAAATATAGAACCTTTCTGTTAACGCGAGTGGCCGGTTTAAACTCAAGATCTAATATACCAACAAAAAAGCCCCTGCTTTTGGCAATGGCTTTCCGCCTGATAAAGGCCTGTCCACTACATTCCTTTTCTTATTTCTACGGTGCCGCTCAAACTCAGGATTGGACTACCCTGTGCAATTTCGAGGGCCTCCTCATAGCTCGCCGCTTTAATAAGGATCAACCCGCCTATGCTTTCTTTGACTTCGGCATAGGGCCCATCCAGGACGGTCTTGTCGGCTTTCAGAACCCGCCCATCGCTGTCCCAGCGCTGAAGAGGCCTTGCCAGTCGATCCTGCGCAGCGAGATCTGTATACCAATCCTGCCATTGCTGGAGATGCGCTTTCAACTGCGCCGCGGAAGGCTGCAACTCGGCGGTCTGAAAGTCGCGCCGAAAGATTAAAAGGAAGTCATCCATATGCTTAAATTTTGATTCTTCTACCCAAACATACCAACTTTATAGGTACCCACTACGCTTGGGAACGATAAATTGATGCGGTTCCAAGTGTTGATGCCGGTAACAGCCATCGTCAGGTCAATCAGCTCAATTTCAGAGAAATGATCTTTAACCAGGTGATACACTTCATCCGGCACATGAGCAACGGTTATTGCTTCAGCCCAGGCTAATGCTGCTCTTTCACGATCGGTATAAAATGGTGTTTCTCTCCACGCACTCAAACCATACAGGCGCTGTTCCGTTTCCCCATGTGCTCTTGCTTCTTTGGAGTGCATATCCAGGCAATACGCGCACTTGTTAATTTGTGACACTCTAAAGTCCACCAACGCAATCAGTGCTTCATCGATCGATGAATTCCTCAGGTATCCGACCATGTCGAACAGTGGTTTCAATGCGTTTTGTCCTTTTGCGAAAATGTTGATTCTCTTTTCCATGATGTATAATTTTAATGTTTATACCCCAATGACAACCGGATTTCTGTTTCTGGACATATTTGGATAAATATTTTTTCCAATTTTACTATATTGATCCGGGGAAAACATCAGGTCCGGCACTCAGGACGCTGTGTTCCAGTTTTAGTTTCAGGGCCTGCCATTCAGCACCCTGAGCACTTGTGAAAAACATTTTAGCGCTCGCAATTCGACCAGAAAGCATATGTAACATACAAGATGAGCAATAATAAATATGAGTACCGATAAAAAACAGCTATCACCCGAAGAACAAGAGACCCTGATCAGTACGTTAAAAGCGAGGTTCCAAAAGCACATGAGCCGCCATAAGGATCTGGACTGGTCGAAGGTACAGTCCAAACTCGAGGGCAGTCCGGAAAAGTTATGGTCACTTGCTGAAATGGAAAGAACCGAAGGCGAGCCAGATGTTGTCGGCTACGATGAGGCGACAGGTGAATATATCTTTTACGATTGTTCAGCCGAAAGCCCAAAAGGACGCAGAAGTCTTTGCTACGACAAGGAGGCGCTGGATTCCAGAAAGGAATATAAGCCGGAAAACACAGCCTTAGATATGGCAGCAGCAATGGGAATTGAAATCTTAACGGAAGAACAAACACGCAACTTACAGGCACTTGGAAAGTTCGACACGAAAACATCGAGTTGGATACACACCCCCGCTGCAATCCGGAAACTGGGTGGCGCCCTTTTTTCTGACCGCCGTTACGATCATGTATTTGTATACCACAATGGTGCGCCTTCTTATTACGCCGCACGAGGGTTTCGTGGCGCATTAAGGGTCTAGTCCCACCACATTTTACCATGGAAGAACGGCAGTTGTTACCCGAACTCTTTAAAACTGAATACAAGAAAATAGTTTCGGTATTGTGCAACCGCTTCGGCATTCAGCATATCGAAGTCGCACAAGACATTGCTAGTGATACCTTTCTCACCGCTACGGAAGTATGGCAGGGAAAAGGCATTCCGGATAATCCTACGGCCTGGCTGTACACGGTCGCGAAGAATAAAGCGAAGAATCAGCTGAGACGCTGGTCGCTCTTCGACCAAAAACTTGCACCAGAGATTGGACGTCTGGAGCCCGCCTACACACCAGCGCCGGAGATTGATTTTTCCGGGAAAAACATCGCAAACAGTCAACTGTCAATGATCTTTACACTCTGTCACCCTTGTAACTCCAGACCGGCACAGGTCGCCCTCACCCTGAATGTATTGTGCGACTTTGAAATTGAGGAAATAGCTTCTGCGTATTTGACGAATAAGGAAGTGATCTACAAGCGGGTCAACCGCGCGAAGCAGAAACTTAGGAAGGAAAACATTAAAATCAATCAGCCGGGGAACAGTGAAATTGGTGCGCGACTGGAAAATGTACTTACCACTATATATCTCCTGTTTTCGGAAGGCTATTACTCCAGCTCAAATCGTGTACTCCTGAGGAAGGAATTCTGTGCTGAAGCCATGCGTCTTTGCCATCTTCTTACTGAAAACGAAAGAACCGACCAGCCTGCAGTGAGCGCGCTGATGTCCCTGATGTGCTTTCATGCCTCCCGCTTCGAAGCCAGGCTGACACCAGAAGGTCTACCGGTAATTTACCAGGATCAGGATGCATCCTTATAGAACGCGGCGTTGATTGAACAGGGAACTTATTTTCTTGCACGTGCCGCAAATGGGACCACAATCAGCAAATACCATCTGGAGGCCGGCATCGCTACTGGCATACACAACAAGCAGATACTGCAGAAAAGTGGAGGCATATTCTGGGCTATTATGACCGGCTCTTGCTGCTAAGTGGTTCTCCTGTTGTGGCGTTAAACCGTGCATATGCGCTGAGTAAAGTCAAGGGAAAGGAAGTTGCTATCGCTGAGGCGGAGAAGATAGTGCTCGCCGATAACCGCTTTTATCATGCCTTGTTGGGGGAAATGTATACAGGTTTAAACGAGGAGCTGGCACTGCAACATCTTCAACAGGCGCTCTCACTTGCCCGCTCTCCGGGCGATCAGTCGCTGCTCCGTAAGAAAATAGAGAAGCTCCTGCTTAGTTGATGGCGATATAAAAGACAAATGTCAATCGTAAAATGACTCTGTACGAGCAACACAGTGCCATTCATGTTCCCAAAGTTGCAATAAAAAAGGGCATATCTTCTGACACACCCCTTTCACTCCAACCTTAAACTTGTATTATAAAACCTTAATCTCTTTGTTTGTATTCACTTCTTCTTTTTTACCGATGGTGATGAATAATATACCGTTGGTGTATTCTGCAGTAATTTTTTCTGCATCTACCGATTCAGGCAAAACAAATGACCTTGCAAAAGAATTGAAATCAAACTCTTTGCGGTTGTAGTCTTTTACGGGTTCCCCTTCAACAGCTTTTTTCTCGGCCCACACAGAAAGTGTATCTTTTTTCAGGTTGATCTGGAAATCTTCTTTCGTTAACCCAGGCGCAGCAAGCTCGATTTTGTAATCTGTGGCACTTTCTAAGATGTTGACTGCAGGTACTTTAGCTACGGACTGGTTTTTTGTAACTGCATCGTTAAACAATGAGTCAAAAACATTGTTAAAATGAGGTGCGCTGTTTCTTGTTCTGTTGTTGAAATTTACTAGTGTCATTTTATGTTCTCCTTTAAGTTATTTTTTAATTGTATAAATCCATATATTCAACTCCTGTACCAATCCCGTATTCTATGATATTCAAGACATTCTGGCGCAATAAAACAAAACCATCCGACAAAAAGGCAGATATTCACAATAACCTAGATGATTTTAAGTACAAGACGTCAATAGAAACCCGCTTCGCAGATTTCGACATGATGGGTCACGTAAACAATGCCGTATACTTCACCTACATGGAAATTGGCCGGGTAAAGTATTGGCGGCATGCCATTCAATGGGATTGGAAGAAGACAGGTGTGGTGATTGGGAAAGCATCAATCCGGTACATATTACCTGTATTTATTGACGATAAAATTCACATGTACGTGCGAACAGCACGGATTGGAACCAGCAGTTTCGACCTTGAGTACCTCATCGTCAAGATGGTTCATGGTAAAGAAGTTGTTTGCAGCAAAGGAATGACCACCTGCATTGCATTTGATTATGAAGCCAAAAAGGCGATGCCGATACCGGAGACAGAACGCAATAAAATGATCAGCTTCGAACAATTACGTCCAAGCCGACCATAGATTTTTCTCTGCGTTTCCAAATTTCTGCCCAAGCGGCAAAATCTTCTTTCTAGAATATCTTGCCGGGATTAAGTATCGAATTGGGATCGAATACCTGTTTTATTCCCCGCATCAGATTTAGATGTATTTCACTGTACTTGATTGGCATAAATTCCTTTTGAACGAGGCCAATGCCATGTTCTCCGGAAATTGTTCCGCCCAGGTCGCTGGTTAGCTGGAAGATCTCCCGTATACCATCTTTGAGCTTATCTTTCCAGTCGGCATCGCTCATAGCGCCTTTGATGATGTTGATATGCAGGTTACCATCGCCGGCATGACCATAGCAAACGCTTTCAAACCCATACTGTGAGCCAATCTCTTTGATGCCATTAATCAGCTTAGGTAACGTTGCGCGAGGTACAACCGTATCTTCTTCCTTGTATACGGAATTGGATTTTACAGATTCTGCCATGGTCCTGCGCATGCGCCATAGATCCTCCTTCTGCGCCGCAGTGTCTGCAAACAACACCTCCAGGCAGCCATGCGCTTCAAGCACAGCATTCGCTTTCTCGCAGTCCCTGAAGATTGTATCCATATCGTCCCCATCAAATTCGATCATCAAAAATGCGTTGATGCCGTCTTTCAAATTGAAATTAATGTTGTCGTATTTGATCACCCACTCTACCCCTTTGCGCTCCATGAACTCCAGTGCCGACGGTGTCATTCCACCACGGAAAATCGCTGATACCGCAGCACAAGCTGCTTCATTCTCGGCGAAAGAAGCCAACATCAAAACATTATGTCCGGATACTGGGATCAGCTTGGTTACGATCTTTGTGACCACACCCAATGTACCTTCCGATCCGATCATCAATTGCGTCAGGTTGTAGCCGGAAGCATATTTCAGTGTATTGGCGCCTGTCCAGATCACTTCTCCATCTGGCAGTACCACTTCCAGGTTCAAAATATACTCTCGAATTGTTCCATATTTCACCACCCTTGGACCACCAGAACCATGGGCCACGTTTCCGCCGATAAAGCAAGATCCCTTGCTGGACGGATCTACAGGATACAACAATCCTTGTGCACCTACAGCATCCATGAATTCCTGCGTGATGACACCCGGCTCTACCGTCGCCTGTAAGTTGTCCGTATCGATACTGATGATCTTTTTAAACTTTTCCATAGAGAGCAGTACCCCACCGTAGATGGGCAAAGCTGCGCCGCTGAGACCAGTACCGCCGCCCCGCGGCGTAACCGGGACATGGTGTGCATTGCAAACCTTCAACAGTGCTGAAACAGCGTCTGTATCCAGTGGCTTCGCGACTAATTCAGGATAATATCTTAGATCTTCCGTTTCATCATGGGCATAATTGTCAATCGATTCCTGGTCAACATATACGTTTGCGGAGCCAACAGCTTCCTGGATCAGGGATAGAATTTCAGCAGTGATTTTGGTGTAGGTCATCGGATGGGTAATGGTTTAGTAATGTAAGTTTTTTGTTATAGATTTCGCTTTTCAGATGAGCGCGTAAAGATCAATTATCTGGTTTATATTTCAGCTGGACAAAAGAATCTCCTACTTCGCCTTCCATGGGTGGGTGCAATTTCTTTATACCAACCACACAGGCAGTCACAAAGGGAAAATTTTCCAGCACCTGGTCCAGTATATGCTTAACTACTGTTTCCAGCAATTTTTGCGTTTTATTCATTTCTTTAAGGATGATTCCATTCAGGATTTCATAGTTAACAGTATGATGGAGGTTTTCCGTGTCACCCGAATGGACAAAGTCTACAGACACACTTACCAGAAACTGCGTTCCTGTCAATTGTTCCTCCGGGTAATATCCATGGAAGGCATGACATTTAACATCATGAAGGGCAACAGTTTGTACGATCATATCTGTGTCTAAAGCCCGCGGCTGATGCTCAAGCGGTATGCAAAATTAATTTTTTGAACGGTTTTTATAGCCCATTACACTAAATTATTAACTTTGAAATGCTCCTGCCCGGCCGTCCGGCTTAAGGCACTGACTTAAATACAGCGTAAGATGGCAAAATCCGGAACAAAAGACCTTTATGAGGCACCTGACTATTATCTGATCGATGAGTTACTTACCGAGGAGCACAAACTGATCCGTTCTACGGCCCGGGGCTGGGTAAAGCGTGAGGTGACCCCCATTATTGAAGACTTTGCACAGCGTGCGGAGTTCCCCAAACACCTGATCAATGGCCTTGGAGAAATTGGCGCATTCGGTCCGACGATTCCTCAGGAATATGGTGGCGCTGGCCTGGATTATATCGCTTATGGGATTCTGATGCAGGAAATCGAGCGGGGCGATTCCGGAATACGGTCAACTGCTTCGGTGCAGGGTTCGTTGGTGATGTATCCGATTTATACCTATGGAACGGAGGCACAACGGCGCAAGTATCTGCCCAAGCTTGCAACGGGAGAAATGATGGGTTGCTTCGGCCTGACTGAACCCGACCACGGGTCCAACCCCGGAGGAATGGTCACCAACATCAAAGAAAATGGTGACCATTATATCCTCAATGGCGCAAAAATGTGGATCTCCAATGCACCCTTTGCGGACATCGCTGTTGTTTGGGCCAAAGATGAACAGGGCAAGATCCGTGGGATGGTGGTTGAACGCGGAATGGAAGGTTTCAGCACACCGGAAACCCACAACAAGTGGAGTCTGCGTGCTTCAGCAACCGGCGAGCTGGTGTTCGACAATGTCAGGGTACCTAAAGAAAACATTTTTCCAGAGATCAGTGGCCTTAAAGGTCCGCTGGGCTGCCTCAACCAAGCCCGTTATGGCATTGCATGGGGTGCACTTGGTGCCGCAATGGACTGCTATGATACGGCTCTGCGGTACTCCAAAGAGCGGATTCAATTTGGAAGGCCGATCGGAGGCTTCCAGCTGCAGCAAAAGAAGCTTGCTGAGATGGTTACTGAAATTACCAAGGCGCAACTGCTGGTCTGGCGCCTGGGCGTTCTGAAGTCAGAAAACCGGGCTACAGCCGAACAGATCTCCATGGCCAAGAGAAACAGTGTAGAAATTGCACTGGACATCGCGAGAAACGCAAGGCAGATGCTTGGCGGAATGGGGATCACGGGCGAGTATTCCATCATGCGCCACATGATGAACCTGGAATCTGTGGTTACCTACGAGGGCACGCACGACATTCACTTGCTCATCACCGGAATGGATGTCACCGGCTTGAATGCTTTTAAATAAATATCAAACATTAAATTACACCAATGAGAACTTTTAAAAAATACGAATACCTGCCTGCCCCACCTGAAGAAGTATATCTGGCCCTCACAAAGGCACAAAGCATCCAACTGTGGACCGGTGCGGAAGTTGAATTTACAGAAGAACCAGGCACCGAATTCTCCTTATGGGAAGGTGACATCGTGGGTAAGAATATTGAGTTTCAACCCGGACATAAGATCGTTCAGCAATGGTACTTCGGTGAAGAAAATGAGCCCTCCATCGTAACCATCAAACTGCATCCGGATAAGAAAGGAACATCCCTGGAATTTGTACAAACCAACATACCCGACGAGGATTATGAAGAGTTCACCGCAGGTATCACGGAGCACTATATTGGCGGCCTGCAGGACTTCTTTGAAGAGGAGTAAATAAACGAAAAGATAGCATCTGGTGTCACTGTGGTACATGCTTCACAAAGAAGCAGCGAAAGTGTCGTAAAAGAAAGTTTGCCGCTAGCTGTTTTTTTAACCGCAAGTTCTTATATTGCTTTACACACACACAAATCTCTCTATTATGAAACCCATGAACATGTTTTGCCTGATCGGCATCGTCACTTCGTTGTCTGCTTGTTCCTTCCCCAGAGAAACCTATTTTGGAACAAAACTCCCTGAAACGGACACCATCCAAACCTTTTATTCCGCTAAAGACGTCACGCAGCCTTACAAAGTTATCGGCCATATGGTTGCACCTTTAACAGAATCAGAATACGGCCAGGAAAGAACCAAATCTCGCCTGCTTGAAAAAGCCCGAAAAGCAGGCGCAAATGCGCTGATCTTCTCAGACATCAGCCGCGACACACATGCAAAAAGCGAAGATGAATTGTCTATAAAAGCAGAAGCTATCGTATTTACAGGCAACCCTTAACCTTATTGCCTAAAACGGCTAACGAAATGCACAGACCGGCGTTGGTAATACGACTAATCGGTTTACGCAATGGAACCGCAACGAAAAACCTGCGCGTTGTATAACACATGAGTCATTTTAAAACTTTACATGGTGTTATTTCTTAGAAAAACCGGGTTGATGTTTACCGACATGCACGCCATACTTCATGGCAGGAGGAGGAAAACATCAATCCGGTTTTTTAATACAGAAATTTTATCCTTCAGAGAATGAAACCCGTACATTTTCCCGTAGGTTGTAATGAGAACTCATGACTTCGCCATAGGCGCCGGTGCTTCTTATCGCAATCAGATCTCCACGTGTCGCCTCCGGCAATTCCACCTCTTTACCGAAGCAATCCGTGCTTTCGCAGATCGGACCGACGACATCATACTTCACAGCAGCCCCGGCAACGGCCTTACTAATATTTTCAATTTTGTGAAAAGCCTGGTACAGTGCCGGACGCATTAATTCCGTCATGCCTGCATCCAGGACAATAAAATTCTTTTTCTTACCATTCTTAACAAAAAGCACCTTGCTGATCAATGACGCACACTGTCCAACCAAAGCCCTACCCAGCTCGAAATGCACCTCCTGTGAAGGTTTTACTTCTAAAAACTCTTTAAAGATCTGGAAATAACTTTCAAAGGCGGGCACCTGCTGATCCGGATTATGGTAATCAATACCCAATCCGCCGCCAACGTTAAGCACTTTAACAGTAAACCCGCGTTCCTCAAACCAGGTAGCAAACTCATTCACCCGCACACAAAGGTTCTTGTAGACCTCAAGGTTCGTAATCTGGGAGCCGATGTGAAAGTGGATGCCCAGGAACTGAAGGTGCTTCAGTCTATTTAGTGCATCAGCACATGCGGGGAGATCCCAGGAGTTGATACCGAACTTGTTCTCATCCAGCCCGGTGGTGATGTTGTGGTGCGTATGTGCATCTACGTTCGGATTGATGCGAATGGCTACTTTCGCTACTTTTCCTTTCTTTGCAGCCAGTTCATCGATGACTTCCAGTTCCTGAATCGATTCAACATTGAAGCAGAAAATGTCCTGATCCAGGGCATAGTTAATTTCACGGTCCGACTTGCCAACACCGGCAAAGACAATCTTATCGGCACCAAAGCCAACTTCCACAGCTTGCTTCACTTCGCCCCCACTTACGGCGTCTGCACCAAAACCAGCTGCCCTGATGCGTTCCACAACTCTTGGGTTGAAGTTCGCTTTCATCGCATAGTGCACGTGAAAACCATTTACTTTTGCTGCATTCGCACAGGAATCCAGTGTTTTCTGGAGCAAACTCAGGTCATAATAATAGAAAGGCGTTTCTAAATTTGCAAATTGCGCTATATCTTTATCTGAAAAACTCATGTTCAAATATCTTATTGTATTTTGTTTGGTTGGTTTAATGTTGGTTTACATGGGTAACCGCTTCGACCTGCAAAGGAACAAAATAACCCATAGAGAATACAACAAGCGGATCCGGTTCTTCTTTATACTCGTCTTTATCGTCATCGCCATCTTAGTATATCTCCGCAGAAAATAGATCCGGAAACTGCGGAGAGACCTAACCACATTTTACTCAAATAAACGGTTGTGTAAGCTTCTTAATGCTTCGGTTTTGTCATCTGTATTGATCAGAACGGAAATGTTGTAACTGCTTCCTCCATAAGAGATCATACGTACGGGGATATGCTTCAATGAATCCAGAACCCTGGAAGCAAATCCATGTTTCTCGGCACGGAAATCACCCACTACGCAAACAATCGACTGATCCTTATCCAACTCGACAGAACCAAAGGCATGAAGCTCTTCCACGATGCTGTCCAGATTGTCCGTAAAATCTATGGTTAACGATACCGCCACCTCTGAGGTGGTGATCATATCAATCGGCGTTTTATAGCGCTCAAAGATCTCGAATACCCTTCTAAGAAAACCATAGGCAAGCAACATCCGGCTCGACTGAATTTTGATTGCCGTAATGCCGTCCTTAGCCGCAATGGATTTGATCTTCCCGCGCTCACTTTCCGCTGCGATCAAAGTTCCCGCAGCCTTAGGCTCCATCGTATTCAACAAACGAACTGGAATCTTATAACGTTGTGCAGGGAATACCGATTGGGGGTGTAATATCTTGGCGCCGAAATAGGCCAGCTCGGCTGCTTCATCAAACGAAAGTCTGGCGATAGGCTTTGTGCCCTTGACAATCCGGGGATCGTTGTTGTGCATTCCATCGATATCCGTCCAGATCTGCACTTCTTCGGCCAGGATCGCCGCACCAAGAAGTGAAGCGGTGTAATCGCTGCCACCACGTCTGAGGTTGTCCACCTCTCCAAAGCTGTTTCTGCAGATGAATCCCTGGGTAATGAACAGATTGTTGTCTGCATGCTGATCCAACAAAGGCTGCAGATGCGCGGTTGTAAACGGGATATCCGGCTCATGATCCTCATCGATTTTCATAAAATCGAGCGCTGGAAGCAATACCGATGCTACCCCGATGGATTTCAGATAAAGATGGTACAAGGTCGTCGAGATCAGTTCACCCTGGGCAAGCACAACCTTCTCTTCTATGGCCGTAAATATGTCATTGGCAAGATTTGCAAGAAATCCAAAATGGTAGTCAATTACCTCAATACCCTGATTTTTGAATTCTTCTGCAGGTAGAAGTTCATTAACAAAGTTGTAGTAGGAGTTCTTCAAGGTATTGATCAGGTTCAGGGCCGACTCCTTATCTTCCTTTAAAAGTTTGCTGGAGATCTCTACTAAACTGTTGGTTGTACCAGACACTGCTGATAGCACGACAATTTGCTTTTCTGCGGGATTGATGATGTCCAACAATTTTGTCATGCGCTCTGGGCTCCCTACAGATGTTCCTCCAAACTTTAATATCTTCATTATGGGTGGTTTTGTTTTAGTGGTTAAGATTGTTCAATGTTAATTATCATTATTTTTGCCAATAGCGAAAGGAATATTAAAGGTTTTAATTAATTTACCTCTCAAAATCACAACTGGGCGTGAAATTAGCAAAATGCCGGTAATAAAAACCAAAACGACAAAATAATATTTGGAAAAGCATAGCGTTTATGGCACCTGAACCAAACATGATACCTTTTATTTTGTTTTTCATTCAAAATTAAACAAACCTTACAATAACAATGCAGTTAGAACAATCTACATTAACAACCATAAACAAGTGGCTTAATGGCAATTACGATCCGGAGACAAAAGCGGAAATTCAGGAACTACTCGACAGAGAAGCAACCACGGAACTGACGGATGCTTTCTACAGAGACCTGGAGTTTGGTACAGGAGGTTTACGTGGTATCATGGGTGCCGGATCGAATCGCATCAACAAATACACGATTGGTACTGCAACACAGGGATTGAGCAATTACCTGCTCAAGAAATATCCAAATGAGAAAATCAAAGTCGCCATTGCGCACGACAGCCGCAACAATTCGGATGTATTTGCAAAGGTCACTGCCGATGTGTTTTCTGCAAACGGCATTCACGTATATTTTTTCACGGAGCTACGACCAACGCCGATGCTGTCGTTCGCCATCCGGCAACTGGGCTGCCGCAGCGGTGTTATGCTTACTGCCTCCCACAACCCCAAAGAGTACAATGGCTATAAAGCGTACGGAACCGATGGCGGTCAGTTTACCTCACCCGATGACACCGACGTGATGCAGGAAGTGGCAAACATTACCGATATCGACCAGGTGAAGTTTAACCGTATTGACGAGAACGTAGAACTGATCGGCGATGAGCTGGATGTCATTTACTTGAATAAAATTACGGAACTTTCGGTTTCTCCGGAAGCAATCCTACGCCAGAACGACCTGAAGATCGTCTACTCTCCCATCCATGGCACCGGAATTACGCTGGTACCGAAGGCACTTGAACAGTTTGGATTTACAAACGTGAGCCTGGTGGAAGAACAAAGTGAACCGGATGGTAATTTCCCGACAGTGGTTTATCCAAACCCGGAAGAGAAAGAAGCACTTACATTGGCACTTAAAAAGGCGCAGGCGCTGGATGCGGACCTTGTGCTCGCGACAGACCCGGATGCCGACCGCGTGGGGATCGCCGTGAAGAACAACGACGGCGAGTGGGTGCTCCTGAATGGAAATCAGACCGGAAGCCTCCTGATCCACTACCTGCTGAATGCCTGGGAAGAAAAAGGTAAGCTGGATGGCAACCAATACATTGTAAAAACCATCGTGACCTCAAACCTGATCGATGCAATTGCAGCATCTAAAAACGTTACCTGCTACAACACCTTAACCGGCTTCAAGTGGATTGGTAAACTAATCACTGAACTACAAGGGGAAAAAACCTTCATTGGTGGCGGTGAAGAGAGCTACGGATATTCCATCGGCGAACTGGTTAGAGATAAGGATGCGGTTATCTCCTGCGCATTCATCGCTGAAATGACAGCTTACTATAAAGATAAGGGCAGCAGTTTGTACAATGCTTTGCTGAACATGTATGTGGAGTACGGCGACTACAAAGAAGAGCTTGTATCCCTGACGAAAAAAGGTAAAACTGGCGCAGAGGAGATCAAGGCAATGATGGAGAAATTCAGAAGCAATCCACCTGCGGAACTTGGCGGATCTAAGGTCACAACCCTAAAAGACTATGAACTTGGAACAGAGACAGACCTCACCACAGGTAAGTCTTTCCCACTGGAATTACCCAAGTCGGACGTACTGCAGTTTGTAACTGCTGATGGCAGTATCATTTCCGCAAGGCCATCGGGTACAGAGCCAAAAATCAAGTTCTACTGCAGTGTAAATGCCCCCCTTGCAAGTGTTGAGGAATATAAAGAAGTAGATGCAAGGCTCGGCGATAAAATCCAGATGTTGATGAAGGACCTTCAGGCTTAAACACAGATCCTATAAAACGATAAATAAAAAAACTCATGACCTAAGGGTCATGAGTTTTTTTTTATGAAGGTGAAAAATTACTTTTTGGTCTGATCTTCAATGGCTTTTAACAGCTTATCATAAGGTGCAATAAACTTCTCCACACCTTCGTCTTCCAGCTTTTGGCTGATGTCCTTCAGGTCGATTCCTTTTTCCTGAAGCTGCTCAAGTACATGAGTGGCCTCGTCCAGGTTCTGAGACAAGCGGTCCTCAGGTTCTCCTTCAGTACGGTAAGCTTCTAAAGTTTCCATTGGCACAGTATCTACCGTATTTGGTCCGATTAACGCATCGACGTATTTAGTTGATTTGAATGCCGGATTTTTACTGCTGGTACTTGCCCAAAGCAGGCGTTGCGGCCGGGCACCCTGAGCTTCTAATTTTTTCCAGCGTTCAGTATTGAAGACCTCTTCATAAATCTCGTATGCTTTCTTCGCAGATGCAATCGCAACTTCACCTTTTAGGTGGCCAAGTCCCTTTTCTTCAAGCAGTGGGTCAACCATGACGTCTATACGGCTTAAGAAGAAGCTGGCAACTGAAGCAATTTCGTTGATTGACGAGCCTTTTGCTAAACGATCTTCCAGGCCGCTGATGTAGGCTTCCGCCACCGCTCTGTATCTTTCCAGTCCAAATAGCAGCGTGACATTGATGTTAATCCCCTCGCTGATCGCTTGTCGGATTGCAGGGAGACCCGCTTCTGTACCCGGTATTTTAATCATTACGTTACCACGGCCTACCTTTTTCCATAGATCAATGGCCTGATTAATCGTTCCCTGTGTATCTAGTGCCAACCGGGGTGAAACTTCTAAGCTCACATACCCATCCGCACCTTTTACTTCATCTTCGTAAACCGGCTTGAACAGGTCAGCCGCCATCTGGATGTCCTTTATGGCGAGCTGGTAAAACACATCCTCAAAGTCCTTTGTATCTTGTGCAATACGGACGATGTCCTGATCATAATCAGAGCTGCTGCTGATCGCCTTTTCAAATATAGCCGGGTTTGATGTTACACCGCGTACACCATCCTCATCAATTAATTTCTGCAGGCGACCGGAGTTAATGATGTCCCTGTCAATAAAGTCAAGCCAAATGCTCTGACCAAAGTCATGTATCTTTTTTACTTTGCTGGTTTCCATAAATAATTCTTTAGCTACAAAACAATATTGAGCAGAAACTGTTTGGTGTTTTTATCGCCCAAGGGTAAACTTTTTACCCAGGCAGATTGCCAGATGTACACGTGGGCACCCGGGTATCGGGAATGCCCGCCGACTTTACCGCCCTGGTACGGGTTTATACGTTAATAATCCCAAAGAAATACGCTTTCAGGCCATTCAATAAGGGAAAAGCAAACGAATAGCATATTTTTGTATTAGTGTTTTCATCTACCTATGTTTTGAGTCCGAGATCTATCAGATCTTGGGCTTTTTTTTTGAAGTTAGCGGTTTAATTATTCGAAATGTAAAAGGACCGGTTCAATGAACCAGTCCTTTTACCTGCGTATGTTTTACGCAGAACTATTAACACTTCAGGGCCGCCCGCAACTACTTTTTATTTTCTTCTTTCGTCGGGCTAATCTTTAAAACATCATCACCATTGTTCATTTTTTGCTTTTCAAGACGGTCGCTGATCTCAGTTGCTTTTTTAAAGTGTGCTTCCAGCATCGGTATGGATTTGCTGGCAAAATTCTGGATTTCCTTGTCAGCGAATTTAGCTGCAAGTCTGAACTGTTTTAAAGTTTCCGAATGATCGGTTACCATCATTCTCATATAGTCCCTGTCAAAGCCATCGCCCGATACGGATTTTAACGCATCCAGATGTCCGCGTTGCTCTACTGCGAAAGTCTTGGGTAAACCGAGTCCCTTGCTTTTCGCGATTCCTTCGAGCTCTGCAGATGCTTTGGTGTGGTCGGTGACCATCATTTGCGCAAATTGCTTTACAAACGGGCTTTTAGATTGCTGAAGTGCAATGTTCCCCGCTTCAACCTCCATCATACTGCCCAGCGCAGCCTTCTGCAAAAAGCTCGTTTGCCCTTCTGTAAGCTTCGTATCTTTCTTTTTAGCCACATCAGAAAGGGTGTCCAGGGTAGAATCCGCTGCAATCGTTGTTGTTGAGGCGCCGGTATTTTGCTTTTCCGAATTGTGACAGGCTTGTAGCCCCATTGCGGCCAACACGACCATTGCCAGTAAATTTTTATTTTTCATAATTGGTGGTATTTAATCGTTTGTTTGTTCTTTTGAATTCATTTTATACTGCGAAGACTTCTTATGCTGCAAATTGACGGCAGAGTCTATAGAGTAGAGTGAGACTGATGAATGTCCCGTTCATTCTCTGCGAGGTCGGACAATTTTTGATAATACTTGTGCAAAACGTCCAGCTCCTCTTCGGAGAGATCCTCAATATCCACCATCCGGTTACTCGCCCATCTGCTGGCGGCAATAAGTTCATTGAGTTTTAGTTGTATGGCTTTGGAGTCCTTATTCTGGGACTTCTGTATGAGGAACACCATCAGAAAAGTAACGATAGTGGTACCGGTATTGATGATCAGCTGCCAGGTATCTGAATAGCCGAAGAGTGGTCCGGTGATCGCCCAGGCCAGGATAATAGCGAAGGCAATGCCGAACGCGAGGGAGCTACCTGTCCAGCAGGTAATCGCTGATGCTCCACGTTCAAATATGTTCAGGTTATTTTTTCTCATCGCTACGGATATGCAAAAACAGTACTTCAGTTTACTTTATCTAATAACACAGTGGAATATCAAATGTTTTACCCATGACAATGCCGCCTGCGACGGCTGCAACAAGTCTTCTATCCATTTTTCAGCATAAGGTTGTTCCTGCAGAAAAGAAGAAGTTAACGGCAGCATGAATTGGATTAAAAATGTTTTTTCTGAAACTTTTCATTGCTTATTGAGTTGTTAGTAAAATCGAAACAATTGAAAAAACCTAACTATGGCAACTACAACCAAAACCACAGCAACGAAATCAGCAGCTGCTGATACAACAAAGAAATCTGCAAAAAAAGCTTCAGGAATGACTGGCAAGATGAAAGATTCTGAGTTCCACGAATTCTTTGTTGACGAGCTTAAAGATATTTACTGGGCTGAAAAACATTTGGTAAAAGCACTTCCAAAACTTAAGAAAGCTGCAACCAGTCCTGAACTTGCTCAGGCATTCGAGAAGCACACTCAGGAAACACAAACCCATATCGAAACATTGGAGCAGGTGTTTGCTCTTTTGGAGGAAAAGCCTCAGGCCAAGAAATGTGACGCAATGGAAGGCTTACTTTCTGAGGCAGACGGAATCATCTCCGATACGGATAAAGGTACCATGGTAAGAGATGCGGGATTGGTTCTTGCCGCTCAGAAAGTGGAACACTACGAAATTGCAACCTACGGTTCTTTAAGGACTTTTGCAGAATGTATGGGCCATACTGAAATCGTTGATCTGCTGCAACAAACACTTGACAATGAGAAAGCGACTGACGCAATCTTAACTGAAGCTGCAGTAGGATTCATTAATGATGCCGCAGTTGAAGAATAATATGTCTTAGCATTTAGGAGAAACCCGGTCGAAATACCGGGTTTTTTTGTGTTCATTTCAGGAACACAACGAAGTGTGCAACGGTTATACCATCGGAGTTTCGGTTTGCAATGATGAATTTTCAGGAGCGATGAAATTCCAGGACATAAGCTTCAATGCTTTTTGCCGGCATTTGCACCCTAATTTTATTTGCGAAATAAGTTGTAAATTTGGTAAGAAGCAGGAATTATGGCATTTATAGATTATTACAAGGTACTTGGTATTGATAAAAAAGCAAGTGCCGACGAGGTTAAAAAAGCCTATCGTAAGCTGGCAAGAAAATATCACCCGGATTTAAATCCGAATGATAAAGAAGCCAATAAACTTTTCCAGCAGATCAACGAAGCCAATGAAGTACTGAGTGATCCGGACAAGCGGAAGAAGTATGATGAGTACGGGGAAAACTGGCAGCATGCGGAACAGTTTGAAAACGCCCGGCAGTCGCAGCGACAGAATTATGGCGGTCCAGGCCAGGGATTTGGCGGAGGCGGGTTCTCTGCAGAGGATTTCGGTGGTAGCGGATTTTCCGATTTTTTCGAATCTATGTTCGGCAGCGGTGGTCGATCCTACGGCGGCCGCACGCCAAAGTACAAGGGACAAGATTTCCAGGCGGAGTTGCAGATCAGCTTACGTGAGGCTTATACGACACACAAGCGCACGATCACTGTTAATGGAAAGAACCTGAGGATTACCATCCCTGCAGGCGTAGCCAATGGGCAGGTGATTAAGTTAAAGGGTCAGGGCAGCCCCGGTGCGAACGGAGGACCCGCCGGAGACCTCTACATTACCTTTAACATCACAGAAGATCCCATGTATAAACGATTGAACGATGATCTCTATCTGACTCAGGACATTGACCTGTACTCGGCAGTACTTGGCGGAGAGACCATTGTTGATACCCTTAGTGGCAAAGTAAAGCTGAAGATAGCAGCAGGAACCCAGAACGGCACCAAGGTCAGGCTGAAAGGCAAAGGATTTCCGGTATACAAGCAAGACAACACCTATGGAAACCTTTTTGTGACTTACAACGTCAAAATCCCAACAACCTTGACGGCACGGCAGAAAGAACTATTTGAGGAACTGGCAAAATCTTAGTTTAACATCTGACTTATGGAAAATTTAATGACCATACAGGAATATAGTACCGCCTACAACATCGAGCCGGAATTCCTGATCTCGCTCGAAGACTGCGGCATCGTAATCTTTAGCCTGGAGGGCGAACAAAGATATATCCGGGAAGAACAACTCGAAGAACTGGAGCGCTACATCCATTTTCATTACGATTTAAACATCAACATCGAAGGGATCGATGCCATACGGCATCTGCTCCAGAAAGTACACCATCTGGATGCAGAAGTCCGGCATTTACGGTCGCGCCTAAACCTTCACGAGTAGCAATTCCCCCAAACCTTCATTATGCCTCCTTCCATACCAGGCGGGGCAGACGCCTTCCCTGGATGAGAGGCGTCCTGTTTATCAGGCGTAAACTTCCGGGTTGATAATGTTTGGCAGCTGACCGCCGGCCAGACCAGCAACGATGTTCTTAGCGGCAAGTTCCGACATGGCATTCCTGGTTTCCACAGTTGCCGATCCAATGTGCGGCAAAATGCACACGGTTGGCATGTTCAACAGTTCATTGTCCGGTTTCATTGGTTCTGGGTTTGTCACATCCAAACCTGCTCCCCAAATGAAGCCTTGCTGCAGCGCAGAAAGTAAATCCTGTTCATTGTGAATCTTACCACGGGCCGTGTTAATAAAAATAGCATTGCTTTTCATCTGCTTAAAGGCATCCAGATTGAATTTACCTTCTGTTTCCGGCGTCAAAGCGGTATGTACGGTAATCACATCACTTTTTGCGAGCAACTCTTCAAAAGAAACATATGTCGCGTCTACCGCCTTTTCTGCATCCTCATTGCGGCTTCTATTGTGGTAAATGATCTTCATACCATATGCAGCGGCGCATTTCTTAGCCATCTCAAGACCTATCTTACCTAGTCCGAATACCCCAAGTGTTCCGCCATTCAACTCAATTCCAAGGTCCGCTGTGGGCTCGAAAAAGCCCCACGAACCGTTCAATATCTTCTTATGAAGGTAGAATGCTTTTCTCGATGTTGCCAGCATCAGTAAAAAAGCGGTATCGGCGGTCGCACCGCTTAGCACTCCAGGCGTATTGCTTACGGGAATTTTCAACCGTGTAGCTTCCTGCACGTTTACATTATCGAATCCAACAGAGTTCAGGGCAATAACTTTGAGGTGTTTGCAGGCATTGAGGAACTCCGTGTCCAGGTGACTGCTTACGCTAAGCAGGGCATCGTGTTCTTTGCACTTCTGAATCAGTTCTTCTTTTGACAACGGTCGTTTTTCACTCCATTCCGTAATCTCGTGTCCCGCATCTTTGATTATTTTCTGTGCCATTTCAGGAATTACCCGCGTAATGAAAACCTTCATATCATATCTGTTAATGTGCTTGCTGTTAAATGTACTTACTTGAACCTCGCTCCTCTAACGCTCAATCTGGTGCAATTCCCTTTCGGGGCACTTAAACGGTATCTATCCGTTGCGTCTGTTGTACGCCGCTCAAATTTTTGCTTGCGTAGTCAGACCTTTCTGCTGCGCGGTTACATCGCGAAAGTTGCTTATCCGGCTTTCGCTGCCCTGAATAACCTAAGGTCTGCCTGGCAAAACTCGTAAATTTTAATTGGTTTAAACCAGGACATAGCAAAATCTTGTTAATGTTACACGCAAATGGCGCGATCATTTGCCGCCAACGATATAGGTTACATAAGGTTTTATGCCGTTATTTGTGATCTATTTCAACACCTTAAATCTTGCAAATATGATCATTCTGGAAAATGAAAACATACGGGCAACCTTTGTAGCGAAAGGCGCCGAGCTTCAATCCCTGAAAGCGAAACAGCGCAATTTGGAATACATCTGGGACGGAAATCCGCAATTCTGGGCCAAGCATAGTCCGGTCTTATTCCCCATAGTTGGCGCACTTAAGAACAATGCCTACCAGTACAAGGGAAAGCATTATGAACTCTCCAGGCATGGTTTTGCACGGGACCAGGAGTTTGCAGTAGAAAGAACAAGTGAGACAGAACTCATTTTTACATTGCTGCATTCGGAAGCGACGCTGAAGGTGTACCCATTTGAATTTACATTGCGGTTAAGGTATACATTAGGCGACGACGGTCTTTCCTGCCGCTATGAAGTTTATAATCCCGGCGAAAGCGTTATGCTCTTCTCTGTCGGCGGCCACCCGGCATTTGCGACACCTGTGGATGCCCGGACGGGATATACCGACTATTCGCTTCACTTCAACCGGGATACAGAATTGTCTTACCACAAAATACAGGATAACCTGATCTCCGATGAAACCATGCAGCTTCCTTTGATAAACAGCACGCTACCCCTCCGCCATGAGTTGTTCTACGAGGACGCCCTGGTATTCAAGAATTTGAAAAGCGATCAGATCATCTTACACAATGAGATCACCGGTGCTGGCGTAGCTTTCCATTTTGAGGGCTTTCCCTACTTCGGAATTTGGGCAGCGAAAGATGCCGACTTTGTTTGTCTGGAGCCCTGGTGTGGAATTGCGGATGGCGTAGCCCACAACCAGGAACTTGAAGATAAAGAAGGAATTCAACGGCTGGTGGCCGGGGAAAGCTGGTCGAGAATGTGGAGTGTAAAGATCATTTTACCAAATCCGGCCGGATAGTTCATTTAATATTGCTTTATTTTGGCCCTCCATTATTCCACATGATGTACTTAATATAAAACATGAAGAAATATCTACTTCTATTAACCGCTGTTGGCTGTACGCTGGCGGCAAGCGGACAGGAAATCCCTTCCGTGACGACCAAAGACTATGCTCGTGCCGAAAGCTTCCTGATCTACAACACCCAGCCATTGGTCTATAACTCAAGTGTACGCCCGAACTGGCTTAAAGGCGACCGGTTCTGGTATGTGACGAACGCGCTAAATGGCAAAGAATTCATTCTTGTGAATCCGGCGAAGAAAACCCGAGCACCCGCGTTTGACCATGCAAAACTTGCAGCTGCGCTCACTAAGGCGTCCGGCACCCGTTATGAGGCGGGGAAACTCCCTTTTGAGGCGATTACCTTTTCGCCTGATGAGCGTTCAATTTCTTTCGAGGTGCACGGAAAAGTCTGGAACTACGATCTAAAAACCATGGCACTTGTCCCAGGCAACGCTGATGCAAAGCTTAAGGCTACATCCCCGGGTCCCCGCCGCGGAGCGCTTGAGGTGATATCACCTGATGGAAAACTTTCCGCCTTTATCAGAGACTACAACCTTTGGGTAAAAGAAATATCAACGGCCAAAGAAACACAACTGACAACTGACGGCATCAAAGATTATGGCTATGCAACGGATAATGCAGGCTGGAAAATGTCTGAAGGACCAATCCTGCGCTGGTCGCCGGATTCGAAAAAAATCGCTACGTTCAAGCAGGATCAGCGTAAGGTCGGCGATATGTACCTGGTGTCGACGAATGTTGGAAAACCAACACTCACGGCATGGAAGTATCCACTACCGGGCGACAAAGAGATCATCACCATCGAACGGGTTATTGTCACGGTTGACAATCCGGGAGTGATCCGGCTGCAGGTTCCTGCGGATCCACACCGTGCAACATTGAGTGACGACATCGCCAGCAGCGGGACGTTCGACGATGTAGATTGGAAAGCAGATGCTACCGAACTTGCATTTGTATCTACCTCAAGGGACCACAAACAGGAAAAATTCCGCATTGCAGATGCGGCTACCGGAAGTGTCCGGGAAGTGTTTGAAGAGGTTGTGCCAACGCAGTATGAGTCTGGAAGAGGAACAATCAACTGGAGATACCTTGCGAAATCGAACGAAATCATTTGGTATTCTGAGCGCGACAACTGGGGTCATTTGTACCTGTATGATGCGTCGACCGGAAAGGTTAAAAATCAGATCACCAAGGGAGACTGGGTCGTCACTCAGCTGCTTAAGGTAGATGAAAAGAACAGAGTTCTTTATTTTCTTGCCGGAGGCCGTGAAGCAGGCAACCCTTACTTTGCGCACTTATACAAGGTGGGATTCGATGGGAAGTCGCTGACTTTGCTTACCCCGGAAGCTGGAAATCATCAGATTTCATTCTCTAGCTCTGGAAATTACCTGGTAGACAGCTATTCTCAACCCGATGTTGCACCGGTTACGGTATTGCGCGACCTGAATGGTAAAGTGATCCGCACGCTGGAAAAGGCAGATGTATCTAAACTGGTCGCTGCCGGCTGGAAAGCTCCAATGCCGGTGGCCCTCAAGGCACATGATGGAAAAACCGACATCTATGGTCTTGTATTTACGCCGACAAAAATGAATCCCAGTAAAAAATATCCGGTCATCGATTATATCTATCCGGGACCACAAGGTGGAAGCGTCGGAAGCTGGTCTTTTTCACCTTCGAGAGGTGACCACCAGGCACTTGCCGAACTGGGCTTCATTGTAGTCGTCATTGAAGGTACCAGTAATCCATCGCGCTCAAAAAGCTTCCATGACATGAGCTACGGTGACATGTCGGAGAACACATTGCCAGACCAAATCACGGCAATCCGGCAACTATCCTCAAAATTCCCGATAGACACCAACCGCGTTGGCATATGGGGACACTCCGGAGGCGGATTTGCCACTGCCGCCGCCATGTTCCGGTATCCTGACTTCTTTAAAGTTGGAATTTCAGAGTCTGGAAACCACGACAACCGCAATTACGAGGACGATTGGGGCGAGCGCTACAATGGATTGATTTCCAATGAAGCGTACGAAGCGCAGGCAAATCAAACGTATGCCAAGAACTTGAAAGGTAAACTGATGCTTGCACATGGAATGATGGACAACAACGTTCCGCCTTCAAATACATTACTGGTGGTAGACGCGTTGATTAAAGCAAACAAAAACTTTGACCTGGTCGTATTTCCAAACAGTGCACATGGCTTCGGAGCATACTCACCGTACATGATGCGCCGCCGTTGGGACTACTTCGTGAAGAACTTGCTTAATGCGGAACCACCGAAGGAATATGAATTAAAAGGCACACAACTGGCCAAGTAGACTTGTTTAACCGTACTTAAAGGTATGGCGTAAACCATAAAAGAAGCCTGCAACTTACACGAGTTGCAGGCTTCTTCCTTTTAGTCTGTTTTCACGAAAAAAAAGATTACTGCTGTTTTCGGGAGATATGCCCTTCTTTCCAGAAAATTGCGCTTCTGGTATTGGGGAAATTCCTGGTACTGACAAGCACTACAGTGCTGTCGTTCTTCAGGAACAATGAACAGAAATAACGTCCTTCATTGATTGGCATATCGGGATAGGGAAAACTGATGTCACGGAAGTTCTTCGCCAGGCTGTTCCCAGCCATGACGACGACTGAATTTTTCTTCCATCCCTTGTAGCGGTCGATTTTCCGGCCCGCTTCTGTTTGCATCACGATGAGGGTTTCACCGGTCGACAGCTGCACGAGGCCCGGGGCTCCGCCCCAGACCGGATCCACTGATCCATGCCAACGCCGCCCATTCTGAACATCTCCCGGTTCTTTGTAATTCCAGTTCGCTTTCATGGAAGTCCAGATGATCTCCGGAGAACGCTCATTCTCCACCGCCTCTACCGCGAAGACAATTCCTTTATTGTCGTTAAGTACCAGAGGAACGGGCATGCCATCACGCCGCCCCCCAGTGAAAGCAACCTTCCGGGGCCTCGACCAGTTCCTGCCCAGGCTTTTAGAAGAGATCATCAGTACTTGTTGCTCGTGCCTCCCCTTTGCTTTTTTTGTGCTTAAGATCTCATTGGAGAAAAAAACCTGGATCTCCCCGTCCGGAAGCTGTGCAATACCAGGTTCCCAGGACCGTCCCCTGGCAACAATCTGGGCTGCGCCCCAATGATCTCCCCCATCTTCACTGTAGCGGATCTGCAGATTGTTGTGGAGACTGTCGTCTGGAATCCCACGACCAGTGTAGGCCAGCATAAGGCGTTTGTCTTTCAACAACAACAATGCAGGTGTAGAAAAACCATAATATCTTTTCTGTTTGTTGTCCGGAACGATGATTTTTGGCCTCTCCCAGCTTTTTCCATTATCGAGGCTCTTGCGTATCGCGATGTTGTCCCACTCGTCTCCCTTTGCACCACAGTGGTACACCAGGATCAGAGTATTTTTGGAGAGACGGATGATCCTTCCGTATTCGGCAAAATAGATCTCATGGGAGATTTGTTTTTCGTGTTTATCCCAGCTTATCTGAAGGCTTCTCAGGGTATCTGTGATTTCGGTATGGTCCGCTGCTGCAAAAGCCGGCTGAGATTGCTGTTGTGCCCCAGGATTTTTACAGGCCTGAAATATTGTTGCAGTTGCAAAAAAAGAATATAGAAGAACAACTCTTAATCTAAACATAAACGATTGAACCTTTGATTGAACTTAACAAAAATCCAACCAATACCGCGGGCTGGACAAGCGGAATACAGAACACTTCTTCAGCAACGTAAGCTCGCCTGATCCTGGTAAGACTTTACCCCCAGCTTAGACGCACCTTACCCGCCGTTTGTGCGGGTAAGGTGCGGGTAAGGTGCGCCTAAGGTCCGGGTCGTGTCGGCCTAAATGCCGGTTGTTTTCCATAGTCAAAAAGGCTTTACCTCAACCGGAAAACATGGCCCATTAAAAAGCCCGTCATCAGTTTAAATGAGACAGGCTTAAAGAGGTGTAATGGCCTCAAATATTATTTTGCTTCAGTGCTCAGACTGACTACCTTATGAAAGGCATCGTGAACCAGTAGGAGTGATTTGTTGATCTTTTCATCTTTGGCATTCTTCATGATCATTTCGTTCAGATCTGTTGCCTTTTTGTGCAGGTCAGCCAGCGCTGCCTTCATCTGCGGTGTATTCTGTGGTTGCGGAATTGCAGATTTTCTAAGAATGTCAGCTTTATCGACCATCTCTCCGCTCCTTTGTTTTATCGGATCAAACTTGCCTTTTTCAGCAGCATGAAAAGTTGTAGACATCACAGCGTGAAATTCACCAAGTGCAGGCCAGGCCGTATAAATATCCTGTGCCTTCGACTGCAATACGCCGGCAAACAGGAACAATGTGAGTAAAAATGAGCTTGTTTTCATTCGTATAATCGTAGTTAAGGTTAAGTCTCCTGGTAAGCGGTTAGCGCTTGAATTTGCTTAAATAAGCATCTGCAGCTTTGATCTCTTGTTTAAACAGGGTATCTACCTTCTGAATTTTCACTTTCTCCGCTTCAAAGTATTGAACAGCTTCTTCATTGGATTTCCCGGTGACATCCGGTTCAAACTGGTGCATCCAGTCGTTCATGGCTTCATCGGCTTTGCTTAGCCGGCCGTGGATGATGTGTAAAGAATCTTTTTCTACAAGCGTATCGATGTGAGGATTTTTGTTTTTCAACGTCCTCAGGTCTTTAAGGATGTCTGTGATCTGGATTTCACGGCTCACTACTTTTCCCTGATCAGCCATAACTACGTCGTGGAGTTTGATCACTTCGTCGCGCTTTGTTTTGTAGTCTGCCTGTGGTTTACATGCCGCAAAGGCGATGATGATGATTAGTATGCCAAGTGTTCTGAACATGATTATCTATTTATTGTCCGTTACGTCATGCCCTAAGCTTTGTCCATTTCAGATATGTAGCACCCCAGGAGAAACCTGCACCAAAAGCGGTTAGCAGTACGTTGTCCCCGGCTTTGAAATCCTCTTTATATTCCCACAAACAGAGCGGGATTGTCGCTGCAGTAGTATTTCCGTAGCGCTGAATATTAACTTTAACCTGGTCGCTTCTCAGGCCAAGTTTCTCCCCGACCGCATTGATGATACGCAGGTTGGCTTGATGCGGAATCATCCAGTTGATGTCTTTTGCTTGCAGCTCATTCCGTTCCAGGATGCGTTCACAGGTATCGGACATACCTTCTATTGCGGCCTTGAACACGACACGGCCGTTCTGGCTAATGTAATTAAGTTTATTGTTGACGGTGTCTATGGAAGAAGGCGTTTGGGAACCACCTGCAAGTACAATCAAATGTTCTTTGCCTGATCCATCCGTCTGAAAGACGTTATCGATCAAACCGACGTCTTCCTTGGTTTGTTCAAGTAAGACAGCGCCGGCACCATCCCCAAAGAGAATGCAGGTATTGCGGTCTTCATAGTTGATGATGCTGCTGTTTTTATCTGCGCCGACTACGATAACGTTCTTGTAGCGGCCACTTTCAATCAGGCTGGCGCCCAGTGTCAAAGCATAAAGAAAGCCACTGCAGGCGGCATTTGAATCGACACCCCACGCATTTGTTAAGCCTGCTTTCTCGCAGACAACACTCGCTGTGGAAACCATGATGTAATCGGGAGTAGATGTAGAAACGATGATGCACTCTACTTCCTCCGCACTGAAGTTTGCACTTTCAAGTAGGTTCTTAACGGCCATGACTACCATGTCTGAAGTCGCAAAATTAACATCGTTAACAATGCGCCTTTCTTCAATTCCTGTTCTGGAAACAATCCATTCACTATTGGTGTCAACCATACGCTCTAAATCGTGGTTGGTAAGCACCGTATCTGGTACATATCCCCCTAAAGCGGTAATGGCGGCGTTATATCTTATCCTCATTAAATTCCTTGTTGTGTGCGCGCAAAAATACAAATATTACAGCTACGTTACATTTTATTTTTATTGTAATGTACCTTTGCCAGCGGTTATATAACATTTTGCAAACAAAACTCACAAATTTTTCTTTCGATGAAACAACCTTCCATACGATACTTTTTAACCTTACTGACTGTTGTTTTGATAATTGCATCTTGTTCCAAGGAGCGGAAGCTTCCGATTTTTGGAATACGCGACACCAGGGTTGTAAAGAATGCCGATGGCAGCTCCACAGTGGACACGATCTACCAGACCATTCCCAAATTCGATTTCCTTGATCAGGACAGCGTATCCATTACCAACGACCGGTTTAAAGACAAGATCTATGTTGCCGATTTCTTTTTTACGTCTTGCCCGAGCATCTGCCCGACCATGCACCGCAACATGAAGACCGTATACAACAGCTTCAAAGACAATCCCGACGTGTTGTTTCTATCGCACACGATAGACTATAAATATGACAAGCCATCTGTCCTGAAGCGGTATGCAGCAAAGCTGGGTGTAGACGTTAAGAAATGGGCGTTTGCTTACGGAAGCAAAGAAGATATTTATAAAATAGCCGAGAAAAGCTACCTGGTTTCTGTGCAGGAAGATTCGACCTCGAAAGACCAATATGTTCACCAGGGCTGGCTGGTGCTCGTTGACAGGGACAAACGCGTACGGGGTGCTTACGACGGTACGGATGCAAAGGCAGTTGAACAGCTGGCAAAAGACATTCCCGTCTTGTTGGCCGAATACAAGAAGTAAACATGCATAAACACGTACTACTGGTCTTTCTGGCAGGTTGCTTTTGCAGCATGGCCTACTCCTGCCGCAATGCCGATCAGATTACACAGGATATGTACTATGCCAATGGCCGGGAACTTTATCTGAAACGCTGCCAGAATTGTCATGGTGAAAAAGGCGAAGGTCTTGCGGATCTTATCCCATCATTAACGGATACCTTGTATCTTAAGAATAACAAAAGCCGACTGGCTTGTTTCCTAAAAAACGGGATGTCAGAAAAGATAACGGTAGACGGGCGCACTTTCGAGGAGAAAATGCCTGCAAATTCTGATCTAAACGACATTGATCTGGCGCAACTGCTTGTTTACATCACCAATGCAAATGGCAACAAACAAGGGATGTATACGACTGAACAGGTTGAAGAAGACCTTAAAAGCTGCAAATAGACACAAATATTCTATCTTTGCCTAAAATGCAAGCTGTTCTACCGCCGCGATCCGTCGGGGAGGAAAGTCCGGGCAACACAGAGCATCTCGCTTCCTAACGGGAAGAGGTTCGGGAGTGAAGACCTGAATTATGGAAAGTGCCGCAGAAAATACACCGCCAATGGCTTCATTGCACAGGTAAGGTTGAAATCGTGAGGTAAGAGCTCACGACAGTTCCGGGCAACCGGAATTGTGGTAAACCCCGGGAGTTGAAAGACCAAATAGGCTAACGCATGTAGGGCTGCTCGTCCGATGTTAGTGGGTAGGTCGTTAGAGATAGACGGCGACGTCTATAGTAGATTAATGGTAGAAGCCGGTCTCACCGGTTACAGAACCCGGCTTACAGGCTTGCATTTTTTTTATTTTATCTATGATATAGATAAAAGTAATATATTCGTGTCCAGAAAACTGAACAATCCCAACATCTAATATGGCAAAATTATTAATTATTGACGACGAGAGGGCTATAAGAAGCACTTTGAGAGAAATCTTAGAGTATGAAAATTATGAGGTTGATGATATTGATAATGGCATTGATGGGCTGGAACTGATCAAGAAGAAAAAGTTTGATCTTGTATTGTGTGACATTAAGATGAACAGGATGGATGGTATGGAAGTACTGGAGCAAGCACTCGCTTACAGCCCTGACCTGCCTTTCATTATGATTTCTGGTCATGGTACAGTGGAGACTGCCATCGAAGCAAGTAAAAAAGGTGCGTTCGACTTTATTTCGAAACCACCAGATTTAAACCGTCTGCTGATTACCGTTCGGAATGCATTGGACAGAGGTAGTCTGGTGACAGAAACCAAAGTCCTGAAACGGAGGGTAAGTAAGACCCGCGATATCCTTGGATCTTCCGATAGCATAGTAAAAATTAAAGAAACTATAGAGCGCGTGGCCCCAACCGAAGCCAGGGTATTGGTTACGGGTGCGAATGGTAGTGGTAAGGAACTTGTTGCACGCTGGCTCCATGAGAAATCGAACCGTGCGGACAACCCTCTGATCGAGGTCAACTGTGCAGCAATCCCTTCTGAATTGATTGAGAGTGAGCTTTTTGGCCATGAAAAAGGATCTTTTACCTCTGCTGTAAAACAGCGCATCGGTAAATTTGAACTTGCTAACGGTGGAACGCTGTTTCTTGATGAAATTGGTGACATGAGTTTATCGGCCCAGGCCAAAGTGTTACGTGCCCTGCAGGAAAACAAGATTACACGTGTTGGTGGAGAGAAAGAGCAGGATGTAAATGTGCGTGTAATTGCGGCAACCAACAAGGATCTGCTGAAAGAAATTGAAGCGGGTAACTTCCGTATGGACTTGTACCACCGTCTGAATGTGATTAACATTCATGTGCCGAACTTAACTGAACGGACAGAGGATATTCCGGAGATAGCACAAAGCTTTTTAGACGATATATGTAAAGGTTACGGTATGCCGGTGAAGACCATCAGCCCCGATGCGATGGTAGCCTTACAGACACTTCCATGGACAGGTAACGTGCGTGAGCTTCACAATATGATTGAACGCCTGATTATCCTGAGCGATAAGGTCATTACCGCTAATGATGTAGTTGCATTCGCCAATCCAGGCGGGGGCACCAACATCGGCTCTGTGACAAGCAACGTTCAGGTGTCACGCAAAGGAACCCTGACGAACTTCGACCAGTTCAGCAACTTTCAGGAATATAAGGATCACGCAGAAAAAGAATACATTAAGTTCAAGCTGGAAAAAAACAACTGGAACGTATCAAAAACGGCCGATGACATTGATATTCAGCGCAGCCATTTGTACAGTAAGATTGAGAAATTCGGTTTGAAGCGTGTTACAGAGTAAGTAATACCACGATGAAGCTTTTAAGTTAGGCGAGGAATCTATTCCAGGTAATCGGCCTGCCTTCTCAGCATTGCCCTATACTTGTTGAATATTGCTGTTTTGGATACAAATCCTAAGAAAACACCTTGTTGATCAAGTACAGGAAGCAACCAGACATTCTCGTGTTCCATTTTCTCGAGTACTTTTTGGAGTGAATCTGTAAGCAGCAATACCTGCGGCGCCGAAAGCATGAGATCATGAACAGTCAGGGCTGCATGCTCCGGATTGTTCAACTCCCGCCTTAGGACGTCTTCCACGTAGATCATTCCTTTGAATTTGTTGTCATCATCCAGAACCGGGAAAAGATTTCTTTTAGATTGGAGGATTTCGCTCATTCTGTCTGCAATCTTATCTCCTTCCTTCAAAATCAGGTAGTCCTTCTCGATGAGGTATTTTAACTTCATCATGTTCAACACCGTCGTGTCCTTATCTTCCAGCGAAAGCACCTCCCCGCTCTCTGCGAGAGGCTTGACGTAAATAGAATACTTGTATTTACTACGGTTGATGAAATAGGAAATTGCAGAACAGATCATCAGCGGGACCATAAGCACATACCCGCCGGTAATTTCTGCAATCAGGAAAATGCCGGTTAAGGGCGCATGCATGATGCTGCTTAAGGAGGCGGCCATTCCGGCAACGATGAAGTTCGGGACGTCCAATTGGGCAATTCCGAGCGTATTCACCGTATAAGACAAGAGAAATCCCATAAGCCCTCCCATGATTAAGCTGGGTGCGAAAGTACCGCCATTACCGCCGGCACTGATCGTTATCAGCGTAGCTGCGGATTTCATGAAAACCGTTACCGTTGTGAAAAGAATGACCAACGCAGGTATGCCACTGTAGGCTGCAAATATGCTGTTGCTGATGACCGCACTATAGTGGCCGCTTAAAAGTTGTTTAATGGTAATATAGCCTTCTCCATACAGTGTCGGAAAGAGAAATACCATCACGCCGAGCATCAAACCACCAACAACCACCTTTTTGTAGGGATGTTTGATGTCAGCAAAGAAGCGTTTTATCGCGAATGTCGCTTTGGCGAAGAAAATAGAAAACAAACCGATCAGTATCGCAAGCAGTACATACCAGATCAATGCATTCATCCTCCAACCTTCAGTAACGAGATAGAACAACTGTTCACTATAAAATAGGCGGGCAACTACAGCTGCTGTTGCTGAAGAGAGCAACAGCGGAATAAAGGCTGGAATTGTAAATTCAGGAAGTAAGATCTCAATGGCAAAAACCATCCCTGCTATGGGACTATTGAAGGCTCCGGCGATACCTGCCGCCGCACCACAGGAGAGCAGCATAGTGGTTTCCCGGTAAGATAAGCCGAGCAGCCGGCTAATCGCCGATCCGATTCCGGATCCACTGGATACAATAGGAGACTCCAACCCTACCGAACCACCGAAGCCAACGGTAATGGCAGCTGTAATGATCTGGGAATAGATGTTATGCGGTTCAACGTTACTGGACTTTCGGGAAATTGCATAGAGCACAGGCGTCAAGCCAGATTCAAATGTTCCTTTACGGATGAACCGGCGAACGTAAAACACAGATAGGAAAATCCCGATTAAAGGGAAGAAAAAGTACAGGTAATACTTGTACTGCCACTGGAAATCGGTTTGAAGAAAATCTTCTATGTGGTGTGTAAGGGATTTGAGTAAGGCCGCGGCCAGACCAGCAAGTACGCCGACAACGAGCGCAGCGATAACCAGGAAATTGCGGTTAGAAATCTTAGTTCTTCTATATTGATTTATCGCATCTACATAGCCCGCCAATTTCAAGTCCATCTTCGCGCTCTTTAACAGTCAAATTTATCCAACAACTTAATCAGTGTAGCAAAGTCTTTCGGGTATGGCGCCTCAATGCTGATCTCTTCGTCATTCATACCTTTGAATACAACGTGTTTGGCATGCAGTGCGAACCGCTTCATAATGGGTTGTTCTTCTTCATCTTTAGAAAGGCGGTAACCTTTCTTGATGCTTGATAAAAAGACCGGCTTACCCCGATACATGTCATCCCCAGAAATGGCGGCACGCTGGGTGGCCAGGTGAATTCTGATCTGGTGCATTCTTCCCGTAATGGGTTTACACTCGACCAAAGTATAATGCTTGTATTGTTTTATGGAGTTGAAATAGGTTTCTGCACGCTTCCCTTCTTTCCTGTCGATGGTCACATTTTTATTTCCATCATTGAGAATTGGAAGGTCGACCAGCAGATCATTAAAAACAAACTGGCCATCAACAACGGCGTGGTATAATTTCTGAACTCTACGTTTTTCAAATTGAATAGCTACCGAGCGGTAGGCCTCAGGGTGTTTCGCGATGATGATCGCGCCGGATGTTTCTTTATCCAGGCGGTGGCAGACCTGCGCGTCCGGAACGTACTGTTTCGCAAGACGCAATATGTTAACTTCTCCTGAACCGCCACGCTCGTCAAGAGAAGCGACAAAGGGTGGTTTGTTTACGACAATGTAATCGTCATTTTCAAAAAGTAATATGTCTTTAAAGGAAGGATATTTCAAGGTATAATTTTCTAAAGCACAAAAGTACTAAGAAAGTTCGAATTTATACCCCACTCCCTTTACCGTTGAAACATAATGTTCTCCTAATTTCTCCCTGACCTTACGAATGTGGACATCAATGGTGCGGTTGGTCACCACTACGGAATCCTCCCAGATATTCTTGAGAATTGACTCTCTTGTGTATACTTTTCCGGGCTTAGAGGCCAAAAGATACAGCAACTCAAACTCCTTTTTTGCGAGGACGACCTTCTCTCCAGCTTGAAAAACAAGGTAAGCTTCCCGGTCTATCACCAGATCACCAATTTCTATCTTGTTCTCTGAAATTTCTTCTGCGGTATTGTTACGTCTAAGGATTGCATTGATCCGGCTGACAAGTGCGCGTGGTTTTATCGGCTTCGCGATATAGTCGTCTGCTCCAACATTAAACCCGGCGATTTCAGAATACTCTTCGCTCCTGGCGGTTAAAAACACCATGAAAGTGCTTTTAAACTCAGGAATGGCACGCATCAGCCTGCAGGCCTCTATCCCATCCATTTTCGGCATCATGATATCGAGTACTATCAGGTCCGGATGAACTTTCTTCGCCAGGGCAATTCCCTCCTGTCCGTTGCTGGCGGTGAAGACCTGATAGCCTTCCTTTTTCAAATTGTATTCAACAAGCTCCAGGATATCAGGTTCATCGTCAACAATTAGTATCTTTTGATTTACAGTGCTCATCTTTTCATTCTATTTGTTACGAAATTAGGGAAACTAATGTCTGTTCAGGTTAAATGCAGGTTAACAAATTGTTAACCGTTGATTCTTATTTAACACCTTGAGCTAGTGAAGGTTGCCGTTTAAAAATCCATCCAGGTCTTCGCCTCTGAGGTTTTTAGCAATAATCTTACCTGCCGGATCAATAACGAAAGAACTTGGAATTGCTTCAACCTGGTACAGCCGTACCGTAGGACCTTCGAAATCGCTTAGTTCACCCGCATGTGTCCAGGTTAATTGATCAGCGGCAATTGCCTGTTTCCAGGCTGCAGGATCCTTATCCAAGGAGACACTTAGGATGGTGAAGTTCCGGTCCTTGTATTTGTTGTAAGCTCTCACAACGTTCGGATTTTCTTGTCTGCAGGGCATACACCAGGAAGCCCAGAAATCAAGGAGAACGTATTTCCCTTTGAAGTCAGCAAGGCTTATTGGTTTACCATCAATTGTCTTAATGGTAAATGCAGGTGCTACCTGACCAATTTGAACCGTTTTAAGTTTCGCCATTCGCACCAGAAACTCCGTTACAGCTGCATTATCATTGAAACTGCTCTTTATCTTGTCCGAATAGGCAATGAACTCCTTTTCGTAGTCACTTGGATTCAGGGAGTTTATAGCATAAAAACTCGCCAATGACTGCGGATTGTCGTTGGCAAACTTAAGAATGAAATTTACCAGGCCTTCGGTTTCGCGCATCAGTGCAGGCCGCATCTTGTTTGCGATCGCTTCGCGTTGTTCTGGCTGTGCCTCAACCTGTTCTTCAAATTGTCTCTGTATCTCCGCCATTTTCGCGGTGTACTTGTTTTTATTTACATTCAGCTCCTGAAGCTTATCAGCTTCCTCTGCGCCAGAAAGCTTGTAGTCCATATCTTTATTGGACAGGTCGGCCTCCAGCTTAATGTCATCACCATTCTTTGCGATGATCATATACTCATTCTGCCCGGAACTAACCTTGAAAAAGTTTACGGACGGGGTTGCTTGTGCAAACTTAAATTCACCATTTTCTGACAGGACTGTCGAGTCTATCGCGACCGCATGGTTCTTATCAAGGCTAAACAAGTAAACTTTACTTTGCGGAGTGGCATTCAGAATCTTACCGGTTATGGTAAATTCAGATTTATCCTTGCAGGCTGCAAAAGCAAGGCATATCGATAAGAGATAGCTTAATTTCTTCATGTTCTATTTCAATTTTTCAAGAATAATTTCGTTTACTTTTTGCGGGTCGGCTTTACCTTTGGCAAGCTTCATCACCTCGCCGACAAATAAACCCAGAACGCCTTTCTTCCCTTTTTTATAGGCCTGAACCTGGGGCTGTAGCCGGCCAAGTACCTGGTCAGCAAAGGTGGAAAGTTCATCAGAATTTTCGGTTAGGAGCAAGTTCAGAGATGCGGCAAGCTCAGGGACGTTAACTGCCAGGCCCGGTTGGATTGCCGGTAGCAGCTGTTGGATTGCGATCTGCTGGGTTATTTTTTTATCGTCCACCATGTTGATTATTTCAGCAAGTTGTTGCGGACTGGCGTTAAATTCTACAATACTGATCTCTTTCTCATTTAACAATGCACGAATGGGACCGGATAACCAATTCACCAGGCTTTTTGCATGGGTAACGTTTTTTATGGATTCGTTGAAGTAACGAAAAAGATCTGTGTCTTCAGCAAATATGGCTGCTTCCGAGCGGCTCATGTGGTATCGTGCGACAAGGTCATCTACAATCTCCTGTGGCAGCGCCGGCATATTTGCCCGGATCTCTGCGAGCCATTCATCTGATATCACTACCGGAGGAAGGTCAGGATCAGGGAAGTAGCGGTAATCATTGGCCTCCTCTTTACTACGCATGGGTGAAGTTGTACCCTGCTCTGCGTCAAAATTGAGGGTGCTTTGCACGATCGTGCCCCCGTTAGCGATGACCTCTAATTGTCTTCCAAACTCAAAATCCATCGCCCGGCGTACGTTTCTGATTGAATTCAGGTTCTTCACCTCGCAGCGTGTTCCAAACTCCGTAGCTCCAACAGGGCGTATGGAGATGTTCGCATCACAACGTAAACTACCCTCTTCCATGTTGCCGTCACTTACATTCAGGTGTCGGACCAACTGCCGGATGGCCGTGAGCAGTGCCGAGGCTTCTTCCGCAGAGCGGATATCGGGCTCGGTGACAATCTCAATCAATGGAACACCTGCCCTGTTCAGGTCGATAAGGGAGAACTCATCACTCTGATCATGCATACTCTTCCCGGCGTCCTCTTCCAAATGAATCCGGTTTATGCCTATACGTTTCTCAGTGCCATTTTGGAGTGTGATATCGATAAAGCCAGCCTTGCAAATCGGCCGGTTGTCCTGCGTAATCTGGTATCCTTTAGGAAGATCGGCATAGAAATAGTTTTTACGGTCAAAGAAGTTCAGTTGATTGATACTGCAATTCAGCGCAAGCCCCATTCTGACGGCTTTTGCTACAACTTCTTTATTTAACTTGGGCAGTGCACCTGGTAAACCAATGGTTACTGCAGATATGTGTGCATTGGCTGATGCTCCAAACGCGGCACTATCCGATGCGAAGATTTTTGTAGCAGTATTGAGCTGCACATGAATCTCCAGGCCGGATACCAATTCAAATTGTGTATGATCTGTATTCATCTGTTCCACAAAGATAACCAAATAAGTAATATAGATAAGATGCACCTATTTAGATTGTGGCATAAACTTTGAATTTACATGACTACACACAAATATGAAACATTATGAAAAAACTATTGTTAATGGCCGCACTCGGGTTTGGTGCCCTGCTTGCAAGTCCAGCGAAAGCTCAGGTTAGCGTAAACGTGAATATTGGTGCCCAGCCTGCATGGGGGCCGGTTGGTTACAGTCACGTAGATTACTACTACCTGCCAGAAATAGAAAGTTATTACTATGTTCCAACAGGCAACTTTATATACCTGAGCGGCAATCGCTGGAAGCACGCCAGACATCTTCCAGCCCGTTACAGGGGTTACGACTTACATCGTGGACGGAAAGTAGTCATCAACTCGCCAAGACCCTATTTGCAACATAGAAGCCATCGGGCGCAGTATAGTTATGCGAGATATACACCGATAGCAAGACAACGTGTGGTGTACCGCGATGCACCGAGGGAACACCGCTATTCAAAAAAACACAATTACCGTAGAAGTGATAACCGGGGACATAATAAACACGATAGCCGCAAACACTACAAACATGAAGGACGTGGAAATCACGGCGAACATGGAAGACATTAAACAGAAAAAGGCACCCCTGAGGGTGCCTTTTTTATTCTATTCAGACGATCTCCATGGTCTGCTTTTATCGCCTGATTACTCAACAGGCTGCAACCCGAATTATCCGAGCAGTTTCTCCGCTTTGGGAAGTACGAAAGACAGCCCCTCTTTGTTCTTTCCGCCAGCTGTAGCATAAAAAGGTTGCCCTCCGCCACCGCCTTGAATATCCTTTGCCAACTCTCGTACAATGTTTGAAGCGTTCAATCCTTTTTCCTTTACCAGATTTTCAGAAAGCATGACGGTAATGCCTGGCTTATCGTCGATCAACGTGGTGAAAACAAGAAATAGGTTATCAACCATGTCTGCAATGGAATAGGCAAGATTTTTTACCGCATCTGCTGTCGGCAAATCCACATGCGAGGCCACAAACGTGATTCCCTTGATGGTTTTCATGTGATGAATGATCTTGTTCTTTAGGTTATTCGCCTGTTCAACGATTCCTTTTTCCGCTTCTTTCCTGAGCTTAGCGTTTTCCTCCAGGAGCGACTGAACCGCAGCAACTACGTCTTTGCTACCCTTAAGCAGCGCCCTCAGTTCGTTTAACGCTTTATTTTGATCCAGAACAAACGCTTCTGCCTTATCAGCTGTGATTGCTTCAATGCGTCGAACACCTGCTGCAACGGCGCTCTCTGAGATAATCTTAAAGTACCCGATCTGACCCGTGGCCTGAACATGTGTACCACCACAAAGCTCTTTTGAAAAGTGGTCATCAAACGTGATAATGCGGACAAGATCACCATATTTCTCCCCGAACAATGCGGTAACACCACTGGATATAGCTTGTTCATATGGCACATACCGCTGTTCTTTCAATGGAATATTTTCCCGTATTTTCTGATTTACCAGGTGTTCAATCCTCGCAAGTTCTTCTTCGCTGATTTTTGCAAAGTGAGAGAAGTCAAACCTCAGGTATTCGGAATTTACAAGAGAGCCTTTCTGGCTCACATGCGGGCCTAAAATCTTTTTCAGCGCGGCATGAAGCAAATGGGTAGCCGTATGGTTGTCCTGAGACAACAAGCGCTTATCCTCATCGATCACGGCCCAGAAAGATCCTTCGAGGTCTTCCGGAAGCGTATCTGTAAAGTGCACGATAATGCCATTCTCCTTTTTGGTATCGGTGATTTCTACGAAAAACATCCTGCTGTGGTCTTCCAGCCTTCCAGTATCACCTACCTGGCCTCCACTTTCCGCATAGAAAGGAGTTTTACTAAGTACAATCTGATATTGTTCTTTACCTTTTGAAACCACTTTACGGTACTTAATGATTTCTGTCTCTGCTTCGAAATCGTCATAACCTACAAACTCGACCTCCAGATCTGGTTTCACAAGGACCCAATCCCCGGTGTCGATAGCCGTTGCTGCACGCGAACGTTCCTTTTGTTTCAACAGGGCTTTCCCATACTCCTCCATATCTACAGACCATCGCTTTTCCCGGGCCATAAGTTCCGTAAGGTCTATTGGAAAACCATAGGTATCATTTAGCTCAAAGGCGAAGTCACCCGAGATGACCATCTGATCTTTCAGTATGCTGTATACCCATTGATCCTCGAAAGATTTCTCCGGGTCAATGGCATTTTCTGACATTAAGAAATCAGCTTGCTTCTTTGTATATCCCTCGAAGCGTTGAATGCCGGTTGCAAGTGTTCTCAGGAAGGACACCTCCTCTTCAAGTACCACCTTTTGTACAAAATCCCTTTGCGCACCCAGTTCATCAAATACGCCCTCAAACTGTTCTGCGAGCACGGGTACCAACTGGTTAAGGAAAGGTTCTTTCAGATCTAAGAAAGTGTAAGCATAACGAACGGCACGGCGCAAGATCCGCCGGATTACGTAGCCAGCTTTACTGTTGGCCGGCAGCTGTCCGTCTGCAATAACAAATGAAATGGCTCTGATGTGATCAGCCATTACACGCATGGCAACGTCGGTTTTTTCATCCGTACCATACACTTTCCCTGACCGGTTGGCGATGAACTGGATCAAGGGTTGGAAGACATCCGTATCGTAGTTGGAAGCTTTGCCTTGTAGTACACGCACCAGACGTTCAAAACCCATACCTGTATCAACATGGTTTGCAGGTAATGGCTGTAAAGATCCGTCTTTCAACCGGTTAAACTGCATAAATACATTATTCCAGATCTCTATAACCTGCGGATGGTCTGCATTGACAAGCGACTTCCCACTCACCTTTGCGCGTTCTTCGTCAGTCCGGCAATCTACATGTATTTCGGAGCAAGGACCGCAAGGCCCCATATCACCCATCTCCCAGAAATTATCCTTCTTATTACCCAGAATGATACGGTCTTCAGGAACATATTTCTTCCAGATTTCGAAAGCTTCCTCGTCCCTTGGAAGCCCCTCTTTCTCGTCGCCTTCAAAAACAGAAACATACAGTTTGTCTTTAGGGATCTTGTAAACCTCCGTTAACAGCTCCCAGCTCCAGGCAATCGCCTCTTCTTTGAAGTAGTCGCCAAAGCTCCAGTTCCCCAGCATCTCGAACATCGTATGGTGATAGGTATCAATACCAACTTCTTCCAGATCGTTATGTTTCCCCGAAACGCGCAGGCAGCGTTGTGTATCGGCAACTCTAGTGTATTTAATCGGTGCTTCGCCCAGAAACAAGTCCTTGAACTGGTTCATGCCCGCATTGGTAAACATCAGCGTTGGGTCATTCTTAACCACGATTGGTGCTGATGAAACGATATGATGTGCCTTTGATTTGAAAAACTCTAAAAACGCTGTTCTGATTTCTTTCGCTGTCATCCTGTATGATTATAGGAAACAAAATTATGATTTTTATTACGGTTTCTACTAAAATCCCTTTACATTTGAACACTTTAAATAACTGCTATAATCTCTTAATAATCAAGACTAAACTATGCCTTATAAAGAACGGGAAATCAATAAGATGTACTACACAATGGGCGAAGTGACAGAAATGTTCAAGGTAAATGCTTCCCAAATCCGTTTCTACGAAAAGGAATTCGATGTTCTGCAACCGAAAAAAAACAAGAAAGGCAACCGTCTGTTTACGCCGGAGGATATTGAGAACCTGAAGATCATATTCCACCTGGTAGATGAAAAAGGCTTTACTTTGAAAGGCGCTAAAGAGCACCTGAAAAACAATTCCAATGAAGTTAAAGAGAACCAAAAAATTATAGCATCACTCGAGAAGCTCAAGGACTTTCTTATTAAGCTGAATGAAGAAATTTAGAAGTTTGAAATAAACTTTTTATTTAAAGGTATTTTATTATGGTTTGAAGTAATATGCTTCAAACACTGCTTATCCCGTTTATACACACCTTCAGGTCTGGAATCCTGCTCGTCATTTGCATGACGTGCGCCTGTTCCTATGTATGTGCACAGCAGGAACAGGAAGTGAAAGACATCATTGAGAGTCTTGCTCCTGAATTGCCGGATGACTATGATCTGTCTGAACTGCTGGAGAGTTTAACTTACCTTAAAAAGCATCCGATTGACCTGAACAACACCAGTGCTGAGGAGTTGAAGGCGCTGATCTTCCTATCCCCTTTACAAGTAAGCAACTATTTTCAGCATATCAAAACCAACGGTAAATTACTTGACCTGCTGGAACTTCAATCTATTGAAGGCTTCGATGTGCTGGCAGTCACCCGGCTGATGCCTTTTGTTCGCCTTTCCCGGAGCGACAATCATCAGGATCTTTCCTTAAAGAAGCTTGTGCGGCAATCCGAGCAGGAACTGTTGCTTCGCTTCGGACAAACACTGCAGAAACAGCGTGGTTTCCAGGACCTGCCGGGAAGCAGATACCTCGGTTCGCCGGAGCGGCTTCTTGGCAAGTATAAGTACCACTTTAAAGACTTGCTGTCTGCGAGTCTGATCGTAGAAAAGGATGCAGGTGAATATCTCTTCTCGGGAACGCGGAAGACGAGCTTCGATTTCATGTCCGCAAACATCACGCTCTACAAGGCGGGCATTATTAAAAAGCTTGTCGTTGGCGACTACAGCCTCCAGTTTGGACAGGGACTAACCTTGTGGAGCGGCTTTGGCTTTGGCAAAGGACCGGATGTTACCAGTGTGGCAAAAAAAGATCAGGGTCTAAGACCCTACAGTTCGTCGAACGAGAACGCCTATCTGCGTGGCCTCGCGGCAACCATCAAGCTGCAGGAACATCTGGAGCTAACTGCATTCGCATCCAGTACGGCGCAGGATGCAAGTACAAAACTAAGTGAAGACAGCATCGTTACACAGATAAATATCGGCCTGAGTGGACTTCACCGGACAAGCTCAGAACTGAAAAATCAATCCGCACTACGGCAGACGATGTACGGTGCCGCGCTGCAGTATGTCTCCAACAATCTGGGATTGGGTCTGGTCGCCTACCAGAGCCAGTATTCAAATCCATTTGTTACCGGACCGCTTGCATACAATCAATACAACTTTGTGGGCGATGCACTGAACAACCTGGGTATACATTATAATTATACCTTTCAGAACATCTACTTTTTTGGTGAAACAGCGACAAGTCTGCCAGGTGGATTATCTACCGTAAATGGTGCAATGGCAAGTCTCTCCCGTACAGTATCAGTAGTTCTGCTTAACCGCAGGTACGCCGTAGATTACCACAGCTTCTTCGTCAGGAGCTTGGGTGAGACCAGCGAAGGAAGCAATGAGAAAGGCTGGTATTCCGGCGTTAACTTTGTGCCAAGCAAGATCTGGTCGTTCGCGCTTTATGGAGACATTTTCCAGTTTCCATGGCTAAAGTACCGGATTGATGCTCCCTCCAATGGATACGAAGTGCTGGGACAGCTCACCTTTACTCCGGTCAAAACTTTCAAGGCGACTTTCCGCATCAAAACAGAAAGTAAACAGCAAAATTCGGATATCAAGAGCGATACCACGCTGCTTAAAGATGTATCCAGAACGAACATCCGCCTCGCAGTGAACTGGCAGCTAAGCGATGTTTTTACCTCCGAGAATCGCGGGGAGGTTGTGAATTACAGAAAGGATGCCATCAATGAACTAGGTTATCTGGTTTACCAGGACCTGAACTACCGACCTCAATCTGCCAGGTTATCCGGAAACATCCGCCTGGCTTACTTCCACACGACATCATACAACAGCAGGTTGTACGCGTATGAAGACGATGTGCTGTACAGCTCTGGATTCGGCATGTACAATGGCGTCGGACTAAGAAGCTATGTGAATCTGAGATTTAAAGTTTCCCGTAAGCTGGACATCTGGTCGCGATACGCACTCTTTTTATATCAGGACGTTGAAACGGTTGGTTCCGGGCTTGATGTTATTCAGGGAAACAAAAAGATGGATCTCAAATTTCAAATGCGGTATTCCTTCTAATCATGGTGCAAAGATCAGAAGTCACCTTCGTCACGTTGCTGGGACCACTGATCGTTGGCATATGCACCTTCTACCCAGCTGACATGCCCATCTTCCTGCCGGCCCTCGCATCAGCATGTGGAATATTACTCATGTGCCTGCTTTTCGGAAACCTGCTGTACCCACACCTTCGAATATATCATTTCAAACCTGCTGTCTTATGCACATTTTACCTCCTCAGCTTCTTATATGGCGGATTGCTGTGTATACTGACGAAGGAAAACCTAAAACAAAGCTACTTCGCAGCACATAAAAGCAACTACCTCAAAATCCGCATTGATGAAGAACCACAAGTTAAAGACAATACCACCCGGTTTAAGTCCGAAGTCATTCAGCTGATTAACGATGAGAAGTCTGCGGACGCGTCCGGACACTTGCTTGTATCCGTTGCAAACGACAGCCCTTCCTTCCCGGCTTTTAAGTATGGAGATGAGCTGATTATTCCTGCATCTTTCATGGAGGTTCCTGAACCGCGAAATCCTTATCAGTTTGATGCAAAATCCTGGCTGGCACAACAAAACATCTACCAGCAGATATTCTTAGAGGCCACGCAGGTAGAACGCATAAACAAGAACACCGCCAATCCCATAATTGCCTACGCTATTGAGCTACGCCGCGTAAAGGTTGAAATTCTGAGAAAGCTCATTAAAAATCCGGAAGCATTTGCAGTAGGCTCAACCTTAATCCTTGGGTACCGGTCTGACCTGAGCATGGAAACGCTTCAGGCATATTCCAAAACCGGGACCATACATGCGTTGTCGGTCTCCGGAATGCATGTAGGAATTATTTACATCGTCATCAACCTGGCACTAAGCTGGCTAGACCGAAAAACTTATGGTCGATGGATTAAATTGCTCCTGATTGTCTCCATGATATGGATCTACGCCCTGATTACGGGGCTCACACCTTCCGTGCTGCGAGCTGTAATTATGCTCTCAGCACTCGTTTCCGCTAAGTCACTGAGAAAGACCACAAACAGCTACAACATACTTGCCTCTTCGGCATTTTGTATGCTTACATTCAATCCTTTCCTACTGTTTGATGTCGGTTTTCAGTTGTCGTACCTTTCCGTTATCGGCCTGATATTCCTGCAGCCAAAAATCAACAGCTGGATGACCTTTGAAAGCAATATGCTAAACAGTCTTTGGTCAGCCATATCACTTTCCCTGGCTGCCCAGATCACCACCTTTCCCCTGGCGGCCTATTACTTCCATCAATTCCCAATCTACTTTCTTGTTGGTAATCTATTTCTGGTTATCCCGGTTGCGCTGATGATGTATCTTGGTCTGATCATCCTGATCTTCAAGCTCTATTTCCTTGGGGCTATTTTCGAGTGGATAATTGCCACGACCAACCGTGGGCTAAAGTTTATTGCCGAACTCCCGCTCTCAACAATATCTGGAATTTGGATGAGCAAATGGGAACTAATCCTCCTTATTTGCTCATTGATATTTATAACCTTTGCCCTGATCCATTATCGAAAAAGCATGCTGCTTGGCGGCGTCAGTCTGTTGCTTGTATTTTCAGCTAGCCTCACATTCCGAAGCGCAACTCAATACCGCCAGCAAAAGGTGGTTTTCTTTAGCCTTCCGAGAAATTATGCTACTGCTTTTATCCTCGGAAACAATGCTGTCATCCTTACAGACCTGCAGCCCTTCACATCCGCTTTCAAATTTAACATACAACCCTTCCTGGATCAGGCACAAATAAAAACCGTAACGTTCGTGCAGATGCATCAGCGGCACAGAAGTAAGAAGCTGATCATCTCGGAACACCACATTCAGTTTTTCAGCTACAGCATCTTCCTTAATGACAGCTGTTACAACAACAAGACCCCAATTAATCTGCAGCACTTCAACACGGTCGTATTTAATGGGAATCCCCGAACTGACATCGGTCAGCTCCTGGTTAAAACGTCCCCCGGTTTTCTCGTTATCAATGGAAGCAACATACCATACGCGGCCCGGCAGTTCGAGAATGAGGCGAATAAATTTAAACTCCCTGTCCACAACTTAAAGAAATTAAAAGCATATTTGGTGAACCTTAACTAGGTGCTGCAATTAACTACGATCAATCCCCGTATGTCAGAACATTTGGTTTTATACTCCGTCTCGAACCGGGTGGCCACCATTACCCTAAACCGGTCCGAAAAGCGCAATTCCTTAAATGCGATACTTATCCAGCGATTGACAGACCAGCTCGTCGAAGCTTCGGAAGATGACCAGGTGAAGGTCATCATCCTCAAAGCCAATGGGCCCGTGTTCAGCGCCGGCGCCGACCTCGAGTATCTTAAGGAGCTGCAAACCAACAGCCATGAGGCCAATCTCACCGACTCCGAAAACCTTAAAAGACTATTTACAACCATTTACTACCTGCCCAAGGTGGTGATCGCACAGATCGAAGGCCATGCAATTGCAGGTGGCTGCGGACTAGCAACCGTGTGTGACATCATCTTTTCTGTTCCCGAGGCGAACTTCGGGTACCCGGAGGTGAAACTTGGATTTGTACCTGCGATTGTCTCCTGCTTCCTGGTCAGAAAAACAAGTGAAACAATCGTTAAGCGCATCCTGTTGAGTGGAGAGCTGTTCTCAGCGCAGCAGGCATTAGATTTCGGATTGATAACTTTTATCGCGCAGAAAGAAGATATTGTAGACAATGTGATGGCGTTCGCAGTAAATTTGTGTAAACAAGCTTCGTCAAATTCATTAATGGTGACCAAACAACTCATCGGACAAACCACCAATCCTAAGCTGGAAAAGACCCTCGACCTTGCCGTTCGAATTAATGCACGCGTCAGAGATAGTGCTGATTTCAAAAAAGGCATCGGCTCTTTTCTGAACAAGGAAGAAACCAACTGGTAAATAACTAAATCAATTAATATGTTTAAATCAATAAAAACGAGCGTAATTGCGCTCCTGCTGCTTGGTTCTGCGATCATCGCCCAGGCGCAAAAAAAAATGGATCAGGGAACCGTAATTTACGGAATGACATACGAACTTAGTCCGGATCAAAAGGCTAAGGTTGACGTTTCTATGCTCCCTGCAGAAAGTGCCGTAGATTTCAATGGCAACTTTTCCAGTATCAAAATAGAAGCTGGGCCAGCACTGGTGAACATCATAAAAGATCAGAGCACCAATACAGCACTGATACTGATAGACGTCCCAATTGCTCAAAAACAGTTTGCAACAAAAATGTCCAAAGAAGAACTGGAGCAACAAAGCGGAGACGTTAAATATTCTAACTTCAAGGCAACCGGAGAAAAACAGACGATCGCCGGCTTAAATGCCGAGAAGTTTACCTATTCGGACAACAATGGCGGCAGTTACGAACTCTGGGCAACACAGGACATTCAACTTGCACCTGGAGCTACTTTTTTGGAGTTTGCAGCCGTAAAGGGTACTCCGGTAAAAGTTACCATGCTACAGAATGGCGTTAAGACAACGTTGACTGTAAAAAGTCTGAAAGACAATAAAGTGGGACCGTTCTCATTGGACGTTCCAAAAGGTTATGAAGTAAAAACAATGGCTGAAATAAAGGTCATGCAGGGAGGTCAATAAGAGAATGAAGGTATTTCTAAAACATTGTGTATGGCAATTTTGGCTTTGCCTGCTTATATTCAGCACAGGCTACGCGCAAGCAAAAAGATCACCAAACTGGACAAAAGACGGTAGTGGGTATTATGAAGTTCAAGGCGGATCAATTGTGCTGGTAGCCCTTCCAAAAATGGAACGTCGGACAATCCTTACAAACACAGGATTGCAAATTCAGTCTTTCAGCCTGTCTGAAGATGGCACAAAAGCACTGATTTACACCAATTCCAAGAAAGTGTGGCGCTATGCAACACGCGGAGATTACTATGTTGCCGATCTGAATGCAAAAACGGTCCGGCAAGTTGGAAAAGACAAACCCGCCTCCTCTTTGATGTTCGCCAAGTTTTCTCCGGACGGCAGCAAGGTAGCATACGTAAGCAAGCACAACATTTTCGTTGAAGAAGTAACTTCCGGCAATGTGAAGGCAATGACTACAGATGGCACCGACAGATTAATTAACGGAACTTTCGACTGGGTGTATGAAGAGGAATTTGACTGCCGTGACGGATTCAGATGGAGTCCTGACGGCGCGTCAATCGCGTATTGGCAACTGGATGCAAGAAAAATCAAGAATTTTCTCATGATCAACAACACGGATTCCATTTACCCTTTCACAATTCCGGTAGAATATCCTAAAGTAGGTGAAGACCCTTCTGCATGTAAAGTTGGAATCGTAGATGTGGCGTCTGCAAAGACAACCTGGCTTCAAGTTCCCGGCGACGCAATCCAACACTACATCCCGAGGATGGAATGGATTCCAAATTCAAATGAGGTGATTCTGCAGCAACTCAACCGTGAGCAGAATACTTCTGTATTGTTTGTCGGCAACGCGACGAATGGTACTGCAAAGTCCATTCTCAGGGAAACCGATAAAGCCTGGATTGATCCTACCGATGGCTGGGAATGGCTAAATGGAAACAAGGAGTTTATCTGGGCAAGTGAGAAGGACGGCTGGCGTCATTACTATAGTATCTCTAAAGATGGCAAGAAGCAATCCCTGATCACCAAGGGGGAATACGATGTTATCGAGAAATCTCTGGTTGACGAAAAGAACAACACCATCTTTTTCATCGCTTCTCCCAATAATGCTACCCAAAAGTATTTGTACAAAACCCGTTTGGATGGAAAAGGCAAGCTGGAACTGGTGACTCCTTCCATTATGCCGGGTACGCACACCTACTATATTTCACCAAACGGTCTGTATGCACGCCATATCTATCAGAGCATTTCCATCCCTCCGCTGGCGGAGTGGATGCACCTGAACTCAGGAAATCCATTTACGATGGAAGGAAGCATCAGCAACCAGCTTGGAAAGCTTAAGCCTCAAAAAAACAAAACAGAATTCTTTAAAGTAACAACCGAAGACGGTGTAGAGCTGGATGGTTGGGTTAAAAAGCCGACAAACTTTGATCCCACAAAGAAATACCCGGTGATATTCTACGTCTATGGTGAACCGGCTTCACAAACGGTGACGGACACCTATGGCAGCGATCGTAACGGCTTGTATAATGGGAATCCTGCAGATGACGGCTACATCTCCATTTCCCTGGAAAACCGCGGTGCACCTGCACCAAAAGGCAGAGAATGGCGCAAAAGTATTTACAAGAATATAGGAACGCTAAACATAAGGGATCAGGCAATGGCCGCTAAAAAGATCCTCGAATGGCCTTATGTCGACAAAGACAGAATAGCGGTCTACGGCTGGAGCGGAGGAGGCTCGTCAACGTTAAACCTCATGTTCCAATATCCGGAAATCTACAAAACGGGCATTGCAATAGCCGCTGTAGGCAACCAGCTTACCTACGACAATGTGTATCAGGAAAGATATATGGGTTCTCCTTTAAAGACGAAGGAAGCATACGTTAAAGGTTCTCCGATCAGCCATGTACAGGGCCTTCAAGGAAACCTGCTTTACATACATGGAACGGGGGATGACAATGTTCATTATCAAAACGCAGAATTACTGATCAACGAATTGGTCAAATACAGAAAGGTGTTCCAATTGATGGCCTATCCAAACCGGACACACAGCATCAGTGAGGGCGCAGGCACAGCCGAACACCTGTCACTTACTTACACCAAATTTCTCCGCCAATATTGCCCTCCAGGCGCGAAATAAAAGCCTCATTCAACAAAAAGGCAGCCTTAAGCAGGCTGCCTTTTATTTATAGCCTCACTGATGTTGAGGTGATCGTATCGGTAATCGCATATATAATCAGGATAACGCCTGGTAGATCTCTGCATACAACAACCCGCTACCGCCTCCATAATGCTTAATGATCCTGACCTCCGGCAGATTGGAACGCACATACTCAGTCAGTGAATTTTCCTCCGGCTCAGACAATCCGGAACCCAGCAGCAGTACATCGAATACATCTGAATTTAACGCTTCAATCGTAGAACCTACGTTTGAAGAGCCACTCGCATGCCAGAACTCGTTGGCATTGATTAACCTTAGGATCACTGCGCGAATATCTTCATTCATGCAGACAACCAATATCCTGACCCTCTCCATCTAAATTTCCATTGGAACTTCCATCAATAACAAGTCGGACCCGGCAGTCGCAGTAATAGAAATGGCATCGGTATTCCATATTCCATATCCATCGCGCTCGCTAAGCTGCTGATCGCCCACTGTGGCTCCACCTTTCAAGACAAAAACATACAAGCCGTTACCTCCAAGGTGTAGCGTATAGTCCAATTTGGTTTCCTGATCAAACTTGCCGCGGCTAAACCATGCATCCTGGTGAATCCATACACCAGCATCTTCCTGGTTAGGTGACAGGATCTGGACCAGCGTATTGCGCTGACTTTCCAGCTCAGTCTTTTGCTGATCGTACCGCGGAACTACATTACGCTGGTTGGGAAATACCCAGATCTGAAGAAATTTAACCGGTTTATCTGCATCTCTATTGAATTCTTTATGGTAAATCCCTGTGCCGGCACTCATCGCCTGGATTTCTCCTGGTTCAATCACCGTCACATTTCCCATGCTGTCCTCATGCTTCAATGCCCCTTCCAGTGCAATAGAAATAATCTCCATATTGTCGTGAGGATGTTCACCAAAACCCATACCTCCATCAACCTGATCATCGTTCAAGACTCTCAATGCGCCGAAGTTGATTCGTTCCGGGTTATAGTAACCTGCAAAGCTAAAGGTATGATGACTCTTTAACCAACCATGATTAGCTTCCCCGCGGGATGCTGATTTGTGCAAAACTGACTGTATCATAACTGTTCGATTTTCATCAAAGGTAGCCTGAACGAAGTTGTCAGGCATTGATGTAGGATAATTAATCAGCTCAGTTTTTCCTTAAACAACTTCATCGTACGTGCCCAGGCAAGCTTTGCGGCAGGCTCATTGTAACGTGTCGGCGAGGTATTGTTATTAAATGCATGGTTTACGCCTTGGTAAATATACAGCTGGTAGTCGATCTTATTTGCCTTAAGTGCAGCTTCATAGGCTGGAATCCCTGCATTAATGCGTTCATCCAGGCCTGCATAGTGCAGCAGTACACTTGCTTTAATTTGCGGCACTTCTTCTGCCTTTGGCTGTGATCCATAATAAGCAACAGCAGCAAGAAGTTTCGGGTCGTTTACCGCTAGCTGATTTGACATCGCTCCGCCCCAGCAAAAACCTACGCAACCCACTTTGCCATTCCCATCCTTTCTTGACCGCAGGTACTCGAGGCCCTTCAGGTAGTTCTGAAGGTTTTTGGTGCGATCCAGTTGACCGATCAACTCACGTGCCTTATCTTCATCGGCAGGCGTACCACCGAATGGAGAAAGCGCATCCACGGCAACAGCAATATACCCTTCTGCAGCAATTCGCCTGGCTACGTCAATGGTGTGGGGGTTCAAACCCCTGTTCTCATGAATAACCAACACCAAACCGAGTTTTTTGGAGCCCTTTGGCCGCGCGGAAAATGCTTTCACATCGCCTTCTGCACCGGGATATACGATAGACTCTTCAGTCAGATCCGCATCAATGACCGTGGCCGCTTGTGCATAATTATTCTCCAGCATCGGCAAGATAGTCAATGCAAGTGCTGTGCCGCCCGCCAGTACGCCAAGCTGCTTCATAAATTCCTTTCTGCTTAAGGTAGAATGCGTATACGCATCGTAGAGGTTGATAATCTTCTGATCCATTTGGGTAAGATTTAGTTGAACGTAAGAACAAGATAACGGTATTTTCTGAACCCCCGGGCAGGCAAACTTAAGTTGAGGAAAATTGTTGTGTACGAATGGGATTGATATCTTTCACAAACAAGGGTATTTACTGCAACCAGGGCGACTTCTACATTGATCCCTGGCAGCCGGTAAATCTAGCTGTAACCACCCACGGCCATGCAGATCATGTGAAATGGGGAAATAATGCTTACCTCTGCCATGAGCTCACCAAGCCCATTTTACAGCAGCGCCTTGGCGCCGACCTTTCCATAGAAACACTACGCTACAATAAAGAAATTTCTATTAATGGCGTCAAGGTCAGCCTCTTTCCTGCCGGCCATGTTATCGGTTCTTCACAAGTCCGCCTCGAATATAAAGGGGAAATATGTGTGATTTCAGGCGACTACAAGGTAGAGTTCGACGGCATTAGTACCGAATTCGAGCCTGTCAAATGCCACACCTTCGTTTCTGAAAGTACTTTTGGGCTTCCAATATACAAGTGGAAGCCGCAGGAAAAGATCTTTGGAGACATCCAGAACTGGGTTGCCGACAACCAGGATAACGGTAAGACAAGCGTGCTGGTGGCATACAGCCTCGGCAAAGCACAACGGCTGATCAAGAACCTTGCGCCCTTCGGCGACATTTACGTCCACAATTCCATCGCGAATCTGAATGAGGGATTTATCCGGGCAGGTGTCGATCTACCGGAAACTATCCGTATTACTCCAGAAATAAGAAAAGAAACACTCCAGCAAGGGCTCGTCATTGTACCACCCGCACTCGCCGAAGGCGGCTGGATTAAAACACTTCAACACGCTGCCACCGGCATATGCTCCGGATGGATGCAGGTCAGGGCCGGCAGAAGGTGGCGCAGTGCCGATGCGGGCTTCGCACTAAGTGACCACGCCGACTGGCCGGGCTTACTTTCTGCGATCAAAGGTACAGCTGCAGAAAAAGTTTACGTCACCCATGGTTTTACAGCAACGTTTTCCAAATACCTCAATGAGATCGGCATCGCGTCTGAAGAGGTTAAAACCAACTACGGCAATGAGGAAGAAGAAATACCTGAACCCCCTATTCTAGCAACGGAAACTTAATTTGAAAAGGTTTACAGAATTAATACAGCAGCTTGAAACAAGCAACAAGACCAATGATAAAATTGCTGCACTGGTCGATTACTTCAGCAATGCGGATGAACACGATCTGCCCTATGTTATTGCTATGTTCACCGGTAAAAAGCCAAGGCGGCCGGTAAGTACGGCACTGATTAAAGAATGGGCCATTGGGCAAAGTGGAATCCCGCCCTGGCTGTTTGCAGAAAGCTACCATAGTGTCGGTGACCTAAGCGAAACCATCGCACTCGTTCTGCCCCCACCGGAATTCGAGACAGATCGAAAACTTCATGAATGGATCACTGACCTAGCCAAATTGAACGGGCAGTCGGATGCAGCAAAAAAAGAGTTCATCCTAAACGCCTGGAACAGCCTGGATACACCGCAGCGGTTCATCTTCAATAAACTGATATCCGGCAACTTCAGAATTGGCGTTTCCAACAAAACGCTGGTTAACGCACTGGCTAAACAAAGCGGTACGGATACAAATAAGATCATGCACAGCATCATGGGTAAATGGACGCCAGAATCCATCACCTACCAGCAACTGATTGAGGGTGCCCACGTTAATACCGACAACTCCTGGCCCTATCCTTTCTGCCTGGCATACGCACTGGAGGTTGAGCCGGGAGCCCTAGGCGCTGAGAACGGCTGGCAGGCAGAATGGAAATGGGATGGCATCCGCGGCCAGATCGTAAAACGTAGCGGAGAACTGTTCATCTGGTCGAGGGGTGAAGAACTGGTAACAGACCAGTTTCCCGAGCTTCATTTCCTGAAGGACATCCTCGAAGACGGAACGGTGCTGGATGGAGAGATACTTTCAGTAAAAGATGGCAACGTACAGGTATTTAGTATCTTACAACAAAGATTAAACCGGAAAACGGTCAACAAATCACAGCTCAATGATGCGCCCGTTGGATTCTTCACCTATGATATCCTGGAACATAAAGGGCAGGACCTTCGTTCCGAATCCATGGCCGCACGCAGAAGAACTTTGGAGCAGGTCGTTCATGACCTAGGCGAACAGCAAACCGTGCTCATCTCACCGGTGGTGAATTTTTCCAGCTGGGAAGAACTTGCTACGATACGGCAGGAAGCAAGGTCACGAAACAGTGAAGGTATTATGCTCAAACGGCTCGACTCCCCCTACCACAGCGGCAGAAAGAAAGGTGACTGGTGGAAGTGGAAGATCAATCCCTATACGGTCGATACTGTCATGATCTACGCCCAGAAAGGAAGCGGACGAAGGGCAAACTTCTATACCGATTATACCTTTGCTGTACGCGATGGAGAACAGCTGATTACGGTCGCAAAAGCATATTCCGGATTAACAGACCAGGAAATTAAACAGGTAGACAGCTTTGTGAAGAGAAACTCCGTAGAGAAGTTCGGACCAGTGCGCACGGTAAAGCCAGAACTGGTCTTCGAAATTGCTTTTGAAGGCATTGCAGAAAGTAAGCGGCATAAGGCCGGACTTGCCCTGCGCTTCCCGCGGATCGCCCGCTGGCGTAAAGATAAAAAAGCCGACGAAATTAACACCCTGGAAGACTTGAGGCAGCTGCTCCATTCTACCCTTTCATAAAGCAGAATATGGGCATAGAAATGAGTAAAGGATATAAAACCGTTGTTAAATGGCTAAAGAAAAACAAGAAAGCACCATTTGAGTTTCAAACGGATGCGTGGGAGTATTATGCAGAAGGCTACTGTGGGCTTGTCAATGCGCCCACCGGATTTGGAAAGACCTTCTCCATGTTTCTGGCTGTCATTATCGAGGAATTGAACAACCGCGAAGAAGAAGCAAAAAAGAAGAGCAAAGCTAAAAAACCGGAGAGCGGATTAAAGCTACTCTGGATCACGCCCCTGCGCTCACTGGCAAAAGATCTGGCGAGAGCCATGCGGGAAGTCTGCGATGAACTTGAGCTCGACTGGATCATCGGTGTAAGGAATGGGGACACTTCGGCAGCCGACAAGCTCAAACAGAAGAAATTAATGCCCGATGTACTCATCATTACGCCGGAGAGCATGCACCTGCTGCTTGCTCAAAAAGGAACAATATCCAACTTTACCAACCTCCGCTGTATTGTGGCCGATGAGTGGCACGAACTTATTGGAAGTAAACGGGGCGTGCTTGCAGAGCTTGCAATTTCCCGGATAAGGGGATTATTGCTCCAAAAACACCCAGAGCGGCTACTTAGAATATGGGGCATCTCCGCAACAATCGGCAATATGGAGGAGGCGCTGGATGTGCTGATCCCGTATCCGGAAGTCTTAAAAATCATCATCAAGGCAACGATGGAGAAGAAGATCGTCATCAAATCCATTTTGCCGGACCACATAGACATGCTGCCCTGGGCAGGACACCTCGGTCATAAGCTTGCCGACAAGCTCCTCCCCATCATTCATAAAAGTAAAACTACCCTGATCTTTACCAACACCAGAGGACAAGCGGAACTCTGGTACCAGAACCTGCTGAAGCTGGATGAAAACCTTGCAGGGCAAATTGCCATTCACCACGGATCTATAGACTATGAACTCCGTAACTGGATCGAGGAAGCCATTCATACCGGCTCATTAAAAGCCGTAATCAGCACTTCATCATTAGACCTTGGTGTCGACTTCAAACCAGTAGACACGGTTGTTCAGATTGGGTCGCCCAAGGGAGTGGCCCGGTTTCTGCAACGTGCAGGCCGGAGCGGTCACTCCCCCTATGAAACCTCGGTAATTTACTTTCTGCCAACCCATGCGCTGGAACTTGTCGAAGCAGCAGCAATCAAAGAGGCCGCTAAGACCCAGAACATCGAGAGCCGGCAACCTGTTGTCATGGCCTACGATACGCTCATACAATACTTGGTCACCCTTGCCGTTGGCGATGGCTTCGATGATGAAATAATTTTTAGAGAAGTCAAATCGACCCATGCCTACCGGGAAATACTGGATACTGAATGGACCTGGATCATGCAATTCATCACTTCAGGAGGTGATAGCTTAACGGCTTATAATGAATTCAATAAAGTTGTTAAGAAAGATGGCTTATGGAAAGTGGCAAGCCGCCAGATCGCTATGCGGCACCGGCTGCATATCGGCACGATCGTCAGCGATGCCATGATGAAGGTGAAGTACATGACCGGCGGATATGTTGGTATGCTCGAAGAATCTTTTATCGCGAAGGTAAAGCCCGGCAACAGCTTTGCCCTCGCCGGCAGGGTGCTGGAGTTTATCATGGTTAAAGACATGACCGTTCTTGTTCGTAAAAGCAAGCTCAAGACGGCGATCACGCCCAGCTGGATGGGTGGTAGAATGCCGCTCTCCGCCAACCTTGGTGCCATACTCAGGCGTAAATACAATGAAGCGCTGGATAAAACCCAGCCCGAGGAAGAACTTGCTTTTATTCGGCCCCTGTTTGAGCGTCAGGCAAAAGTCTCACATGTCCCTAAAGATGATGAGTTCCTGATTGAGCTGATAAACACCAAAGATGGGTATCACTTTTTTGCATACCCATTTGAAGGGCGTCTCGTACACGAGGTATTGGCTGCCTTAATCGCATACCGCCTTGGCAGGGTCAAGCCAATCAGCTTCTCCATCGCCATGAACGACTATGGCTTTGAACTCCTTAGTGAACAAGCTATCCCCATTGACGAAGGAAATGTTAAAGCACTATTTAGTCCGGAGCACCTGGCGGAAGATATCGTAGCCAGCATAAACGCCACAGAAATGGCCAGGCGGAAGTTCCGGGACATCGCCTGCATTTCCGGACTTGTATTTCAGGGCTACCCGGGAAAATACCTCGCGAACCGTCACCTGCAATCGTCCTCTTCCTTATTTTTCAACGTTTTTAGCGATTACGACAAACATAACTTATTATTGCGGCAGGCGTACGACGAGGCTTTCTACCAACAGATAGAAGAACCCAGGCTTGCAGCAGCACTTTACCGTATTCAGGCAAGTAAAATCGTCCTGGTCCGGGCGGATGGCTACACTCCCTTATGTTTCCCGATTAAAGTGGACAGCTTGAGGGAAAATATGAGTTCCGAAGAACTTGGAGAACGCATCGCACGTATGACCGCAGAGTCGGAGAAAAAGTCGAGAAAGAAAAATGATCATCAATTGTAGCGGGGAAGAACTGGAATTAAATAAAGAGCGGGCGATATATTGGGCAGCAAAGAAAACGCTGATCATAAGCGACATTCACATCGGAAAATCGGCACATTTCCGGAAGCATGGCATCCCGGTTCCGGCAACCGTTGGCACCAACGACTTACAACGTCTGACGCACTTAATCAAATCATACCACCCAGAAATACTGCTGATTACAGGAGACATGTTTCACAATAAGGTGAACAGTGACGTCGAAATCTTCGGAAGTTGGAGGAAGATGCATCAACCCATCAGGTGCGTATTGATTAAGGGAAATCATGATGCGTTAAGCGACACAGAATATGAGCAGCTTGGGATTGAGGTCGTGCACAAGGAATTACTGCTTGCCCCTTTCCGTTTTATACACGACCGGCCGACAACCTTCGACGAATATTACAACATCACCGGCCACATTCATCCGGGCGTTACGATCTATGGGAAGGCCAGACAACAGCTCAGATTTCCCTGCTTTTATTTCTCCCGAACCTGCGCCGTGTTGCCGGCATTCAGTGCATTCACCGGCTTGAGTAATATCGAAAGATCGGAAGGCGACCAGTTCTATGCGATTACACCCAGCCGGGTGATTGCCGTTTAAAGATCCATTGCCTTTAACAATAAACCAACCACCGTCTGGTCGGTCCGGAAGGTTACCGTCTCGGGCCGCAGGTCCGCCAAATTTACCCACCTGAACGATTGGTCAGAACCTTCTTCGAAGTCAAATGGCGCTGACTTAACATTGAGCACCAGAGGCTTTCGAGCTTTCACAAAATAGTAAATACTGATGATCTGGCTGTTATTGAACGTTGACCGCTCAAAGAAGTCTGTGGTATAAAAATGGTTGACCACCTCGACCTCCGCATTGCATTCCTCCATGAATTCACGCTCAAGCGCCTCTTTAAGCCCTTCACCCAGCTCAAGACCGCCTCCGGGAAACTTACTGAATTCTTTCCCCTCCTGGCGCTCGTCACTGATCAAAATCTGATGATCCTCGTTGATCAGCAATCCGTATACCCTCACATTGAAGTAGCTCATTGGTCAAAATGTTTTTGGTTCTTGGTCACGTTCTCCAGTGTCCAGGGAATTTCAGCCTGGAAGGCTTCCTGCCGTACGGGACAGTGTTCTACCCTGCAATAATTGCAGCATGCCGGCAGGCAGGGATCCGCATGTATGAATAGTTCTGATGTATGAGAAACCTTGGAATTGATCAGCTGATCGATTTCAGATATTTCCCGGTGTACCCTGTTCAGATCATAATAGTACGGGAAGGTAACGTGGCAATCAATGTGCACATCCGCCCCATATTGTTGTGCACGAAGGTTGTGCACATCGATCCATGGCATTTCCCGGTATTCCTGTAATACATTGATGATCGTTTTCACCAGTTCAGTATTGCTCTCATCCATCAATCCGCCTACTGATTTACGGGTAAGCTTATATGCGGTATACAGGATGTAAAAACCCAGCATAATGGATATGATACTATCAAGCCAATACATTTGGGTAAAGAATATCAGGAGTATACCTACAACCAGCCCTGCACTGGTCACGGCGTCCGACAACAGGTGTTTCCCGTCCGCCTCCAGCGTGATAGACTTATGCCGCTTTCCGGTATTGATCAGGTAATAGCCAACAACCAGGTTAACCACGCCAGTGGCGGCTACGATCATTGCCCCTTCAAACAGATCAGTTATCTGTATAGGAAAGAACAGGTTATATACTGATTTAAAGATGATTATAATTCCCGCAATGCCAATCAGGCAACCTTCCAAAAAGGCGGAGAAAAATTCTACCTTCCCATGTCCGTACGGATGATTCGTGTCTTTCGGTAGTGTGGTCAGATAGATGCTGTAAAAAGCAAAGCTACTCGCCAGAACATTCACGATGCTCTCGGCAGCATCCGTAAGTACCGCATTGGCATGCGTTATGAAATAAGCAGCAAATTTCGCCAGCATAAGCACAATGCTGACGCAAAGTGATATTAATATTGCTTTTTTCTTGGGTTGCAACAGAAGTCAAATTAGGGCACAAAAGTAGTTGTTTAACGATGATAATATATTAAAAAGTATTTTTTTTAGTGGTCAATAGCGGTAGGTTTTTATATTTGCTTCCTTACAATTAGAAATCAATGAGCTATTTATCAAAGAGAATCAACAACTTGTCGGAATCCCAAACCATTAAAATGGCTAAACTCGGACGTGAACTTGCCGCAAAAGGGGTAGACGTGATCAATCTGAGTTTTGGAGAGCCTGACTTCCCTACTCCTGACCTCATTAAAGAGGCGGCAAAGAAGGCAATTGACGAAAATTATTCTTACTACACACCAGTTTCTGGTTATCCTGAGCTAAGAAAGGCCATTGTAGAAAAGCTTAAACGCGAAAATGGCCTGGAGTATACCTTTGATCAGATTGTTGTTTCCACTGGTGCCAAGCAGTCACTCGCAAATGCAGTGATGTGTCTGGTAGACCCGGGTGATGAGGTTATTGTACCTACGCCTTACTGGGTATCCTACTCAGAAATGATCAAGCTTGCTGAAGGTGAAAGCGTGTTCATCAATGCGACCGTTGAAACGGAGTTTAAAATCACTGCCGAACAACTTGAAGCAGCGATCACACCGAAGACAAAACTATTCATGTTCTCTTCGCCATGTAATCCAACAGGGTCAGTATATACCAAAGATGAGCTTGCCGCACTTGCCGCTGTATTCGAGCGCTACCCAAATATTTACATCATCTCTGATGAAATCTATGAACATATAAACTTCGTTGATGAACACGCTTCCATTGCTTCGTTCCAATCGATCAAAGACCGCGTAATCTTGATCAATGGATTTTCCAAGTCGTACGCCATGACCGGATGGAGAGTTGGTTACATGGCATCCAACAAAGAAATTGCGAATGCATGTGATAAGCTTCAAGGTCAGATTACATCTGGTACAAGCTCGATCGCACAACGTGCAGCACTTGGCGCCTACCAGGGCGATATGGAGACCGTGCATCAAATGAGAGACGAATTCAAAAAGCGTCGTGATGTGGTTTATGACTTGCTTCAGGAAATTCCTGACCTAAAGGTAAACTTACCGGAGGGCGCTTTCTATTTCTTTCCGGAGATCAAAGCTTACTTCAATAGGAGCTTCAATGGTACGCCGATCCGCGACGCAGAGGAGCTTTGCATTTACCTGCTGAATGAAGCACACGTATCTGTTGTAACTGGCGAAGCCTTCGGAAATGGAGACTGTATCCGTATTTCATACGCAGCATCAGAAAACGAACTGAGAGAAGCCGTTTCCAGAATTAAAAATGCCCTTGCGCAACTAAAATAGAAGTTAAACGAAATAAAGAAGCCCTGAGCATCTCGATGTTCAGGGCTTCTTTATTTTCAAAGCTACTCCATGGTTCACTTTAGAACTCAGGCTGCTTTCAATTTAAGATCTTATCGCTTCGACCGGATCCAGCCGGGAAGCAGAAAACGCGGGCCAAAAACCCGAAATTGCACCGATGACCACAGAGATGGTCACACCCATAATGATATTGTTGATGTCCAGAACGATTTCGACATCCATGCCGTAGGTAAAGACTAGCGTGACCATATAGACCAAAAACAGCCCCAGCGCGCCCCCCATCAAACAAAGTGCAACGGCTTCAAACATGAACTGCAGCAGTATAAAATAATTCTTGGCACCAAGTGACTTTTGTATGCCGATGATGTTTGTACGCTCTTTGACGGAAACGAACATAATGTTGGCAATACCAAATCCTCCCACCAGTATAGAGAATCCCCCGATTACCCATCCGGCAATATTTACCATCTTAAACATGATGTCCAGCTGGTTGGACAACATCGTGGTTTTGTTCAGGGAAAAATCATCCTCGGCTCCAGGTTTAATCCGGCGTATGGATCGCATGACGCCGTGCAGCTCACTTTCGACCTCTTCCATGCCTATGGTTTCCTTGCCGCGAACTGTGATCTGCGGATTGTACCGCTCATTCTCAACATCAAAAAGACCCTTTGCAAAGTTTAAAGGGATCACGACGTTGTTGTCCTGGGACATTCCCAGCATGTCCTCTCCTTCTTTCTTAAACACCCCGACGACGGTCACCCTCCGGCCCATCACCTTAATCTGTTTCCCAATGGCGGGTTCACCATCAAACAGCCCGTTGGCAACTTCTGCCCCGAGCAGCACCACAGGTGCCGACGAGCGTCCCTCATTCTCGGTAAAGTACCGGCCCTCCTGAAAATCCAGTGTCCAGGTTTTATTAAAATCAGGTGATACCGCATTCACCACAACACCCTCAACGGAATTACTTCTATACTTAACCGTACGATTGCTGGCCGAGGCTTCAAAGGAAACACCATCTACATTCACCAGACGTTCGCGAAGTGCCTCATAGTCGCGCAAGGAAGGTTCCGGCCGGTTGATGTATTTCCACCAGGGAAAATCGCCACCAAAGATCCAGGGCCATTTCTGAACAAACAGGGTATTTGAGCCCAGTTTATCCACGCTTTGCTGCAACTTGTTCCGCAGCGTATCTACAGCCGAAAAAACGGAAATAATCGTAAAAATACCGATCGTTATACCAAGTAGCGAAAGCATGGTCCTGAGCTTATTCTGACGCAGCGCATCTGCGGCAAACCTAAAACTCTCCCCTATAAGTCTGAAAATGATCATAATTGTATGTAAGACTAAATATACCTAAAAAGGTTACAACTTACTTTCTTTAATATTAACTTGCCCGCATAACTTAAAAAACATATACACCCATGCAAATTAATTCGTAAATTTGCGCTTTTAATTAGTACATCGAAAATATGAAGTTATCTCAGTTTAAGTTTAATTTACCGGAATCATTGCTAGCCAGTACACCGTCAGATCAACGGGATGAAGCCCGTCTAATGGTGTTACACAAGGACAGTGGCAAAATTGAACATAAAATTTTTAAGGATGTTTTAGAATATTTCGATGATCAGGATGTGATGATCTTGAACAACACAAAGGTTTTTCCTGCACGTCTATATGGAAATAAGGAGAAAACAGGTGCAACTATTGAGGTGTTTTTGCTACGCGAATTGAACAAAGAGCTTAAACTCTGGGATGTGCTTGTGGATCCTGCACGTAAAATCCGCGTTGGAAATAAGTTATATTTCGGCGATGATGACCTGTTGGTTGCTGAAGTGGTCGACAATACCACCTCCCGCGGTCGTACCATCCGTTTCCTTTTTGACGGTACAGACGAAGAATTCAGAAAGAACATCGAAATATTAGGCGAAACTCCCCTTCCTAAATACATCAAACGTAAAGCGACTGCACAGGATAAAGAACGTTATCAGACCATCTTCGCCAAACACGAAGGTGCTGTAGCCGCTCCAACTGCCGGTTTGCACTTCAGCCGTGAGCTGATGAAGCGTCTTGAACTGAAAGGTGTGAACTTTGCGGAAGTGACTTTACACATCGGCCTGGGCACATTCAGATCGGTTGAAGTGGAAGATCTGACCAAACATAAAATGGATTCAGAACAGTTCATCATCACGCAAAAAGATGCTGACATTGTAAATAAAGGCCTGGAAAGAAAGAAAAAAATCTGTGCTGTCGGAACAACCTCGATGCGTGCGATAGAGTCAGCAGTATCTTCAGCCCGGACGCTAAAGCCCGCAAACGACTGGACAAGCAAATTCATTTTCCCTCCTTATGAGTTCAGCATCGCCAATTCCATGATCACCAATTTCCATACACCGGAATCTACATTACTGATGATGGTAAGTGCATTTGGTGGATATGACTACGTTAGAAATGCCTATGAAGTCGCATTAAAGGAAAAATATCGTTTTTACAGCTATGGCGATGCCATGCTGATCATCTAAGAATGTTTAAATACCGTATTAGAATGGGAGATCTTAACCTTTGGTTTTATCTCCCGTTTTTATTTAATGCCAGTTAACAATGAAATACTATGCCATTATCGTTGCCGGAGGTACAGGCAGCAGAATGAACGATTCCACCCCTAAACAGTTCATGCTCCTGGACGGGAAACCAATCTTAATGCATACGCTGGCTGCTTTCAATGCTTGTAGCCTGAAGCCGGAAATCATTCTGGTATTAAACATTCACCAGCATGAAGAATGGGAGGCACTATGCAGGAAACATGATTTTGACGTTTGTCATCAGGTTGTTAAAGGCGGGGAAGAACGGTTTCATTCGGTAAAAAATGGCTTAAAGGTCATCAAAGGCGCAGCAGTTGTCGCCATTCATGATGCAGTGCGGCCACTCGTCTCCCCTGACCTGATCAGGCGGTGCTTCGAAAGTGCATCAGAAAACGGGAACTCGGTTACTGTATTGCCACCCACAGATTCTGTGCGTATGCGCATTGATGCAGAGAAGACTTCTGCGATCGACAGAAGTAAGCTATTTCTGATTCAGACACCACAAACATTCAAGATCGAACAGTTGAGGAAAGCTTATCAGCAGCCTTATCGTAATGAGTTCACAGATGATGCCTCTGTGGTGGAACGTGCAGGTTTCCGGGTTCATGTTATACCCGGGGAGCGGGAAAACATTAAGATCACATTTAAGGAGGATTTGGTTCTCGCCTCCCTGTTCTTACAAAAAAAGGCTTCTGAATAAATTCAGAAGCCTCAGAATATTTTATGTTGCTCTATTGATTAACTTTAGAATAATAGCGATGACGGCAATCACCAGTAAGATGTGGATCAAGCCACCGACATCTCCGAATCCATGAAAGAAAAAGCCGATCACCCAGAGTATCACTAATACTACTGCAACCAAATAAAGTAAATTTCCCATAATTGTAAATTTTAGTTTGTGTTGTTAATTGTTTATTTAGAGAGTAAAAGAACTCTCCTGACAATTCATAGACAATCTTCGTTCCAAAAAAAAAAAGCCTCGTAAAACGAGGCCAATTGGGTTTTCTTTTATTTAATATTCGTCTTCATTGAAGAAAAAGTCGTCTTTTGTAGGGTAATCAGGCCAGATCTCTTCAATGGTCTCATACGGTTCACCATCATCTTCCAGCGCCTGTAAGTTTTCAATTACTTCAACAGGGGCACCGGATCTGATACCATAGTCAATTAGTTCATCTTTTGTTGCAGGCCATGGAGCGTCTTCCAAATGCGATGCGAGTTCTAGTGTCCAATACATATGCTTAAATTAGTTATTCAATTTTATTTCCGCAAAAGTATAATAAAATACTTCACTAAAACAAAAAATATTTTATAAATATTAGGCCCTTGGAATCCAGATACTTTCCTCTGTGTTGGCGTCATAATTGAGTTTTCTTGCCAGAACAAACAAATAATCACTCAAGCGATTCAGATAAATGGTAATCTTTTCATTTACAGTGCTCTCTGATGCCAGATGAACGGTGATCCGTTCTGCACGTCTGCAGACGCAACGTGAGATATGGCAGTAGGAAACAATTGTGTTCCCGCCGGGAAGTATAAAGTGCTTCAGTTCTGGCAAGACCAGATTCATTCGATCCATTTCACTTTCCAACAGTACAACATCTTCTTCATGGAGATCCGGAATTTTCATCCGCGACGTTTCCGGATCAGCTGCGAGTGACGCACCGATCGTAAAAAGGCGGTCCTGAATTTCCTTCAGCACCTGCTCCGTCTGCGAATCTATCGGCTGGGACCTGATAAGTCCGATGTGTGAATTCAGCTCGTCAACCGTCCCGTAGGCTTCAATGCGGAGGTGATATTTGGGAACTCTTGTACCGCCTATAAGCGACGTGACTCCCTTATCCCCTGTCTTGGTGTAAATCTTCATATCAGTCAATCTTTTCGAAATCGTCACCTGCTTCCTTCAACTTGGTGAGCCGCGGTGATACGGTCTTGATATCTGTGTTGAGGTAATCTTTTTCGATCAAACCATCCCGCATGCGGACGATCCGGTGTGCATGCTGCGCGATATCCTCCTCATGGGTAACCAGAATAATGGTATTTCCCTTATCGTGGATCTCTTCCAGCAAGCCCATAATTTCAATAGAGGTCTTCGTATCCAGGTTACCGGTTGGCTCATCCGCAAGGATAATTGACGGATTATTAATCAGCGCACGGGCTACAGCCACCCGCTGTCGCTGTCCACCCGACAACTCATTCGGCTTGTGCGTGATCCGGTTGCCAAGCCCCACATTCTCCAGCGCCAGTTTCGCTCTTCTATCGCGCTCGGCCTTGTTCACACCTGCATAAATCAGCGGTAGTGCTACATTATCCAACGAGGTAGACCTTGGCAGCAAGTTGAAGGTTTGAAAGACAAACCCGATTTCCTTGTTACGGATTTCAGCAAGATCATTGTCAGACATATGGCTTACATTCGTTCCATTGAGAATGTAGTCCCCTTTACTGGGGGTATCTAAACAACCCAGAATATTCATTAATGTAGATTTCCCTGATCCTGATGGTCCCATCAATGCAACAAACTCGCCTTTGTATATGTCCAGCGTAACTGATTTCAAGGCGTGAATAACCTCTGATCCGATGACGTACTTGCGGCCAATATCCTTTATGTTGATTAATGCGTTTTCCATGGGCGTATGTAGGGTTTTTGTTTAAGACAGCGCAAACCATCTATATGTTACAGTCGCTGCTACTTTTCTATGATCTTAGGAACCATGAAAAACCGGTCGTTGTGCAGGGCGGCATTACGAAGCGCATCTTTCAGCTCCAGCTGGTTTTTCACTTCATCTTCCCTCCAAACATTAACCTCCTCATTCATGTACACGAGCGGCTCTACATCGCTGGTATCCAACGCATTAAGCTGCTCCATAAAGGTCAGGATCTTGCTCATCTCCTGAATTAAGCCTGGAACCTCTGCTTCCTTGATATCAATCCGCGCCAGGTCCGCCACCTTATATATCGTTTCTTCGCTTATGTTCATGTGTTCGCAATTTACTTTGAATTAATCCAGAAACCTGATCTTTCAGGGCTTCATCGTCTTTAACATCTAAACCTTGTGTAAAGATAGGTTTATGTACGTAAATATCACAGCGTCCGGGGCGGCTTCCTTTTTTTCTTCCATCATCCCACATCAGTTCCCAGGCATTGCAGATGGTCACCGGAACAATAGGAACATGGTTTTCAATCGCAAGCCGGAACGGCCCGTTCTTAAAGGGAAGTAATTTGGGCGGATAATTATGGTCATCTATCAGTCCCTCGGGAAAGATAATCAGGCTCATGCCCGACTGCAGATTTACGCCTGCCTTCCGGAATGCCCGAAAGGCTGAAATTTTGCTGTCCCGGTTCACGGCAATGTCAATGGTATTAAAAAAGATCTTCAACACCGGATTATCTTGCAGCTCCTCCTTTGCCATAAAATGGAAACGTTGTTTGCCCAGCACACACATAATCATAATGTCCAGGTTCGAGCTGTGATTTGCACAGTAGATGTACTGCTGGGCAGAAGAAAGCGGCACTTCGAAGTTGTAGCGCAAACGAATCCCGGTACAAATACAAGAAACGCGACTGTGCCATACCCGCAGGCGGTTCAGCGGGCCGTACGACCGCGGACTCCTGGAGGCCAGGTAATAAAAGGGATAGAACAGCAACGACAAGATAAAAATTACGGTCAAAGAATATATGCGGTGCAGTTGCTTCAGGAATCTGGACATTCGTCCAAAAATAGGAAATAATTAATCATCACCGGCAGATATTGGATGGGCTTCCGCAACAAGAACAGCAACATTGGAAAAATACCGGATTCCAGAGCCATCATAGCCCCACTTTAGCCGCACCTTAAACGGAGTTTGCCCGGGTAAGGTGCGGGTAAGGTGCGGGTAAGGTCCCTTTAGGATCTGCCTGAAAACCAACGGCAACTCAGCTGCGCTTCAAGGCATATTTCACAAAGCGCACAGGCTTTCGTATGTTTGTAAAAGTTTATCCCGTCCCCAATTATTATTACAGATGCAACAGTACACGAGCGAACAACGTTCTTTTCAAGAAGAAGAAGTTGTCGCAAACTACCTTGACGACGTAAAAAGCCGTTCCGACAAACTCATCAACTATTTTCTGCTGTTTTATTTCGCTGCTGGGCTATACTTCGCCCATTTCCATGGCACCTGGATTGCGTTGAGTATAGGCGGGTCTGCAGTTCTTGCCTATTATTGCGTTAAATGGCTATTGCCAAACTCCAGTTTATACCAGTATGTACTTAGTATTTGCCTGGGCATATTCATGCTGCAATTCATTTATCAGATGCGCGGCATGTATGAAATGCACTTCTTCGCTTTCATCGGCAGCGCCATTTTGATCACCTATCAGAAATGGCAATTGCAGGTACCAATGTTCATTTTTGTCTTCATACACCATCTTGGATTCGACTACCTCAAGCCGATGGGATTTGACAACAGCTACCTGTTCGGACTGAACTTCGTGGAGCTGCAGACGTTGCTGATACATATATCACTTACCGCAGTGATTTTCATGACCTGCGGATTGTGGTCATATCACCTTAGTAAATACAACGGAGCACAGCTGTTAATGCGTGCACAGATCAAGGATAGAAAAGAACATCAGGAAGAACTTGAAAAGCTAAATGCGCAGCTACAGGAATTAAACAGGGAAGCCGTACAGGCCAGAAAAGAAGCGGAACTCGCTGCACAGGCAAAAAGCACTTTCCTTGCAACCATGAGCCACGAGATCCGCACGCCCATGAACGGTGTACTCGGTATGGCATCGCTGCTAAGCAATACGTCCCTTAATGAAGAGCAGGCCGAGTATTTACACGTTATTCACAACAGTGGAGAAGCCTTGCTTAACGTCATCAACGATGTACTGGACTATTCGAAGATCGAGTCCGGGGAAATGGAACTCGAGGAAGAACACTTCAACCTGCACAGCACCATTGAAGATGTAATTGATCTGTTTGCGGTAAAGGCCGCAGAAATTCGCGTGGATTTATTGTATGAAATTGACCATAGCATTCCGGAGGTTATCGTTGCAGATAGTTACCGACTGCGTCAGATTCTTTTGAACCTGATCAACAATGCACTTAAGTTCACCCATAAGGGTGAAGTTTTCTTAAAAGTAACGCAGCTCGAACCGGCCGGCGATCATACCGTTCTGCTTTTCGAGATCAGAGATACCGGCATAGGCATTCCGGAAGAAAAAATATCCAGACTCTTCAAAGCATTCTCACAGGTGGATTCCTCCAATACGCGGAAATACGGAGGAACCGGATTGGGATTGATCATCAGCGAACGTCTGGTAAAATTGATGAAGGGCGAGCTGAAGGTAACAAGCACTGCAGGTTCGGGCTCTATATTCTCATTCACAATACAGTGTGCCGTTGACCCGTCTTGCCCCGTCTTGCAGCCCCTTGATGAAATTCTCCATACCGGTAAAATTCTTGTTGTTGATGACAACATTACGAATTTGATGATTTTGAGAAAGCAGCTCGAATTCCGGGGCTTCCAGATCACAACTGTAGACGGGGCTGCCGCAGCGTTAGTGGCTTTAAGCAGCGGTGAAACATTCGACCTGATCATTACAGACATGCAGATGCCGGACACGGATGGTATTATGCTCGCTGAAGAAATCAGATCACGATCCATTCAGCTTCCGATTCTGCTTTTGAGTTCTATCGGCCTGGAAATAAAGCCACAAAATCGCGATCTCTTTGCCGGTGTGCTAAATAAACCGGCCAAAACCAAACAGCTGGTTTATCTGATTCGACAGACACTCTCGCAGTCGCCCTCCCATACAACTTTAACCCGCTCACAAACGACCAGGCAGCTGGATGCGGCCTTCGCGCTGCAACATCCGCTCGAGATCTTGGTGGCAGAGGACAACCCAATTAATACCAAGCTGATCACCCTTGTGCTTGCCAAACTGGGCTACACGGTTGATGTAGCTGAAAATGGAGCCGTTGCCATTCAGATGTCTGTCAAAAAACGATACGACTTGATCCTTATGGATGTACTGATGCCGGAGAAAGACGGGATTGATGCAACAAAGTACATCAGGAGTTTGGAGGGGCATCAGCCGCGGATTGTCGCGATGACCGCAAATGCTATGCAGGACGACCGGAGCGACTGCATCAATGCAGGTATGGACGACTATATGGCCAAGCCGCTTGAGTTTAATTTGCTGATGGACGTACTTAAGGAGGCTTCGCTGCTTCGCAACACCGTAAGCAAATAAAGTCCGTACCTTGGCGAGGCTTTTTAACAGACAAACCGGGCGTGGAATGAAGCAAAAAGTCACAAAATGTGACACGTGTAACATTGGTGCCCCCATTTTTTCTTAATTTCGACCCATGAAAGAAACAGTCGTTAGTGGCATACGGCCAACTGGTAAATTACATTTAGGAAATTATTTTGGTGCTGTAAGCAATTTCATAAAAATGCAGCATGAGTACAACTGCTACTTCTTCATAGCAGATCTACACTCTTTAACTACCCATCCAACACCATCGGACTTACATGGCTTTGTCAAACATGTTCTTGTAGAATATCTTGCATGTGGTATTAACCCAGAAGAAACAACGATATATATCCAGTCGGACGTTCCAGAAGTGGCAGAATTGTACCTGTACTTAAATATGAATGCCTACATGGGCGAACTGGAAAGAAGCACTTCATTTAAGGATAAAGTACGATCGCAACCTGACAATGTTAACGCCGGTCTGCTCACCTACCCTTCTTTGATGGCTGCAGACATCCTGATCCATAAGGCTACCAAAGTTCCTGTAGGTAAAGATCAGGAGCAACACCTGGAGATGACCCGTACGTTTGGAAACCGTTTCAACCGCCTATATAATACCGACTACTTTCCGGAAGCCTTTGCATTTAACTATTCTGAGAACCTGATTAAGGTTCCGGGTCTGGATGGCAAAGGAAAAATGGGAAAATCTGAAGGAGATGCGAACTGCATTTACCTGTCCGACAGTCCGGAGATCATCCGCAAGAAAGTATCACGGGCGGTAACAGACGGCGGCCCGACGGAAGAAAACCAGGAAAAACCCGAAGCCATACAAAACCTTTTTGAACTGATGAAAATCGTATCCACTCCGGATACAGTATCCCATTTTGACGAGCTATACAACAAAATGGCCATCCGATATGGCGATTTCAAGAAGCAGCTGGCTGAAGATATGATTGTATTCAATTCACCTATACGGGAGAAAATAGAAGACATTGCGAAAAACACAGATTATTTGCGCAAGGTAGCGGAACATGGCGCAGCGAAAGCAAGGGAAAGTGCACAGAAAACCATCAGGGACGTTCGGGAGCTTATTGGTTTTAAACCTTTCTAATCCGCATGTCCGTTCCTATCTCTGGTCCTTTTCATCTATTCTCAAATAACTAAATATGCATATCGCAATTGTGGGCAACATCGGTGCCGGAAAAACAACCTTAACAGGACTACTTGCTAAGAATTACGGCTGGGAAGCCTTATATGAGGCAGTTGACAATAATCCCTATCTGGAGGACTTCTACAGCGACATGAAGCGCTGGAGCTTCAACCTTCAGATCTATTTCCTGAACAGTCGTTTCCAGCAAATTGTGGAGATCCAGAAATTCAACCGCAACGTGATTCAGGACCGTACGATTTATGAAGACGCGTATATCTTTGCAGAGAACCTTCATGAAATGGGTCTGATGACGACGAGGGATCACGACAACTACCAGGCAATATTTGAAAATATTACTTCTTTTATTAAGCCACCCGATTTGCTAATTTATTTGAAGGCGTCTGTGCCTACCCTGGTTAATAATATCCAACGGCGTGGACGGGAATACGAAGCCAGTATCCGGATCGATTACCTGTCTAAGCTGAACGAAAAATATGAAGCCTGGATTAAAGGATACAATCAGGGAAAACTGCTTATCCTCGATAAGGATAAGCTCGATTTCAGCAGTAACCCTGAAGACCTTGGCACCATCATCCAATCCATTGAAGCAGAAATTCACGGTTTATTCTAATGAAGGTTCTAGGTATCATACCCGCACGATATGCATCGACAAGGTTTCCCGGCAAGCCGCTTGTAGAGATCGATGGGAAGAGCATGATCCAAAGGGTCTATGAACAGGCCGGAAAATGCCCGGCACTGGATGCTGTGGTTGTGGCTACGGACGATGAGCGAATTGCGAAGGAGGTCAGCCGCTTCGGCGGTAGGTTTCACCTGACCCGCAGCACCCATCAAAGCGGCACTGACCGCTGTGCGGAAGTTGCGGTAGCATATCCGGATTATGATGTGATCATCAATATTCAGGGTGACGAGCCTTTTATAGATCCGGAGCAGATTACGCTGCTGGTATCGTGCTTTCACAGGGATAATGTTTACCTGGCGACGCTGATCAAAGCGATCAAGTCTGGTGAAGAACTGTTCAACATCAACCAGCCCAAGGTGGTGATCAATGCACTGGGAGAAGCCATCTATTTTAGCCGCCAAACGATCCCTTTTCTCCGGGGCGTTGAGAAAGACAGCTGGCTGAACCATCATCAGTTCTATAAGCATATCGGAATCTATGGTTACTCACGGGATACCCTACTGGAAATCACCAGGCTCAGCACCTCTGCGCTGGAGCTGGCGGAGAGCCTGGAGCAGCTCCGGTGGATTGAAAACGGGTACCGCATACAGACCGCCGTCACCACCATAGAGACCGTTGCGGTAGATACACCTGAAGATTTGAAAAAAATCAGCCCGCCATCAGATCATTAATTATTATCTTTAGTTTTAGAATGCGCCTTCATGAATAGACTTTTTGCTACGCTTGTTTTTTCCAGTTTATTTTTATTTGCCTGCATCCGCGATTCCGGGTCTGGCGGGAGCAGCAATTCGGGCACAGCCTCCTCCATGAACCTTAAAGAGGTTAAGCAGGTGACCAGACCTTTTACAGATTTAGAAAAGCAAGATACTTTCCGCGTGGTGCTGACGGGAGAAAAGCCGAAGGAGATGCTGCTTTCTTTCAGCATCATTTCTCATGAGGGTAAGGAAGTCTACAAACAGGAATTTAAAGCGGCGCAAATTCTGGAAAGCTATAAAGGAAATTTAGACTTGAAAAAAGAGGCGAGTCAGATTAAGTTTATGCACGACGAACTGAACCTTTTTCTGGATGAAGAAAACTTTCTGGAGCCGGCGATAACGGAGAATGAACAACCTGACAAGAATGCCACAGACCTCGCTTTTTATGAGGAGCTGAAGCAATCGGAATTAAATGGATTTAAATACCGCCTGGGTAAAGAACGGCAGGTGTATATCGCCTGGTCTCCAAACGCCCTGAAGGTCAAGGTATATTACCAATGTTGTTAGCCGTTCCAGAAGCCAGATGGTGATGTTACGTTGTTGCTGCATTTTTTCCAAAAGAAAACCTGCCCCCTAAGTTTTATTTCTTAACTTTGTATCCCGTACAAAAACAATTAAAAAGGCATCAAAAAAGCTTTTTTTATAACTCACAAACATGACTAAGTATATTTTTGTTACGGGCGGTGTTACTTCCTCATTAGGTAAGGGCATCATTTCCGCTTCATTGGCCAAACTTTTACAGGCACGGGGTTACACAGTAACCATTCAAAAGTTCGATCCCTACATTAACATCGACCCAGGAACGCTAAATCCATACGAACATGGAGAATGTTTTGTTACGGAAGATGGTGCAGAAACAGATCTGGACCTTGGACACTATGAACGCTTCCTGAATACCCCAACATCACAGGCCAACAATATTACCACTGGTCGTATTTATCAAAACGTGATTAATAAAGAACGTAAAGGTGAGTATCTTGGAAAAACCGTACAGGTTGTACCACACATCACGGATGAGATTAAACGCAATATGCGTATCCTGGGTGAAACCGGACAGTTCGATATTGTGATCACTGAACTGGGTGGAACTGTCGGCGATATTGAGTCGCTTCCGTTTATTGAAGCCGTGCGCCAATTCAAATGGGAAGCCGGTGCAAACAATGCGATCGTTATTCACCTTACGCTCATCCCCTTCCTTGCAGCTGCAGGTGAGTTGAAAACAAAACCTACCCAACACTCCGTAAAAGCCCTCCTGGAATATGGTATTCAGCCAGATATTCTGGTTTGCAGAACCGAGCGTCACATCAATGCGGATATCCGTAAGAAAATTGCACTGTTCTGTAATGTGAACCTGAATGCCGTTGTCGAGTCGATCGATGCACCTACAATATACGATGTTCCCCTATTGATGTTGAAGGAACAGCTGGACAAAACAGTACTTAGCAAATTGAAACTACCAAGCCGGAATGAACCGAACCTGGAGCTTTGGAAGGACTTCCTTGGAAGGCTAAAAAATCCAACTTCAGAAGTAAACATCGGCCTGATTGGAAAATACGTTGAACTGCCAGATGCATATAAATCCATTATTGAATCTTTCATCCATGCGGGCTCCAAAAATGAATGTAAGGTTAATGTAGAGTACATCCACTCTGAAGGTCTGTATGCCGACAACGCAAAGGAAAAATTAGGTCATCTTCATGGTGTACTTGTTGCCCCTGGATTTGGAAGCCGTGGTATTGAGGGTAAGATAGACGCCATTCGGTATGTACGGGAAAACAATGTTCCTTTCTTCGGCATCTGTCTGGGTATGCAGTGTGCGGTTATTGAATTTGGTAGAAACGTGATCGGGTTAAAAGATGCGAACACGACGGAAATTGACGAGAACACAGCAAACCCGGTGATTAACATGATGGAAGACCAGAAAGCAATCACCAACAAAGGAGGTACGATGCGCCTTGGATCTTATCCATGTGACCTGAAAAGAGGCAGCAAGGCGTTTGCGGCCTATGGCAAACCCCACATTACCGAAAGACACAGACATCGTTATGAATTTAACAATAAATATTTAAAGCAATTTGAAGAAGCTGGTATGATTGCTTCGGGCATTAACCCGGATAGCCAGCTGGTAGAGATTATTGAACTGAAAAACCATCCATTTTTTGTTGGTGCACAATTTCATCCCGAATTAAAGTCCACAGTAGCTAATCCTCACCCACTTTTTATTAAATTTGTCGCCGCTGCAATGGAGTATGCGAAGAAGAATACCAATAAATTCGTTTAAAAATAAATAATGGATAAAAATACCTTTACAGGATTATTCCTGATCATGATTGTTTTGGCAGGATCTTTCTATTTTTTCAAGCCTACGGAGGCTGAATTAAAGAGGGAGAGTGAAAGAATTACTGCAGACTCAATCGCTAAGAACAGCGCTACTGCGGCAGCAGCGCCTGTTGCCACTACTGCGGCTACCGCTCCTGCTCCACTGGATTCAGCGGCACTGAAAGGTCCGTTTGGCAGCAACCTTACCGGCGTTGCACAAACAACTGTATTAGAAAACAATCAGTTAAAATTAACACTGACCAATAAGGGGGGTAAAATCCTTTCTGTCGAGGTTAAAAATGAGAAAACATATTCGGGCAAGCCGCTCATCTTATTTAGCGGTGATGAAAACAAGTTTGGATTAAAGCTGAATGTTAATGGAAAGATCATAAACACCAATGATTTGTACTTTACTGCTCAGAAATCCGGTACCGGCGTTACGATGCGTGCGAATTACAATGCCGACAAGTACGTTGAATATTTTTACGACTTGCAGCCTGACAAAAACAATGTGACTTTCAACATTAATTTGAATGGTTTAAATCAGGTTGTACAGGGCAATGCAATTACGCTAAATTGGGAGACCATCTTGTTGGAACAGGAGAAGTCGGTAACCAACGAGCAACGCTATTCTGCACCTTACTACAAGTATCAGAATGAAAATCCCGATCACCTGGATTTCGCAAAAGATGTTAAAGAAGAGTTAAATGAAGGAAAGATCGAGTGGATCGCATTTAAGCAGCATTTCTTTTCAGGTATTTTAATTCCGAAGGACGGCTTCAACAAAGGAGAAGTTGAGGTAAAAGTAACCACTGCCCCGGGTCAGGTAAAATGGTACGGTGCCAACCTGCAACTGCCGTTTAACCAGCTTGCTGCACAAAGCTATGCCATGAGTTTCTATTTCGGTGACAACAAGTTCTCGAATTTGCAAAAACAAGGTCATGAGATTGAGAAGATCGTTGAAATGGGCTACTGGCCATTGAAATACATCAACCGCTTCGTCGTGTTGCCTGTGTTCAACTTCCTGGAAGGATTTGGCTGGGGATATGGGTTAATTATTCTTGTGCTTACCGTTTTACTTAAAGTTGTACTGTCACCACTGACTTATAAGTCCTACATTTCCATGGCTAAGATGAGAATTTTGAAGCCGGAGATGGATGAGATCAAAGCTAAAGTGGGTGAAGACAATCCGACATTGTTGCAGCAGGAATACCTGAAGCTATACAAACAGGTGGGTGTTAATCCGCTTGGAGGCTGCTTGCCGATGGTGCTACAGCTTCCTATCGTAATGGCATTCTTCTTCTTCTTTCCAAATTTATTTGAGTTGAGAGGGGAAAGCTTTTTATGGATGCATGATTTGTCGACTTACGATGAGTTTGTAAAATTCGGCTTTAAGGTTCCTTTCATCGGCGATCACCTGAGTTTGATGTGTATCCTGATGACGATCTCTACGTTGATCTTCACTTATTTCAACAACCAGGTGTCTGGTGCAACAGGACAGATGAAATACATTGGATACATCATGCCAATTGTCTTTCTTGGTGTACTGAATGATTATCCGGCAGGTTTGAACTACTACTATTTCTTAGCGAATATGTTAACCTTCGGTCAGCAGTTCTTAATTAAGAGCATGGTTAATGATGAAAAGATTCATGCCATTTTAAAGGAGAATAAGCTCAAACCTGAAGAGAAGAAGAAGAAGTCTAAGTTTCAGACGCGGCTGGACGACTATATGCGTCAGCAGCAGCAAACAAAAATCCAGGAAAAAAAGAGTAAGTAACAAATAGAAAAAGCACCCCAACAGGGTGCTTTTTTAGTATTATGCAATATTGATATTCGCACTCGTCATTGTTTATAAATTTTCCTATTCGAATGCGGATTTGTGTAAATAAATTCCAATTTTTAAGCCCGAGTACACATAATTACTATTAATCATGCAAAAAACTGTTACTGTTGTTTTTTTAATTCTTGTAAACTTTGCCTTTGCGCAGAAAAAGCCGCTGGATCACCATGTATATGACACTTGGGAGAGCATTTCGACCAAACAAATTTCAAATAATGGGCAGTGGATTGCGTACAGTGTCGCACAGCAACAAGGAGATGCGAAGCTTTACATCAGCAACATAACGACCAGCAATAAGGTTATCGTCCCGCGAGCGGAAAACATCCGTTTCACGGCGGATTCAAAATATGCAGCATTCCTGATTAAGCCATTGTATAAAGAAGTAAGGGCGTCCAGGATAAAGAAGGCAAAAGCGGACGAAATGCCAAAGGATAGTCTTGGTTTCATCAGCCTGGCGGGAAACGCCGTACAAAAGGTTGCACGCGTAAAATCTTTTAAAGTTCCGGAAACTGGGTCTGCATTTATTGCATACCAACTCGAAAAACCAGATACCGCGAAGAAAGCAGCCAGCACTCCGGCAGCTGCATCCACAAAAGATAATGCAGACTACTTCGCGCCTGAGGAGAAAGAAAAAGATGCCGCCAAAGAAGGGTCGGATTTGATTGTCAAAAATTTAGTTAGCGGCGTACAGCGCACTTTTAAATATGTAACGGATTATAGCTTCAGCAAGGATGGCAAGCAGCTCGTCATATCCTGCAGTGGCTCCAAAAAAGATAAAACTGCCCCTACTGGTGTATTTTTGCTCAATACAGAGAAAGGAACGTTAAAGACACTCGTCCGGACGAAAGGAACGTATAAAGGATTTGTTTTTGATGAAGAAAGTGAAAGACTGGCTTTCCTGGGAGAAAATGGCCCCGAGAAGCAGGAAATAAAGAATTACAACATCTATTACAACTCTCCTACACTGGATACGGCTCAGGTACTTGTGGAAGATGACATGCCGGGGATGCCAAAACAATTTGCATTGAGTGGCAATGGTGAATTAAAATTTAGTAAGAACGGTGACCTGCTATTTTTCGGCATTGCCCCCATTCGAAAACCAAAAGATACGACACTTGTCGAATTTGAACATGCCCAACTGGACATCTGGGGATACAAAGATGACTACCTCCAGCCCATGCAGTTGAAAAATGCGGATAAAGAAGCGAAAAGAAGTTATCTCGCAGTAATCGAGATCTACAACAGTGATCCTAAGATCATTCCGCTGGCGGATGTAAAACTTCCGGAAACCAGCCTTATGAACGAAGGTGATGCGGACTGGATTCTGGCTTCTACCGATGTCGGAAACCGAATTTCGGTTCAATGGGCCGGACGGAGTGTCCGCGACTATTATCTGGTAAACGTTAAGACCGGGGCCAGAAAAAAGATTCTGGAGGGCATAAGTGGATACGCGGCAGCGTCGCCTTCCGGAAACTACATCCTTTACTTCGACCGGATAACATCCAACTGGTATTCATATCAGGTACAATCTGGAAAGAAGACACATTTAAACGCGGGCTTGCAAGTCAAATTTGCGGAGGAGGACAACGACGTGCCGGACGATGCATCTGATTATGGCGTTGCCGGGTGGACCGAAGACGATAAAACAGTGCTGATTTACGACCGTTATGACATCTGGGCATTCTCGCCGGACGGAAAAGGAGAAGCTAAGAATGTAACCAATAATTTCGGAAGGGAAAATAACATCACGTTGCGGTACCAGCAGCTGGACCCTGAAGAACGTTTCATCCGGAAGAATGAAACTGCATGGTTAAGCGGATTTAATAATGTTACGAAGGAGAATGGATTTTTCCAGACCAAGCTGGGTGATTCAAAAAGTCCAGAGCTCCTTGTGATGACTGGATTCAAATACTCCGACCTCCTTAAGGCCAGGGAGGCACAACGGTTCGTATACGAAAAAGGAAATTTCACCAACTCACCCGATGTATTTACATCGGCAGATCTTAAATCTGAAGTAAAACTTAGTGCCACGAATCCACAGCAGCAGAATTACAACTGGGGAACTGCGGAACTGGTAAAATGGACAACTCCGAAAGGGCATCAATCGGAAGGTATTTTGTACAAGCCAGAAAATTTTGATCCGGCAAAGAAGTATCCCATGATCGTCTATTTCTACGAAAAGCTCTCGCAGGGATTGTACGCATACAACCCTCCTGCGCCTACCCCTTCAAGGCTTAACATTTCATTTTTTGTAAGTAACGGCTACCTGGTATTTGCACCAGATATCAGTTATGAAACTGGCTATCCTGGAAAATCAGCTGTAGAGTTTGTGAACTCTGGTGTAGAGTCCCTTAAGAAGAACAGTTGGGTAGACGGAACTAAAATCGGCTTGCAGGGACAAAGCTGGGGCGGCTACCAGGTGGCATACCTGATCACCCAGACCAACATGTACGCAGCGGCATGGGCCGGAGCTCCGGTTGTGAATATGACCTCTGCTTACGGCGGGATACGCTGGGAAAGCGGGATGAGCAGGCAGTTTCAGTACGAGAAGACCCAAAGCCGGATTGGCGCCAGCTTGTGGGAAAAGCCGGAGCTGTACATTGAAAATTCTCCATTGTTCCAATTACCGAAAGTAAGCACACCAGTAGTGATCATGTCTAATGATGCAGATGGTGCCGTACCCTACTATCAGGGTATAGAGATGTTCACTGCGCTTAGACGTCTTGGGAAACCTGCATGGCTTCTCGTTTACAACAATGAAGCACACAACCTGGTTCAGCGTCAGAACAGGAAAGACATATCTATTCGCGAGCAACAATTCTTTGACCACTACCTGAAGGGTGCCAAGGCGCCGGTATGGATGGTCAGCGGCGTGCCTGCAACAGAGAAAAGTACCACATGGGGCTTTGATCTGACAAACGAAAAACCTTAAGTTTTCACCAGATATATCGTCATTGTTGCTCCTATCGGCTGCAATGACGATTTTTTTTTATCCGCACTTTTAAGATTATGATCAACTACATATTAACCAAATACAAGCAGTTTTCAGAACAGGCCATAAGCGACCGGTTTGTTAAACACGGGGATATTATCAGGTTAATCAACAGCTTACCTGACCTGTTTACACGGGAAGTGGTTGGGTATTCCGTGGAAGGACGGGCCATCCACTTGGTTGGTTGTGGCCAGGGGCAGGCTAAGGTTTTGCTGTGGAGCCAGATGCACGGCGATGAAGCCACGGGAACAATGGCGCTTTTTGATTTGCTGAACTTTTTAGCACATCCTGATCAGCAGAAAATTGCCGAAGAACTGATGCAGTCGTGCAGGCTTTACTTTCTTCCAATGGTCAATCCTGATGGTGCCGAGCGTTTTTCCAGGCGCAATGTGCAACAAATTGATGTCAACCGTGATTACCTGCAGCTGTGCTCAGCGGAAGCTAGAATTCTGAAGGAGATCAGGGATCGTCTGCAACCAGACTTTGGCTTTAACCTGCATGATCAATCCACGCTGTGGAGTGTTAAAGGTACCGGGCAGCCTGCTACTTTGTCGTTTCTGGCACCGGCATATGACGCGGAGCTGCACATTGATGAAACACGGGCAAATGCCATGAAAGTCATTGCCGAAATATGCTCCGGGCTGCATCGGGAGCTTCCCGGCAAGATTGGGCTGTTTGATGATGAACACGAGCCCCGTGCCTTTGGCGATAATTTTCAGAAGGCCGGAACTTCTACGATACTCATTGAAGCGGGCGGATTGAAGGATGACCCGGAGAAGCAGGAAATCCGTAAATATTATTTCTCTGCAATCCTCCTCGGCCTTCAGGCGATTGCTGGCAAAACGTACCTGAAGCAGCAGGTGGAGAACTACTTTAGGATACCGCGAAACAGTAAGGAAATCTTTCATGTGCTGATTCAGAATGTATCACTCGGCGACTTTAGCAGTAGCATAGGCATCAATTTTGAAGCGCTGCCGAATGCAGATGCCACGGCCACGGTGCACACCTACACCGTGGAGGATATCGGGGATCTGAGGTACTCTTCAGCCTATCATACCTATGAGGCATCTGATCTGCGATTGATTGGTGATGTTGTACTGGATCAGCCCGCGCATTTCGATTTGCTCCAGGACGACGTGGTAATATTATCGTTCAGAAACGGGAAATTACAATCAAAACTATAATTTAGACCTTTCAAATAAATATGGCGTTAAGCAGGATTTGGTCGGGATTCATTCTCGTTGCAATATTTGTTGCAGGTATTAAGTGTTTCTTTTTTGGTCAGACAGAAATATTCAACTGGATGATCATTGGGAAGGCCGGAGATCCCGGCAATCCTCTAAACGTGGACGGTGTAATTGAGACCTGCTGGACGGCAGTGAACATTTGCTTGAAGCTCATCGGCATTATGGCGCTGTTCATGGGCTTCATGAGTATTGCGGAACGGGCTGGCGGCATTCGCGTGTTGTCGAGAGTGATTGGGCCGTTTTTCGCGAAGCTATTCCCTGACGTACCAAAAGGGCATCCTGCGACAGGCCATATGGTGATGAACTTTTCCGCTAACCTGCTTGGGCTGGATAATGCGGCCACGCCTTTCGGATTGAAAGCAATGGAAAGTTTACAGGAGCTGAATCCCAGCAAGGACACAGCTTCTAACGCACAAATTATGTTTCTGTGCCTGCATGCCTCCGGCCTAACGTTAATACCGGTGAGTATTATTGCCATCCGGGCATCCCTAAACTCCGCAAATCCAACGGAGATTTTTATTCCATGCATGATCGCAACGTTTGTCGCAACCATTGCCGCTATGCTTATTGTCTCTTTCAAGCAAAAGATCAATGTGCTGCAACCGGTAATTTTAAGCTGGGTTCTGGGCCTGTCTGCCGTAATCGCCATGATGGTTCTTTACCTCACCAGCTTAAGTGCGGCCGGGCTCCAGTTGTTTTCAGGAATTCTGAGTAACGGACTGCTGCTGCTGATCTTCTTCCTTATCGTTGCCGGCGCTGTTTACAAAAAGATAGATGTCTTTGATGCATTCATTGATGGAGCCAAGGGTGGATTCGAAACCTCTATACGCATTATTCCATTTCTTGTAGGGATGCTTATCGCAATTAGTCTGCTGCGTACCAGTGGAACATTTGACATGATCATCAATGCACTGAAAGCGGTTTGTACTTTTCTGAATGTAGACTCCAGGTTCATCGATGGGATCCCTACTGCACTAATAAGGCCGTTAAGTGGCGGTGGAGCAAGGGGAATGATGGTGGACACAATTACCACACACGGTGCAGACTCATTTGCAGGCAGGCTATCAAGCATACTGCAGGGATCATCTGACACGACCTTCTATGTGATCGCAGTGTACTTTGGAGCAGTGAATGTGAAGAATACGAGATACGCTATAGGCGCAATGCTGTTGGCCGACCTTGTCGGGATCATTACAGCCATATGTCTCGCCTATCTTTTCTTTGGATAGGGTCGTTCTAATGATGAACTAGGCTGGTTTATAGGCAGATACCTGACTGATAATTCGTTCCAGAATGCCTGGTGCCACACTGGTATGTTTTGAGGCTTTCCAGCTTGAGGTTTCATCCATCCAGATGCAGAACGAGTGGTATCCATCAAGGACAACCGCATAGGTTTCATGAAAATCATCCTGGATCTGCATGCAAAAACCTTTAATAGGCTTACCTTCTATATCGAACTGAAGTTTTAGATAATTACTTAACATGGTACATTTGGTTAGGATAGGGTATTAACACGCTGGTACAGCCAAAAGTTTAAACTATTTACGCATACGCGTAAAAACTTTTCAACAATAGTTTATTAGCGGGAAGCAAGTTAAATGCACAATCCCAGTCTAAATGAACATCGGGCAAGTTGTATACCAATTCATGAATATTTGTGTAGGTACTACCCAATTCCGGTTATTAACATTACTTTGCTTACCAACTGCACTTAAATTCTTGTCACACCTATGAATGCTGAAAATATAACCGCAATTACAGAGCTGGATCAGTCCAGGTACCGGACAAAGGTTTTCTCTGGAGGACACTTTATCTATGCAGATGAACCTGAAGAACTGGGTGGTACCGATGAGGGAATGAATCCGTATGCTTTGCTATTGGCCAGTCTTGGAAGCTGTACGGCAATCACGATCCGGATGTATGCTGATCGGAAACAGTATGCACTGGATCACATCAAAATTGAGTTGTCGCTGGAGGTAAGTAAAGACCTGATTATGCAAACCCGGATTGTCCGGAACATCACGCTAAGCGGTGACCTTACGCAGGAAGAAAGGGCAAAGCTATCGTTGATTGCAGATAAATGCCCGATTCACAAAGTGCTGAGTAATCCGATAATCATCGAAACCACCCGACGTTAATCAAACAAAAACAAAGCTGCTGGAAATAGAAAGCGCCTTAGGGAAAATGGCTGAATCTATGTTGAATCGGTTGATAAGGCCCTATTCTTTGTTAATGCCAAAAGTGTCAGGCAATAAGCTGTGCATTGACGACGTTAATCAGGTTGTCAATATCGAAAGGCTTAGGAATAAACGCGTTTGCAAATTTGGGTTGCAGTACCTGGTCCTGAAGGTTGTGACTAGCTGAGATCATCACAATAGGAATGAGCTGAAACAGAGCATTGGATTTCAAGTCCTTACAGATTTCTCGGCCATCCATCCCCCCAAGCATGACATCCAGCAATATGAGATCTGGCTTGCTTGCTGCAACATTCTTTGAAACATCGTTCCCGTTATTTAAGGTGGTCACCTCATAACCTTCATCTTCCAGAATTATTCTTATGACGTCCAGGATATCCTCATCATCATCTACCACCAGCACTCTTTTCGTGTTCATCACTGCCATTTCATTGATTTGCAAGCTATTTACATGCCAACAAAGTTTATTCTTCAATAAAATATGAATTTACTAATATTATTAGCATCTTTATATATTAAAACTTCGTTTTAAATGAAATTTGCAATTGTAGATATTGAGACAACAGGAGGCTACGCGTCTGGCAACGGAATTACGGAAATATCTATTCACATTCATGATGGTATTTGCGTGACGGATAGGTGGGAAACGCTTATAAACCCCGAGCAATTTATACCCTCCCACATCGAAGCACTCACAGGAATCAGCAATGAAATGGTAAGTATGGCGCCTACTTTCGACCAGGTTGCCGATCAGATTCATGCGCTTTTGCACGATAAGATCTTTATTGCACACAATGTGAACTTCGACTACTCATTTGTTCGCCATCACCTCTCCCTGTGTGGCTATGTGCTAAACACAAAAAAACTATGCACAGTACGGCTAAGCAGGAAGCTTTTTCCCGGATTTCCGTCTTATAGTTTGGGTAAACTCTGCAGTTCCCTGAATATTGACCTAGCTAACCGGCATCGTGCCGGGGGAGATGCGGCCGCTACCGCTGTTCTCTTTGGAATGTTACTGAAAGCGGACAAAGAAGGAACAATAACCTTAGCCCTTAAGAAATCTTCCGGGGAGCAGGTGCTTCCGCCGCATTTATCCACCACGTATATAGACCGGCTTCCCAAAAGCCCTGGGGTTTATTATTTCAAAGACGAAAAGGGAAAAGTGATTTATGTCGGAAAAGCTAAAAACCTGCGGTCGCGGGTGAAGTCGCACTTCAGCGGCAACAATCCAAGCAAGCAGCGGCAGGATTTCCTAAAGAACATTTACAATATAGATTATGAAATTTGCGGTACTGAACTCATGGCTTTTATTATGGAAGCTTCGGAGATCAAGCGTCTGTGGCCGGAGAATAATCGTGCATTGAAACGTTTTGAGCAGAAGTATTCCCTTTACACGTTTGAGGATCAGAATGGATATCTAAGACTGGGAATTGACAAGTACAAGAAGCAATGTCCATCTATTTACAGCTTTAACAGCTTGTTGGAAGGACACAGTCTACTTAAGCGCCTCATCAATGATCATGTTCTATGTGAGAAACTATGTTTTATACAAACAAACCGACAGGCTTGTGTTGCTCATCGGGATGGTGGATGTAACGGCGCTTGTATTGGGGAGGAGCTGCCTGCAGCATACAATGAACGTGTGAACCGTGCTATTGAAGAGTTGAGGTCCATGCTGCCATCGTTTGCAATGATTGATCAGGGCAGAACTGAAGACGAGCAGAGCTGTCTTTGGGTAGAAAAAGGCAAGTTTGTTGGTATGGGTTACATTTCCAGTCATACCGACGTAAAGGATATGGAGCTGGTTAAATCGGTTCTTACCCCCTTCCCTTCTAACGATTATATTTTAAATCTGATTCTTTCACACGCCTCCTCAAATCCACAGAAGATGGTACCAATAGATTTTCACGCTCAGCATCAATAAAATAGAAGAAAAAACCCAAATAGATTTGCTGAATTAGCGCTTAACTTCTATCTTTGGCGCTCCGAGAGGATATGCATCCATAGCTCAGCTGGATAGAGCAACGGTTTTCTAAACCGTAGGTCATAGGTTCGAATCCTATTGGGTGTACTTAGAAATATTTTGGTTTCTCCCAAACTTTAAAAGCCTCCGAATTCAACCTCAGGAGGCTTTTTCATTCCCATTCCGAAAAATAATTAATTGTTGCCACGGCAACATTTTGGCAACATTATTTAAGCCCCTTTCAATTGGAAAAAGGACTCAATACCCATTGCACAATTTATACTTACATGAATAAGCAGCGTGCTCGTAAAGACGGCACTGCGAGGCTATACATT
>JAZQRI010000036.1:0-104459 GCA_045629455.1 Pedobacter sp. | reverse complement strand
TTTTGATTTAGCGCCTGTCCAGGTCCCTGAACACCATAACCGATGATTGCTACCGTTTCGTTTTTTAGTACTTCCTGTGCTTTTTGCAAAGGGAACTCTTCACGCGTAACTACATTTTCATCTTTTCCGCCGAAATTTAATAAAGCCATAATTTTTAAAAGTTTAATTTTAGGTTGTTTAATTGGGAACTGCGATCAATTAACCGCTTCTCCTATAGTGTAAATATTTTATCTTTTGCTGCCGGAACTTTATGTTCTATAACTTCCTTTCCAGGCTCCTGACGTTCAAATTCACGTAGCTTAGAGTTAAAACCCTCGCTGTTTTTGATGATGGCAACGCGTGCACTACGTACAAATTCAATCAGACCAAAAGGTTGCAGTACTTCAATAAGCTTGTCTGTCTCTTCGCGGTGTCCTGTCGTTTCAAAAACGGTATAATCTTTTCGTATCACAACTGCCCGTGCGCCATTCTCCCGTAGCAGACGTTCAACGTAAACTTTTTCAACGATCACATCTGTCGGCACTTTATACAGTGCCATTTCCTGCCAGATGATGTCTTCGTTCGTATTGTAGTATACCTTTAGCACTTCGACCTGCTTCTCAATTTGCCTGGTCACCTTTCGTACCACATCTGGAGTATCGTTGATGACGATGTTAAAGCGGTGAATGTGTTCAATCTCCGAAGGGGAGGTGTTTAGACTTTCAATATTGATCTTCCTTCTGGAGAAAATAATGGCAATTCGATTCAGTAGACCAATCTGGTTTTCGGTATAAACGGTGATGGTAAATTCCTGCTTGGCGTTTACCGCCTCTGTATCTGTTAAACTACTCATGTTCTGTTTATTTAAGTCTGATTTCACTAACGCTGCATCCCTGAGGTACCATCGGGAAAACGTTGTTTTCCTTGGCCACCATCACTTCCAAAAGGAATGATCCTTTATGCTGCAACATTTCTTCAAGTGAAGATTTAAGATTTTCTCGTTCGGAAACCTTCTTCCCTGCAATATAATACGATTCTGCAAGTTTCACAAAATCGGGGCTCGTGATATCAACGAAGGAGTACCGTTTCTCGTTAAATAGCTGCTGCCATTGGCGCACCATACCTAAAAACTGATTATTTAAAATCATGATCTTTACGTCTGCGCCACTTTGCATGATCGTTCCAAGCTCCTGTAGAGTCATTTGAAATCCACCGTCACCAATTACTGCGACGACTGTTTTGTCCGGTGCACCGAATTTAGCTCCGATCGCGGCTGGTAAACCAAAGCCCATTGTACCCAATCCACCGCTTGTAATGTTACTTCGGGTGTTGTTGAATTTTGCATATCTGCAGGCAACCATCTGGTGCTGGCCAACATCGCTCACGATGATCGCATTTCCGTCGGTCAGCTCGTTCAACTGCTGGATAACTTCTCCCATTGTGATTTCCGAACCATCGGGAAATAGCTCTTTGTGAATCAATTCTTCACGTTCAATTTTATCGAAAGCCTTAAATTCTGCATGCCATTCTGCGTGGGAACGCTTTTCGATTAGTCCGGTTAACAGCGGAAGTGTTTCTTTGCAATCTCCCCACACAGGTACGTCTGCTTTCACGTTTTTATCAATCTCTGCCGGGTCAATATCCAGGTGAATAACTTTCGCCTGTTTTGCATACTTGTCAAGCCTTCCGGTTACCCGGTCGTCGAAACGCATACCTATCGCGATCAATACATCGCAGGAATTTGTCTGTACATTGGGGCCATAATTTCCATGCATGCCCAACATACCTGTATTCAGCGGATGATCGGTTGGAATAGCACCTGCACCTAAGATTGTCCAGGCAGCAGGAATTCCGCTTTTTTCCACGAACGCTTTAAATTCCTGCTCAGCAGAGCCCAATAGCACACCTTGTCCAAACAAGATGAATGGCTTTTTCGCAGTGTTGATCAGCGCGGCAGCCTGCTCAATATATTCCATCCGGACATTTGGCTTGGGCCGGTAGCTGCGAACGTGATCACAGGTTACGTGTCCCGCATAGTCAAATAGCTGAATTTGAGCATCCTTGGTGATGTCAATAAGCACTGGTCCCGGGCGCCCGCTTCTCGCAATGTAAAAAGCCTTTGCCAATACACTCGGAATTTCTTTTGCATCTGTAACCTGATAGTTCCACTTTGTCACCGGTGTAGTAATGTTGATTACGTCCGTTTCCTGAAAAGCATCTGTACCGAGCAGGTGGCTGAATACCTGGCCGGTAATGCATACCATAGGCGTACTGTCGATCTGTGCATCTGCCAAACCGGTCACCAGGTTGGTTGCACCAGGTCCACTGGTTGCAAATACAACCCCCACTTTCCCTGACGCACGTGCATACCCCTGAGCGGCGTGTGTTGCGCCTTGCTCATGCCTCACCAGGATATGGGTTAGTTTTTCTTTATAATCATACAGGGCATCGTAGATCGGCATAATTGCGCCCCCTGGGTAGCCAAATACGGTTTCGGTTCCTTCGGCAATCAGTCCATCCAGCAAGGCCACTGAGCCGGATACGTTTCTCGTGATTTTTGGTTCTGCTGGTGTAATTGTTACTTCTGCTGCTAGTTCCATAGTTTATGTTGTTAGATAAAAGCCGGTTTTTATTAATCGGTATAGGCATCAGTAACGCAGCCTTCGCTGGCGTCACTTACTTGCTTTAAATATTTATACAATACCCCGCTGCGTACGGGAGGAGGCAATTGCTTCCATTCTGCTCTTCTGGCGGCAAGTTCTTCATCTGTCAGTAGTACATCGATGGTATTGTTTACGGCGTCGATGACGATCGTGTCGTCGTCTTTAACCAAACCAATGTTTCCACCATCCCAGGCTTCGGGAGTAATATGACCGACAACAAATCCATGGGTTCCACCAGAGAATCTGCCGTCTGTGATCAGTGCTACTGATTTTCCCAGACCCGCTCCGATAATTGCAGAAGTTGGCTTCAGCATCTCCGGCATCCCAGGAGCACCTTTAGGGCCTACCTGCCGGATCACAACCACGTCGCCCTGGTGTACACGGCCACTCTGGATACCAGCGATCAATTGTTTCTCCCCGTCAAACACCCTTGCAGGGCCTTCGAATCTTTCCCCTTCCTTACCACTGATCTTGGCCACGGCACCTTTCTGTGCAAGGTTTCCGTAAAGCATCTGTAAATGCCCGCTAGCCTTGATCGGCTCCGTAACCGGAAGAATAACCTTTTGCGTTTCAAAGTCCAGATCAATCGCGTCTGCAACGTTCTCCGCAAGGGTCTTTCCGGTTACCGTCAGGCAGTCGCCATGGATTAATCCTTCTTTAAGCAGATACTTTAAAACTGCCGGAATACCGCCAATTTCATGAACATTTTCCATCAGATATTGTCCGCTTGGCTTTAAATCCGCGAGGACTGGAGTCGAGTCGCTGATGCGCTGGAAATCTTCCAGCGTCAGGTTTAATCCGACCGATTTAGCCATGGCGATTAAGTGCAATACTGCATTCGTACTTCCGCCTAAAATGGTAACCGTTACAATGGCATTGTGAAATGCTTTTTCAGTCATAATTTGTGAAGGAAGGATGTTCTTTTCCAACAGCACTTTTATCGCTTCGCCAGCACGTAAGCACTCTGCTTTTTTCTCGTCACTTAAGGCAGGGTAGGAGGAGCTATAAGGCAAACTCATGCCGAGTGCTTCAATAGCGGAAGCCATGGTATTTGCGGTGTACATCCCGCCGCAAGCACCCGCTCCGGGACAGGTGTGACGGATGATACCCTGATAGTCTTCTTCGGAAAGCTTTCCGGCAATTTTTTCACCCAATGCTTCAAAGGCGGAAACCATATTGAGTGATCGCCCTTTGTAGTTTCCAGAGTGTATACTTCCGCCATATACCATGATCGACGGGCGGTTTAACCGTCCCATAGCCATAATTGATCCTGGCATGTTTTTGTCGCAGCCGGGCAACGCAATGACGCCGTCATAATACTGGCCACCACAGATAGTCTCAATAGAATCAGCAATTACGTCTCTCGATACCAATGAATAGCGCATTCCATCCGTACCATTGGACATCCCGTCACTTACACCAATGGTATTGAACGTTAACCCAACCATGTCGCTTTTCCATACGCCTTCTTTCACAAGTTTGGCAAGATCGTTAAGGTGCATGTTGCAGGTGTTGCCGTCATAACCCATACTGGCAATGCCAACCTGGGCTTTCTGCATATCCGCCGTGGTTAATCCAATTCCATATAACATCGCTTGCGCACCCGCCTGGGTAGGATCCTGAGTAAATACTTTACTATATCGGTTAATTTCCGTAGTTTCTGACATGTTCTTTTATATTCTTTTATATAAATACTTCGTAATTCTGTTTTTCTAATACCAAACTCTTGTAAGCGCGTTGTAGGGTAGACCCCAGACTCTCCGTCCATGGAAGTGGAAGTGTAGTCTCATCCACAGATGCGATGCCGATTATTTCTGCCGCAGTACCACATAAAAAGGCACTGTCGGCTTGCTTCAAGTCACTTGCTGTTAACTGTGTTTCAATACACTCAATTTCAAGTGTTCTGCAAAGCTGTATTAGGGTTGCTCTCGTAATACCCGGTAATATGCTGCCCAACGCAGGGGTATAAAGTTTCCCTGATTTTTCGATGAAAATGTTTGCTCCAGGTGCTTCTGCAATGAAGTTGTCCTGATCCAGCAAAATAGCCTCCTCATACCCACGCGCTTTAGCTTCCGTAGTAGCCAATATCGAATTTACATAATGGCCACTAACTTTAGCCTCAATAGGGGTCGATTTAGGGTTTGGCCGCTGGTAGCCGGATATACATACCCGAATCTGCCCACCGCCAAAGTAAGCTGCCCATTCCCATGCACAGATCATAATGGATACAGCCGACGGCTCTGTCAACGCCATGTTAGGGGCACAATACACAAGCGGACGGATATAGGCGTCCTTAAACTTGTTTAGCGCAAGTACCTGATACGTTTGTTTAACCAAATCGTCAATGTCCCACTTGAAAGGTATATGCACCAACTCGCATGATTTCTTCAGACGCTCATAATGACGCTTTGCCTTAAATATCCGGGTCCCATTATGGGTCTTATAAGCACGTATGCCTTCAAAAACCGCGTATCCATAATGTAAGGACTGGCTGTACAAAGTCGTATTGGCTTCTTTCGACTTGATGAATTCTCCATCAAGGTATAATACGGTGTTTGAATTGTAGTAGTCCATATGTTTAGGGTCGGAAATCAGGTTTTTTAAGTATTAAAAAAGCGCCTTGTTTATGGGCGCTTGCTTTATGTTATGGTTAAATATTCATTTACAGCGCCCAGGTCTTCTGAATAATCAGCAGATCATTTACATTAAGCAGGAGGTTGACGCGGTTGGGAATGAAGTTTAACATCTTGTTGTTTCTTAGCTGTTTCTTGAAAACCAATTTAGTTTTTGGTATACAAACGATCAAGTGTTAATGAAAATAAATTTAAAAAAAATTATATGTCGTTTCCATGCGTCATGACGCAATTAAATTGGTATAGAACGGCATATTTGGTACAATAATCCGAGTTCACTATACCGATTATGGTTTTGGTATTCGGTATGTTTGTTATGCTTGCATTGCAAAATCAGTGTCTTTCTGCGTAAAATGCCCGCACTCGCCGGAAAATTGCAAATTTCTGACTGCGCAAGGCAGCGAAAGTGAGCTGAATGCTGGTACATTTTTTTCGATCAGCATCCCGCCCGATAGAAGTCGACCCAGATAAGTAGGAAGGAGGCATAGTCTAAGATGCTATAAAAAAGCGAACCAAAAAAAATCCCCCGGTGTTCACCGGAGGATTCTTGAATTCTTGTTGAAATGATTTAAAGCGCAACGCCTTCAGCCAAAACAACGATTTTATTTTTTAGTACTTCTACAACACCACCTTTAATATTAAAAGTTTGCTCATCGGTTTTATTTTTAATAATAACCGGGCCGTCTTCTAACGTTGAAATGATAGGTGCATGGTCTTTCAGAATTTGAAAGGAGCCCATGGTCCCCGGTACCGTAACGGATGTTACTTCTCCTTCGAAAACCTTTTTATCTGGTGTTAATATTTCTACTGTCATACTTATGCGTTAGCTTCAGCTAAGAGTTTTTTACCTTTTTCAATTGCGTCATCGATATTGCCGACCAAGTTGAAAGCCGCTTCCGGATACTCATCAACTTCACCATCCATAATCATGTTGAATGCTTTGATGGTATCTTTGATGTCTACCAACACACCTTTTAATCCTGTAAATTGCTCTGCAACATGGAAAGGCTGTGATAGGAAACGCTGAACACGACGCGCGCGGTGTACAATTAATTTATCTTCTTCCGATAATTCGTCCATACCAAGGATGGCGATGATATCCTGAAGTTCTTTATAACGTTGCAAAATTTCTTTTACACGTTGTGCAGTGTTGTAGTGCTCGTCACCCAAAACTGCAGGTGAAAGAATCCTTGACGTAGAATCCAATGGATCCACTGCAGGATAAATTCCAAGCTCAGAAATTTTACGGGAAAGTACAGTTGTTGCATCAAGGTGGGCAAAAGTCGTTGCCGGAGCAGGGTCAGTTAAATCATCCGCAGGAACGTAGACCGCCTGTACAGAAGTAATTGATCCACGTTTTGTCGAGGTAATACGCTCTTGCATCAAACCCATCTCTGTTGCCAAAGTTGGTTGGTAACCTACCGCTGAAGGCATACGGCCTAAAAGTGCAGATACCTCTGATCCAGCCTGCGTAAAACGGAAGATGTTATCAACGAAGAAAAGAATATCCTTTCCTGCACCTTCTCCATCTCCGTCACGGAAATATTCCGCAACTGTCAATCCGGATAAGGCAACACGTGCACGTGCACCTGGAGGCTCGTTCATTTGTCCAAATACCAGGGTCGCTTTTGATTCTTTCAATTTGTTGACATCAACTTTACTCAAATCCCATCCGCCTTTTTCCATGGAATGAAGAAACTCATCACCATAGTTAATAACGCCGGATTCAATGAACTCACGTAAAAGGTCATTTCCTTCACGGGTACGCTCACCAACACCAGCAAATACAGATAATCCCGCATATGCTTTGGCAATGTTGTTTACCAGCTCCATGATCAATACGGTCTTACCAACACCGGCTCCACCGAACAATCCGATTTTACCACCTTTAGCATAAGGCTCCAGCAAATCGATAACTTTAATCCCGGTGAACAGAACTTCTGATTCTGTAGACAATTCATCAAAACGCGGAGGCGCATTGTGAATCGGTCGTCCGCCAACTTTGTCAATGGTGTTGATACCATCAATAGCTTCACCTACAACATTGAATAGACGACCTTTAATTTGGTCACCAACAGGCATTTTGATAGGAGCACCAGTGTCAAGTGCTTTCATTCCACGAACTAAACCATCAGTAGAGTCCATTGCAATTGCACGTACGCGATCTTCACCAAGGTGTTGTTGAACCTCTAAAATGATCTTCTGTCCGTTTTCTTTTTCAATCTCTAATGCAGAAAAAATCTCTGGTAAATGAGCATCGTCAGCAAAACTCACGTCAACTACCGGTCCTATAATCTGCGCTATTTTTCCAATGTTAGGCATATATTGTTTTGGGTAAATTTATAAATATCAATTTGTTAAAGACCTCAAAACGGTCCATAATTCAGTCCGCAAAGTTATATTTTTTCCCTGTATTAATTATATATAAATAAAAAGTTTTTCCACACTATTATATTCAATATTTTAGCTGCATGAAAAGAATATTAGTCACGGGCAGCAACGGCCTGTTGGGACAGAAGATAACCGAGCAGATCTTAAAACTAAAGCATTTCGATTTAATCGCAACTTCCAAAGGCCCAAACCGTTACCCTGTAACAGAAGGATATGTGTATGCAGAAATGGATATACTAGATCCGGCTAATGTTAAGCATGTTGTGGAACATTTCCTTCCTGATGCCATTGTTCATACCGCGGCTATGACTAACGTTGATACCTGTGAGGACCAGAAAGAGCTCGCTTATGCACTTAATGTGAAGGCTGTAAATACGCTAATCGCACTTTGTGAGTCACACGACATTCAGCTCGTACACCTTTCTACAGATTTCATCTTTGATGGTGCCGCCGGACCGTACGATGAGGAGGCCGAAGCCAATCCATTAAGCTATTACGGTCAGACAAAGCTTGAAGCGGAGGAACTCCTGAAAAAATCAAATGCCCGCTGGGCGATCCTGCGTACCATCCTCGTTTACGGAATTGTAAGTGACATGAGCCGGAGCAACATCGTTCTATGGGCGAAAACGGCATTGGAGAAAGGCGCTCCGCTAAACATCGTGAACGATCAATGGCGCATGCCTACGCTTGCAGAGGATCTTGCAGGTTGCTGTTTGCTGGCCGTAGAGAAGAATGCCCGGGGGATCTTCAATGTCTCTGGTAAAGACATGATGAGTGTTTCAGAGCTCGTTGCACGTGTGGCACACTATTGGAAGCTGGATAAAAACCTGATCCATGAAGTAAGTGCAAATACCCTGAACCAAAAAGCAAAGCGACCGGCAAGAACCGGATTCGTGCTCGACAAATCGATTCGGGATCTCGGTTACAATCCCCATTCCTTTGAAGAAGGCCTTGCGCTGGTTGATGAACAAATGAAACGTGCATAAAACTACCATACACCTAACCAATCATAAAAAATGGCATTACAAGTTGGCGATAAAGCGCCTGATTTTAAATTATTCAGCTCGGAACTAAAAGAAGTAAGTCTGCAGGACTATAAAGGTAAAAAGCTGGTCATTCAGTTTTTCCCAATGGCCTTCACCGGAACCTGCACAGAACAATTGTGCACCATGCGGGATAGCTTCGGGTATTACACGGGAATGAACGCGGAAGTAGTTGGTGTATCTGTGGATTCACCTTTCACATTGGCTAAATTCAAAGAAGAGCAGTTCTACCAGTTTCCTTTGCTCTCGGATTTCAATAAAGAAACATCTCCTTCATACGGCGCTTTTTACGACGAATTTGTATTCAACCTCAAAGGCGTATCCAAAAGAGCTGCTTTTGTGGTCAATGAGGAAGGAATGATCAGTTATGCTGAGGTGCTTGAAAATGCAGGTGATCTTCCTGATTTCGACGCAATTAAGAAAGTTGTAGAGGCTTAAGGCCGCAACTGAAGCATGAATTTGCATTTTTTTATTTAAAATAATTGCGAATTCCAATTTCAAAACTTACTTTTGCAGTCCGATAACAAGGGAAATGCATTCGTAGCTTAATTGGATAGAGCACCTGACTACGGATCAGGAGGTTAGGGGTTCGACTCCCTTCGAGTGCACAGAAAAGAGGATTCATTCATTTGGATCCTCTTTTTTTTATGCCTGCAGTTTAGCAGCATGTTTGTTGTGATGAACAGTGTACTATGCCTGTGCTTGCTGTTGAGTATTCAAATCCGTTTCCTCTTCGTTTGGATTGAACCGTTTATAAATCTCCATGTCGAAAAAAGAAGCAGAGTTAATCTTGTCGACCTTAAGTACAAGGTCAGTCTTCAATTCATTTTGGTCGGCAACTGACCCGTCAGAAATATAGGAGGCATAAACAGTTAGATACTGCGTCGTAAATATCAGTTCTTTTTGTTCGTTCCGATACCCACTTAGTGCTGGGGTAATTCGAATATAGTTGGTGGTAAAGGGTTTGGGAAGTTCCTTTACCCAGCCAATATACACTTTGCCGTTATCCATTGTAAATTGCAGCAGATGGGCATCGAAGAATGAAGAACTCAATAGCAACTCGAATTCATTACCGGCCTTTTCAAGTGATTTTCTGATAGCCTTTTTTCGATCTACAAACAGATTTGCTATTTCAGTAAAAAGGACCGCCGCAACCAGGGTGAAGCTTGTAGTACCGAAATATGTAGTTTGTAATGGCACTAATTTGCCGAGTTGATCAAGGAGCGAGGGGAAACATAAGTAAACAACAGTTCGCAACATGAAGCAAGCAACCAACAAAATAATTCCTGCAAAGGCAGAATTCAGCAGGATGCGCTGGCTTTCTAGTCTGTATTGAATATAACGTAAGTACTCGAAGCGAATCAATATGTAATAACCGCCCACAAGGGGAAAAATGAGCAGGTTAAATGGCATACACCTTTATTTAGTATGCTTTTCTTTTGCGATCTTCTTGAAGATGTTTGATTGCATTATCGCGCTTACCATTTGCTGAACTTTGGGTTGACTAAAGAAGTCGGGGCTTTTGATATAAAGCTTCCCACTGCTATCAGACTGAATGATGTTGCTGATGTCTTTGTTCTTGTCCATTGATCAAATATAGCTATAATTTCTTTTTAAAGAACAAACCAAATGACACTAAGTTTAGTATTGTCAATTGGCTTTTAGCTGGTTAGCGGTAATTCCCATATGAACCACTATTTACTTTACAATTCTCCGCTCCTGAATCTGAGTTGATCTTAAAACGAACCATCTCCCCGCACAATTCAATAATTTTGTGCAATTCTGAGCAATATACCTACCCTTTACCACCCGCAATCCGCAAAAAGTTAAGGTTAATAAATTTATAATTATATATTTGCAACCTTTGAAGGAATAATCCACATATTTATGCTCTTTACTCATAAATTCGGCTATTCCGCTGAAATAATTGAAAAAGCCTGGCCATAAAAACCAGGGCTATTAAATTTTAAAGACAACCCGAATGCTAAATTTTGTTCTCTTTGGCCCACCGGGTGCAGGCAAAGGCACCCAATCCGAAAAATTGATTCAGAAATATCAATTGGTTCACATCTCTACAGGTGATCTCTTCCGGGCACACATCAAAAACCAAACAGCCTTAGGTCAGAAAGTAAGCGCATTGATCGCTGATGGCCAGTTGGTACCCGACGGGATTACCATTGATATGCTGGAGGAAGAAGTAGACAAAAATCCCAATGCCAAAGGCTTTATCTTCGACGGATTTCCTCGGACCATCCCACAAGCAGAAGCCCTGGATGAATTTTTGGAAACTAAGGGGAGTTCTATAGCAGGTGTCATTGCCCTGGATGTAGATCAGGACGAACTAACCAAACGGGTGGCACAACGTCAGAAAGAAACCGGACGTGTTGATGATCAGGCAGACAAACTGCAGAAACGCATCGACGAGTACTTCGGTAAAATCATTCACGTGCTTCCTTATTACGCAGCTCAACACAAACTGACAAAGGTTAACGGTACTGGAAAGATCGACGAGATCTTCGATAACCTTTGCGCAGTAGTAGATAAATACGAATAACATTTCAAGTGATGGGACAGGCTAACCTGTCCCATGCTTTTTAAACCGGAACTTGCTTCCGCCAAACCAGCACAATGCTGGTTTTATTCATTTGTAAGTAATCCGCTTACAATGGTTTCATTTAAATATCTTTGCATCAATTATTGAAAAGCCTGCATTTGCATGCTTTTTGAGTTTTAGGAGCTCAGCTCCATGCATTCTAATCGTATAAAATTATGTCACAAGGTTCAAATTTCGTTGATTATGTTAAAATATGCTGTCGCTCGGGAAAGGGCGGACCCGGCTCTGCACATTTACATCGCGATAAATTAACCTCCACTGGTGGGCCCGACGGCGGCGACGGCGGGAGAGGTGGACACATCATCCTGCGCGGTAATCCGCAGTTCTGGACTTTACTCCACCTGAAATACCGCAAGCACATCATCGCTGAAGATGGCCTGAGCGGCTCCAGTTCAACAAGTACAGGTAAGTCCGGCAAGGACGAAATCCTTGATGTCCCGCTGGGAACCATCGCAAAAGATGCGGAAACCGGAGAGGTGCTCTTCGAAATCACCACAGAAGGTGAAACCAAGATCTTAACCTCAGGTGGTCGTGGTGGCCTAGGAAACTGGCACTTTAAAACATCAACACTACAAACACCACGCTTTGCACAGCCCGGAGAAGCGGGAATAGAGAAATGGGTTGTTCTTGAGCTTAAAGTTCTTGCTGATGTCGGGCTCGTTGGATTCCCGAATGCGGGAAAATCAACGTTGCTTTCCGTGGTATCTGCAGCAAAGCCGGAGATTGCCGACTACGCTTTTACAACGCTTGTGCCCAACCTGGGCATTGTTTCCTATCGTGGTGACAAGTCCTTCGTAATGGCAGATATACCGGGAATCATCGAAGGGGCGTCAAAAGGAAAGGGCTTAGGCTACCGCTTCTTACGTCACATCGAGCGGAACTCTGTGTTGCTTTTCATGGTTCCTGCGGACACGACCAGAACAATTAAGGAAGAATACGAGATCTTAAAGAAAGAGCTTCAGCAATACAATCCAGAGCTGATGCAGAAGCCTCACGTGCTGGCCGTCACCAAGTCCGACATGCTGGACGACGAGCTGATGCAGGAAATGAAAAAGGAAATTCCAGAAAATATCCCATCTGTATTCATCTCCTCGGTCGCTCAAAAAGGGCTTATCGAGCTGAAAGATATGTTGTGGCATGCGATCGGCGCTTAAGCAACCGAATCCAGTGCTTCCAGAATAACCGCGCAGGCTTTGCGAATTTCTTCTTCTGTAATGATTAAAGGGGGAGCAATTCGCATCGCGGTTTCACAGTGGAGAAACCAATCGATAACCACACCATTATCACTGCAGAAGTGGCTTACTGCTTCCACCTGACTGAAACTTTCCAGCTGAATGGCAAGCATCAGACCTTTACCCCTGATCTCGCTGATCAAAGGGTGGACCAGTAACGAACGGAACAGTTCCTCTTTCGCCTTAACGCCTTCCACCAGCGATTCTTCTAAAATAACATTCAAATTCGCCAGCCCTGCGCTGCACGAAACAGGATGCCCACCGAAGGTGGTGATGTGACCCAGGATAGGGTTTTCCGCCAACACACCCATCAATTTCTTGTCTGCAATAAATGCCCCCACGGGCATTCCTCCACCCAGTGCTTTCGCCAGCAGCAAAATATCTGGTACAATGTCGTAGTGTTCAAACGCAAACATCTTACCCGTACGGCCAAATGCAGCCTGTATCTCGTCCAGGATCAATAGCGCACCTACAGCGTTACACCGTTCCCGGAGCTGCTTCATGTAAGACTCAGATGCCACCCGTATCCCAGCTTCCCCCTGAACAGTCTCTACGATTACGCAGGCTGTTTCCTCGGTAATAAATTCCAGATCCGCTTCCACATTGAAATGTATAAAACGTACATCCGGAAGCAAGGGACGATATGCCTGTTTGTATTCTTCATTCCCCATAACACTTAAGGCTCCATGGGTGCTGCCGTGATACGCATTTACACAAGACACAATCCCGCTTCTTTTGGTAAAACGCTTAGCGAGTTTCAATGCACCTTCAGTCGCTTCAGCACCGGAGTTCACAAAATAGACGTTGTTCAAACTTTTGGGCAATACCGATACCAGCTTTTCCGCAAAAAGCACCATTGGCGTCTGCACGTACTCGCCGTAGACCGTCAGGTGGAGGTATTTGTCCAGTTGCGACCGGATGGCATCAAGCACTTTGGGATGGCGGTGACCAATGTTACTCACTGCAAAACCAGATACCATATCGATGTATGCTTTTCCGTCCACATCATACAGATATACGCCTTCGGCATGATCAATCTCCAGCATCTTGGGCGTTGTCGAGGTCTGAGCGGTATTTAGCAGGAAAAGTTGTTTGTTACTAATCATCATGTGGGTGTTCGGAGCACAAAAATAGGAAACTATTTAGGTTGGGATTTGTTATTTTTGTGTATTAAATAAAATCGCAATGTCAAACTTTTCAGAGATCATAAAATCAGATAAGCCAGTACTGGTTGATTTTTCAGCAGAATGGTGCGGTCCATGTAAAATGATGGCGCCAATATTGAAACAGTTGAAGGGTATGATTGGCGATACAGCCACTATATTGAAAGTTGACGTAGACAAAAACCCCGAAGTTTCCAGACAATACCGCATCCAGGGGGTACCAACGCTGATATTATTTAAGAACGGGGAGATCAAATGGAGGCAATCGGGGGTGATGCAGGCTGCACAGCTTAAATCCATCATTGAAGGTGCACAATAAGGAGTATGCCCTGAGATTCCGGCAAGACTACTGAAGTCAGATTCCCCTCTCTCCCGGCAAGAAAGGTTATTGCTCCGTCTAAGAAATTCAGATTCGATCGGGAAGGAAAAAAATATCTCCTGGAATGCACTTACGAATTCTGATTGATCGCAGTTTTTTGCCGGTCCAGTTCCTGTAAACGGGATTCTTTCCCTGCGAGTTCTGACTGCAAATTCGCCAGACGATTTCTTGCATCTTCCAGCTTCTTATGTGCTTCTTTGGAATCTTCGGCGTCGTCCTGAGCGTCATCTGCCTTTGACTCAGCCTTGCGAATTTGCTTTAAATCACCACCGGTTGCCGTCGCTGCCTGCCGCCTGCTTTCTTCCAGAGATTTCTTAGACTTCGCGTCGGCTTTCTGCGCCTTTGCTTCCAGCACCGGAATGTTGCTTTTCAGTTTATTGATGTCTCCGTTTAAGTTTACAACGTCCCTTAGCAGCACGCGGTATTCCTTATTCAAATTCACGGTATCGGCCGCAGTGCTGTAAACTTTAGGTGAGCAGCTGTAAAAGAAAGCGCTTAGTATCAACAAGAGCGGAAGCAGATAGAGCAGTTTTTTCATGATTGGAAATCTCCAATAACCATGCCTTATTTAACGCCCTTGCCATCCAATTGTATTTTCTTGTTTACATGTTTCTCCGGTACTGCCCGCCAACTTCATACAGCGCCGCAGATATCTGTCCCAAACTGCAAACTTTGCAGACCTCCATCAGCTCCTCAAATATGTTTTCACCTGCAATTGCCGTATGTTGTAGCCTTGTTAAGGCATCAGCCGCACGGTCGGAGTAGTGCTCCTGAAAACGCTGAAGCGCGGAAATCTGGAACTGCTTTTCTTCTTCAGTCGCCCTGATCACTTCCGAAGGAACAATTGTAGGCGATCCATTTTTATTTAAAAAGGTATTCACGCCCACAATCGGGTATTCGCCGGAGTGTTTCAAGGTCTCATAATACAAGCTTTCCTCTTGTATCTTCCCCCGCTGGTACATCGTTTCCATCGCACCCAGTACCCCTCCACGATCGTTAATTCGTTTAAATTCCATCAATACAGCTTCTTCAACCAGATCCGTCAGGTCCTCAATGATGAAAGCCCCTTGTAAAGGATTTTCATTTTTTGCCAGCCCAAGCTCCCGGTTGATGATCAGCTGAATAGCCATCGCCCTTCGTACCGATTCCTCTGTAGGGGTAGTGATTGCTTCATCGTACGCATTGGTATGTAAGGAATTACAGTTGTCGTATATCGCGTACAGCGCCTGCAGTGTGGTCCGGATGTCATTGAAATCAATTTCCTGCGCATGTAAAGAGCGACCGGAAGTTTGAATGTGGTATTTCAACTTTTGGGAACGCTCGTTTCCCTTATACTTGTTCTTAATTGCTTTTGCCCAGATTCTTCTGGCCACCCTGCCAATCACCGCATACTCCGGATCGGTTCCATTAGAGAAGAAAAAAGAAAGGTTCGGCGCAAAGTCGTCTATATTCATACCCCTGCTCAGGTAATACTCAACATAGGTAAAACCGTTGCTCAAGGTAAATGCAAGTTGAGAAATCGGGTTTGCGCCGGCCTCTGCGATGTGGTATCCAGATATAGACACAGAATAGAAGTTCCGTACCTTCTGATCAATAAAGTATTTTTGGATGTCACCCATCATCCGCAACGCAAATTCAGTAGAGAATATACACGTATTCTGGGCCTGATCTTCCTTGAGGATATCTGCCTGCACGGTTCCACGAACAGTACTCATTGCAAAGGCTTTGATCTCCTGGTATACTTCGGCCGGTAGAACCTGATCGCCGGTCACGCCAAGCAGCATCAGCCCGAGGCCGTCATTTCCTTTCGGAAGTTCACCCTGGTATACTGGCCTGGGCTGGTTTTTCGATAAATAAATTTCATCAATCTTCCGCTCTACCGATTCCTCCAGCCCGTTTGCCTTGATGTACTTTTCGCATTGCTGATCAATCGCGGCATTCATGAAAAAGCCAAGCAGCATAGGAGCGGGGCCGTTTATGGTCATGGATACGGAAGTGGAGGCTTTGCACAGATCAAATCCGGAATACAGCTTCTTCGCGTCGTCCAGCGTCGCGATGCTCACACCTGAGTTTCCGATTTTACCATAAATATCCGGTCGGATATGGGGGTCTTCACCATACAGCGTCACCGAGTCAAACGCGGTAGACAAGCGGTGTGCCGGCTGTCCCAACGATACGTAATGGAACCTCTTGTTCGTTCTTTCCGGCCCACCTTCACCAGCGAACATCCGGGTCGGATCTTCTCCCTCACGCTTCAAGGGGAATACACCGGCAGCATACGGGAATTCTCCGGGTACATTTTCCGTCAGCAACCACCGTAAAATATCTCCCCAATCCTGGTATCTTGGTAGGGAAACCTTTGGGATTTTAAGTTGGGAGAGTGATTCGTAAAACAGCGGCTGCTTAATTTCTTTCTCACGCACTTTATACACAAAGAACTCCGCTTGGTATTTGACAACGGTTTCCGGCCAGGCGCGCAACAGTCTTTTGCATTCTCCGTCGAGCTGTTCTTCCAGATGGGTATACATGTCTTGTAAAGCGTCTCCCAGATCAGCATTTTTCCCGTTCCTTGCCCCGCCTTGTTCTTCTTTATTCAGTTGCATCACGCCCTGCAGCTGGTACAACTTGCGCGCAATCGCGGATTGGGTGGATACCCATTCGTTGTACGTCTGACTGGCTTCAGCGATCTCCGCCAGATACCGCACCCGATCTGGTGGGATAATGTAGATCTTTTCTGATTGTCCGCCGGTAATCAATTGCTTTGTCTCGAAGGCAACTCCGGTACGCGCAGTGATTGTCGTCATCAATGCCGTAAACAGGTTGTTCATGCCCGGATCATTGTACTGCGAAGCCATCGTTCCATAAACGGGAACGGCATCATCGCCAATCTCAAATAAATTGTGATTTCGTTTATATTGCTTGCGGACGTCGCGGAGTGCATCCGCTGCACCACGTTTGTCGAACTTGTTGATCGCCACCAGATCCGCGAAGTCAAGCATATCGATCTTCTCCAGCTGGGTTGCCGCGCCAAATTCAGGTGTCATCACATACAGCGACACATCACAGTGTTCTGTAATCTCGGTGTCGGACTGCCCGATACCGGAAGTTTCCACAATGATCAGGTCGTAACCTGCTGCCTTGCAAATGTCTATGCTCTCCTGCACATTCCTGGAAAGGGCCAGATTGGCCTGCCTGGTGGCTAGTGAACGCATGTACACCCGCGGATTGTTAATCGCATTCATCCGTATGCGGTCGCCAAGCAGTGCGCCGCCGGTTTTCCGCTTGGATGGATCCACGGAAATGATCGCCAGTGTTTTATCTTTAACTTCGATCAGAAAACGCCTGACGAGCTCATCCACAAGGGAGGATTTTCCCGATCCGCCGGTTCCCGTAATGCCCAGTACCGGGCTTACTTTGGCAGAGGCCAGCCGCTTTAGCTCCTTAACAAAAGACTGACTGCCCTCGGGGTCATTTTCAGCAAGCGTGATGGCTGTAGCAATACGCTTTACGTTTTTCTGAGGTACATCGGTGAGTTCTGAAGTTACCGATTGCACCGTCACATGATCTGTTTCCTGCAGCATCTGATTGATCATACCCTGCAGTCCCATCTTCCTGCCATCATCGGGAGAAAATATGCGCGAAATCCCATACGCCTGTAGCTCCTCAATCTCGGATGGAAGTATCACTCCGCCACCACCGGCAAATATTTTAATTTGACCTGCACCACGCTCCTGTAGCAGATCGTACATGTATTTAAAGTATTCCATATGGCCGCCCTGGTAGGAGGTCATCGCTATGCCCTGTACATCTTCCTGTATGGCGCAATTCACCACCTCATCGACGGACCGGTTGTGTCCGAGGTGGATCACTTCGGCACCGGACGACTGCAGTATGCGGCGCATGATATTTATCGTTGCATCGTGGCCGTCGAATAATGCGGCGGCAGTAACAAAACGGATCTTATTTTTCGGTTTATAAACTTCAACTTGTTCCATACAGTTTACATTGGTCGACAAAGTTAGTAAAAAAACAAAGCCGCATGTTCTGCGGCTTCGGGTGTTAAGGGTTGCTGATTTCGCTGATCGGTTCGCCGACACAGCCACTCGGCATTTGTATGCGCAGCATGGCGGCGAGCGTTGGCGCGATGTCCGTCATGTAGTGGGTCTTGTTCGTCTTCCCGGGCTTAACATTCCAGCCCATAAAGACCAGCGGAATGTGTGAATCATATGGATACCATGCACCGTGTGTTGTTCCGGTTTCACCGCCATCAAACCAGTTTGATTTCAGGATGAAATAGACGTCACCACTCCTGCGGGCATTGTAGCCGTTGGTCACCCGGGTTTTGATGACTTCGGGTACGGTCGCAGCACTGATGTTCGTGATGTCAACCGCATCGATAATTCCTGTCTGGTGTTTTAGAAAGTCAACGCTGAAGTTCTTGATTTCATCAAAGTCGGCCTCTGTTTTTGCAAGTTCCGGCTTATTGTAGATCACCTGGTTGTTCATCACCAGCAGCACACTCTGCTTGATCTTGAACTCCTGCTCAATCGCCTTATTTAGATCCGCCGCAATTTTCTTGTTGCTCACCACGCCACCCGGCAGTTTATTTTCACCCATAAACTTCGGAACATGTGCACCGCCGTGATCAGCAGTAAGGAAAAACAAATAATTTCCTTTTCCAACGGTCTTATCCAGATATGTTAAAAAGCTTTCCAGATCTTTGTCCAGACGTAGGTATGTATCTTCTGCTTCAATTGAATTCGGACCAAACTGGTGGCCGATATAGTCTGTTGAAGAACAGCTTACCGCAAGGAAGTCGGTGTAACTGCCTTTTCCCAGCGCCTCTTCCGATATGGCCAGTTTCGCCAGATCAAAGGTCATGGTATTTCCAAACGGCGTACTTCTGATCAGATCGAAGTTCTTGTCAATGGCATCACTAAGTTTGTGCGGAAAAGTGGAGCTGGATTCGCCTTTGTACCGGCCCTCATACGGCTTGTCATCTGTTGTGCTTTGTCCATAGGAATCAGTAGGGTATAGCGTGCTCCAGTTTCCTGCATAAAATTTATTCGTTTGTTTTTGTTTGTTGTAGGCATCAACCCACGCCGGAAGCTGCTTCATATAGTAGGTGCTGCTGATCCAGTTTCCGCTTTCCCCGTCATACCAGTAGGCGGCATTTGCCGAGTGCCCTGCGGGTAGGATGGAACCCCTGTCTTTTAATGAAATGCCGATAACCTTACTCCGGAAATTAGTCGCCAGGCGCAGCTCATCGGTGATCGTGGTGGTCAGCATGTTCTTAGGCGACATTTCACCTGCAGTGGAACTGCTGCCAACGGTCTGCACGGCTTTATCCTCCGTACAATAAACGTCCCTTCCAAGTTCTGGATCGTACCAGTTGTTGCCTACAATCCCATTTACAGCGGGAACAGATCCGGTATATACGGACGAATGTCCACATGCGGTATAGGTTGGGGTGTAAGGGATCATTGTGTTTTCTGCAGAAAAGCCTTCATTGACCAGTCTTTTAAAGCCACCTGCACTGTAACGATCGTAATACCGGTACAGGTAATCCCAGCGCATCTGGTCTACGACCAGGCCGATAACCAGCTTGGGACGTTTCAATTCTCCTGGTACGTTCCCTGCAGGAACATGCTGTACATTTCGTTTTTGTCCGACGGCAATGCTGCTCAGCAGACACATCGCAGCGATTAAGGGTAATATTCGTTTCATGAACGCCAAAGTTAATTCCATCAGGTTAACTATGACCGCTATTGATGTAAAATTCTTATAAAACTTCAGCGACAATAAAGGTGCTGCCACCGATGAAAATCAGATCATCCGGCCCTGCGTTTAGTTTGGCGGCAGCAAAGGCGTCGCTTACGGCAGCATAGCTTTCGCCGGTAAGCCCAAAAGAATGTGCTTTCGCCTTCAGCGCAACAGCGGGAAGTGCTCTTTCCAGCGCGGGTTGGCTGAAGTAGTACCTCGCCGTTGATGGGAGCAACTTCAACACTGCATCAATATCTTTGTCCTTGACCATTCCAATGACCATATGCAGCTGTCTGTGTGGGGTGGCTTCGATGTTCCGGAGCACTTCACTGATCCCGGCAACATTATGCCCCGTGTCACAGATGATGGTTGGATGATCTCCCAGCCGCTGCCACCGTCCCTGAAGTCCGGTGATTTTCTTGACATTTTTTAAAGCCAGGTAAACGGCGGAGTCCGCAAGCTCATAACCGTGTGCAACCAGCTGCTGCACGGCAGCAGTAACGGTAATGATATTCTTGAGCTGGTAAGTTCCGGTGAGGTCCAGTTCCAGATTTCTGTATAAAGGTTGCCCATCCTTCAGGATGTTCATCCGCAGCTTGCCTGCATGCTGCTGTACATTTTCGGCGTGATAGTGATCTGAAGCGAATTCCAGGTTGGTCCGCACCGTAACAGCCTTCTCACGGAAGACCTGCTCTGAAGGCATTTCTTTTTCGCCAACTACTGCGGGTACTCCCGCTTTTATGATCCCGGCTTTCTCGAAGGCGATCTCTTCCAGGGTGCTACCCAGGATGTTTGTGTGATCCAGACTGATGTTGGTGATGACCGATAGATCCGGGTGGATGATATTGGTTGAATCCAGGCGCCCGCCCAAGCCTACTTCAATGATGGCTACATCTACTTTTTCCAATGCAAAATAGGAAAAGGCCATGGCAACCGTAACTTCAAAAAACGAAGGCTGAATTTCTTCTATTAAATTCTTTTGTTCTGACACAAAAGCACTGACAAAGGATTTAGATACCATTTTGCCATTGATGCGAATGCGCTCACGGAAGTCCTTCAGGTGAGGGGAGGTGTACAGTCCGGTTTTATAGCCGGCTTTCTGCAGTATGGCAGCCAGCATATGTGAGGTGGAACCCTTACCATTGGTGCCGGCCACATGAATGGTCTTAAACTGGTCTTGCGGGTTTCCAAGCCTTTCACAAAGGGCAATGGTGTTGTGTAAATCCTTTTTCAATGCGGCTTCGCCGATTCTGGTAAACATCGGCAGCTTACCATATAGGAAATCCAACGTCTGTGTATAATTCATTGTAGGAGTTAAGTCTGCAAAAATAACGAAAGACCCCTTACTAGCGAACTTTAAAGTTAAAAACAACCACGCCGACCTGCACATCCGGCGCATTTTCAGACTGGTTCAGGCGTGCACCCATAACGGCTTCTTTGCATTTCTGCCACAACTCGCGGTCGTTCAGCGTTGTTCCTTTCACACCCGGAACGGCATCGATCACAATTCCCTGTTTGTTGATGGAAAGCCTGACGGCAATTTTACCTGTTTTCTGCCCGTCGTCGGCCGGTGTAACCAGGTTCGTGAAACGTCGCAGGGCAATGGGTGTATTCCCGAAGCCCGAACCACCTTCACCATAGTTGTTCGAAAGGGGATCGCCATTGATACTTCCCTGATTTCCCGGGGTCGTTCCCGTGCCATCGCCGCCCCCAGTACCCTGGTTGGCTTTGCCTTTGTACAAAGCATTCTGATTGATGGCTGGTTTTGCAGGTTTATCTTCCACTGCCGCAGTAGGGGCAGCTTTACTCGATGTTTTCTTGGTATTGATGCTGACCGATTCTTCTGTCGTCTGTGTTTGGATTTCCTTGTCACTCGACTCAGTACTGGTCTCCTGCGGAGCTTCCGGCGTTGGTACCACCTTGTCAGGTATTTTATTGTTTGCGTTCGGATCGGAGGACGGTTCCTCGATACTGGTGTAATCTGATCCCATGCCTTCTACAGAAGTGCCATAATTGACAACAATACCACCCATGCCAGCTTCCACTGGAGGTTGGAACGTTCCGATCGCTATAAAGTAACTTAAAGCTAAGAAACCAACCATAACGGCGGTAGAAATCGCCAGTGCCTTTGGATAATTATTTTCTTCTTTTGCGTAGGTCATCATTTTTTCGGTTCTACAGCCAAAACAACTTTTAATTTCAATTGGTTCGCTACATCAAAAACCTGCATGGTATTCTCTATCGATACACCTCTGGCCACATATAAAACTAATGTCAGGTCCGGAGATGCCCTCTGATACACTTCAATAGCAGATTTTAGTCCTTCCAGGTTTACCTGTTGTTTTTCAACAAAGTATTCCAGCTTATCATTTATGGAAACGGTTACTATTTTCTGGGCGTTCGATTGTTGTCCGGACTCAGACCGGGGCAGCAATAACTTAACGACTTGCGGATTGACCACAGCGGAGGCTAATAAAAAGAACAACAGCAAGAAGAACATGATGTCATTCAGTGCAGAGGTATGCACCTCAACTGTGCCTTTTTGTCTTTTGCGTAAATTCATTATTTACCTGGCTCCTCTAATAAATCAATAAACTCAATAGAATCCGTCTCCATACGTAAGATGATACGCTCCACCATCATATTTAGTATGTGGTACAAAACGTACGCCAGAATACCGATGATCAGCCCGGTTGCAGAAGTGATCATTTTGGTGTATAAACCACCAGAAATGGTGCCGATCTCAATCGCTCCTTTGATGGATACATCATGGAAAATCTGAATTACCCCGATAATGGTTCCGACGAATCCAAGCATCGGCGCAATACCGGCAATAATCCCAAGTATGCCTATGTTTTTCTCCAGTTTGGATACTTCCAGTTTACCGACGTTTTCAATAGCACCTTCAATTTCCTTAATCGGGCGTCCAATTCTTCGTAGTCCTTTTTCAAGCATTCTGCTCAGGGGGGAGGTGTTGTTCCGGCACACGGTAATCGCATGGTCCAGTTTACCTTCATGGATGTATTGCTTGATCTGAATCATAAGATTCGATTCTGCTTTGGTCGACTTTCTGATCGTGATGTAACGCTCAATAAAGATAACCAGCCCACCAAAGGCCAGTGCTGCCAGTGGGATCATTACCCAACCACCCTTTAAAAGCAGGTCAATAAAATGTATTTCCGGAGGTGCTGTTGTTACCGCCTGATTTACGACGTTAGCAGTATCAATTATCCGGTTCGCTGTATCCACGGCACCTTGTAGCAATGTGATCATATTATTCTGGTTTGTTTCTATAAATGTAAATTCCCTTAATATTTAGTTTTTTCTCTAGTCTGTCGCGCTCCAACTTCGCCGCTTCTTCATCCTTCACGGTCGCAATACTCATCTTTAACCGCTTGCCGGCCATATTTCGGACGACCTTGGCTTTAATGCCGTGTCTCTTCATTTGCGTAATAAACCAGTCCGCTTCTTTTTGATTCAACACCGAAGCGCCAATAATCTCGAAGGTCGTTGCGGTGTCGGTCACTGGCTTCGCCGTCACTGGGCCCGCAGTGACAGGAGAGTCCGTAACCGCTGGAATGCTTTTAATGGTGTCCACCTTTGCCATTGAATCCTGTATGGCTCTGGATGTCTCCATTCGCTTCAGGCTGTCGGCACGCACCTGATTGCTGTCCACCGCCGCAACGCGATCTGCAGGGGTTGCGTCATTCATGGCCGGATACAGCAGGTAGCCTGCCACACCGATAACAACCAAAGCAAGCAGCCCTAGCGCAACCTTCAACAACAGACGGTCAGGTTTTGCTTCCGTCTGCGCTGGAATGTCATGTGATAGGTACGGAGTCCTCGGATCCGCCTGGATATTCGGAACATCATCTTTCGCTGAACTTGCGGCGAATGGTTCCGGAACTTCAACGAGCTGCGGCTCAGCAGTCTCTCTGCCCGGATTTTCTTCTTCCATCAGGTTGCTGGCCATCACCTCCTCCACGGCTGGAGTAGCAGGGGCAGCAGGCACTTCTGGTTCAACAGATGCCTTGACTTCTTCTTTTTCAAAGACCGGATCCTGGTCAGCCAGGACAGTAACGTCTGCCGCTACCGCCTCCGGCGCTGCAGTTTCTGACTCCAGCTCTTCTCGTTCCACTTCTTCGGGCTTCGGAACTTCTGGTACAAGAGGCCTTTCCTCCAGTTTCGGAAGGCCGAAGTACTCAAATCCAGGCCGGAAGGTTGACTCTACGTCAATACTTAATTGATCTCCAGCGGATTTCAAAGTGCCCAGCGGGTGGAAGTTGGCTTCCCCGTATTCGGACAACTGCTGCCGGATGCCGCCTACAAAAAGCTTAATGGCATTCTCTGCTGCAGCGATGCTGATGTGCTCCCGGGTAGCCAGATGACTGGTCAATGCTTCGGTGTCCGAAACCTCATCTTTGAAACCGAGGGTCTGACTTGGTGGTAAAAACGACTGTGTTGCCGCATCGTACCTACCAGGAGATTTTTTTTTATAAATGGTGCCCAGCCCAGCTATTCCAACTTCTTTTTGGGACTGCACCAATTCAGCTATGTACTGTAATATCTCCATTCGGGTAAAAATATATTATAATTCTCTAGCAAGCAATTAATAATTAAACCATCATAAGCTTAGTACTTACAAATCTCAGGAACCTCAAGGATGAATGCTTCATAGGGGATAAGTTACTGATCGGGAAAGGTGCTTAAAACGAATATGTTATGCCGCCGAACACGTTTACACCAATGGCCTGATAGTACAGATATCTGCTGTATTCTTTGTTTAACAGGTTGTTTGCCTTTAAGAATGCAGAGAAACGGTCGTTGATCTTATATCCTGCACCAACTCCAAGATCTACAAAACCTTTCACGCTCACGATGTTTTCGATTTCCGTGTTTGGTACCAAATATGGGTTTGCCGGTTCTGCAGTATAAAGCTTCGCTTTGCTGTCACCCTGCATGGCAACTGCTGCATTGAAGCTAAGTTTCTTGTTGATGTTGTACAACAAGTTTGAGCTTACGCGAACCTGCGGTTTGTACCAGCTTTGAGATTCGAAGTCCGGCTTATATTGTTCAAGCGTTAAACCGCCTGTCCAGTTCAGGGCATCACTCACCTGCACGGTTAGTTCACCGTTCAATCCCGTTACCTTGGTCGTTCCAAAATCATAGATCACATCAAATTTGTTCGGATTGCTGAAGTTATTTACAAACAAAGCCATCTCGCTGATCTTTTTTTGGTAAACTTTTACCTTATAGCCAAAGCCAGGTCCGCCGGTACCTTTTATGCCCGCGGTAAGGCTCAATTTTTCTACAGAGTTCTGGATCTGAATGTCGCTGTTCAGGAATGGATTTTCGTCCGTCAATTGTTTCATGGAGTTACGGTTCACATCACCTTTAACCTCTCCGAAGATCTGAAGGAACTCGGGAATCAGGGTGAAGTCTGCCGTCACTGCAGGGAAGATTCTGGAAGAAGAATAAGCGCCAAATTCCTGTACAAAGTTTATCCCTGCATTGATCTTGATGCCGTTTGTTTGCAATAGAATGTACGGATTAAGACGAAGGATATTGTTCCCGATCTTCGTGGTAACGCTTTTTGTTGAACCGAATTCCGCACCTGCAGCTAAACCCAGGTTTAAGCTGTTGATCCTTTTGTTCAGGTAACCATTGATCACGATAGAATTTTCTTTCGCACTGTATTTATCACTCCAAAGGTATCCGTTTATTTTTGCCGCATAGCTTAACGCATCTTCATCTGCACTGAAACGGTTTACCACCTCGGCTTCTGCCTCAATGAAATTAAATGCCTGACTTTCCGGATCTAAATTGAACTGTGGGTTGTTTTCATTGTAGCCATAAAAGTTCAATCCGTTACGCTGGTAGTTTACACGGCCGCTTAAGGTCGCTGCCTCACCGATGCTCCGTCCAAATACACTCAGCTCCTGCTGATTTTGTTTCTGTCCCGGAAGTTTTCCTTCCTGTCCGAAATGTCGGAAATAACCGCCAGCCTGTAAAGCTTCATCCCGGCCGGTGTTGATATAGGCCTCCAGCAAAGTTGTTGTTGCATTTCCAAAGCCACCTTTGATGTAGTTGTTGATCAATTCTGTCTTTTGTTCTTCCGTCAGCTGCTGTGCCTGAAGCTTATTGATGTCAGAATTCAGACCAAGCTTCCTGTCGGTAACGCTATAGTTGAATTTCGCTTTGTAGGTCACCACATCATTCAGATCCGGGCTTCGTCTCAGCTTCACCGCTTCAGCCAGAATAGGCTTGTACGGACGAACCACTTCAATTTCTTCATTGATGGTTTTCTCGTCCTTCTTCGGCTCCGTTGTTTTGGTGTCCTGTGCCTCTGCAGCCATCGAAGAAGCACCGATAAGTAATAGGGTAGTATATATAAATTTGCTTAATCTCATTGTAATCCGCTTATTTAATTTTTTCAAGTTTTTCCTTTGCTGTAGGTACAATTTCATCTTTCCCATCGTAGTTGTCTATCAGACTGAGCAAGGTGCTCTTCGCCTGTAGATTATCCTTCAGGGCTATATAATTGTCGGCAAGAAGTAAGAAAGACTTCGCCACCCAATAGTCGTAGGAAGGCATGTTATTGATCAGATCAAAACAAGATTTGAGTGAATTTTTATAATCTCTTTTCGCGTATTGGATCGCGGCAAGGTTGTATTTTGACTCCGCAGCCGCTACGGTTTTTGTTTTGGTCACCACATTGCTGAATGCCTTTGTCGCTGCTGTGGTATCCGCTTTGGCCAGATAAGCCTGTCCCGCATAAAGGTCTGCGCTGTTTTTCTCCTCTTCAGAAGCTTTATCAGATTCTTTGATCAGTGCAACATACTTCAGTACATCATCAGGCATATTCAGGATGCTGTACGCTTTTAACAAATTGTTAATTGCATAGGTATAATGGGCCTTGTAATCGGAGGTTGTTTCCAGTCGTTTCAGGTAAACGATGGCTTCGTTGTATTTTTTCTCTTTCAGATACAGTTCAGAGATAGAGATCAGCGAACGTTCCGTGTAATCACTGGTCCAGTCGTTCAGGATATATTCATAATCTGGGATGGCCTCTGCGGAGCGTCCAAGTTTTACCAGGGATTCTGCACGGATGAATTTTCCTTCCTTATCATGGATTGGTTTTGAAAACTTATCGAAGTAAGCGTTTACCGCATCAACAGTTCCCTGTGCATCACCTTTCAGGTAACGTACGTTAGCCGCCTGGAAAGCAATGTTGTCCTGTTCTGCAACGGTATAGTTCCCGATGGGGGTAGTGCTTGCATAGTTGATAAACCCATTGGAGTCTCCTTTGTCGATGTAAATATTTTTAATCGATTCCAGGGACTGCTTCGCTTCTTCTGTACTTCCGTAATCGGTGATAACTTTTTTGAATGTCTCCAGTGCAGCATCATCCTGATCCTGGTTGTATTGTACCAAGCCGATCGTCACCATGGCACGCGGCACATAGCTGCTCCTTGGATATTTGCTGATCAGTTCCGTAAGGTCGGATTTGGATTTATCCAGTTCACCCTTGTTGAAATAGCTATAGGCGGTTTCGAAACCGGCATCATCCGCATAGTTGGACGATGGAAATTGCTGAAGCAAGCTTTGCATGGTCGCGATCTTTGCATCGTCCTGTCCCTGCAAGCCCTGGATCATTCCCCTTTGAAACACCGCATAATCTTCTCCGGTGGCCTTGCTTGCTATAATCATATTGTAGTTGGCCAATGCGTTTTCATAGCTTTTACTTACGAAATAGGAGTCCGCCAGGCGGATGCGCGCATCGGTAACTGTTTTTTGATCTTTATCATTACCGCGGATGAAACGCTCAAAGTAAGTTGCTGCCTTTGAATATTTTTCATCCTCAAATGCAGCATACGCCAAGGCGTAGTTTGCATAGTTGTAGACTTTCGTCTTTTCTGCGCCCGGCATGCCCAGGAATTTCTCGAAATTCTGAACAGACTCACCGAACTTGCGTAATTCATATCCCGCTTCCGCCATCCAGTAGGTCGTCAAAGCACTGATCTCCGGATCTTCAGGAAAGTTCTGTGAACGAAGAAACATGGACAATGCATTTGGAAATGCACGCTCATTGTAAAACTCGAGGCCGCGGAAATACGTAACTTTCTGATAGGCTTCTTTTGCTTCCTGTGATTTGTTCTGAATGGGCTGAAGGATGTCAATGGCCGCCTGGTAGTTTTTACTGCTCAACAGGATTTCGCCCATCAGCGTCTTGGCTTCATTGATTCGCCTGGATGTTGGAAATTGCTTCAGGAAGCTTTGTGTAGATTCCAGTGCCTGCTGGTTGAAATTAAGCTCGTAGCTGAGCTTCGCATAGTTCAGCCAGGATTCTTCCTGAACGGACTTGTCAAATTCAAGCCTCGAAGCACGGAAGAATGCACTTCTTGCTTTTTCCTTGTTCTTAAGTTCAATGTAGGTCTTTCCAAGGGTGTACATACCGTTCTGTAGGTATACATCATCTACATCCAGTTTTTCCAGAACCGCTACCGATTCTTTATATTTTTTCAACTGATACAAAGAATAGCCGTACTGGTAAATAAAAAGGTTGTTCTTTGTGCCGGAGGTGTTCTTCGCATAGTACTCCGCGAAGTAGCGCTCCGAATTTTTATAGTCGGACTTCGCAAAATAAGAAGCCGCGATCAAACTCAGCATATCTGCTTCGTATTGCTGCTTTATGGTTTTAAGAACCGGAGTTCCATTGCTGATCACGTCATCATAACGTTCATCCAGATAGTACATCGAAGTAATGTAATATGGATAACTGTCGGCATAGGTTGGTGAACCCTGGAGTTTCTCGAAGTTCGCCAACGCCGTCTTATATTCCTTGTTCAGGTAGTTGATGTACGCAAAATAATAGGTTGCACTCTCCTGGTAAGGCGATTCCTCGTTCTTTACGGCTTCAAACAGCGGCTCTGCTTTTTCAATGTTATCCAACTTGAAATAAGAATATCCCTGCTTAAACTGGTATTCCACGCGTTGCTTTTGCGACAGGGTGGAAGGATCTGTTTTTTCAAACCACTCCAGTGCTTTCTGGAAATTTTGCTGCTCGAAGTAAGACTTACCAACATGGAAGTATGCCAGTTTGGTATTCGGGTTTAGAGGATAATCCTTGATAAAACTCTGAAACAAGCCCTCGGCATCTGCATTACCTAACTCGAGGGCACAAACGGCGGCATAGAACTTGGCGTTTTCTTTTAGTAGCGATAGTTCTGCATTGCTTTCCGGCTGTGATCCCGGGCGTTGCCTGACTTGTTCTACCAGTTTAAACTGCTGTGCGGCAGCAACATATTTTTCGTTATTCAGTAGCTCTAAACCAGTCTGGTAGTTCTTGTTCAAATTTACCAATGCACTGATCTGTGCATAACTGGCCGAAAGGTTACCCGCCAATAAAAGCGGAATGAATAAATATTTTTTCTGCATAGGTTTCAAAAATGGTCGCTGCGAATATAAGTATTACAATGATAGTTATTAACACAAGAAATCAACATGTGTTGATAACACTGCATTAACGGTTGGAAGGTGATATTGGTATAGGACGGCTTTAGAGAAGTTGCGGGCTGCTTTATCTTTGCGAGGCAAGAAGGTACAACACAGCCATTCGAACGGCCACGCCATTTTCCACCTGCTCCAGTATGATCGACTGCTTGCTGTCGGCAACATCGCTGGTGATCTCCACGCCGCGATTGATCGGGCCTGGGTGCATGACAATGATCTCTTTGTCGAGGTTATCCAGTATTTGTTTGTTTAAGCCATACATCATGGCGTATTCCCGTTGGGAAGGGAAATATTTAATGTCCTGCCGTTCAAGCTGGATGCGGAGCATGTTGGCTACGTCACACCAGTTTAAAGCTTTAAGCAAGTTGTGTTCTACTTTTACGCCCAGGTCTTTCATGTATCTGGGAATCAATGTTGTTGGTCCGCAGACCATGACCTCTGCACCCAGTTTCTGTAAACACAGGATATTGGATATGGCCACCCTGGAGTGTAGGATGTCACCGACAATAACAACCTTTTTGCCGGCTACATCCCCAAGTTTCTGACGAATGGAAAAAGCATCCAGTAAAGCTTGTGTGGGATGTTCATGGGCGCCGTCACCGGCATTTACGATCTGCGCGTTGATGTGTTTGCTTAAGAAAACACCTGCCCCTGCATAGGGATGGCGCATCACGACCATGTCCACTTTCATAGCAAGGATGTTGTTGACCGTATCGATCAATGTCTCTCCTTTGCTTACAGAAGAGGAAGATGCCGCAAAGTTCACCACATCGGCAGAAAGCCGCTTTTCAGCAAGCTCGAAAGAAAGCTTCGTCCGGGTTGAATTTTCGAAAAATATGTTGGCAATGGTGATGTCACGCAGCGATGGGACCTTTTTAATCGGTCGGTTGATCACACCTTTAAAGTTCTCGGCAGTTTCTAAAATCAATTCAATATCATCCCGGTTAATATCTTTGATCCCTAAAAGATGCCTGGTTGATAATCTGTCTGCTGCCATTTTACTTAGTTCTTTCTGATAATAAAATTACTCTGTCTTCTCCTTCCGTTTCCATCCAGCTTACCCGCACCAGCTGTGAATCCAGGCTGTCTACCTGCTGTCCGATATAATCGGCTTCAATAGGGACATGCCTTGAAAACCGGCGGTCGATCAATACCATAAGCTCAACTTTAGATGGTCGCCCATAGGCGAGCAGAGCGTCTAATGCCGCACGGATGGTCCTGCCGGTCCACAGTACATCATCGATAAGGATGACATTCTTGCCTTCGATAATAAAATCTATGGTGTTGGAACTTGCAGAGCTGAGGCCGTCTTTCCTTCTGAAATCGTCCCGGAAAAACGTGATGTCGAGATTGCCCTTTCTGATTTTACTGTCGGGCAATATGGCGGATAGCTCCTGCTGCACCCGATCAGCGAAATAACTGCCGCGCGGCTGGATGCCAATTAAAACAGTATTCGAAAAATCGGTATGGTTCTCAATTAGCTGGTGACAAAGCCGCTTAATTGTGATCTGGAATTTTTGACCGTCTAGCAGGGTTTTTTTTTGCATTGACTAAGGATTAGGCAAATATAAAGATTCGGGCGTAAAATCGGGAAAGGAATGCAATTAATTTGAGCACTTGCCCCGATTTCAACCCTATAATGCAGCTAATTTGTTCATCCTGAGCATCCATCACTTTGTGAATTCAGCTGGATTTTTGGTCCGCTGCTTTGTTAAGGATGAATGTCAAAGTTTTTGAATTACCGGTTTTACAGGTTTATCAAATGCATTTACGCCTTTCACATTTACTTTGCGGCGGTAAACTTTGTCTCTGCTGGAAACATATAAGATGTTGAAGTCCGGGCCGCCAAAGCAAAGGTTTGAGGAACTGCTGCCGTTGGGAACAGGTAAAATGGCCAATACCCGTCCAATTTCGTCCATAACCTGTATGCCTAAACGGGAGGTCACATAGACACGCCCGTTCGAATCGCTTTTAAGTCCGTCAGACCAGGCATTTTCTGCATTATCGGGAATATGAAGCCAGCCATTACGCTGTTTATAAGCAAGTGTTCCATCTGCTTTTACCTGGTAGACCCATACCCAGTGTGAAGCGGACTCGGTCACATACAATTGCGTCTGATCGGCACTTAACGCCAGACCATTGGCAAATTTTAAGCCTTCATCTACGACAACCTGTTCGCCATTCGGCCTGATCAGGTATAATTTACTCGGCTTTTCGCTCCCATCAGGTGATGTAATGTATATATTCCCATTATTTGCTACCGTAATATCATTGCCTGGCAAATCTGCAATCACAGTTTCTTTATCGTTGTCATCGTGACTCAGGATCTGTTTCGTTTCTGATGCCACAGTATAGCGCTTGCCATCAGGTCCGAAAGCGGTGCCACTCGCTTTTTTGGGATTTACAGGCAAAGTCGTCAGCTTGCCGTTCCGGTCCACCTTATAGGTTTTTGAATTGGGAATATCCTGGTAGAAGACTTCGCCCGTTGCATTGACGGCTGTTCCCTCTGTAAACCCATAGCCTTCACCAACCAGTTCCCAGTCTTCGCCGGGAATCAAGATATCTTTAATAAACTGATTTTTGGAGATCGCGTTTGACACGGGCTTAGGGTAGTCTTTCCAGAGCCAGCGCATCGCCTGCGGAAAAATGGCCGTGGCATGGAGGCTGTTGTGCCCGCCTTCTCCCCAGGCATGCGCGACTTCATAGCCGGCAAATGTCAGGGCTCTTTCCATCAGTTGTGCAGTCATCCACCAGTCGCCTGCATAATTGTTCAGATCGTTTGTTCCATCTTGTAAAAAGATGCGAATCGGCTTTGGTTCATATTTCCGGACCAGGGTTGAATACCTTTCGGCACCCCGAAAACCAACATAGGTGCCGATGGAACTGAAAACCCGGGTAAACTCATTGGGGCGTTCCCAGGCGACCGTAAAAGCAGCCACCGCACCGCTGCTTGAGCCGCCTATAGCACGGTCGTTTCCGTTTTTCGACAACCTGATCTGCCTGCCATCCGCTGTCTTTTGTTTTTCCACCTCCGGGAGAATTTCTTCAAGGATAAACCGGGCATAGGCGTCGCCCAGGCCATCGTATTCAAAACTCCGGTTGACGCGATCTATGGCAACTGGCCCCGCTGCCGGAACCCGCCCCGGCTGAATAAATATGCCGATCGTCACAGGAATTTCTTTCTTCTGAATAAGATTATCAAAAACCACGGGCGCATTGAACTGGATACCATCCTGATTGACGTACACACAGGCCGGCGTTGCAGGATTATATTGGGCCGGTACATACACCCAGTAGTCGCGGACAGTGCCGGGAAATATCTTTGACTGCTGAAAGCTTAGTTTAAGGAGTTCTCCTTTCGGCACGCCTTTTTGTTCAACAGATGCCGGATCTGCAGGGTAATGTTCGGAAGGTGTTTGGGCAAATGTGGTTTGAAAGATGAAACATGCGATCAGCAAGGCTTTTACTTTGTTCATAAGATCTTAGTTGGTTGGGTTTATAGCTGGTAACCAAATATATAGAAAGTGATCAAAAGCCGGCATACAATTGAAGCAACAAGATGATGATTTTCGCAGTTTCTCACCGGATCATTTTCGTGCGGAAGACCGGAGCGATCAGGATAAAGCTATACGTTTCCCAGGTCGAACAAACACGAATTCCACAGCAAACCCACATTTTATGTGCGCTTGGTGTGCGTTTGGTGTGCGTTACGTGTCTGCCAGGTGTTTACAGTCCCGATTGCCTTCTACTTGTCTTGTACTGCGTTCACTTTACCAGATATTAGGTTTTACTAATTTTGGTTTACATTCTAGTTTTCTTTTCTGAAAGCACTTTACACCTGAGCATTCGTTTGACTGAATTGGCTTGACATTGTAAATTGTAATTACTGAAAACACGTTACAGATGTGAAGTACGCTAGACCAGGGTGTTGAAATTTGACTCGATGTGATTTCTCGCGACTTTCTGAAATTCTTCCGGCGTTTGTCCGGTTTGTTTTTTGAAAAACCGGCTGAAGTATGGCCGGTCACTGAAACCAAGGTCGTAGGCTATTTCCTTAATGGTCACGTCGGTGTGTATCATCCTGCGCTTTGCTTCCAGGATAATGCGATCGTGAAGGATCTGTGTTCCTGTTTTGTCGAGCTTTTCCTTTAAGATCTGATTCAGCCGCTTCGAACTGATTCCAAGCTTTCCGGCATAAAAATCAATATTGGTGACCGTATGGAAGTTGCTTTCCAAAAGCATCAGGAATTCATAAACTCTTTTCTGGTGGACGTCATGACCGGGGAACTCCAGTTGCTTGACCGAAATTAGTTTTAGCAGAAGCACCTTCAAGAGCGCTTTCATCATCTCAAAATTGTTCTCTTTCGTGTATTCCTGCTCCATGATGCGATAGATGTCGCCAAGTGCGCTGGCGGAATCTGCATCAAGTCTTAGACAGGAAAACTCCCCCTGGACGTTGAAGATGCGGAAGAGGTCCAAAAGGAAATCTTTATCCTCTTCCTCCAGCATCGCACGTTTGAAAGAAATCAGTTCTCCATTTTTTCCTGCCTTATTAAGCTGATGCACACGGTAGGGCGGAATTAAATATACCCAATCTCCCTTGATGCGGTATGCCGGATCCGTCATGGCATGAAGGGGATCCTCATTCTTCAGCCATACGATTTCAAAAAAATCCTTCCGCCCCGGATCGTTCAGATAACTAGGCGGACAGTTGTTGAGATTTCTGATATAAAGCATGGCCTTCTCCAGGCCCAATGATGGTTCCGCATTCATATTGCAAAGATAACAGTTAAAATTAGTCGCATTGGATTTTCAGCAGATTATGTTGGACAATTCGGAAATGTGCCTGTTTCATTCCTTAAACTGTGACTTTGTATCGATAAAAGTTCTGGATTGTCCCATCTAATGCGCCAATCGTCGGCATTATGAGCGGCAGTTCGCAGGTACCTTTGAAGAATTAAAATACGACGATGAAACCAGAAGAAACAGCAGTTGACAAAAAGGATTTTCAGGGTCTGACACGGGACCTACGATTGAATATGGATCTCATATTCGCGGAGAACCGGCGAGTGGCTGAAGAGATCAACATGGAAGGACTCGTGCCATTGGTACATGCGATCCAGCATTCCGGAAGAATTTTTCTGGTTGCGGCAGGACGCTCAGGCTTTGCGCTGCGTGCTGCAGCAATGCGGCTGATGCATCTGGGGCTGAATGTCTTCTTTGTGAGCGACACCACGACGCCAGCAATCGTAATGGGAGACCTGCTAATCGCAGCCTCGGGTTCGGGCACAACTTCATCAATCGTACGGGCGGCCGAAAAAGCCAGATCGGTAGGTGCGCGCGTGATCGCCTTAACGACGGCGCCACATTCCGAGCTCTCCAAACTGGCGATGCATACGGTCTTTATTCCCGCAGCAGGAAAAGAGGAGTTTGAAGGCGGTAAGTCAAAACAGTACGCGGGCAGTTTGTTTGAGCAGTTCATATTTCTGTTAATGGATGTGGTCTTTCAATCCTTATGGAAGCTGGACGGAACTCGGGCAGAGGAGCTCTGGAAGCGCCACGCAAATCTGGAGTAGTGTATTGATACTCAAAGAACCAATACGAGAAAATAACCAATACTGGCATACAGCCAATAATAGCGCACAACTAATAAATAATATCATATAACTAACAATAGCATAAATAGACAAAATCATGGCAAAATTACAAGTAGCAATCGATCTACTCACTACAGAAGAGGCATTGGCCCTCGCGGCAAAAGTTGCTCCATATGTGGACATTATAGAATTAGGTACGCCTTTAATCAAGAATATGGGATCAGCCGTAATTACGGCGATGAAGAATGCCCACCCCGACAAACTTGTTTTCGCCGACCTGAAAACTGCTGATGCAGGTGAACTGGAAGCAGATATCGCGTTCAAAGCAGGTGCTGACCTGGTTACAGTTATGGGTGCAGCAGGAAACGCAACCATCATTGGAGCGGTGAAAGCGGCAAAGGCCCATGGCAAAGGTGTTGTCGTGGATACCATTGGATATCCGGACCGCGTGAAGAGAGCTCAGGAAGTAATGGAGTTGGGTGTTGAATTTGTGGAACTTCATGCCGGACTTGATGAGCAGTGGACTGCTGGATATTCCATTCAGGTGTTGATTGATGAGGCCGCAAGAGCTGGCGTTCCGGTTTCCATTGCAGGTGGCGTAAACCTGGATAATGTACGGGCAGTGATCAATTCAGGTGCTCAGGTTGCAGTTGCCGGCGCAGCAATTTATGGCGCTGAAGATCCTGCTGCAGCAGCAAAAGCACTTAGAGAGGCGATCAACGCCGCATAGGTTAGACGCCGGATAGGTTTAACGTAAAACAACTAAGAGCATCCCGGCCTCTTAGTTGTTTATAAATTTCCTCTCCTTTAATCTTCTTCAGCAGCACCTGAGCCCTTCGACTCCAGGTAAAAAGCGCCCTTCAGAACCACAGCTGCATTCTTTGCGAGTGGCTGAAATGGCTTGATCTCAATATAGCCCAGGGCAGGAACGCCAGTCGTAACTTCTACCTTTTTAAAAGCAATCTCTTCCTCACGTTCCGGTTTATGCTGATCGTCGACAACAAACAGGTACTGTTTTCCACCGGAACGGACGATTGCCTCAATTGGTACAGCAGGGCTGAGGTGGCTTCCGGTGCTGATCAGTGCGGTAACATACATGCCGGGAATCAGGTTCCTGTGCGCATTGTTGTTGATGATGGCATGGACAATTACCCCTTTGCTTTCGTTCTCAAACGATTTGTTGATGCCGTTGATGCGGCCGGTGATGAGCTGGTTTTCCTGATTGGTGAGCTGGAAGGTAACTTCTTGTCCAACCCGTACCTGCATGAGGTCTTTCTCAAATACCGTTAGATCACAATGGATTTTTGAATTGTCTACCACCTCCATAATCGATGTTCCGGGCTGAACAAAGGCACCGGTATTTGCTGCGATCTGCCCCACGGTACCGTTGATGGGTGACCGCACCGGAAACTGGGTAATGAGGTGGCCATTGGAAATGTCGCTGCTCCGGATGCCAAGCTGTTTCAGTTGCGCTTCAAATCCCGTTAGGCGCGCACGCTCTGCGTTGAAGTTGGCTTCAGCTGCCTGGAACAGCTTCCCTGTCCCTGCACCTGCAGCTTTAAGTTGTGCTTGCCTGTTGAACTCTGCTTCGATATAGCCAAAGTTATTCTTCGCGGTAAGGTAATCCTGTTGGATTTTCACCAGGTCCTGGTTCTGGATGGTCGCCAGCTTTTGACCCTGCCGGACTTCCTGTCCTTCGATCACATCAATGTGGCTAATGATGCCGCCGGAAAGGATGCTCACGTCAGCTTTATTCTGTGGTGGAACAGCCAGTTGTCCGTTCGCCTTTACTACCGCTTCCAGATTTCGGGATGACACCGGTCCGGTTTCTATACCTACATTTTTCATTTGTGCGGGTGTCAGCACGATTAACCCGTTTTCTTCCGCAGTTTCTTCCTTTCCGGATGCAGCATCATGGCTGTCCTTTTCGGGTTGGTCTCCGCAAGCGGCCAGCATGAATATACTCAGGAACAGGGCTAAGCGCCCAAGCTTGTTTTGAAGAGACCTTTTTGTTTTTATAAGACACATGTTTATTCTCCTTTTAGATATTGAATTTGAATGGCCGCCTGGTTTACCTGGTTGACCGCTTCGAGGTAGGTTAATTTTGTTTGAATGGCAGCAGCTGTATTCTGAATGTATTCGATGTAGCCGATTTCGCCGAGATTGAACGAGACGTCTGCAATGCGGAGCTGTTCGTCTGCCTGCTTTAATCCTTCACGGGCGTAATACTCGGCTACTTCCATGTATTTGCGGTACAACTCCAATGCCTGCTGATATTGGAGCCGGACTTGTGATTCGGTAAGCTGATAGCGCGTATGTGTGGCCTGCGCGGAGAGCTGCTCCGCACGGATCCTTGCCCGGCCGGCGCCTGTAAAAATCGGCAGCGCCAGGCCGAACTGTATTCCGGCAATGCGTGTTCCCGGAGCATAGCTGCGGTCTATATCTGCCGGGTTGAAGCCGGTTACGATCAGTTGGCGACTATACCCAAGGGAGATATCGGGCATCAATTTCGATTTCTCTACCGCAATGCGGGCATTGGCTACGTCAACTGATTTCAGGTCGGCATTTGCCTGCGGGTTATTCGTAATCTGAAGTGTGTCCGCGGAGACCGACAGCATAAGTGGTTGTTTTCCGCTTGAGATGGTCAGTGGTTCACTGCTGTTGAGTAGCTGTTGCAGGCTCAACCCCGTGTTGTGCAGTTCTGTCTGTACACTGCGGATGGCGGCCTGTACCTGCCGGTACTGGTTGCGTGCGCTGATCAGCTCCAGGTTGGAGGTTTCCCCGGTTTTAAACCGCAGCTCCGCTCTCTGCACAAAACCACCGTACAGGCTATCCTGCAACTGCAGCACCTTCAGGGTCTGCTGCTGGTAAAAGCCCGCATACCAGGTACTTCTGACCTGACGGACGATCTCGCTCTGGGCGGCGAGCCCGGACTGATCTGCCAGGAGCGTCTGCTGGTTCAGCAATTTTCGCTGATTTTTATAAAGGCCGGGCCAGGAGAAGTTCTGCATGACGCCGAGCGAGTTGTCCAGGTTACCGCCGCTGGTAGGGTCCTGAGTGAGCATCAGTTCGGTCTTGGGGATGTCGACTGCAGATTTATGCAGTGCGCGGGCCTGTGCTGCGGTTAACTGTGCCGCATGGACCTGGAGGTTTTTTCTCAGGGCCAGGGCAACTGCACTATCCAACGTTATACCACGCGACTGCTGTGCAGCGGCCGGACTTTGATTTAACAAAGCGAGACCGCAAACCAGAAACAGGGTAGGGAGCACTTTTGGTGTTTTCCGGTCTTGCCGCTTCCCGCCATAAACGAGCAGGTAGAGGCAAGGCAGCACGAAGAGCGTGAGGAAGGTCGCTGTAACCAGCCCTCCGATAACTACGGTTGCCAATGGCCGCTGCACTTCCGCACCGGCGCTTGACGAAAGTGCCATCGGAAGAAATCCGAGCGAAGCTACAGAGGCTGTCATCAGTACCGGGCGCAGCCTTGTTCTGGTGCCCTGAATGACGCGGTCGTAGATGTCTGACACGCCCTCTTCTCTGAGCTGGTTGAAGTAGCCGATCAACACAATCCCATTTAATACGGCTACGCCGAACAGGGCTATAAAGCCGACACCCGCAGAGATGCTGAACGGCATTCCGGTGATGAGCAGTGCAGCGATGCCGCCAATCGCGGCGAGTGGCACAGCGGTGAAAATCAGGAGGCTTTGTTTAACTGACCGGAAAGCCAGGTAAAGCAGTATCAGGATCAACAGCAATGCCCCTGGGACGGCAATGGCGAGCCTAGCTTTTGCGGCCTCCAGGTGCTGAAACTGTCCCCCGTAGGTTAGATAATAGCCGCTGGGAAGTTTTAAGCGGGTATCGAGCTTGTCCTGAATCTCCTTCACCGTCGACTCTACGTCCCTCCCGGTTACGTTGAAACCAACGTATATCCGGCGGCGCCCGCCCTCCCTGGAGACCTGGGCTGGCGCATCTTCAAAGCGGATGTCGGCAACCTGGCTTAGTGGAACTTTGTTCCCTGACGGCAGCGGTATCAGCAGGTTTTCCACGCCTGAAATGTTCTCCCGAAGGGTACGGTCCAGTCGTACGACCATATCAAATCTTTTTTCTCCTTCAAAGACCACCCCGGTAACGGTCCCGGCAAATGCGGTTTTCAGGATCATGTTCAATTCGCGGATGTTTAGGCCATACTGGGCAATCCGGTCACGGTTGTAGATCACCTGGATTTGCGGCAAGCCGCTGACCTTCTCTATAAACGGCTCGTTGACACCCCTTACCGGGCCAATGAGTCTGGCGATCTTTTCAGCCTGGACGGCCAGCAGATCCAGATCCTCCCCATAGATTTTGATGGCTACATCCTGCCGGATACCGGTCATCAGTTCGTTGAACCGCATTTGCATGGGTTGGGATATTTCTACATGGATACCCGGAATGGCGGAGAGCACATCTTCCATCTTTTCCATCAGTTCTTCCCGGCTTCCTGCAGACTGCCACTCCGCTTTGGGCTTCATGGCCAGCATCATATCACCTCTTTCCATGGGCATGGGGTCAGTGGGGATCTCGGAACTACCGATGCGGGTTACAGCCTGGTTGATCTCAGGGAAGTGATCCAGGAGCAGCTTCTCTGCTTTGCCGAATGTGTTTACCACTTCGGAAAGGGAGGTGCCCTGCATCATCGCTATTTCGACCGTAAGGTCTCCTTCTTCGAGGGTCGGGATAAATTCCCCGCCCATCTGGCTGAAAGCCCACATGGCCAGGCTGAACAGCAGAAAAGCCACAGCAATAGTCAGCCTTTTTACTGTTAGAACGGCGATCAGGGCACGTTTGTACACGCGCTGTAAGAATCCGATGATGCGGTCCGAAAGGTTTGGCTTGTGAACGGTGTTCTTACTAAGAAACAGGGCACTCGCCATCGGAACATAGGTGAGGGAAAGGATGAAAGCGCCTAAAATGGCAAAGGAGACGGTCTCGGCCATCGGGCGGAACATTTTTCCTTCGATACCGACCAGGGATAGCAGGGGCAGGTAAACGATAAGGATGATGAGCTGCCCGAATGCGGCCGACTTCATCAGTTTGCTGGCGCTGTTCCGTACCACAGTGTCCATCTCACCAGAAGTAAGCTTAGCGGTGTGTTGCTGTTGATTGCGGCCTGTCGTGATCTGGTGTACAACGCTTTCCACGATGATTACCGCGCCATCCACGATCAGGCCGAAATCAATGGCCCCAAGGCTCATGAGGTTGCCTGAAACGCCGAAAAGTTTCATCATGGAGAAGGCAAATAACATGGATAGCGGTATAACTGAAGCCACGACAAGCCCGGCGCGAAGGTTTCCCAGCAGTAAAACAAGCACAAATACCACAATCAGTGCACCTTCGAGCAGGTTTTTCTTCACGGTGTAAATGGCACGTCCCACCAGTTCCGTCCGGTCGATGAAAGGCTCTATGACTACACCTTCGGGAAGCGATTTTTGAATCTGGACCATCCGCTCTTTTACATTCTGAATGACTTCGGTAAAGTTTTCTCCTTTGAGCATGAGCGTAACCCCGGCAACGACTTCACCTGCTCCGTTCCTGGTGACCGCCCCATAACGTGTGGCGCTGCCAAACTGGACCGTTGCGACATCCCGGATGAGAATGGGTGATCCGTTGGTGTTTTTGACTACGATCTTCCGGATGTCCTCCAGATTCTGCACCTGACCAAGGCCCCTGATGAAATAGGCATTGCGTTGTTGTTCGATGTAGGAACCTCCGGTATTTTCATTGTTGGTTTCGAGTGCGGTGTAGATCTCCGGAATGGTTAGTCCGAGGGCGTTAAGCTTGTCGTTATCCAATGCGATCTCATATTGTTTCACGTAGCCACCCCAGCCGCTGACCTCTGCAACGCCAGTGGTGCCCGCGAGCTGGGTCCGGACAAGCCAGTCCTGAATGGAACGGAGATCCATGGGGCTGTATTTATTTTCATACCCTTTTTTGGCATGGATCACATATTGGTAGATCTCGCCAAGTCCCGTCGTAATGGGTGCGAGCATCGGCTCGCCTGCCCCATGAATGATGGTTTCTGCTTCTTTAAGCTGAGCGTTAACCTGGGCTCGCGCCCAGTAGATGTCGACGCGCTCATCGAAGACGATGGTAATTACGGAAATGCCTGAGCGGGAAATCGACCGCTTCTCTATGATGCCGGCGATATTGGCAATGGAAAGTTCTATGGGGGCGGTGATGTACTGCTCCACTTCCTGTGCGCCGAGGTTCGGTGACTGCGTGATGATCTGTACCTGGTTGTTGGTAATGTCGGGTTGTGCGTCCACAGGAAGATGGTAAGCCGCATAGATCCCCGCCAGCGTGAGCAGCAGCGTGAGGACTCCGACAGTTACCTTGTTCCGGATGGAGAACGAGATAATGTTGTCAAACATAGTATATACAGAAAGTTAATACGAAACATATACCAAATGGAAATCCACTGGTGAATTGATTGATAAAGAAGAGGTATTAACTGATCTGGGGAGGTTGCCAGATGGCAATAATCTGCTTCCGGGTCGCATGGATCGGATATCCCGGATAGGCGAATGGAACTGCTTTTGTAAAGACGTAAAGCACCGGTCTGGAGGCAAGTTGCCGTGCGTTGGAGCAACAGGTGCAGGTACAAAACGGAGGGCAGGACTCGTGCTTATCTGAACCCTGGTGTGCCTGGCTTTTCTGAACGGTGGTAAATTCCCGGGATGTGGACAAGTCTTCGCTGTCCTGGCATGGCAGTATAGCCAGCAGGATACAATAAATACTGAAGACAAACGCCAGGTACTTCATTTCAGGTAAATATAGGAAAATTAATTGCGCAAACTGATGTCTTTGTTGTGTTCCCTGAGCAGCAGCTATTTTGCGGTACTCTTATTTATGAGTAAAAAAATAAACTAATGTTTATCATATCTTTGCGGAACAACAAAAAAAGCAAATGGACGTAAATATTATTGAGATCATCAAAAGGTCTAACAAACTTATCCTGGAAAAATGGATTGGAAATCAACTTGCAATTGAAGGTTTTAGCGGAGACCTGATCAGCAGTCAGGAGATCAGAGAACAGTCTGAAGAACTGTTGAAAGCGCTTCTTAAAAGTCTGACGCCCGAGAATTTACAAAATGTTAATTCATCAGACTTTGATGAAGTTGTAGAATGCTTATCGGATGTTTCTGTAACCCGCGCAAAGCTGGGGTTCAGTCCGAAGGAGACCGTTATTTTTGTAAGTGGCCTTAGAAATGCAATTCTGGAGGTTCTGGAAAGTGAAATCATCAATGATCCTGCGTCGCTTTATGCTGGAAGTAAAAAGATCAACAACCTTTTTGACAGTTTCAGCATCGTCACGTTTGAAACATTTATAAGAGGACGGGAAGAAGTGATCATCAGACAAACCGACGAAATTTCTGAAATTTCTACACCGGTGATCCGCGTGTGGGAAGGGATTCTTGCCCTTCCGATCATTGGAACGCTTGATAGTGCCCGTACACAGATTGTGATGGAGAATTTACTGGAGGCAATCGTGGAAACCGGAAGCAGTATTGCAATTCTTGACATATCCGGCGTTCCTGCTGTAGATTCACTTGTGGCTCAGCATTTAATGAAAACTGTTGCTGCAACACGTCTTATGGGTGCTGAATGTGTGATCAGTGGTATCCGTCCGGAGATTGCGCAAACCATTGTTCATTTGGGGATCGATCTTTCAAACATCATCACCAAAGCTTCTCTGGCACATGCATTGAAGTTCTCTTTCCAAACCTTAAAGCTTGAAGTGAAAAAACAAGCGCCACGCGTTATACAATAAGGATGGAAAAAATTCCAATATTAAGAATGGGTCCCTTTTTACTGGTGACCATTCAGGTAGATCTGTATGATCGGCTGGCCTTGAATTTAGAGGCAGATCTCATTCAGGCAATAAGCACGTCGGGTGCTAAAGGTGTCTTGATTGACATATCTGTGGTTTCTATTGTCGATTCCTTCATGGGAAGAATCATCGGGAACATCGCCGGTATGTCTAAAATACTTGATGCGGAAACGGTTGTTGTGGGGATGCAGCCTGCTGTAGCCATAACGCTTATTGAACTGGGATTGCCGCTGACCGGCGTACACACGGCTCTGAATGTAGAGCGAGGTATGAACTTGTTGAGATCTAAAGTGAATCTTACGGATTATGATACTGAAGATAACGACGAGGAAGCAGATGGAAATGATCACCGTGATTACTAAACAGTCCATGCTGATCCAGCAGGATCAGGATGTGGTTCCCTTTAGAAACAGGGTTAAAGAATATGCGGTAAAGATCAAAATGGGACTGGTAAACCAGACCAAATTGATTACCGCGGCAAGTGAGCTGGTTCGGAATATGCTGAAATATGGACGGGGCGGCAAGGTGCTGATCGAATTGGTTTCAAAGGGAAGGGATATGGGCGTACGTTTGGTATTTGTTGACCAGGGTCCGGGCATACCTGACATTGAGCTGGCCATGAAAGACGGGTATTCTACCGGAAAGAGCCTTGGTCTTGGTTTACCGGGCACAAAACGCCTGGTGAACGAGTTTAATATTAAATCGGAAGTTGGTGTCGGTACAACGGTATCCGTAATAAAATGGTGTAATGGCTAACCAGGAGTATACCAGCTATCCAGCTTCAGACAGAAGCTTTTTTGCGTTGCTCCGGAAGGGCATACATAAGCAGGCGCAGGCTGCAGAATTTGCAGAGAAGAAGATCGCTTATCTGGATCTGATTGTCGCGGAAATTACTTCGAATTTAGCCAAGCATACGGCCGGGGGAGAGGTGCTCTGTGCAGTCATCGGGCAGGGCACGGACCAGTATATCGAAATTATTTCCATAGACAACGGTCCGGGGTTCAGTGATGTGACGAGCATGCTTCAGGACGGGGTTTCTACAGTGAATACCTTGGGCCACGGGCTGGGGAGCATCAAAAGGATGTCTGATTTCTTCTCTATTTATTCTCAAAAGGGCTGGGGAACCATTCTGGTCTCCCGTCTGTATAAATCAACGCTGCGGCGGCCTGTCGGACATGTATGTGTAAGCAGTTTAGTGGTTGCGAAGCCAACGGAAATGGTTAGTGGAGACGGGTGTACCTACAAGGTCTCCGACCGGTACTTCAAGTTGCTGTTGCTCGACGGGCTTGGACACGGCCCGGAAGCGCACAAAGCGGTACTGGAAGCTTTCAATGCTTTTAAGTTGTGTCCTTATCACGATCCTGCTGAAATTATCAGGTATATGCACGTGCCGCTTAAAAAGACCAGAGGCGGCGTTGGAATGGTGGTGGTCTATGATTCCATGACGGAGAAATATGCAATTGTGGGAGTAGGCAATATTACTTCGAAGATTATAGGGACAGGCGAGTTCAGGAACGTTATGTCCTACAATGGTATTATCGGGCATAACATCCCGAATACCATGACCAATCACGACCTGTCGAGTAAAGACTTCCGGTTTATCGTGCTTTGTTCTGATGGCATTAAGTCCCGTTGGGATATATCTAAATATCCGATGATTCAGCGTTACGACCCGATCATTATTGCGGCTGCTATCTACAAGGATTTTGCCCGCAAGACGGACGATATGTCTGTGGTTGTAATTAAAACGAATAAGCGATGATCCAGCTTGCAGAGGTTACTTTAGAGAGTGAGATGGATGTTGTGCTCTCGGGCCAAAAGTTCACGAAAATCACCGAGCTGCTACACCTGAGTTTATCGACCAGGAGCACGTTTGCAAGTGCGATCTCCGAAGTGGTGCGCGTGATGACGGACCACACTGATAATGGTACTCTTCACATCGGCTTAATCGAGGACAACCGACGGTTTAAACTTGCCTGCAAAGTGCATTATCCTGCCTACGAGAACAAGATTGAGGAAAGTCTATTACACTATGCGAAGAAACTTGTTCCTGCTTTCGATATTTATCTGAAGCATGATCTTTTTTATATTGAGTTTTCTATTGGCCTGCCGAAATCACTCAATCTCGATCGGGCAAAAATCATTGACATCGCCTCCGCCTTAGAAGAAAGTGGTCCGGTTTCCCCATACGAGGTGCTTAAGATCAACAAAAATGAGTTGTCTCAGAAAGCGGAGTTGCAGGAAGAAGAGCTTAAGGCGATAAAGTTACTGAACGACATGAAGTCGGAATTCATCTCGATGGCAAGCCACGAGTTGAAAACGCCGATCACCATACTGAAAGCCTATGGGCAGCTTGCTTTGTCTGAAAAGATCAAGACCGTTGAACAGGTACAAACCATTGTCAGAAAGATGAATTCGCAGTGCACAAAATTGTCTTTACTGGCCTTACAGCTCCTGGACTCGGCGAAGATCGAAGTTGGGAATCTCGAGTATGAAATGAAGCAGGTTGACTTTAGTTCTTACCTGCTAAAAACGATCGACGACCTTCGCCATCTTATTCCAGATCACTACATTGTTATGGAACTTGGAGACAGCACGATGGCACTGCTTGATCCCCTACGGATGGAACAGGTGCTGAGTAACCTATTGAGCAATGCCGCTAAATATTCGGATACTGGTTCTAATATCAATGTTCGCACCGTCCTAAAGCCCGACCAACGTGCTGTTGTCCTGTCGATAACGGATGTGGGGATTGGTATTTCAGAAGAAGGCATCAAGAAGATTTTCGAGAAATTTTACCGGGAACCTGAGGTGTTGAATAAGCATTCCGGCCTGGGCATGGGCATGTATATTGCTTCCAAAATCATCCGGGCACATGGCGGTAAAATATGGGTGGAAAGCCGGTATGGTCATGGCTCTACCTTCCATGTATCCCTTCCTTTAAGCCCGGACTAGCAAAATTCTGCCACTTTTTACCACCTCAAAAAAGTTCGTTTAAATGCCGCTGAGCGGCATTTTCCATTTATTTTCGTTTGTTAATAACTTTTTGTGGTAAAAAGTGGTAAAAAGTGGTAGAAGTATTTAATTTTACACTACATAAAAAGTGTACTTATTAAAATGGTTCAACTGCTAGGAGAATTCGATTGTAAATTAGATGCGAAAGGCCGCTTGATGGTTCCTTCGAGTCTGAAGAAACAATTGCCAGCTGTTGAGCAAGAGGGACTTGTGATCAACCGGGGTTTTGAAAAGCATCTGGTGATCTATCCCAGGAAAGTGTGGGAACGAAAGGTGGAAGAGTTAAGTAAGTTAAATCAATACGAAGAAAAATCACGGCAGTTTATCCGTTTATTCACCAGAGGTGCGACGGAATTGACGCTGGATGCTACCGGAAGGGTGAATTTACCGAAGTCTTTGCTGGAGTCTGTGGGCATCTCAAACAATACAGAGCTGGTGCTTGCCTGTCAGTTCGATAAGATTGAAGTTTGGTCTAAGACGGCATACGAGGCTATATTTGATGAGGATCCTGCAAATTTTGCCGCGTTGGCAGAACAGGTAATGGGAACGCAGAACAGGAGGGATGATGGAATATAATTATCACCTTCCCGTGTTGTTGCAAGCCTGTATTGATGGATTAAACATCAAGCCTGACGGCGTATATGTTGATGTCACCTTCGGTGGTGGCGGTCATTCCAGAGAAATATTGAAGCACCTGAATAAAGACGGCGTGCTGATTGCGTTCGATCAGGATCCTGATGCGCAGCGAAACAAGATTGATGATCCCCGCTTCCGTTTTGTGGATCAAAATTTCGCCTATTTAAAGAATAATCTCCGTTTATTGGGTTATAAAGCTGTTGATGGCATTTTGGCCGACCTGGGTGTATCCTCCCATCAGTTCAATGAGCCGGAAAGAGGTTTTTCGACGCGATTCGATTCTGCACTAGACATGCGGATGGATAAGCAAAGTGCGCTCACTGCGGCGGATATTCTAAATACATACAGTGAAGATCAGCTTCATAAGATCTTCGGTATCTATGGTGAGGTGAAGAATGCGAAATCCCTTGCTAAGGCAGTTGTAACGGCCAGAGTATCCAACCCCATTTCAACGCTTGAATCATTTAAGGCCGCAATTGCAGCGCACATTCCAAGAGGTAAAGAGAATAAATATATGGCGCAGGTTTTTCAGGCGCTAAGGATTGAAGTAAACAAGGAAATTGAAGTGCTGGAGACTTTCCTGGAGCAGACTGCGGAGGTGTTAAAGCCCGGAGGCAGGCTGGTTGTGATGTCTTACCATTCGTTGGAAGATCGTCCGGTGAAGAATTTCATCGCCAAGGGAAAGGTCAGGGGGGACGTGGATAAGGACTTCTATGGCAATCCGCAGAAACCGTTCAATGTTATCACCCGAAAAGCGGTGACTGCAGATGAGGCGGAGCTGGAAGGCAACAGCAGGTCGAGAAGTGCAAAACTTCGGATTGGAGAAAAGATATGAGTAACCAGTTCAGGGAAAATATAGAGGATGAGAAAGAAGATGTAGTGGTTCCGGAGGAACTTGACATCAGGGTGAAGAAGGTGCGGACTAAGCCAAGATCTGCAGAATCCAAGAATAGCACGGTTACGTTTTTTAAACGGCTGTTTACGGATGGCGGGGTAAGTAAAGAGGCTGCGACGGAGATGCTTCCGTTTTTGTTGTTTTTGTCGTTTTTGTGTATGCTTTACATTGCAAACAGCCATATGGCGATGAAAAACATCAGAAACATTGACAAGCTGAATAAAGAAGTAAAAGAACTAAGCTGGGAGTATAAGTCGTTGAAGGCCGACCTGATGTTTAAAAGTAAACTTACAGAAGTCGCCAAACAGGTGGATACACTTGGTATTAAAGAATTGACAACACCTCCAAAAAGGATTACAGTTAGCAACAGGAATGAACATTAGAGCAAACATATTATTACGTGTTTATCTGGCCTTTGGCCTGATTGTGCTGCTTGCCGTTGCGGTATTGATCAGGCTTTTTGACGTGCAGTTTATCGAGGGGCCAAAATGGCGTGCCATGGCCGATAGCCTCTCTACAAAATATGTCAATGTGGAAGCTGCCCGTGGAAATATATACTCCAATGATGGCAGCCTGCTGGCAACCTCGGTACCGGAATACGAGCTGCGCATGGATATGTTTGCTGGCGGAATTGAAGACAACGATATCTTCTACAGCAAGGTCGATTCACTTGCCATGCGGTTGTCGCAATTCTTCGGAGACAAGACCCCTAAGGAGTATGCCCGTTTATTGCGTCGTGCGCGGCAGGACTCACTCCGCTATCTGTTGATTAAGCGGAAGGTGGGTTATCAGGAATTAAAGACCATCCGTACATTCCCTTTGTACAACGTTGGCAAGTATACGGGCGGCCTTATTGCCCTGCAGAAGAATAAGCGGATTTTGCCCTTTAAGTTTCTGGCGAAAAGGACGATCGGCTACAAGAATGTAAATGTATCCAATGGCGTAGGCCTGGAAGGTGCATACGGAAGTTACATCAACGGGGAAAGCGGTAAACGGCTGGTGCAGCGTATAGCCGGCGGCGTATGGATGCCGGTAAATGATGAAGCGGAGATCGCGCCGAAAGAAGGCGCGGATATCATCTCCACCATTGACATAAACATGCAGGATCTGGCGCAGAGTGCATTGGAAAGACAGCTGATTGCCAGTGATGCGCACCATGGAACAGTGATTCTAATGGAAGTGGCGACCGGTGAAGTCCGGGCCATTGCGAACTACACAAAGGTTGCAAAGGGCGAGTACAAAGAACTGTTCAACTATGCCATCGCAGGTAACCAGGATCCCGGATCTACGTTTAAGCTGGCTTCCTATATGGCTTTGCTGGAAGACAACAAAGTCGACACCAACACGCTGGTGAATACCGGCTACTATCAGGTTCCTGGAAAACTCATTAAAGATTCTCACGGCAGTATAGGTGTGGTTACTGTGAAGAAAGCTTTTACCGAATCATCGAACGCCGCAATTGCGCAGATGGTTAATACGGCTTATAAAGATGATCCATCCAAGTTTACCGATCATTTGTACGAATGGGGCTTGAACCAGAAATTGGGTCTGCAAATTCCTGGAGAGGCGCAGCCGGTGGTGAAGAACCCTAAAAACAGAAGCTGGAATAAAAATATGACGCTGCCTCAAATGGCTTATGGCTACGAGATGCAGCTTACGCCGTTGAAGATGCTTTCCTTTTACAACGCGGTGGCAAACAACGGAAAATATGTGGCACCGATCTTTGTAAAGGAAATCCGCAAACTTGGTAATCCGATCGAGCAGTTTCATGCACGTGTGATCAATCAGCAAATTGCGTCGAAGACAACCATTAAAAAGATGCAGGAGCTTCTGGAAGGGGTTTTTACGCAAGGTACAGGCAAAACGCTCGCTTCGAAGTATTTTAAAATGGCCGGCAAGACTGGTACAGCGCAGGTTGCAGACGGGAAAAGGGGTTACGCAAACAGGCAGTATCAAAGTTCATTTTGCGGTTACTTTCCTGCGGACAACCCAAAATACTCGCTGATGGTGGTCATCAATGATCCTAAGGGTGCTTATTATGCTGTGGCGGTTGCTGGCCCTCCGTTTAAGGAAATTGCCGACCGCATATTTGCCCGGGATATGCAGATGAGCCAGACCATGAATGAACATCTGGTTGGGAATACCAATCCGCCGGAGGCGAAAGCAGGAAAAAGCAAAGAAGTGAAACGTGTTTACCAGGCGTTGGGAATTAAGACCCTTTATGCGGCAAAAGGCGATTACTTCAACAGCATAGATACGAGTAACGGGCTGGTTTATCAGGAATACAGTGTTGTAAAAGGAGTGATGCCAAATGTAATGGGGATGGGTCTGAAAGATGCCTTGTATTTACTTGGGAATGCCGGCCTGAAGACAGAGGTGACTGGAAGCGGGAAGGTGGTACGCCAGAACATCCCTGCAGGAAATAAAATTAGTAAAGGCCTGCGGGTACAAATAGAATTGAAATAAGATGCAGTTGCAGGAAATATTATATGGAGTAGCGATTACAAACCTGGTTGGATCAACCAACAGGGAAGTGGATGCGCTTACTTTCGACTCCCGTGAGGTGCGTCCAGGATCGGTATTCTTTGCGATCCGGGGGACCCTTGCGGACGGACACCGGTTTATTGAACAGACGATTACGGCCGGTGCTGTCGTCATCGTATGTGAAGAGATGCCTGTCATGCTGCAGCAGGGTATTTGTTATATACAGGTTCAGAATACTTCTGTGGCCCTGGGCAAGGTAGCGGCAAACTTCTACGAAAACCCATCCAGAAACCTGAAGTTGGTTGGTATCACCGGTACCAATGGCAAGACGACCATTGCCACTTTATTGTTCCGGTTGTTCCGTGGGCTGGGCTATTCAGTTGGGTTGATATCGACAGTGGAAAATCAGATTGATGAGGAGGTGATACCGGCAACGCACACCACCCCGAATCCGATTGCCCTTAATGCATTGTTGCGAAAGATGGTGGACCATGGGTGTACGCACTGCTTTATGGAGGTGAGCTCACATGCGGTTGTTCAGCACCGCATTGAAGGACTTGTGTTTGCCGGTGGGGTGTTTTCCAACATTACTCACGACCACCTGGATTTCCATAAGACGTTTGACAACTATATTAAAGCAAAGAAAGCATTTTTCGACGGGCTTCCTAAAGGTGCCTTTGCACTGACCAATGCGGACGATAAGAATGGCCTGGTGATGCTTCAGAATACCACTGCTTCGAAGAAGACATATGCATTGAAGCAGATGGCCGACTTCAAAGCGCGGATCATCGAGAACAGGTTCAGTGGGTTAAACCTGGAGATCGATCAGGTTGATGTTTTCTTTAAACTTGTTGGGACTTTTAATGCATACAACCTGCTGGCGGCTTACGGAACAGCCTTACTGCTTGGTGAAGACCAACTGAATGTGCTGACAATCCTGAGTAACCTGAGTGGGGCCGAAGGCCGTTTTGACTATGTGACCAATTCGCAAAAGATCATTGGTATTGTAGACTATGCACATACACCGGATGCGGTGCAAAATGTGCTGAGCACGATAGCGAACATCAGAAAAGGAACGGAGCAGGTGATTACAGTCATTGGTTGCGGCGGAGACCGGGACAAAACAAAGCGTCCGGTAATGGCTCAGGTGGCTTGCGATTGGAGCGATAAAGTTATCCTTACCTCAGACAACCCAAGAACAGAAGATCCGCTGGTGATTTTGCAGGAGATGGAAGCGGGGGTATCTCCGACAAACAGACGGAAAACGTTGACCATTGCCGACCGCAGGGAGGCCATCAAAACGGCTTGCCATTTGGCGCGGCCTGGTGACATCATTGTAGTTGCGGGCAAAGGACATGAGAAATATCAGGAAATAAATGGCGTACGCCACCATTTTGATGATAAGGAAATATTAACCGAACAATTAAACGGGATCCGCTAATGTTATATTATTTGTTTGAATACTTACGTCAGCATTATGACATCCCCGGATTGAGATTGTTTCAGTACATCACTTTCCGTACTTCGCTGGCGGTAATTATTTCGCTGATCATCACCACGGTTTATGGACACCGGATCATCGGTTACCTGCACAAAATGCAGGTAGGGGAGACGGTAAGAAATTTGGGGCTGGAAGGACAAATGCAGAAACAAGGTACACCAACAATGGGCGGTATCATGATTTTGCTGGGTATACTGGTGCCTACACTGCTGCTTGCAAACCTGACGAACATCTATGTTATCCTGATGATTACAACGACCGTTTGGATGGGTGCTGTGGGTTTTCTGGATGACTACATTAAAGTATTCAAGAAAAATAAAGAAGGGCTTGCAGGCCGGTTTAAAATCGTGGGGCAAGTCGGGTTGGGCTTGATCATTGGCTATACCATGTACTTCAATCCAAACATTGTTGTGCGCCAAAAAGTAGTTGAAGGCAATGTCGTGAAGTCGAAAGCACCGATGGTGTTAAGGCAAAAAGGGGAGACTTATTACTATACGCAGGATGTGAAGTCGACGATCACCAATGTCCCTTTTTACAAGAATAACGAATTTGACTACGCCAAGGTGCTTAAGTTTCTGGGACCCGGCTATGAAAAATATGCCGTGTTTGTCTTTCTGCTCGTTGTGGTGGTCATTGTGACGGCCGTGTCCAACGGTGCAAACATTACGGATGGGATTGACGGGCTCGCAACGGGAACGTCTGCTATTATAGGAATAACGCTGGGCTTGCTCGCCTACGTTTCCGGTAACACGGTCATCGCCGACTACCTGAACATCATGTACATCCCCAATTCAGGGGAGCTGATGATCTTTGCCGGGGCATTCGTGGGGGCATGTGTTGGATTTCTGTGGTACAATTCCTACCCAGCCCAGGTATTTATGGGTGATACCGGAAGTCTGGCCATCGGTGGAATCATCGCTGCTTTCGCCATTATGATCCGCAAGGAACTGCTGATTCCGATTTTGTGCGGCATCTTTTTGATTGAGATACTCTCTGTAATGATTCAGGTGAGTTACTTCAAATATACCAAGAAGCGGTTCGGGGAAGGCAGACGTATTTTTCTGATGTCGCCTTTGCACCACCATTACCAGAAGAAGGGTTACCATGAGGCAAAAATTGTAGTTCGTTTCTGGGTTATCGGGATTTTACTGGCCATCATCACCATCATCACGTTAAAAGTAAGGTAATGACAAAGAGAAGAATCGTAATACTAGGTGCCGGTGAGAGCGGTGTTGGTGCAGCGATGCTGGCGCAGAAGGAAGGGTTTGATGTTTTCGTGTCAGACTTTGGCCCTATCGCCGATGCGTACAAGAACAGGCTTGAAGAATTGAGCATCGCTTACGAGGAAAAACAACATACCGAATCACTGATCTTAAATGCAACGGAAGTGATTAAAAGTCCGGGAATACCGGAAAAGGCAGCGATCGTGCAAAAGCTAAAGAGACAGCAAACTTCTGTTGTGTCTGAGATCGAATTTGCGAAACGCTATACCAATGCGAGAACAATATGCATTACGGGATCCAACGGTAAGACGACTACGACTACGCTGATCTATCACCTGTTGAAAAAAGGCGGGTTGAACGTGGGGCTTGCCGGAAACATTGGAAAGAGTTTCGCCGCCCAGGTGGCGAGTGCAGATTTCGACTGGTATGTGCTGGAAATATCCAGTTTTATGCTGGATGATATGTATGCTTTCAAGGCTGATATCGCGGTGCTGCTGAACATTACGCCGGACCATCTGGACCGGTACCAGTACAAGATGGATCTGTATATCGCATCCAAGATGCGCATTACACAAAATCAGACTGCAGATGATTATTTCATTTACTGTGCTGATGATCCGGAGACCATTAAGGCCTTGAGTGGCCGGATGCTGCAAAGCAAGAATTATCCTTTTTCCATTCAGGAGAAAATTGAAGAAGGCGCTTATTTAGAAGACAACAACATAACAATCAACATCAAACCTAAAGATCCATTCAGCATGTCTATTTCAGAGTTAGCCTTACAAGGCAAGCACAACATTTACAACTCCATGGCTTCTGGCATAGTCGCTAAGGTCCTGGACATACGCAATGCAACCATCCGGGAAGGTATGGGTGACATCAAGAACATAGAACATCGGCTGGAGCATGTGGCGAAGATCTCGGGTGTAGAATACATAAACGACTCCAAGGCGACGAATGTAAACTCGACCTGGTATGCACTGGAAAGTGTCAGCAGTCCGATTGTATTGATCATGGGCGGGGTGGATAAAGGGAATGATTACGAGATGTTAAAGGACCTTGTGAAGAGCAAAGTGAAAGCAATTGTATGCCTTGGGAAGAATAACAAGCGCATCCATGAGGCCTTTGAAGATGATGTTGAAATTATTGTGAATACGTTTTCTGCAGTTGAGGCGGTACAGGTGGCTTATCATCTCGCTAAAAAGGGAGATACGGTGTTGCTTTCGCCGGCTTGTGCAAGTTTCGACCTGTTCAATAGCTACGAGGACCGTGGTAATCAATTTAAAATGGCTGTTAAAGAACTTTAAATATGTTTGCAAGTGCGCTTTTAGAGAAAACAAAAGGAGATCGCTGGATTTGGCTGATCATCATCCTGCTGTCTTTGATCTCCATTCTTGCTGTTTATAGTGCAACGGGAACCCTGGCCTATAAACAAGGAAAAGCTGTGGAAAAAATCTTACTTACAAAGCACTTGATCTTTGTGGTGATGGGGATTGCCATGATCTATATTTCGCATTTGCTGGATTATAAATACTACGCGGGAATATCGAAGATACTTATGATCATTACCCTGCCGCTGCTGGTCTATACCCTTATTTTCGGGGCCAATTTGAATGATGCATCCAGGTGGGTAAAGATACCGATCATCGGCTTGACCTTTCAGACCTCCGATCTGGCAAAGCTTGCACTGATTACTTTCCTGGCGCGTATGCTGACCAGGAAACAAGAGAACATTAAAGATGTGAAGAAGGCATTCATCCCGATCATGGGATCGGTGTGTGTTGTGTTCATTCTGATCGCATTGGCGAATTTATCTACAGCACTGATGCTTTTTGGCGTGAGCATCCTCTTGTTGATCATTGGAAGGATCAGTATCAAGCAAATTGCAATGGTTTGTGCAGGCGGAATGGTACTGCTGATGTTCGTGGTATTTCTAGGACCGAGAAGGGAGACGTATAAGTCGAGGATCAATTCCTTTTTGCATCCTGAGTTGCAGCATTCAGATAAGACCTACCAGGCGGACCAGGCGAAGATAGCTTTGGCGAACGGTGGTATTTTTGGTAAAGGACCGGGAAACAGTATTCAGCGGAATTTTCTTCCGCATCCATACTCTGATTTTATTTTCGCCATCATTGTGGAGGAATATGGTATGGTTGGGGCGATAACGATCATCGTCTTGTATCTGGTGCTGCTCTACCGGTGTGTACGAATTGTAACGCAGAGTCCGAAAGCTTTTGGGGCGCTGCTCGCTGCCGGATTGAGTTTCAGTTTAACCATACAGGCCTTCGCCAACATGGCGGTAGCGGTAGGGCTTGGCCCGGTTACTGGAGTACCCTTGCCCCTGGTAAGTATGGGCGGTACGTCTATGATATTTACAAGCATTGCTTTTGGCATCATCCTGAGCGTAAGCCGGGATGTAGAGGAAAATAACAAGAAAGTCGTTGTGGGTGAAATTCCCGTAATGGCATAAAGATATGAACAGCAGACCAGCAAGAATAATTATTTCAGGTGGCGGTACCGGAGGACATGTCTTCCCGGCAATTGCTATTGCGAACGCATTGCGTCGCATGGAACCTGCCTGTGAGATTTTGTTTGTTGGCGCAAATGGCAGAATGGAGATGGATAAGGTTCCGGCTGCCGGATATAAAATTGTTGGCTTAAATATCAGCGGTATTCAGCGCGGCTCCATCACGAAGAACCTTGCGCTGCCATTCAAGCTGATTGGAAGCATGCAGAAGGCGCTGAAGCTCATCGCGGACTTCAAGCCGGATGTTGTGGTTGGTGTAGGTGGTTATGCTTCCGGACCGATATTGTTTGCTGCATCCTGGAAGAATGTTCCGTACCTGATACAGGAGCAAAATTCATATGCAGGCATCACCAACAAACGACTGGGTAAGAATGCAGCTAAGATATGTGTTGCTTTTGACGACATGGGGCAATTCTTTCCGGCGGAAAAGATCATTAAAACCGGAAATCCGGTGAGGAAGGATGTCGTAGACATCTACAATAAGCACTTTGCGGGCTCAGAGTTACTGAAATTGGACCCATTGAAGAAGACTATTCTGGTGACTGGCGGGAGCCTGGGTGCAGGGACGCTGAACAAGAGCATTGAGAAGCACCTGCAGGAGATCATTGCGCAGGATGTTCAGCTTGTATGGCAAACCGGTAAGTTTTATTACCAGGGTATTGTAGACCGGATTGGCTTGAATGTCCATCCGAATGTGCGCATTCTGGAATTTTTAAACCGCATGGATCTAGCATATGCTGCCGCGGACATCATTATTTCGAGAGCGGGAGCAGGCACAATTGCGGAGCTCTGCCTGATTAAAAAGCCGGTGATCCTGGTGCCTTCGCCAAATGTTGCAGAAGACCATCAGACGAAGAATGCCATGGCATTGGTTAAGAACAATGCCGCTTTGATGATCGCAGACCGCTCTGCGGAGGACACGCTGGTTAAAGAGGCCTTGTCTCTTCTGAACGATAAGCCCAGGGCAGAAATTTTTGCAGAAAACATTGGCAAAATGGCGCTTCGTGATTCCGATGACATCATTGCAACGGAAGTATTGAAATTAGCAAGGAGGGTTGTATAGATGAAACTTGAAGCGTTAAATAGGTTGTATTTTGTTGGCATTGGCGGCATTGGGATGAGTGCGCTTGCCCGTTACTTCGCGAAACGGGGCTGCCTCGTTTGCGGATATGACAAAACGAGAACAGCATTGACGCTTGCTTTAGAGGAAGAAGGTATTTCCATTGATTATACAGATGATGCAGCGGTTTTGCCACCTGCTTTTGAACACAACGATGCAGACCTGCTGGTGGTGTATACGCCCGCAGTGCCTGCGAATTCTTCCATATTAAATTATTTTAAAGCGCAGGGTTTCACGCTGAAGAAGCGTTCGGAAGTGCTCGGATTGATCAGTGCAGGTCAGTTCTGTATTGCTGTTGCCGGCACGCATGGTAAAACAACGACCTCCTCGATCATTGCACACCTGCTAAAAAGCAGCGGTTTTGACTGCACGGCGTTCCTGGGGGGAATTGCGACAAATTACAACAATAATTTCCTGTTGGGGGAAAATGATGTTGTCGTTGTGGAAGCCGATGAGTATGACCGTTCTTTCCTTACCCTGCATGCGGACATTGCCGTAATTACGTCTATGGATGCGGATCACCTGGATATTTACGGAGATGCATCGCATCTGGAAGAATCGTTCAGGCTTTTTGCCGGTCAGGTAAAACCAGCAGGTACACTGATCGTTAAAGCCGGTTTACCAATTACAAATGGAACCTTATACAGTCTGAATGGGCGTGCAGAAAAAAATGGTCTGAACGTTCGTATAGAAGCGGGCAGTTTCGTGTTCGACTATGCGGATGCCGATATCGAGATAAAAGGCCTCCGGATGTTATTGCCGGGAAGACACAACATTGAGAATGCTGTTGCAGCCATTGCTGTAGCCTTGCAGCTGCAGATTGCGCCGGAAAAAATACGAGAGGCCCTCGAAACATTCAAGGGTGTTAAAAGGCGGTTTGAATACATCGTGCGCAACAATACGCATGTGTATATTGACGATTATGCACACCATCCCGAAGAGCTGCGAGCCTGCTTTCAGGCGGTACGACAATTGTATCCGGAGAAGAAGCTGACGGTGATCTTTCAGCCGCATTTGTTTACCCGTACAAGGGATTTTGCGGACGACTTTGCGGAGGTTTTAAGTACAGTCGATGACCTGCTGTTGCTGGATATTTATCCGGCAAGGGAACTTCCATTGGACGGTATAGATGCTGACTGGTTGCTGGGTAAAATCCAGTTGAAGAACAAACTGCGGTGCGGGAAAGATGCTGTTCTTGAAATAGTGAAACAAAAAAATCCTGAGCTCCTGTTAACCGTAGGTGCGGGTGATGTTGATACTTTAATTTTACCATTAAAAAAATTATTGGGCGATGTTTAGGAGGATCAACTGGAAAAATACGTTCAAATGCATCGCATGGATCATTTCTCTGAGCGGCATGTCTGCTTTAATGGGTTTTGTGGAAGTGAAGAAGCATTCCTTGAAGTGCAGTAATGTCCGGATCCTGATTCCGGGGGCGGACAATTTTATTGAACGTGAGGAGATAGATGCGATTTTGAAACAAAGTCAGGGTGAGTTGATCGGCCGCCGGCTGGAAGAAATTAATCTTGCGGAAATCGAGAACCGGATCAAGGCAAATCCATACATTGCTTACGCAAAGGTTTACGCAGAGATGAATGGCGTAATACAGATAGAGATCAAACAGCGCCAACCCTTGCTGCGCATCATAAATGCGGCTAACCAGGATTTTTATGTGGACAAGAATGGCCTGAAAATGCCGGTGTCTTCCAATTTTACGGCGAATGTGCTGGTGGCGAACGGAGATATCGCGGAAAGTTTTTCTGGCAGGCTGGATACCCTGAGTTCACAGGTGGCGCAAGATCTGTACAAGACGGCATTGTATATAAAAGACGATACCCTTTGGGATGCACAGATCGAACAGATGTTTGTTAATCCACGAAAAGACATTGAGTTAATTCCAAGGGTTGGCAATCAGCGTATTATTTTGGGTAACGCAGATTCTATAGGCCTGAAAATGAGTAATCTGGTGGCGTTTTACAAACAGGCCATGCCTAAAGTTGGATGGGATGCCTACAAGACGATCAATATTAAGTACACCAATCAGGTCGTTTGTGAGCGCACAAAATTTGACTCTTTAGCTGTGGTTGCCCGGCCAGCTAAACCGGTGGTCCGGGACAGCGTTGCCGCTGGAAGAAGGGTGATGGATTCCGTTATTAAAAACGAAATCATCAAGGAAATAAAGAAAAACCCCGTTACAACTCAGGCGCTTGCGAAGCCAGCGGTTAAGGTTGCAGGCGGTTCAAATAAGAATACTACTAAAAACAAATAAAACTAACTCAACAATATACAGTCATGGGCAAAGAAAAATCTACTGTTCAATCACCAATTGTCGTCGGATTAGACATAGGCACAACAAAAATATGTGTGATTGTGGGTCGCAGAACACAGCACAATAAAATTGAAGTACTCGGTATTGGCAAAGCCGAATCTGCAGGGGTAACAAGAGGTGTGGTATCAAACATTCAGAAGACGGTGCAAGGGATCACCCAAGCCGTTGAGATTGCAAGCGGACAGTCCAATGTGGAGATCCGCGTTGTTAATGTTGGTATCGCCGGTCAGCACATTAAGAGTCTCCAGCACCGTGGAATTCTGACAAGAAGAGAACTAAACAATGAAATCTCCAAGAAAGATATCGACAAGTTAATTGACGATATGTTCAAACTGGTTATGCCCCCAGGAGAGGAGATCATTCATGTTTTACCTCAGGAATTCACGGTAGATAATGAGCCCGGTGTAAAAGATCCAATCGGAATGGCCGGAGTACGCTTAGAGGCGAACTTCCACATTATATCTGGACAGGTGACGGCAGTAAAAAATATTATGCGTTGTGTAACCAACGCGGGGCTGCAAACCCAGGAGCTTATCCTGGAGCCTTTGGCTTCTTCAGAATCGGTGTTGAGCGATGAAGAAAAGGAAGCTGGTATTGCTTTGGTGGATATCGGTGGCGGTACAACGGATATTGCCATTTTCCATGAAGGCATCATCCGCCATACAGCCGTTATTCCTTTTGGCGGTAACAGCGTTACGGAAGATATTCGTGAAGGATGCTCTGTAATGAGAAACCAGGCGGAGCTACTTAAAACCAGATTTGGTTCTGCCCTGGCGGAAGAAAACAAAGAAAATGAAATCATCTGTGTTCCGGGATTGCGGGGCAGGGAGCCGAAAGAGATTTCAGTTAAGAACCTGGCGTATGTGATTCAGGCCAGGATGGAGGAGATCATTGAGCATGTTTACTATGAGATTAAGTCTTCCGGCTATGAGAAAAAGTTGATTGGTGGAGTAGTTATTACTGGTGGTGGTGCTTTGTTGAAACACCTTGCACAGCTGGTTGAATATGTAACAGGTCTGGATTGCCGGGTTGGCTATCCGAATGAGCACCTTTCGAAGTTTGAAGAGATGCCAAAAACCATCTACGACGACCTGAAAAGCCCGATGTATGCGACGAGCGTAGGGCTGTTAATCAAGGGAATTCAGAAAGCAGAAGAGTTGGTTGAAGAGCTGAAACAGCCAGGAGTTTTTGTGGAAAAGCCGAAGGAAGCGAAAGAGAAAGTAAAGCGCAGCGGAACAGGATTATTCGATAAATTGCTGGCAAAAACCAAGGATTTCATCAAGGATGATATGAATGTAAGTGACGACGATTACATCAAATAGGGCCCAGTTATCCACAAACAAGGAGTTTTCCACATTATTAACAATTGTGGAAAAGGGGTGTTAAAAAAGTGTTAATATTACAAGGAGAGATGAACAGGTAATACCTATTTTTAAATAACTGATTCATAAAGATATGCAATTCGAAATGTTAAAAGATAAATCATCAATCATCAAGGTTATTGGTGTTGGTGGTGGTGGTGGTAACGCGGTAAACCATATGTACCGTTCGGGAATAACAGGTGTTGACTTTATCATCTGTAACACGGATGCACAGGCATTGGAGTCGAGTCCTATTCCAAATAAAGTTCAGTTGGGCGCAAGTTTAACAGAAGGGATGGGCGCAGGTTCGATACCTGAAGTTGGTAAAAACTCTGCAATTGAAAATATAGACGACATCAAAACGATGTTGGGAAGTACCACCAAAATGCTGTTTATCACGGCAGGAATGGGTGGAGGTACCGGAACAGGTGCAAGTCCGATTATCGCACAAGCGGCTAAGGAACTTGACATCTTAACGGTAGCGATCATAACAACACCGTTCTCCTTTGAGGGAAAGCGTCGTAAGATGCAGGCAGAAGATGGTCTTGATGAACTGAAAAAATATGTAGATTCTTACCTGGTCATCTCTAACGACAGGTTGCGTGAGATCTTCGGGAACTTAACATTGGGTTCTGCTTTCGCGCAGGCGGATGATATCTTAACAACTGCCGCCAAAGGTATTGCGGAGATCATCACTGTACCGGGATACATCAACGTGGATTTTAAAGATGTACGTACGGTGATGAAGGACTCTGGTGTTTCCATCATGGGCAGTTACTCTGCCAGTGGAGAAAACCGCGCATTGACTGCTGTTGAGGGAGCGCTTGCCTCGCCACTGTTGAAAGACAATGAGATTGAGGGTGCAAGATACATCCTTTTAAACATCAGCTCTGGTGTAAGTGAAGTGACCATGGATGAAGTGGCTATAATTACGGACTACATCCAGGACAAGGCTGGTCTTTCTGCTGACCTGATCTGGGGTAACTGTATTGACGAGAATCTGGAAGATAAATTATCGGTAACGATCATTGCAACCGGATTCCAGACTTCAGAGCAGCGCGTTCAGGAAAGAAAGAACGTGAAGAAGATTTCTTTGCTTACTCCGGAAGAGGCACCTTTGGTGAAGCCGGTGGAGCCTGTTAACTCATTCATTGCGCCAAGACAGGAAGCACCATCATACGAGCCTGTATTGAAGGCAAATGAAGTGAAGCAGCCGGATCTGTTCGCGGATTCCATGAACCCGGGTAAAGGCAGGAAATCAGAAGAATCGGAGAATAACATCATCAGGCATACTTTGCTTGAAGAAGATAAATATACGTCAGAACACCAGTCTGAGCCTGGATTTGAGTTTGAAGTAAAAGTTTCAGAAACCAACTTTACCTTTGACAACCCTGTTTCTGACTTCGGGTCAAACCAGAATGGAAAACAGGAGGATGTTTACCAGGCGGGTGCCGATGACGACAAGACGGATGAGTCGATGGAAGATCAGCTTAAGAAATCCAAAGAAAGAATTCTCCGTCTGAAAGACCTCAGCATGAAATTGCGTACGACGAACGGTTTGCAGGAAATGGAAAATGAGCCGGCTTATAAACGTAAGCAAATGCAGCTTCAGCAAGTTCAGCATTCATCTGAATCACAGGTTTCCAGATTTACCTTGAGCAACGATGAGGATGGAACGACTGAAATCAGGCCGAATAACTCATTCCTACACGATAACGTCGATTAATTATAATCATACAATATCGAAAAGCCTTAGCGATATCTTCGCTAAGGCTTTTTGGTTTTCCGTTTTAATCCGGATTCATCTATTGGAGTCCGGTTGTTTGTAAGTCAAGTTATAAACCTTAAATTTGCAAAAATAAAATAACCTTAAAAACATATTACATTGGATATTTTCGAAAAGATAACGAAGCATATGGGGCCGCTTGGGCAACACCAGAAATGGTCTCATGGATATTTTTCCTTTCCTAAACTGGAAGGAGATCTGGGACCACATATGACTTTTCGTGGTAAGGAGCATTTGGTATGGAGCTTGAATAATTATCTGGGGTTGGCCAACCATCCGGAGGTACGTGAAGCGGATATAAAGGGTGCTGCTGATTTCGGTATGGCTTACCCGATGGGTGCCCGGATGATGTCCGGAAATACCAAATACCACGAACAACTTGAGTCTGAGCTGGCTGAGTTTGTTGGTAAGCAGGATGCTTTTCTTCTGAATTATGGCTACCAGGGTATGGTGTCTATTATCGATGCTCTTGTAGATAGAAATGATGTAATTGTATACGATGGCGAGTCGCATGCCTGTATTATAGATGGTCTGCGGTTGCATATGGGCAAGCGTTTTGTATATCAGCACAATGATATTGACAGTGCGAAGAAGCAGCTTGAGCGTGCTTCTAAACTCGTCGAGCAAAGTGGCGGCGGTATTCTTGTTATCACTGAAGGTGTATTTGGCATGTCAGGTGCACAGGGTAAGTTGAAAGAGCTGATTGAACTTAAGAAGGAATACAACTTTCGCTTGCTTATCGACGATGCGCATGGTTTTGGGACCATGGGTAAAACCGGTGCCGGAACGCATGAAGAGCAGGATTGCATAGACGGCGTGGATGTTTATTTTGGAACTTTTGCGAAATCAATGGCGGGGATCGGTGCATTTGTAGCCTCTACAGAGGAGATTACTAACTTTTTGCGTTACAATATGCGCTCGCAGACTTTTGCTAAGGCCTTACCGATGCCAATGGTAATAGGTTTATTAAAAAGGCTTGAATTGCTTAAGAACAACCCTGAGCTCCGGGAAAATCTTTGGAATATTGCGTTGAGCCTGCAAAAGGGTCTGCGTGAACGGGGGTTCAACCTGGGTGTGACCAACACGATGGTGACGCCGGTATTTCTCAAAGGAGAGCTCGCGGAAGCGACGGCATTGACTATGGATATGCGTGAAAATTACGGCATTTTCTGCTCAATTGTCATTTATCCGGTCATTCCAAAGGGGCTTATTGAACTTCGTCTGATCCCGACGGCGGTTCATACGCTGGAAGATGTTCAGCGTACGCTGGATGCCTTTTCTGAAATTTCCGAGAAACTAAAAAATGGTTACTATCTGGACAACAAGTTCTCTGTAGCCTAATTAGATACCCATATATAAAGGCCCTGTCAGGCGTGGATAGCAGCCGCGAAGTCGACGACTTCCAGGATGTGTTTCCATATCTGAGCGGGCCTTTTTCTGTTTTGCTGCATTTTCCAGATGGTCTGTTAAGATGTCAAGTATTTTGGTTGCGAAATTTAATGTTGGAAAACTGAGATATAGTGAGTTGAAAATTTTTTTATCCAACGAAAGATATTATTTTAGTATACAACAAACCAATACAGACACTAAAAATTTATCGAGATGGCAAAGAGTGAAAAGTATGAGCAACTAAAGGATTTAGTTGGCAACCTGGAAGCAGATGCTGAAAAGTTCTACAACAAGTCTAACAGCGCCGCGGGAACGCGGCTTAGGAAAGGCTTGCAAGACCTTAAAAACTTGGCACAGGAGATTCGGCTGGAAGTTCAGTCTGAGAAAAATGCAGTTTCCAAATAGCTGCATTAAAAAAACCCGGGTCTGTCTGACCCGGGTTTTTTGTTGAGCAGAGAATTGTTTTCTTGTTGCAGAAAGATTCAAGTGCCGTTATGCTAAGATCAGGTCAAGTTGCTCGATGATTTTAACTTCCAGCGCCGGAGTTGCCTTTACCAATGGTAAACGAACGTCGTCACCACATACCTTCAAGTATTTTAAAGCAGACTTTACGCCAGCGGGGTTCCCTTCGGCAAACATCAACCTGGTAAATTCAATCAAAGCGAGGTGAAGCGGCAAAGCCGCTGAAAATTCCCCCTTTAGCGCTCTTCTGATCACTTCTGATAGCTGGAATGGAACTGCATTACCAATGACAGAGATAACACCAACGGCTCCTATTGAAATCATCGGTACAGCAACGGGATCATCTCCGGAAATTAGCATAAAATCTGCCGGTTTATCACGCATGATCTGATTGAATTGATCGAAGCTTCCTGAAGCTTCTTTCGTGCCGATAATATTGCTGAAATCGTGGGCAAGGCGGCAGGTGGTCTCCGGACTCATGTTGCTGGCCGTTCTTCCTGGAACATTGTACAGCATGACAGGCAGTGAACTTGATTCGCTGATCGCCTTGTAGTGCTGGTATATTCCTTCCTGAGTGGGTTTATTGTAGTTGGGGCTTGCAGAAAGAATGGCGTCGTAACCATGATGTTCAAATGCCTTCACACTTGCAGATACAGCGGCTGTGTCGTTTCCGCCGATGCCTGCAACGAGTGGTAAACGTCCGTTATTGATCTCTGCTGTAAAGGCCCAGATGCGTTCTTTCTCGTCATGTGTTAGTGTTGAAGCCTCTCCGGTGGTTCCAAGTGAAACCAGGTAGTCAACCTTACCATCAATCAAAAAGTTAATCAGTTTCTTCAACCCGTCGTAATCGACTGTTTTATCCTGGTTAAAAGGCGTTACGACTGCTACGCCGGTTCCATGAAATTTATTCATTATCAATTTATTTCAACATATCTAATAAGTCGCCGTGTGTAATCAGCGCGACATTTAACTTTTTGGCTTTTTCCAGTTTGGCGGGCCCCATATTATCTCCGGCAAGAAGGTAGTTTAATTTGGCAGAAATCCCACTTAAGATCTTTCCTCCATTTGCTTCGATGAGGTCTTTTAGCTCGTCACGGCTTATGCCATCAAAAACGCCTGAAATTACAAATGTTTTTCCGATTAATTTCTCACTTTGGAGGGTAATTGTATTTTCTTTGGCTTCAAACTGCAATCCATACGAACGAAGGAGGTTAATTTGCTGAATATGTTCTGCTTTGCTAAAATAATCTACGATACTTTCTGCGATCCGCTGCCCTATTTCATCAATTGTCACCAGCTCCTCTATAGTGGCGCTGCTGAGCCGGTCGATATTCCCTGTGCCGACGGCAAGCTTTTTGGCTACTGTCGCGCCGACATACCGGATACCCAGTCCGAAAAGAACCCGGTCGAAGGGCATCTGCTTCGATTGTTCAATTCCTTTAAGCATGTTTTCAATAGACCGTTCTCCGAATCGATCAAGCTGTTTAAGTGCTGCTGATTTTTCATGCAGGGTGTAGAGGTCACTGATGTGCTTTACAAGTCCGTGTTTGTAAAACGTCTCGATGGTTTCGTCGCCAAGGCCATCGATGTTCATGGCTTTTCGGCTGATGAAGTGCTGAATTTTACCGACGATCTGTGGCGGGCAGCCCTCATCATTCGGGCAGTAGTAAGCGACCTCGCCTTCGTTGCGGACCAGCGGTGTACCACATTGCGGGCAGGTGGAGGGATAAAGGACTTTCACGGCATCAGGCTTCCTTTTATCCAGGTTGACATTGATAATCTTTGGAATGATCTCTCCACCCTTTTCCACGAACACGCTGTCACCTTCATGCAGATCCAGGCGTTCTATCTCATTGGCATTGTGTAAAGTTGCCCTTTTAACCGTTGTACCGGCCAGTAGAACCGGGGTTAAATTCGCCACGGGCGTCACTGCACCGGTACGCCCGACCTGATAGGTGACTTTCTGCAGCACCGTTTCTACTTCCTGGGCCTTGTACTTGTATGATATTGCCCATCGCGGCGACTTAACGGTGAAACCGAGTTCCTGTTGCTGGGCGTAACTGTTTACTTTAATGACGATTCCGTCGATATCGTAACCGATCTTATAACGTTCGTTCTCCCAGTGGTTGATGAATTCAAAAACATCATCGATGGAACGAACCAGTCTGGAATGTTCGCTCACATGAAAGCCCCAGCTTTTGATGGCTTGTAAACTTGCCCAGTGCGTATTAAAGTATTGCTTATCTGTATTCAGCGAATAGAAGAAGCAATCCAGGGGACGCTTAGCGACTTCTTTAGAATCCTGCATTTTTACAGTTCCCGCGGCAAAATTCCTTGGATTTGCATAAGCAACCTCGCCGAGTTCTTCTTTTTCCCGGTTCAAACGCTCAAACGCTGCACGATGCATGAAGATCTCACCGCGGATTTCAAATACCGGGGGTGCGTCTTCTGTTTTCAAGTGATGTGGTATATTACTGATGGTCTTTACATTTGTTGTAACGTCATCGCCCTGAGTGCCATCGCCACGGGTCACAGCACGCACAAGCTTATTATTTTCATAGGTCAGGCTGATGGAGAGACCATCAAACTTGAGTTCACAGACATATTCGAAATTGTCACCGATGGATTTTCTAATTCGCTCGTCGAAGTCCCGCAGATCCTGTTCGTTGTAGGTGTTTCCAAGTGAAAGCATCGGCCACTTGTGTTTGATCGTATTGAAGCTCTTGGTGATGTCGCCACCTACACGCTGCGTTGGAGAATTGGGGTCGGCAAACTCCGGGTGTTCAGTCTCCAGCTTGGCCAGCAACTCGAGCTTCTTATCAAACTCATAGTCGGCAATGGTCGGCATAGCGAGCACATAGTAATTGTAAGTATGCTGGTTAAGCTCGCTAACGAGCGCATCCATGGTATCTTTGATGCTTGAAATTGACATGAAGCGAAGATACAAATTGTCGCTTAAAAAGCTTTCATAGACGGCTCTCCTTCAAGTTCCCGGAAGATTGTCAGGAAATCAGGTTCCAGAATTTTGATGTACTCGCGGATACGCAAGGTGAGCAGTTCCATTTGCGCATCCGTGAAAGGCTGAGGCCAAAGCCTCATGCATATCCTATTGAGTGCATAGCTGATGTTCTCTGGTTTTTGGTAACTCAAGAGGTACTTGCCGGAAATGAAGCCACTTAGGAACCCGTTGAACACGACGATGTCCGGTATTCCGGCAAGGATCAGAAATGATTTGAGCTCGCTGGAATTTGACAGGGAAAGTTGCCTGTAGAAAGTGTGAACGTTTATCGTTCCTGAAGTGAGGAGCAGGTGGTCCAGAACCAGTTCCAGGGTGATATGTGCAAGGAAAAATGGCTTTACCGGACCTACGGTCACCGCCGGCAGAATCATTTTCTTCACGATCGCTGTTTGTTCCCTGAAAAAATCCGAGCAATGAAAGAGCCGGTCAACTTCAAGATGTTTTTTCCATCCCGACAGAATCGAGGCATGCCTTTTTTCTGCAGAAAACATTTCCTCCTGCTTCTGCGGATTCAAGTTCCAGTCTTTATGTGCATTTTTTACCAGATCAGGCAACACGACTCCCATAACCATATCATGATCATCGTTTGCACGCTCAAAGTAAAAATGGGATAGGAAGTTCATCAGCTAAAAGTACAAAATTATTTCGCCAGCGTTTTCCTATATTTGCCGCAAAAGGATAAATAATGACCAATTTCGTAGAAGAGTTAAGGTGGAGAGGCATGTTACACGACATTATGCCGAATACTGAGGAAAAGTTGAATGAAGGGATGTGCGTTGGATATATAGGCTTCGACCCGACCGCCGACTCGCTCCACGTTGGTCATTTAACGCAGATCATGACCCTTATCCACTTTCAGCGTGCAGGTCACAAACCCTACGCACTCGTCGGTGGCGCTACAGGAATGGTCGGTGACCCGTCGGGAAAGTCTGCCGAAAGGAACTTGCTTACCGAGGAAAGTCTTGCGCATAATCTGGATGGCATAAAAAAGCAACTGAGCAGATTCCTTGTTTTTGGCGATGAAGGGAGTGATGCGGTGATGGTGAACAATGCAGACTGGTTTAAGAACTTTAGTTTTCTGGACTTTATTCGCGATGTCGGCAAGCACATCACGGTAAACTACATGATGGCGAAAGATAGCGTCAAAAAGCGTCTGAATGGTGAATCCGGGGCGGGACTTTCCTTTACGGAGTTCAGCTACCAACTGATTCAAGGCTATGACTTCTACTATTTATGGAAGCATCACAATTGTATTCTGCAGATGGGTGGTTCCGATCAGTGGGGTAACATTGTGACCGGAACAGAGTTTATCCGACGAAAAGATAACGGTACTGCATACGCGTTGACTACCCAGCTGATCAAAAAAGCTGATGGTACGAAGTTTGGCAAAACCGAATCGGGTGCTGTTTGGTTGGACCCGGAGAAGACCTCGCCCTACCGCTTTTACCAGTTCTGGCTGAATGCGTCAGATGAAGATGTGAAGAAGTGGATACGGATATTCACGCTTAAAAGCCAGGAAGAGATCGAGGAGCTGGAATCTGCCCATGATGCGGCACCACACCTGAGGATCTTACAGAAGGCCCTTGCGGAAGACATCACGGTGCGTACGCACTCACAGGCATCGCTGGAAACTGCCATTAATACTTCAAACTTCCTTTTCGGCAATGGCTCCCTGGAGTTCTTTGCAACCCTGACGGAAACCCAGGTTCTGGAAGTTTTTGACGGCGTGCCTCAATTTAAGATCGAGAAAGCAGACCTGGAATATGGGATTGACCTCGCGACATTACTTGCAGAGAAAACCAGCATCTTCCCTTCGAAAGGGGAGGTTAAGAAAACCGTACAAGGCGGAGGGTTGAGCATAAATAAGCAGAAGCCGGCCGATGCCGCTGTTCAATATACCGTAGAGAACCTGTTGAATGGCCGGTATATTATCGTACAGAAAGGAAAGAAAAACTATTTTCTAATTGTTGCCGATTAGCGGCACGTTGTTGCTCGCTGCACAATAGCCTATTGTACCAGCAAATTGCAGCCACGAATATCAGAGTTGTCAAAGCGGCCGAGTACTTCAAAGGACCCGTCGGGATACACTCTGCCCAGATCTTGTGTGGCGATAAATGCGCAGGAATTGATGTTTGCAAGATCTATTACATTGATTCCGCCACTCTGATTGTTTTGTGGCGGACTGAGTGGGTCGTTGGTGTCTCTGAGCATGATCTTCATCCAGGGCGGGCAATTGAAGATTCCTTCGCCGGAAGAATAACCCTGAGACAACAGTTCCGTCATGCCGTACTCGCTGTGGATCGCATCTACACCGAAGCCAGCCTTTAGCACTTCATGTAATTCCGCCCGGACCATCTCCTTCCGCTTTCCTTTCATTCCGCCGGTTTCCATCAGGATTAATTCTGGAAATTTCAACTGGTAATCTTCGAGGAAGTCAAGCAGCGCATACGTTACGCCAAGTAACAGTGTTTTTTGTCTGGCTGCCTGAAGTGCCTTAAGCTTATGAAAAAGTTCTTTGTGGTTGTGCAGGAAGTAGCCGCTATCCGGATGTGAACTTTGTGCCAGCAGTGAATCAACCATATAGATCAGGGAAGAACCCTCCCGTTCCTGGTAGGAAGGCAGCAAGGCGAGTATGCAAATGTCCTTTGGATCTCCGTAGAACTGTTTAAAGGCCTGGTTAAAACTTGATTCATAAAGCGAGAGGTCTGTTACCAGATGTTTGCTCTGCACCATCCCGGTCGTTCCTGAACTGCTGAACGTAATTTCCACTTGGCTGTTGTCACTAAGCACCTCATGGGTTTTAAAAAAAGAGATGGGTAAAAACGGGATTTCCTCCACTGCGGTAATCGCTGCGGGATCGACATTCAGGTTGTTGATGTATGCTTTGTAAACGGCACAATGCGCGGCCTGATGTCTAAAGATCGCAAGCGCGGTTTTCTGGAACGCTGCTTGTGTCTGGATGGAAAAGATCTGATTTTTTAACTGAAGCACCCGGCAAAAATACGCAAGAAAGTTAGTTTATACACGCGGTTTTTTCACAAGGATTGCTTTTCTGAAGTGGTACCCGCAAAAGCCACTTACGGCGGCTACAAAGCCTCCAAGAACAGCTGTAAGCACCAATACCAGCCACCAGCCATGCAGGCTGAGCATCCCGGCAACGCGGGTGACCAGAATGTTGCCATTTGGCAGGGATTTAAAAAGGGCGGCGCCTGTCCACAGCAGGAGAATGGCAAAAAATGGCGACCATAAGGAGATTTTTGCAGTTTTCCCCAATAAAGCACAGGTTACAAAAGAGATGACCACAATGATCCACCAGGGCATAAACAACTGAAGCAGGAGTGAAGCGAGCAATATGATTAAGAACACCATTTATTTATTTTTAATTTTTAAGTGTGTTACTGTCCTGGCAGTTTTATCGTCTACGGCGGTCATGAAAAAGAGGTTGTACAGTTTCCCTTGTGCCCAGCTGTCGATCATGTCATCATAGAACGGACTTCCCGGGTTGCCAGACTGTCCGCCGGGATATACGCCATGGCCTTTTGGCGTTTTTCCAAGCTCCACAACCATGCGCCAGGAAGGGCCATTGCTCTCGTTGAGTGCATTGATAGTGCCTTTGGCACCGCCAATCATCAGCTTTTTTGATCCCAGACCAGGAATCTTCGCCAGGTGCGGAACGCTTGTGCCCTTGACATTGGCCCACTGCCAGTTCTCTCCAATGGCACCATACTTACGTTCAAGGCTGTCACAGGCGTAGTGGAAAGATTCATTCACAAGGTCATCGAGGGTCTCCGTTACGGTCGTATTTACGTTGTCAAACCACCTGGCATTTGGCTCTTGCGTCACCAGTTGTACCGTGCGGTCCTTAGATGGATAACGCATGGTCACAGCAGAAACTTTAAATTCGTCATCCCAGATATTTGCGTTCAGTCGATTCATCCAGAGTTCAAATATTGCCGGCGCAAGTTCCTCTGCGTTGTAAAATTTGTTCCATTTACGTATGGTGATGAAGGCCTCTTTCTGTGTCGCGTTCAGTTTTTCGGGGTCTACCCGTTTCAGGACAGCAGGAAGTATATTTTCCGCGAAGATGCTATACGAGTCGCTTTGCATGATCCGCATACTGTCTGCGGTTGCTTTCGTCATTTGTGTTAGTCTGTCGTTTATTCTTTTCCCACGTTCGTAGCTGCCGAATTCCCAGTTGATATAATAAGGATAGGTTGGGTCGGTGGAGGACTGATTTGCAGAGCTCACAAAGTTGCGCGGCGGGTTCTTAACGGTCGGATTATGGTCCGAAGGAATCCAGCCTTGCCAGTCATCCCCGGGGTTGCTGCCGTCCAGGATAAATTTGCCCTGGTTCTTATATTTTAAAGGGAATTTGCCATTTGGGGTGATGGCGATGTCGTTGTTGACATCTGCAAAGATGAAGTTCTGCGCGGGTGCTGTATAGTGGGATAAAGCTTTCCGGTAATCTGCGTAGTTCCGGCCGCGATTCAGTTCGTAGAAGGTCAGAAGTTCATTTGATTTTTCATGTGCAATCCAGCGCAGTGCATTCCCCAGCGGTATGTTATCTGCCAGGGAGAGCCTGGGCTTCTGGAAATAGACCACGGGCCCATGGTGGGTATAGTAAACGGTATCTACAAGCGGCATTCCCCCTTTAACTTGAATTCTTTCCAGGCGTACCGAAGTGCTTTTCCACTGGTTGTTGTACCAGTAAAGCTTGTGCGACTCATCTTTAAACCGGATCTGGTAGTAGTCGAGTACATCGGCTGCTACATTTGTTACACCCCACGCGATGTCCTGGTTGAAACCGATAATTATTCCCGGCGCTCCAGGTAAGGAGACACCGTAGGCGTTTATTCCCGGTGCATTCAGTTGCACCTGGTACCAGATGGAGGGCAGCGTTAGGTTCAGGTGTGGATCATTGGCGAGAATAGGAAAGCCGGAAGCCGTCTTTTTACCTGATACCGCCCAGTTGTTGCTTCCGATGCCTTCTTCGATTTGGCGGGTAATGATATTGGTTGCAGCCATCGGCGTGTACAGCGCCGGTGGTACGGGGACCGGCAGTGGTTTGAAATCCCATTTCGTCCCCGCAGGGATGATTGGATCTTCCTTGAAGGGGTAGTCGGGGAACAGGTTCGCTGTTATGTCCGGTCCGAACTTTTTCAGGATGTTCGTCATGTAGAATTCATCTGAACTCATCGCCAAAACGGCAGACATCTGTTTCAACAATAAGGCACATTTCAGGGGCGTCCAATCTTCCGGTGAAAAATCCAACAGTTTATATTCCAGCGGCAGCGCTCCCCTGGATAAGGAATGAATGTATGCGTTTATCCCCTGGGTATACGCCTGAATCATCGTTCTGGATGTCGGATCTTCCATCATTCCCTTTGAAGAGTTCTCTGCTCCGTAGACCATGCCCATCCGGCGCTGGTAACGATCAAGTTCTAATGCCTTTTTACCCACCACTTCAGAAAGCCGCCCGGCTGCATACCGCGTTTGGAAATCCATTTGCCAAAGCCGGTGCATGGCGGTAACATAGCCCTGGGCATAGTAGAGGTCATGATCGTTCTTTGCAAAAATATGTGGGATCATGTGCGCATCAAAGGTGATGTCTACATTCTGAAGGGCTCCTTTCAGCAGGATCGTTTTTTCCCGCTTAACCGTTTTGCTTTCGGCATTCTGCCAAAATCCTTTAAAAGGATCCAGAAACCGGATTATTGGAGGAAGATCTCCGAATTTCGTGTTGAAAGAGTAGATCAGCACCATGGGGATAAGCAGGCAGAAGAAAGCTTTGATTTTATTCATTGTCTAGGATTACCGCTGTGGTGGTCTAAGGATTATAATGCAATTTAGTATAAAAGTTGAGTTTGGCTGGTTTCTGTGCTGTTTTAACCGTGTGCAGGAAAAAAAAATGTTCATCTCAAAAATAGTTATATTAGATATACATAAACCAAATAAATCTACGTGTATGAACAAGGCTTTTACCAGGGCAATATTATTGCTCATGATGGTCTGTGGTGCAGCATTGTCTGCCCTGGCCCAAGGCATCGTTGTTGGCGGAACTGTAACAGACAAAGCAACCAGGCAACCGTTGGCTGGTGTAAACGTGTCTGTCAAAGGCAAAGCTGCTGGTACTTCAACAACCAGTACCGGTAGTTTCAGCTTCAGCACGAGGGAAACACCGGGATTTACATTGATATTTAGCTATGTCGGATATACCCCGGTTGAGCGTGTCATCTCCGGAATCACTTCCGATCTGGCGATAGAGCTGGAAGAAGCCGCCTTTCTCGGGCAGGAAGTAATTGTATCTGCGTCCCGGACACCGGAGCGCATACTGGAATCGCCGGTAACAGTTGAGCGGATCAGTGCGGCTTCGATAAAAGATTTACCATCACCCTCATTTTACGATGCGCTTGCGAACTTAAAAGGTGTTGAGATGAGTGCACAGAGTTTAACCTTTAAGTCCGTCAACACACGGGGTTTCAACTCCAATGGGAATACCCGTTTCAACCAGTTTGTAGACGGAATGGATAACCAGGCACCCGGACTGAACTTTTCGGTCGGCAATATTGTTGGGTTGTCGGAGCTTGATGTGGATAACGTAGAGTTGCTTCCCGGCGCATCTTCTGCCTTGTACGGTGCAGGCGGTATCAATGGTACATTGCTGATGACATCGAAGAATCCTTTTGACTACCAGGGTGCCAGTTTTCAATTTAAGACGGGCATTAATCATGTAAATGACGACAGGCAATCGACACAGCAGTTTAACCAGCTGGACGTTCGCCTCGCGAAGGCATGGAACAATAAGTTCGGTATTAAAACATCTTTCTCCTTTATGCAGGCAAGAGACTGGGAAGCATCCGACACCCGGAACTTTGACCGCACTGCACGGCAACTGAAAGCGGGAGACCGTAATTCTGATCCCAACTATGACGGGGTGAATGTCTACGGGGACGAAATCAGTCAGAACATGATTAACGTTGCGCAAAGCGTACAGAACCAGACCGTGGCCGGGATACTGGATGCAACAGGAGGGACCCTGAACATTAGAGATGTTTTGGCGGCAAGCTTGCCCGACAATGCGACTCCAGCAGCGCAGGCAGCATTTTTAGGCGCTTTGCCGGAGGCACTTCGACCAGCGGTTCAAAATTATTTGCCTTTTTATTTCGGCCTTCGGACAGGTGCCATTCCCAATCAGGCGGTTTCCAGGACAGGATACGCAGAACCCGATCTGGTCGATTATGATACCCGGTCCCTGAAAACTTCGACAACGTTGAACTATAGGTTCAACAATAACCTTGAAGCCGTTGCGCAGGCCAACTGGGGAACCGGAACGTCGGTTTATACCGGGACAGACCGCTACTCACTGCGGAACTTCTCCATCGGGCAATTCAAACTGGAACTCAAAAGCCCCGACTTCTTTATACGTGCCTATACGACGCAGGAACGCTCCGGAGACGCTTATAATGCGACCATTTTGGGAACCTTTATCAATGAGGCCTGGAAGCCATCTACCACCTGGTTCCCCCAGTATATAGCGAATTATCTCGGTGCAAAGGCGGCTGGTCAGCCGGAGGGGGCAGCGCAGGCATTTGCAAGATCCCAGGCCGATGCCGGGCGGCTGATGCCGGGAACGCCAGGCTTCGAGTCGGCTAAGATTGCCATAACGAAACGATCCATAGGCCCGCAGAATGGCGCTAAGTTTAATGACAAGACCAATCTTTACCATTATGAAGGCATGTACAACTTTTCCAATGTGTTTAAGAATGTCGTTGAGCTGCAGATCGGTGCTTCTTACCGGAACTATTTCCTGCATTCTGATGGAACGATTTTCGACGATTTAACCCGTAAGATCACCATAGATGAGTATGGTGCATTTGCTCAACTCGGTAAGCGGATGTTAAACGACAAACTTAAGCTTACGGTTGCGGGCCGATATGATAAGAGTCAAAATTTCGAAGGTCGTTTCACGCCGAGGGTGACGGGCGTATTTACTGTAGCCCCGAGCAACAATATCCGGGCATCCTATCAAACGGGTTACCGCAATCCCACTACTCAGGATCAGTATATCGATCTGGCAGTCGGGGGAGGCTCTACGCGTTTAATCGGCGGGCTGCCGGAATTATTATCAAAGTACGACCTGATCAATAATAAGGGATATACTGCGGAGAGCTATCGAGCATTTTTAAGCTCTGTTGCTGCAGGAGCACCTGATCCGACGGTATTAACTGCTTATACATTTGATCCGAAGGGAGTAAGGCCGGAAAGTGTCCGTTCGTTTGAATTGGGGTATAAGGGGCTAATGGGGCGTAAGCTTTTGATCGATACTTATGGATATTACAACATCTATAGTGATTTTATTGGCGCTGTAGAGTTGTATCAGAATCCGACAAGCAGTGCTGTGAAGTTAAACGTGCCGGTAAATCTGGCGGATGATGTGAAGACATATGGGGCTGCTTTCGGACTGGATTATATATTCGGTAAATTCAACGCGAGCGGTAACGTATCGTACAATAAGATCAGTGACGTCCCGACGAACTTTATCAATACTTTCAATACGCCTGAAGTCCGGTACAATCTCGGGATAGGCAACCGTGAAGTTTTGAAGAACCTGGGCTTCAACGTTCAGTACAGATGGCAGGACCGATTCACCTGGAACTCCAGTTTCGGATCTGGCGAGGTCCCGTCTTTTAACACTGTCGATGCACAAGTTAGTTTTAAGGTGCCTTCCATAAACTCCATCCTGAAGATCGGCGGATCAAACATTCTGAATAAGTATTACAGCACCTCATTCGGAAATCCGATGGTTGGCGCGATTTACTACACCTCGATCAGCTTTAATCCATGAGCTTGCTTCAGGCCTGCTGGAGGACGTTACAAGGCATTTGTGTGGGGATTAAATCAGGGATTCTTTGGCATTATAGTTTAAAATCTACAACTTAGAACTATTAAATATCGGATCATAAGATCCACGATTGTTATAGCAGTTTTCATGGAAGAAATAAACGAACAAAGCAAAGAAATAAACGATAACGCAAATATCATCGAAGGGGATGAAGAAACCGTACATCACCTGAATAACCCGGTAACCAGCCTGAAGCCTATTGTTAAGAAGTATCTGACTGCGGTTAAAACGGTGGTTCACGAGGGCAACAAGTTTTACTTTTCGGACGGGGATGCGCGGGTGGAGATTCGTGTGGTAAGTGATGAGATTATTCGTGTGCGGCTCGCGCCGCACGGTGTTTTTCTAGAGGATTTTTCCTATGCCGTGCCTAATGTTGACCAGAAGGTATCGGTATTCAAACTTGAAGAAACAGAGGAGTTCTATCATATTTCTACAAACACCGTGACCTGTAACGTCAGGAAGCTCGATTTTCATATCTCTTTTACAGAGAACCTCACGCAGTTGCTGATGAATGAAGATCACTCCGCCATGCACTGGGAAGAAAATGCGGATTTTGGCGGATACTACGTGTATTCGACCAAGAATTGTATGCCTGAGGAGAACTTTTTTGGCCTGGGTGACAAGTCGGGTAACATGAACTTGCGTGGACGGCATTTTCAAAACTGGAATACCGATGCATATTCCTTCGGATGGGATCAGGACCCCTTGTACCGTACCATACCGTTTTATATCGGCGTACATCAGAACCTGGCTTACGGGATCTTTTTTGACAACACCTTCCGTTCCTATTTCGATTTCGGAAAAGAAGATCCTTTAAAAACAAGCTTTTGGGCAGATGGAGGGGAATTGCAATACTATTACATCCACGGGCCTCATGTGATGGATGTTGTGAAAAGATATCAGTCACTCACCGGCACGCATCCAATGCCCCCGCAATGGGCACTTGGGTATCATCAATGCCGCTGGAGTTACTATCCTGAGCGGAAAGTAAAGGAAGTTGCAGAAGGCTTCCGGTCGAGGAACATCCCTTGTGATGCCATTTATCTGGACATCGATTATATGGAAGGTTACCGGTGTTTTACCTGGAATAAGAAGCATTTTCCTGATCCCAAACGGATGATCAAAGAATTGATGGATATCGGTATGAAGACGGTGGTGATGATCGACCCGGGAATCAAGGTTGATGACAATTACTGGGTATTTAAAGAAGGAAAAGAAAATAACTATTTCTGCCGCAGGAGCGATGACTACTTCATGGAGGGTCATGTCTGGCCCGGCCGATGCCAGTTTCCGGATTTCACGAATCCTAAAGTTCGTGAATGGTGGGGTGGCTTATACAAGGAGCTTGTTGACCTGGGTGTTGCCGGTGTATGGAACGATATGAACGAACCAGCTGTTTTTGGCTCGGGGACGTTTCCCAATGATGTACGACACCATTATGATGGACACCGCGGCTCTCACCGTAAGGCGCACAACGTATATGGAATGCAAATGGTCCGGTCCACTTATGACGGCTTGAAAAAACTGATGCGCAACAGGCGCCCATTCACCATTACCAGGGCAGGATATGCGGGAATGCAGCGTTACGGATGTGTCTGGACCGGGGACAACATTGCCACCTGGGAGCACCTGAAGATGGGTAGCATACAATGCCAGCGGATGTCGCTTTCCGGCGTTCCTTTTTGTGGAACCGATATTGGAGGCTTCAGCGGTGAACCGGATGGGGAGTTGTTCACGAGATGGATCCAGTTGGGGACTTTCAGTCCGTTCATGAGGGCGCACTCCGCAGGAGATACCATAGAAAGAGAGCCCTGGAGCTTTGGCGAGCCTTATACCAGTATCAACCGGAAGTTTATCGAGTTGAGATATAAGCTGCTTCCATACCTGTATTCTGTGTTTTGGGAACATCACCGCTATGGATTCCCAATTTTGCGGCCATTGATCATGCTGGAGCAGGATAACATTGTAAACCACTACAGACAGGATGAATTTACATTCGGCGATAAGATCCTGATTTGCCCGGTGCTGGAGCAAGGAGCGGTTTCCCGCTATGTCTATCTTCCAAAAGGCGCCTGGTATAATTTCTGGAATCAGGAAGTGCTTCAGGGCGGTGTGGAGCACCACATTAATGCTCCGTTGGAGGAAATGCCTATGTTCGTCCGTGCAGGCTCTATTATTCCCGAACATCCTGTGATGCAATTTGTCGGGGAGAAGAAAATTGATGAGGTCGTCCTTAACGTGTATTATTCCAGTGTAGAAGTAAATTCCTTTTTCTATGAAGATCATGGTGACACGTTCGCCTATGAACAGGATATCTACTCTGAGAAAAAATTCAATGTAAAAGGGGATGGTCGATCCCTGACAATCGGACAGACTGTAGATGGTTTGTATACGCCGAATTACGAGTCGTATCACTACAATGTTGTTGGGCTTCCTTTTGAGGTGAAAACAATCCTGGTTGATGATAAAGAGATCAGGGAGTTTTACGTTGATGACGTTCGGAATCTACATTTCAGGTCCGATAAGAAGTTCTCGGAGATCAGGATCACTGCATAACCTTTAAAAGAAAAATTCATGGCTGCGATGGAAATCAAAAATACCCGGAACAAGAAATCAGATCCCAGTAAAACCGGAACAGAGCAGGTATCCGGCGCTGAAAAAAGCGTTTGGTTTCATAGCCTGATCACCGACTTTGACGTGGCTTTATTCGTCTCTGGAAAACATTTCCGCCTTTACGAAAAGCTTGGCGCACACCTGTTGGTTTTAAACGACGTGCAGGGTACCTACTTCGCGGTGTGGGCACCGAACGCAAGGGAAGTAAGTGTGCTTGGAAGTTTTAACAAGTGGGACAAATCTGCCCATTGTTTGTACAACAGGTGGGATGCCTCGGGTATCTGGGAGGGGTTTATCCCTCATGTAGGTAAAGGAGAAATATACAAGTACCATATCATTGGCTTCGACGGCGTGCCCGTTGAAAAAGGTGATCCTTTTGCAACACGGTGGGAGCATCCCCCTCAAACGGCTTCCATCGTCTGGGATACAGATTACAGCTGGAAGGATAAAGCCTGGATGAATAAAAGGGCAAAATTGACAGGGTTGGATCAGCCGATGTCTGTTTACGAATTGCATTTGGGATCCTGGAAGAGAGATCCTTCAGATCCCGAACGTATTCTAACCTATAAAGAGATTGCCGACACGCTGGTTCCCTATGTGCTGGAAATGGGCTTCACGCATGTGGAGTTTATGCCGGTTATGGAGTTCCCGTATACCCCTTCCTGGGGATACCAGATCACTGGTTATTTTGCTGCAACTTCGAGACATGGCACACCGCAGGAACTGATGTATCTGATTGGTGAACTGCATAAAAACAATATTGCCGTGATACTGGATTGGGTACCTTCTCACTTTCCCGGAGATGCTCACGGCTTGTATCACTTTGACGGGACCCATCTTTATGAACACGCAGATATGCGCAAGGGATTTCATCCGGACTGGAAATCCTATATTTTCAACTATGACCGGAATGAAGTCCGGTCTTTTCTGATCAGCAATGCCTTATACTGGCTGGATCGGTTCCATGTTGACGGGTTGCGGGTAGATGCGGTCGCCTCCATGCTTTATTACACTTTCTCCAGAAAAGTGGAAGACGCGGGAACGAATGAGTTTGGCGGATCTGAGAATCTTGGGGCCATACAGTTCCTGAAAGATCTGAATGAAACCATTTACACAGAATTTAAGGGGGTACAGACCATTGCAGAAGAAAGTACGACTTATCCGGGAGTAACAAAGGCGGTATCGGAAGGTGGACTGGGATTTGGAATGAAGTGGATGATGGGATGGATGAACGACACCCTGAAGTATTTCAAAAATGATCCGATTAACAGGAAGTATAAACACCATCAGCTTACGTTCAGCATCACGTATGCTTTTACAGAGCGCTTTATGCTTCCTTTATCGCATGATGAGGTTGTTCACGGTAAGTCTTCAATGATATACAAGATGCCGGGAGATGAATGGCAGAAATTCGCAAACCTGAGGGTACTGTATACGTATATGTTTACCCAACCCGGAACGAAATTGTTGTTCATGGGAAATGAGTTCGCACAAAACAGGGAATGGAGCTTCGACCGCTCGTTAGACTGGCACCTGTTGCAGTACGAATCTCATGCTGGTATGCAACGTACCATCAAGGCACTTAATAAATTGTACCGGTCGGAGCCTGCGCTGTATGTCAACTCGTTCTCCTATGATGGTTTTAACTGGATCAATGCCGATGATGAGCAGCATTCGGTGTACGTCTACGAACGCAGGTCGAATAAGGAAAAAGATACATTAGTTGTAATCCTGAACTTAACGCCCATTCCGAGAAATCAATACAGGGTCGGAGTGCCCTATAAGACTAAATGGAAGCAGATCTTTAATACCGATGACAAAGCGCTCTTTGGGAGCGGGAATGTGAGTGACGAAATCTATCAGCCTGTTCCTGAACACTGGAATGGGAGGGCACAGTTGATTTCGGTTAATCTTCCTGCACTTGGTGCAGTTGTATTAAAGCAATCTGGCAAATAGTGACTCTTTGTGAAAACGTTATTTAATAAAAAAGGATGTCCGTTAACAGACATCCTTTTTTTGTATTCTATATTGATTGCTTATTTCAAGCTTCCATAATACTCTACGAATTTAGCTAAAGCAGATGAGTAGCCCATTTCGTTGTCATACCATGATACCACTTTAACAAAGTTATCATTCAACGCGATACCGGCATTTGCATCAAAGATAGACGCATGATCATCACCAATAAAGTCAGAAGAAACAACTTCATCTTCAGTGTATCCCAAAACACCTTTCAAATAACCTTCAGAGGCTTCTTTCATTGCTGCTTTGATTTCCGGGTACGTTGCTGATTTTTCCAGGCGAACCGTTAAATCTACAACAGATACATCAGAAACAGGGACACGGAAAGCCATACCAGTAAGTTTTCCTTTTAATGCAGGGATTACTTTTGTTACTGCTTTTGCAGCACCTGTAGCAGAAGGAATGATGTTAGAGAAACCACCACGGCCACCTCTCCAGTCTTTAGCCGATGGACCGTCGACCGTTTTCTGGGTTGCAGTAACTGCGTGAACAGTACTCATTAAGCCTTCAACGATACCAAACTTATCGTTCAATACTTTTGCAATTGGGGCTAAGCAGTTTGTGGTGCAAGATGCATTTGATACGATCGTCTGGTCTGCAGTTAACAAGTCGTGATTAACACCCATTACATACGTAGGGATAGAATCATCTTTAGCAGGAGCAGAAAGAACTACTTTTTTTGCACCAGCCTGAATGTGTTTCTGTGCATCTGCCTGCGTTAAAAAGAAACCAGTAGATTCGATAACAACTTCAACGCCTACTTCATCCCATTTCAGGTTTGCAGGATCCCGCTCCGCAGTGATACGGATGGTTTTACCATTAACAACTAAATGTCCGTCAACAACCTCGATAGTACCAGGGAAACGGCCATGTGTAGAGTCATATTTTAACATATAAGCCATATAATCAACCTCTACCAGGTCATTTATAGCAACAACATCCAATCCTCTTTTTAAAGCGGCTCTGAAAACCAATCTGCCGATTCGGCCGAAGCCATTTATACCAATTTTGCTCATTGTATTAATTTAAGTAATAATTTAATAAATTATGTATAGGTTCTTTTGTAATTGATGTGATCTCCAAACCATGCTTTTGCGCCATTAAGCGCAGCCTGTCCTGGAATGTACCTGCCACATTGCCAATGAAATGCACGTCTTTTCCAGGGTGCAGCCTCATAGTTGGTAACAGGTAAGTGTTGAAATAAGTTTCGAAAGCTTTGTCTATTAGTTCGAGCATATATGGATGATTACGCCACGTGTTGAGAAACTCGAAAAAGTTGCTTAGGAAAAGCTGAGGCATGGGTTTCTTATATACGCGCTCAAGGATAAGTTGCCGGTCGAGATTATATTTCAGATCGAAATCCTTGTGTAATTCTGCCGGGAGTTTTCCCTGCATGTATGCTCTTAGTAGCAGCTTTCCGAGATGGTTTGAAGATCCTTCATCACCCAAAAGATAGCCCAGTCCATAATTGTTCTGCTGAGGTTCATTTCCGTCGAAATACGCACAGTTGGACCCGCTTCCCAATACAGAGACAATGCCGCTGTTGTTGTGGCATGCCGCGAGGGCTGCACCATATAAGTCATCTCTAACGGTAACTTTGCTGTATTTGAAAAAGAGGGATAAGGTATCTTCCAGTTCTTTTATCCGGTCGGGAGAAGTAGCTCCGGCGGCAAAAACGTAAATTTTCTTTATGCGTTCCGCATTGTTGATTAGAATGGTCTTCTTGTTTAACGCCTGTAAGATCGTCTTCTGATCATTTAAACAAGGGTTTAAGCCAGGCATGGTGCAATCTGCAATAGTACTACCGTCTTTAGCTATTTTCCAACATGCTGTTTTTGAACCACTGTAAACTACTGCAATCATATTATATTGATAAAACTTTTGCCATTTCAAGAAGATCATCTTCCAGTTTAAAGGTATGGTTGTTTAATGCTTCCCGCAAATCGGTAACTTGAACCGCATTTCCACACAAGCCGACCATCTTTCCTGAGGTGCCTTGAACGAGCAAATTAACCGCCGCAAAACCAAGACGGCTTCCCAATATCCGGTCAAAGCTGCTCGGACTGCCGCCACGCTGCAGGTGACCAAGTATCGTAACCTTCACATCGTAGTGGTTGAACCTTTCCTTAACATTCTTGGCAATATCGTAGGCGCCTCCCGCTTTATGCCCCTCAGAGACGATAACAATACTTGAGGATTTCTTGGTGGATGCACCAACTTCAAGCAAGTTTACCAATTCGTCGAGTGAAGTTTGCTTTTCCGGCAGTAACACTGCTTCCGCTCCGCAGGCGATTGCACTTCTCAAAGCGATGCATCCGGCATCGCGGCCCATCACTTCTATAAAAAACAAGCGGTCATGTGCGTCCGCAGTATCACGAATTTTGTCTATTGCCTCTATTACCGTATTGATCGCCGTATCGAATCCAAGGGTGAAATCCGAACCATATAAGTCATTGTCAATCGTACCGGGTATTCCAATAACCTTAACGCCAAATTTCTCCGAAAAGATCTGTGCACCGGTGAATGTTCCATCTCCGCCGATTACGACAAGAGCATCAATGTCGCGTGCCTTCAGGTTGTTGTAAGCGGTTTGCATACCTGCTTCAGTTTTAAAATCCAGGCAACGTGCAGTCTTTAAAATAGTACCTCCTAAGTGGATGATATTGCTTACGGAGCGGGCGTCCATCGGGATAATCGTGTTTGAGATTAAGCCTTGATATCCCTGCATCACGCCAAACATATTTATACCATTGTAGATACCTGTTCGGATGACAGCTCTGATGCAAGCGTTCATTCCCGGCGCGTCACCTCCAGATGTCAAAACAGCGATATTCTTTATATTTTCAGTCATAATTAATAATACGAATATAAGGTGTAATTGCTACACTAAGTAATTTATTTTGATTTTTTACAATCAACTATGCGATTAAAAACGGTGGATTTTCTGCTATGTTGTGGATTGACAAGGAATTGCAATTTAAAAGCAGAAGCTCTGGGGTGCCGTCCTTCCATGAAATGGAAGTTTAGCATGCAAAAATAATTTTCCTCCTTTAGTGGTTTAAATATATATTTACATTTATTGTGTTTTTTACACTAACCCCTTGAACCGGGGACAAGGAACTAATAAATTACGAACTCATACTGATTTTAGCGTCTGACGGTTGGATTTCAACCCTTTGATTCTTGATTGGGAAATTAACGAAGAAATTTTGAAAGAAGTGCTACCACAGTTTCATTCTACCTTTTCCATTGATTGTGTCATATTTGGATTTGATGGTGGAGAATTGAAGATATTACTTATTGAACGAAACAATGAGCCTTATAAAGACTGGTGGGCTTTGCCGGGCAATTTGGTTGGAGAGAATGAAAGCTTGGACCAGAGTGCAGCCCGTATATTGAATGAACTTACCGGACTTACAGACGTGTACATGGAGCAGTACTATACCTTCGGTGACGTTAACCGGCACCCGCAAGGCCGGGTGCTGAGCATTGCATATTACGCATTGCTCAGGCTGGGGGGTGACAGGGCTGTGCGGCCGATCAGCGATTTTGCCAAGCAGGCCCATTGGGTGAACATCAATCAGTTGCCTAAACTTGCTTTCGATCATCAGCAGATTTATGACAAAGGCCTGGAGAAGATAAAACGACGGATCAAGCATCAACCCATCGCATTCGAATTGCTCCCGGAGAAATTTACATTAACACAGCTGCAAAACGTCTATGAGTTGATCTTAGGTAAGAAGCTTGACAAGAGGAATTTTAGAAAAAAAATGCTCAGCTTCGGTGTACTGAAGGATCTTGACGAGAAACAAAAAGGTGTTTCGTTTCGCGCGGCTACCTTGTACCGGTTTGACAAGCGCAAATACGCCAAGTTGTTCGGGAAAGAAATTTCCTTTTAACAAGTGATGTTATTTGGAGAACGCGGCGCCAAATTGAAGCAATTTAGCTAAAAGCCGTCCACAATTCATCGGGGGCAATGAGAAAGTACCTGGACAGCGTAAGAGCTAAAAGGGTGTTTAATCATTGAAATTGACGCTTTTAGAACCGTCTGTCAAGAATGGTAATTAAAAAACTTCATAGAGCAAAAAGAAAAAGGGGTAATTCATTGATTTATGAATTGCCCCTTTTTTATAATTAACTGGATTCTTTCAGTGCCCTTGAACTTATGCAGGGACTTTTTGCTCCGTTTATGTTAACAGGCTTATTTATTTCTTAAGTGATAGTCAACTAGATCGTCTATAGGCGAACGGATGATTTTTCCTATGCCCATCTCGTAGCGGTCTGCAACAACGCTCAAGATATCTCTAAAGCTGTAACCGACGGAACCTACAATATTTAGTTTGTAATCCTGATAGTTGGGATAGTGTATCACTAAGTTTTCGAAGAATGCGGAAAAAGCATAATCAACGGTTTTGAACGTGTAATCCTCGTAGCTGTCTTTGAAGTCGTACAAGAACTTACTAAAGCTGGCGCAAAAGCGATTTGGCAGGGGCTTGTTATAAATGTTGTCGAAAATATCTTCGTTGGTTAACGCGAAGTTATCATAAAAACTTTCTCTGAGGCCTTTCGGCATGTAGCCTTTCATGTAATCGGCAAGGATACGTTTACCGATAAAGCATCCACTGCCTTCATCTCCGAGAAAATAGCCGAGCGAGTCGATATTTAAAGTAATGTCTGTTCCATCGTACAGACAGCTGTTCGTACCGGTTCCCAGAATTGCCGCAAAGCCTTTCTGATTTCCAAGTAAAGCCCTGCAAGAGGCCATTAGATCGTGTCCAACGTTGATTTCTGCGTTAATAAAGATCTGTTGCATGGCATCTGCAACAATCTTTTTGTTCGCGTCCGTAGAGCATCCGGCGCCGTAATAGTATACTTCGGTTAACTTCTCGGTCTCCAGTTGATCGGGAAGTCCTTTCTTAAGGGAGTTAACGATATATTCTGTTTTCGAAAAATATGGATTATAGCCTTCGGTATTAAAAAGAATCTTTCTTCCGGCTTCATTAATTAAGCACCAATTGGTTTTGGTCGAACCTCCATCTGCAATAACTATCATCTTAATTTATTTTATTCGGGATAAATGTAGAAATTCTTAACACTTCCGGTTGGTTTTTTTTCATAATTTATTTCTTTAAAGGTTTTAAAAAGTGGTTGTTTTCGGGTTTAAAATCATTTAACGATACCTTATTGTCAAATGAACACTAAGCTAAAAGTACATTTGTTATTTTAAATTCCAAATTCTGAAACCCTCAATATTCGGCCTTCCAAATGTTCAAAGCTGAAAACTGATATCGGGATCGTCTCCAAACTCCTGGAAAACAGTGCTGAAATATAGATCGGCTGACCAAGCAGGGATTCTGCAGCTCGATTTAGGTGTTTTATATTTTTTTAAAATTTTTACACCCGGCCTGATTAAAAGGGATAAAAAGACAATATTTGTATTTAAGCAGCCTGATAACATGACAAATAATATAGATTTTAGAAGTGACACCGTAACGCGGCCGACCGCAGCAATGCTGGATGCCATGATTGGGGCAAAGGTTGGTGACGACGTGTTTGAAGAAGATGAAACCGTTAACGCGTTGGAAGCTAAACTCAGCAAGATGTTTAACATGGAGGCTGGCCTCTTTTGTCCGTCTGGGACGATGACCAACCAGATCGCAATTAAGTGCTTTACACAGCCTATGGACGAGGTTATTTGTGATCAAACTGCTCATGTATACCGGTATGAGGGTGGAGGTATCGCTTACAATTCCCTGGCATCAGTCCGCTTGCTTCATGGAAAAAGAGGTATTCTTACACCGGAACTCATTGAACCCGAGATCAACGAGTTAAATATTCATTATCCGGTATCCAGCCTTGTTGTGCTTGAAAATACGGTAAACAAGGGGGGAGGTGCCTGTTATTCCTTAAGTCAAATTGAGCCGATCCATACCCTATGTAATGTAAAAGGACTGAAATTGCATTTGGATGGGGCACGATTATTTAATGCATTAACGGTGACGGGTGATGCTGCGTATGATTATGGCCATTTCTTTGATGGGATTTCCATATGCCTGTCTAAAGGGCTGGGGGCTCCGGCAGGCTCAGTTCTGCTGGCTTCTAAAGAAACCATAAGGAAAGCGAGAAAGATACGAAAGGTGCTTGGCGGCGGAATGCGCCAGGTCGGCTTTCTCGCTGCTGCAGGGATTTACGCACTGGACCACCATGTTGAACGCCTTGCTCTGGATCACCAGCATGCGAAAGCGTTGGAAGCAGCATTAGCATCTCTGGACTATGTTGATTCTGTAATTCCTGTTCAAACAAACATAGTAATCTTCAAGGTGAGTGAACGCTTTGGAGCGATTGACATCGTTAGAAAACTTAAAGACGAAGGAATTTTGTGTAACACTACAAACCGAGATACCATCCGGTTTGTAACCCATTTGGACATTTCTTCTGATATGATCGATCGGGCTATTGAGATTTTGAAAAATTTGAATCCATAATCACGATTGGGAATCTTTAGGAACACGACCGTCTTTGAAAAACATAAATTGCTCAAAACCACAAGAACGTTAGTATAGTCCCTCTATAATCCTTGAAATAATTCAATACAGATGAATAAAATTTTAGTAGCCAACCGTGGCGAAATAGCATTGCGCATAATGCGTTCTGCCCGGGAAATGGGCATCCTAACGGTTGCTGTCTTTTCGGAAGCCGACCGTACCGCATTGCACGTCAGATATGCCGATGAAGCTATTTGTATCGGTCCTTCGCCTTCCAATCAGAGCTATCTCGTTGGTGAAAAAATTATCGAAGCTGCGCTGAAGACAGCTGCCGACGGAATTCATCCGGGTTACGGGTTTTTGTCTGAGAATGCCGCATTTGCGAAACAGGTACAGGCAGCGGGTCTGGTATTTATTGGCCCAAGCCCGGCGGCAATGGACATTATGGGTAATAAATTGTCGGCTAAAGCTGCGGCACTGCGGTACGAGATCCCCATGGTGCCAGGGACGGAACAGGCCATTACCGATGTGGAAGATGCAAAGCGACGAGCCATAGAAGTAGGCTTCCCAATTCTGATTAAAGCTGCCGCCGGAGGCGGTGGAAAGGGAATGCGTATCGTAACGGAAGTGAGCGGTTTTGAAGAGCAGATGGGGCTTGCCGTAAGCGAAGCCACCTCTGCCTTCGGAGATGGTTCCGTATTCATAGAGCGTTATGTATCGTCGCCAAGACATATCGAAATTCAGGTTCTGGGAGATACACATGGCAATATTGTTTATCTATTTGAACGCGAGTGTTCTGTGCAGCGAAGACACCAGAAAGTAGTAGAAGAGGCACCATCCAGCATCCTGACGCCCGAAATCCGGAAGGCCATGGGTAAATGCGCCGTCGATGTCGCCCGTTCTGTCAACTATGTTGGCGCCGGAACAGTCGAGTTTATATTGGATGAAAACCTGGATTTCTTTTTTCTGGAGATGAATACCCGCCTGCAAGTTGAACACCCGGTAACGGAAATGATCACCGGACTGGATCTGGTGAAAGAACAGATCCGGATCGCACGCGGTGAAACGCTGTCCTACAAGCAGGGGGAAATCCAGATGGTTGGCCATGCGATAGAGCTTAGGGTATATGCGGAAGATCCGGGCAACAATTTCCTTCCAGATATTGGTACGTTGCAAACCTATAGGACACCAAAAGGCAATGGCGTCCGCGTTGATGATGGCTTTGAAGAAGGAATGGAGATTCCCATCTACTACGATCCCATGATTGCCAAGTTGATCACGTATGGTCAAACCAGGGAGGACGCCATTGAACGTATGGTGCGGGCAATTGATGAATATGAAATTACGGGCATACAGACGACATTGGGCTTCGGCAAATTTGTAATGGAGCACGAAGCTTTTCGTTCCGGAAAATTCGATACTCATTTTGTAAGCAAGTACTTCAACAGCAGTTCCCTTGGCAAGGCGTCTGCAGATGAAGCGTTAATCGCTGCATTGATGGCAGTTTCGCTTAAAAGTTTAACGAAAGAAAAGGTACTTTTGCCGGCTATGCCGGAGGAAACAAGCAACTGGCGTACGAACAGGCTTAAAATCAATTAGATTATGTTTACTGGTATCATAGAAACACTCGGAACAGTGAAGGCCGTTGTCAGGGAATTGGACAACATCCACTTCACGATTGCATCGAGTCTGAGCAACGAATTGAAAATAGACCAAAGTGTTGCCCACAACGGTGTTTGCTTAACCGTCGTCGGCATAAGTGACGACACGCATACGGTAACGGCCATTCAGGAAACGTTGGAGAAGACCGACCTGCAACACCTGAAGGTTGGCAGTCCGGTGAACCTGGAACGCTGTATGCAGATGAACGCACGGCTTGACGGCCATATTGTACAGGGGCATGTAGATCAAACAGCAATCTGTATTAAACGGGCCGAACTTGATGGCAGCTGGGAATATCGCTTTAAATATGATCCCTCAGCAGGGAATGTGACCGTGGAAAAAGGATCTATCTGTGTAAACGGCATTAGTTTAACCGTAGTAAATTCAAATGATGATGAGTTTTCCGTGTTTATCATTCCTTACACGTATGAACATACCAATCTTCACAACGTAAATGTTGGGGATACCGTGAACCTGGAATTCGATATTATTGGAAAATATGTCGCCAGATTGCTGAATAGATAGGATGTTGATGTATAGGGGTTTTCGTGCGATGTCCAGCGACTGATCTGATGCTCCGAAAAACTAGGTCTGATGTTTCAAAAAAATAGCTGCATTCAATTAGAATGCAGCTATTTTACTATAAAGGAGAACGCGTGAAGTTTACTTATCCCAGAAAATACGGGTATCCATATCATCTGCTCCACCAAGATCTGCTACTGCAGCCTGGTAGTTGGTTAGATTTGCGGAAAGTTCAAGTGTTGGATAAACAAAACGGCGAACAAAACCGCCTGTAATATTTTGTCCTGCTATTGGATTGGGGGTTAAATTCGGATAACCACTTCTTCTGAAGTTAGCCCACGCTTCCCCTCCATTGCCCCATGATGCAACCCAATACTGCGTATTGATCAGGTTAAGTGCATTCGCAGCGGAATATTTATTGACTGGGTTATTCAGGAAAGCATCCTGTGTCGTTACCGGGATCACTGCAGCAGCGTTATAGGTGGTCCACTGATCCATAGCTGCTCTTACTCCATTTGCATAGTAAACATCGGGAGTGCTGCCTCCACTGATCCATCCTCGGAAAGCGGCCTCAGCAAGCAACAATTGTGTTTGTGCGTAGGTGATAAAAAACTGAGGAGAAGTTAAACTGCCGAAAACACTATAATTAACCTGAGAGTAGTTGTAGCCTGAGCCATTAGCTCCTCTAAATCCCGGCGCGGTGGCTATGTTGGCACTGCTGTATCCAACAGGCAGCCCAAATTGATTTGCCGCTGTAGTATCAGGCACGCCTGTTGGCGCTCCCACTGGATTCGCATACTTTGCCGAGATATACTTCAATCTGGGATCCCCGCTATTTTTTAAGTGATCGACAAACGGTGCAGCTAAATAATAGGTGTTTGCAAGTAAAGATATGTTCTGAGTAACAGGATTAACGTATGTCTGGTTGTATTTTAAATAACAATTGTCGGCATTCGACGTCATTACGCCTCCGGCGAATGCAGTCTGCACGATTGTCTGGGCTTTCGCCGGATCGACCTTACTATAACGCATTCCGATACGCAACAGCAAAGAATATCCAAGCTTTTTCCATTGGGCAACATTACCTGCGTAGAAAACGTCTGCAGTAACAATGTCTTTTGCGGGGTCAAGTGCTGCGGTCGCGCTGGTGATTTCATTGACCAGGTCTGTATAGATCGTTTCCTGATTATCGTACTTTGGCGTAAGCACGTTGGATAGATACGCTTGTCCTGCTTCGCTGTACGGCACGTTTCCATAAGTATCTACCAGCGTCATAAATTGGTAGGCCTTCCATATCCGGGCTTCGTTGTACAGATTGGTCCGGGCTGTATTGCCCTCTAGCTGGTCTAATATCTGAACCAGGAGCTTTACCGGACCAGCGGTACTTGTTGCCCCGGTATTTGTTCCTGTGTACTCCGCATTCCATCTTTGCGCGGTATAGGTTTGATTCACAAGGTTAAAGTTAAATGCTGCAGTTATACCCGTAAATGGGTTTACAAACTGCTGCACAATTGTTGGCTCTGTCTCCATTGTGGCAGCATGGGTGCTAAATTCTGCGTTGGTAAACATAAACGCGGCATCAAGTTCTGTTGGATTATTTGGGTTAACGTTCAATTCGTCAAACCCCTTATTACAACCGCTTACTCCCGTAAGGCAGATTGCCGAAATTAAAACTATATATACATTTTTCATTTTCTGTCGGATTAGAATTTTACGTTTAAGTTGAAGCCATAAGTGCGTGTTGTTGGTAACGATGCCTGTTCGTATCCAGTTAAATTATCGCCAGATGATGCAATTGCTTCGGGATCCAGATTGGGAATATACTTTTTAATAATCAGCACATTGTGACATACTGCGGATAGCACCATGCTTTTCACCACTTTCTTGCCAACTAACTTGGATAAATCATAACCTAAAGACAAGTTTCTAAGTTTCACGAAGCTTGAGCTATACACAAATGGGTCCAGAATATTGGTTGCACGATAATTTGCGTAAAAGTCCTCCGCGTTTACCGCAGTCGTATTTGGGAGGCCATCAGTACTGTTTACCCCTTCGAAAATGACACCACCTTCCCGTCCTGGTAATGACGCTTTGGAATGGCCTTGTCTTAATAAGTTAAGGTTTGTGCTGGATAATACCTTGCCACCTGCTTTATAGTCAATGTGGGCAGCAAACGTAAAACCTTTGTAATTCACGGTGTTTATCCAGCCACCTGTTGCTTTAGGCAAACCACTGCCAAAGTTCACCGGGAGTGTGCTTGCGATGGGTTTACCGCCAGATAGAAGTATGTTTCCCTTATCGTCTCGTTTATAAGTTGCTCCCTGTATTTGGTTCAATGGCAAACCCACAACATCAACGATGGTTCCAAAAAACTCAGGGCTGCCCACGACCAACTGAGATTGATTGTTGGCCAGCGACAATACCTTTGAGGAGTTGAAGGCCGTATTGAATGCCGTTCTCCAGGTAATATTGCTATTTTGAACCGGGATTAATTCCAGACTGAATTCCAGCCCCTTATTGACCAGGCCACCTAAATTAACCAAGGTAGTGCTGTAACCACTTGCAGCCGAAAGGCTGATTGGAACAGCTTGATTGGTGGTTTTCTTGTCGTAAGCAGAGATGTCTAAATTCACACGGTTGTGGAACATGCGGAGTTCAAGGCCTATTTCCTTTTCATTCACACCAAAAGGCTTGATTTGCGTGTTCGGTGATGATGTATTGTTGATCGTACCTAGTGGAAGCCCATTGTAGGAGTTCTGAGCAAGTGCAAATGTTAAGGCATTATACGGCCCTACACCCTGTGCACTCCCTGTTTCTGCAACTGCAACCCTGATCTTTCCGAAATTCAACCAGCTTGTTTTTGGAAGTAATTCTGAGAAAACAAAACTTCCACTAATGGACGGGTAGAAATAATGATCCATACTTCTAGCCAACACAGAGTACCAGTCGGTTCTGCCGGTAACGTTCAGGTAAAGGAAGTTCTTATAAGAAAACTCTGCGGTACCATAAAGGGAATTCACAGTTTGCTTAGAAAGGTTATAGGTTGAAGTTGCCGTAACCCCATTTCCGATGGTGTACAAATCCCGTAGATAGAAGTTTGTAACATCTTCCGTAAAGGTTGATGTCACCAATGGGAAATTGTTGCCACCCACGGTTGCGTTAAACCCGAAATCTCCCCATGTATGACCCCCACCAAGTAAGAAATCAAAGTTGTTTTGACGTGTGTTTGCTGTATTGATGCCGTAACTTCCGTTAAATGTACCACCTGGTGCTGAAGAGACCGCCTGGGTTCCAGTTGGTGTATTGAATTCATAAGTTGATTGCAGATAATCTGTACTGGCACGACCTTGCAAATACAACCAGTCGAAGAACTGGTAACGTACGACAGCAGTTGCAAGTAGGTGATCCTTAGTTTGTCTTTGAAACTGTTTGGCAAGTGTCCAGTATGGATTGGTGACCGTATTAAAGCGGGAGGTAGGTGTCTCATTCCCATTGGCATCTATTGCGCCTGCTTCAAGTACGTCGAAAGATATGGAGTTGGCAATCCGATAGATAGATGATGGAATCGAACGGGCCTGCACCCCAATTACTGGTGGATTATCATTGAATTGATGATCATAGTTGACATAGAACTGGGCAGATAGTTTTTCCGTAAGGTTGTAGTTTATACCTATGTTAAAGATTTTCTTGTGAAAATCATTGTTGGGTACTATGCCTGCCGCATCCTGGTTGGCGAAGGAAACCCGAAAGCTGCCTTTTTCATTTCCGCCTGAAATTGCCACGGTGTTACTCCATGATGGTGCTACCCTGAAAAAGGTGCTTATTCTGTTCTTAAAAGGGGCATAGGGACGCTGAACGCCGTCAAACTGGTAAGTTGGCACATTGTCAAACCGCTCACCAAAACTCCAGGATCCGGAACTCTGGGCTTCACCCTGAGTTTTCGGCCGGACATTATTTTCTCCTTGTCCATATTCATACTGAAAGTCGGTGAAATCAAGCGCCTGGCTTAAGGTGAAATTGGAGTTGAACTCAACACCTATCCCCGCATTTTTAGAACCAGACTTTGTCGTTATAATGATAGCTCCGTTAACCGCACGCGAACCGTATAATGCAGCCGCTGTAGAACCTTTCAAAACAGTCATTGATTCAATATCATCCTGATTTATACCCTGCAGATTATCTCCCTGGTCCACCTGTTGGGTGTAACCGTTTGTAGCGCTCGCGCCTTGTGACATTGGCAAACCATTTACGACAATAAGGGGTGAGTTGTCTGCGGTAAAAGAAGACTGACCACGTAAACGGATTTTTGTGCTACCACCAGGACCTGCTGCCGGAGGCGTAACATCCAGACCAGCCACTTTTCCTTCAAGCGCATTGGCTAGGTTGGTTGTACGGTTGGTTTGAAGTGCCTCAACGTCCGCCTTTTGAGCAGAATACCCAAGGCTTTTAGCCTCTCGTTTGATGCCCAGGGCGGTAACGATAACCTCGTTTAAGGCATTGTTTGCTGCAACCATCGAGGCGTTGATCGTTGTTCTGTTACCCACGGGTATTTCCAGCTGATTGTAACCCATAAATGTAAATACCAGTACAGCTGAATTGTCCGTAACTGTTATTTTATATGCGCCAGATGCATTCGTAACAACAGAATTCCGCGTTCCTTTTTCATTAACGGTTACCCCGGGTAAGGTAAGTCCCATTTCGTCGGTTACTTTCCCGGTGATGGGAATTGCGAAGTTCGTTGGCTCGGTTCTGCCCCGGGCCATTGCAATTCCTGAGAATTGTAATAGCATAATTACGGTTAAACCAATACATGTAAGTAATGATATTAACGACTTTCTGTTCATAATTTTAGGTTTTATACTTGGTTAAACTTTAGATAGAGATTTCCCTTACAACTTCGATGAAGTTGTTTACTCAGGGTCGTAAAATAGTGGCTGGAATAATGATACCGCCAGGATACCGAATTCTTATGTAAACTTATCTCATAGATTTAGGAGCTTGTTACAGATAATTAAGGAAACCGTATGTTCAGCATTATGATTGTTTTGGAAACAGTGGTATGATCAGAACAAATAAAGGCAACTTAGATGAAAAGCAATTTCATTATCAAAGCAAAATATTGTAACATATTAACATCGAGGCAATCAATAGACTTTTTTGCGATTATGCCCGAATGACGATCCTATACTGCCGTTTATTTAACCAGGCCGTGGACAGATCCTTAGCCTACGACCTGGTTGTTATTCCCGTTATTGGAAAAACGGAACATCCTTTACTGCATATTTTTTTAGCCCCTCTTCGTTAATTTCTACACCTATTCCTGGCTTATCTGACACCGTCAAGAACCCTTTTTCAATGAATGGTTTATCATAGGTGACAATCTCCTTCCACTTTGGTTGTGTATCACTCAAGATCTGCCATTCCATAATCTGGAAGTTGGGAACCGATGCACAAACGTGAGCTGAAGCCATTGCACCAAGGAAAGAGCCCACCATATGCGGAGAAAATGGGACATAGTACAGGTTTGCTAAATTTGCTATGCGTTGTCCTTCTCCCAGACCACCACATTTTTGCAGGTCCGGCATAACGATATCTACGGCAGCTTCACTGAGCAGGCGTGTAAAACCATGAGCTAGATAAAAATTCTCACCGGCGCAGATCGGGGTACTGGTTTCCTGTGTAATTGTCTTGTAAACCTCTATATTATCCGCAGGTACTGGTTCCTCCAACCACATCAGATTCAAAGGTTCCATCATTTTTGCTACCCTGCGCCCGGTAGTGGCGTCATAACGACCATGCATATCAACACAAATGTCGACAGTGGGACCGACCTCTTTACGGACGGCGGCCACGCAGTTATACATACGTTCCAGTTCGCCATTGCTAGCTGTCCAATTCCACCGGTCATATTTGTTTGGGTCGTTAGCCTCGTCAACGTCGAATTTTACGGCAGTATACCCACGGTTAACGGCATCCCGGGCAGCTTTTGAAAAATCGTCAGGTGTCGGGTTTTTTGCCGTATATAGCTCCGTATCACAATACACCCGGCATTTGTCCCTGAATTTTCCGCCCAATAATTGGTATACAGGTAAGCCCAGGGCTTTTCCGGTTAAATCCCACAAAGCCGTTTCAACTGCAGTAAGTACAGCTACAAACATACCCGATTGCGCGCCGGCAAAAAATGCACCTTTACGTATTTGCTCTGCCAGTCTGTTTGGATTAAGTGGGCTTTGTCCCTTTAACTGTGCGCCCATACGTTTAACCAGATGATAGGTGCCCACAATAGCGTCAACGCCCTCTCCACAGCCCCATATGTCTTGGTTGGTGTAAATCTTTACAAATAGGCCGCCGCCGGAGAAGCCACATTTAATATCTGTTATTTTCAAATCTGACGGTGCGGAAGATTGCGGCGTTCTTTCTTTGGCATCTATTAGACCCTGCCCGTAGGTGGACATGCTAAACATCGGTACTGATACTGCTCCGGCAACTGCCAGGGATGCTTTGGACAAAAATGAACGCCTGTTTTGTTTTGTAGGGTTTGACATATATTTGGTTTAGTTTAAAAAAATTTTGACGGCGGATAAAGGGATTCTATCTACCAGGTGCGTGTTTTTAAGATCTCCTGGATTTGTTCCTTGGGAACAGGAAGTTCATTGATGTGGTCGTTAAGCCAGAGGGAGAAATCTTTCTCAATAGCATCAGACCATCTCGCATCGATCTGTCCGGCAGTATATTTTCCCTCACGTAAACGAAGGTGACCAAACATATCCCGCAAGCGTACAATTTCTGAGCTTACCACAACTTTCTCGGCAAGGTGGGGTGGAATAAATATGACAATACCATCCGCACCTAAAACGACATCACCAGGCATCACCGTAACTTTTCGGATGCGGGTGGGTTGATTGATACCCATGATCATCGTATTAAGATCACCTGGAGGATTGTGGTAGGATGGATCGTAACTCGTAATGAAGGAAGTGAAGCCGCCGAGCTCTTTTAACCCACGCAAGTCTCTTACAGCGCCGTCGTAGATGATGCCATTTCCAGTTTTAGCATAAATTGCATTGGCCACATTATCTCCAATCGTAGGGCCGTTTTTATGTGCTTCAAATTGATCTGCGACGTACACATCTCCTTTAGTTAATATGTCAACGGGCCAGGTATTCTGACCTGTTTTACCTTGCTTTTTTCCCCGGTCGTCAATAGCCTGCCAGATATCCTTACGAGCGGGCATAAAGGTTGCAGTTACAGCCCGGCCGACAAGCACGCTGTCCGGATTGATTTTTATTGGCCAGTCTTCTGCGATCTGATAGCCATACCCTTCGTTTTTCAAGACAGCCCATGCCTCTTCAATACTGGTTCGCTTCATCCGGTTGATGATTCCATCAGGCACTTTAGGCCTTCCATCCGGGTAGCGCTCGCCTTTCCAGAGTGGTGTTAAGAAGATCAGTTCCTCCTTTGAGATTTGCTGGGCTTCGGCACAGAGCGGTGCCATGCCGAAGCCTAAAAACACAAATAAAATAGTTGAATAGAATCGTTTCATATTATTGTAGTCAAGTTTATTTTTAATATATCGCGCTCCTAAATGCCATACCGTGCATCAGCTGGTGCTTAAAAAAAGGCAAAAGAAATCCTGTACCCATTTTTCTATGGTAATTTTGTGTTGGTCAAAAAGCAGGTGAAAGTGCACTACATATGGAACTGGCTTTGAAGACAGTCATAACTCCGCACTTGAACAAGCTATACTTGGTTATCATTCACGATACCGAAGGAGATCAGGAGATTAATTCCCCCTTGGCATCTAATCAAAACTATGTAATAGTTTAATCCGAAGAATTTATTATCAACGCAAATTGTTGTACTATATTAACATCTTGCTTTTTTCAATTTTATTCTTTGAGTTTCGTATTTTATAATTTAAATATCTGATAATTAGTTACTTGTCGATGTGTTAACTCGAAAACAGGCTTGGTCCGGACAAAATGATTGCTTATCTCCGGAAAAAATAGGGTTATTAAAAGCGAAAATGTACATCGAAATACCAGTCTTAAATTCTAATTTACAGACTGTAATAACCAAATATAAATCATGAAGGCGACGTTAAAAAAGGCTACTCCAAATCCGGAGCAATCCTTTAATATTCGTAAAGATGTAGGACATGCCACTTTAAGCTCCTGGCACTATCATCCGGAATGTGAACTTCTGGTACTTAAACGTACAAACGGAACCTGCTTAGTAGGTGATCATGTAGGCCCCTTTAAGAATGGTGACGTCTTTCTACTGGGCTCAAACCTGCCCCATACTTTCAGGGGAGAAAAGAAATATTTGGAGCGGGATGATGAAAAGATCGGTGAAACGATTGTTATTCTGTTTCAAAATAACATTTGGGGAGATGCATTCCTGAATCTTCCGGAAATCCACCCCATCGTTAAGCTACTGAATACAAGTAAACTTGGGTTGCGGCTAAAAGGGGCAACCCGTAAAAAGGTAGCGAAAATGGCAGAGGATATGCTTCACGATACGCCCTCCAGAAAATTGATCAGTTTGCTGTCGGCATTGGAGTTAATAGCTGCTTCAAAGGAGTACGAGCTGGTCTCATCCAATGGTTTCAACCCCTCTGTGAACGGCGTGGACCAAAGCCGCATCAATACCATATTCGAATACACCTTCAATAACTATCATCAAAAGATTGTCTTAGAAGATGTAGCCGGTATCATAAATATGGGAAAACACTCTTTCTGCAGGTACTTTAAAGCCAAGACAAAGAAAACGTACATTCAGTTCCTGATGGAAGTGAGAATAGGCCATGCCTGCAGATTATTGGTGGAACAGGATTTCAACGTGACGGAAATATCATACGCCTGCGGGTACAATAATATTTCACATTTCTATCATCAGTTTAAAGCCTGCACCAACAAGAAGCCGCTGGACTACCGTCAAAACTACCTGAGGACGGAGGGAATGAAAGTGGTTGATTAGCGTAAAACCTAAGCCCCCAGGGCGTTTTATTATCGACGCATTTTTTTATATTATATTAACAAAATGGTGCAAATGCCGCTCCAAACGATTTAATTGCATATGGATGGCACCGAACGGCCGAATAGCAACTCAATGTCTCATATATTAACTCCAACTAAGCTCAACTCTTTATTATGAAGATTTATAACACAACGCGAGGGATCGTTATATCCAATAATGACCAATATTTTCTAGCTGAAGAGAAGGACTGGAACACTTTTGTGAACAGGAGCAACCTTTTTGAAGCCGTACGCAGCGACATTCAACATCTTCAAGCCAACGACCAACTTCAGGAACTGATTTCTTCAGATATATTACCGCCTATAGCCGACCAGGAAGTGTGGGCATCTGGCGTAACGTACTTTCGGAGCCGGGAAGCCCGGGTAGAGGAATCGAAAGATGCCAAGGGGGGCGACTTCTACACCCGTGTCTATGATGCGGAACGGCCGGAGCTTTTTTTTAAAGCACCTTCCTATCGCACGGTTGGCCATGGTGATCAGGTTCGCATCCGCAAAGACTCCAAATGGAATGTACCCGAGCCCGAACTGACCTTATTCATTTGTTCAGCCGGTACCATTGAAGGATATACGATCGGGAATGATATGTCATCGCGGGACATTGAAGGCGAAAATCCCCTATATCTTCCACAGGCAAAATCCTATAACGGGGCGGCGGCGCTAGGCCCATGCCTGCTGGTTGAGGAGAACCCCATACATCCCGACACCAACATTAGACTGGAAATCGTCAGAGACTCGGTTGCCGTGTTTAGCGATGAAATATCCATTAACCAAATGAAGCGCAAGCACACCGACCTGGTCAGCTACCTTTTCCGGGAACTTGATTTCCCTTACGGTGCTTTTCTAATGACCGGTACGGGAATCATCCCCGGCGATGATTTCACGCTGCACCAGGGTGACATCGTAAAAATTAGCATTGCAGAAATTGGAACACTTATTAATACAGTAGCATAATGACAACTGGAACACACATTATAGGTTTTGAATCTTCGGCTCAGGGAGCTGAAGTTATGACCTCAGTAAACCCTGCTAACGGGGAAAAACTAGGCGAGTTTATTGTCGCGACTCCTGGCGAGGTTGACCGTGCAGTGAATAAGGCTGCGGCCGCCTTTCAGGTATACCGCAAAAAGTCGGGCCTCGAGAAAGCACGGTTTTTAGAGGCAATAGCCGATGAGATCGTAGCAATCGGAGATGAACTGATCACGGTTTGCTGTGCGGAATCCGCACTTCCAAAAGGCCGTATTGAAGGTGAAAGAGGTCGCACGACCGGCCAGCTCCGGTTATTTGCAAATTTGCTGAAAGAAGGATCCTGGCTGGATGCGCGGATTGAAACATCGGAGCCAGAACGGGTACCACTGCCAAAACCCGATATCCGTTCCATGCAAATTCCGCTCGGTCCCGTGGTGGTTTTTGGAGCAAGTAACTTTCCCTTAGCGTTTTCTGTAGCCGGCGGCGATACCACTTCGGCACTAGCGGCAGGTTGCTGCGTGGTGGTTAAGGCACATCCGGCGCATCTGACAACAAGTTGGTTGGTTGGTCAGGCCATTCAAAAAGCCGCCCGTGCAACGGGGATGCCAGATGGCGTTTTCTCGCTGCTATTCGGCGACGGACCTGTTTTAGGTTCGCAGTTGGTTCAGCATTCTGAAGTTACAGCGGTCGGTTTCACCGGTTCTTTCGGAGCGGGAAAAGCGATATATGATCTTGCTGTGCGGCGAGACGTACCCATTCCTGTATATGCGGAAATGGGAAGCACGAACCCGGTGTTTGTCCTTCCGGAGGCACTGCATAGTCAGGCAGATGTGTTTGCGAAAGGTTTTTCCGGGTCAGTAACCTTAGGTGTAGGTCAGTTCTGTACCAACCCCGGAATGCTGATTTATGAGAACTCCGAAAGCGCAGAAAATTTCACCAATAAGCTTCAGGAAGAATTCAAGCAGACCTCAGGCGGCGTAATGCTGGCGGCAAACATCCATAAATCTTATGATGCAGGTATCGACAAGCATGCTGGTACCATTGGGGTAACAACACTAGCAACCGGCAATGCTTCTGCAGACTCCAATACAGCTTCTCCAATATTGTTTAAAACAAATAGCGATACCCTCAAAGCGCATCCCGACCTGGCGGAAGAGGTGTTCGGGCCGACCAGCATGGTCGTAGAAGCAACGTCCAGAGAAGATGTCCTGGAAATAGCTAGAAACCTCAGTGGGCATTTGACAGCTACTGTACATGGTACAGAGCGTGACCTGCTTGAATATAAAGAACTGCTGGATATTCTGGAGCAGAAAGTGGGCCGGCTCCTGATCAATGGTCATCCAACTGGTGTTGAAGTTTGCAGCGCAATGGTTCATGGCGGACCGTTTCCTGCAACTACTGCCCCGGGCACAACCTCAGTAGGCACGATGGCGATAGACCGGTTTACAAGGCCTGTGTGCTACCAGAACATGCCTCAGGCATTGTTGCCGGATGAGCTTAAAAATTCAAATCCCCTAGGTATCTGGCGGCTGATCAATGGCAGCCTGACTAAGGATACAATATAACTTAAACCAACTTACCTAAACAGAAATGGGATTGTATAGAAGTTCGGACTGGTTCGGAAAAAAAGATAAAATGGGCCTCGTCTATCGGAGCTGGATGAAGAATCAGGGGATGCCAGAAGACATGTTTGACGGGCGGCCGGTGATCGGTATTTGTAATACCTGGTCAGAATTAACACCCTGTAATGCGCACCTGCGTGATATTGCGGAAAGTGTGCGCCGGGGCGTATTAGAGGCCGGGGGTTTTCCTGTCGAGTTCCCGATCATGTCTCTGGGAGAAACACTGCTCAAACCCACCGCCATGTTGTTCCGCAACCTGGCCAGCATGGATGCGGAAGAATCCATCAGAGGTAACCCCATTGACGGGGTTGTACTGCTTACCGGCTGTGATAAAACCACACCGTCCACACTGATGGGCGCGGCGAGCGTCGACCTGCCTACCATCGTAGTCCCGGGTGGCCCAATGCTGAATGGAAAATATCATGGCGAAGATATCGGCTCTGGTACCAGCGCGTGGAAACTGACGGAAGAATTGAAGAAAGGTAACATCACCTATGAAGAATACGCAGAGGTAGAAAGCTGCATGTCCCGGAGTCCGGGTCATTGTATGACCATGGGTACAGCTTCGACTATGGCCTGCATGGTCGAATCATTGGGTATGAGCTTAACAGGCGGAGCCGCCATCCCGGCAGTGGACTCCAGACGAAAAAGATTGGCCCAGCTGTCCGGCAGACGAATCGTAGAAATGGTTAAGGAAGACCTGCGGATTTCTAAGATATTAACCCGTGATGCTTTTGAGAATGCCATTAAAGTAAATGCTGCAATAGGAGGCTCCTCAAACTTCATCATTCACCTTACCGCTATTGCAGGCCGGATCGGCGTGCCACTACATCTCGAAGACTTTGATGACATCGGCAGCAAAATGCCGCTGCTGTTGAACCTGATGCCCTCGGGAAAATTCCTGATGGAAGATTTTTATTATGCCGGAGGACTACCCGTGGTTTTAAGAGAGATGCAGTCGGTCTTAACCATGAATACCATGACAGTAAGCGGGAAAACGCATGCTGAAAACATTGCTGGAGGTGCAATAAACTACAATAAGGAGGTGATCTATGAGTTCAAGCAACCATTAATTCAGGAGGCGGGCATAACCGTACTCAAAGGCAATCTTGCGGTGAACGGGGCCGTCATTAAGCCTTCCGCTGCTACGCCAAGTCTGATGCAACACCGCGGCCGCGCTGTCGTTTTTAGTGATATTGAGGATTACCATGCCCGCGTCGACGATCCTGATCTTGACATCGATGAAACTTGCGTCATGGTATTGAAAACTGTCGGACCTGTGGGTTATCCCGGCATGCCGGAAGTAGGCAATATGACCCTGCCAAAAAAGCTGCTTGATAAAGGAGTTATTGATATGGTACGGATATCCGACGGCCGCATGAGCGGAACGGCCTACGGTACAGTTATTCTGCACGTCTCGCCAGAGTCTGCTATTGGTGGCACTTTGGAATTTGTTAAAAACGGCGATATCATAGAGCTCGATGTTGCCAATAAGCGCATCCATCTGGAAGTAACTGATGAAGAACTGGAGCGGAGAAGAAGTGATTGGAAACCACGGATCCCGATGGCATCGCGTGGCTATGTAAACCTGTACATTAACCATGTACAGCAGGCAGATAAAGGTGCAGACATGGATTTCCTTGTCGGTGGCTCCGGATCTGCAGTGACGCGCGATTCACATTAGAGAATCAATAAATACTTTTGCCCATCATCAAAATCTTATGTGATAAAACATCTAATCTTAAGTTCTTGATGATGCGCAAATGATAAAACGGTGCAAAACTCAATATCAAATCTTATAAAAATAATAGCCTTTCTTCTTCCAAATCCAGATAAATCAGGTGTTTTCGGATGATCTCTTCGTTTAGCGCTTCTTTTCTCGTGTTTATCTCTAAAAGCCAGTTCCGTTGATGGTTCAGGACTGCAAGATAAATGGATCTGGCTTCTTCTGATAAAACAGGTTCATTTGTCGATGCACCCTTTTCCTCCCATTTACGTACAAGGCTTTGCAAAAACGGTTGTCTGCCCAGGGCTTCACTATAATGTTCATTTAGATGATGAAGGCCCTGCAGGGCCATTTTTCTTCTGATCAGATTGTTTGTTTCTTCTTCGGAAATGACCGCGTCGAAATCAGGCAGATTAATTTTTCTGATCAGATGAGGAAGGGTCAGACCTTGCACCAATAACGTTAAGAGAATAACGATGAAAGTGATAAAAAGGATGAGGTTACGTTGTGGGAATGGAGAACCATCTGCAAGTTGGACCGGAACAGATAATGCAGCAGCCAGAGACACCACGCCCCGCATTCCCGTCCAGCCAAGTACGAGTGGAACTTTAAATCCCGGGTTTCTGGTGTCTGCAACGGTAATGTAATTCCGGGCGATGAGCGTAATCACGACTGCACCGTAGGACGACAACATCCGCACCAGAACCAGAACCCCCGTGATTAACACACCATACCCAATTGCAGCGGAGATGCTCACCTCGCCAAGCCCGGCAGTGATTTCGGGGAGGTCAAGTCCAATGAGCGTAAAAACAAGACCGTTGAGTATAAAACATAAACTTTCCCAGACGTTAATTCCCCGGAGGCGCGAGCTGGTTTGGAGAAAAGAATGCCTTTTGCCCGATAACAGTAGTCCACCACTAACAACGGCGAGTACGCCCGAGGTGTGTGCTGCTTCTGCAACGATATACATGATATAAGGGGTCAGGATACTTAGGATGGTATCAATATTTGTATCTGTAGGCAGGTGTTTATGTGCCTTCATAAACAAGAAGCCGACGCCAACGCCAATCCCTACACCTCCAACCAGCATCCATGAAAAACTTAAAGCAGCCTCATACCAGATGAACTGGCCGGTCGCAACTGCAACCAGTGCAAAGCGTAAGATGATCAGTGATGATGCATCATTCAACAAGCTTTCACCCTCCAAAATTGAAGACAAACGCTTTGGAAGTTTCACAAACCGCATAATTGCCGCAGCACTTACGGCATCCGGCGGCGACACAATCCCACCGAGTAAAAAGCCCAGGGCCAATGAAAATCCAGGGATGAAGTGATTGGCCGCGAAGGCAACGGAAACTGCAGTAAGGAAAACGACTATAAAAGCGAAACTGCCAATAATTCGACGCCACTTCCAAAGCTCTTTCCAGGAAATCGCCCATGATGCTTCGTAGAGCAGTGGTGGCAGGAAGATTACAAATATCAACTCAGGATCAATGGTCACCCTTGGTATTCCGGGAACAAAGCTGATGGTAAGTCCGCCCAGGACCAGCAGGATGGGATATGCGACCTTAATTTTTTTTGCCAGCATCATCAGCAATACAATCGCTACAATAAGCGACAAGTAGAATGGGAAGTTATCTAACATTTCGTCGGACTGAGATGCTAAGGTAGGAATCCGCCGTTTTACTTGAATGCCTGATGGTGTTTTTTTCCAACAGCTTAGCGTGGCGACGGGATTTATAATCCAAGCCAGATGTATTTGTTAAAACAATGATGGACGTGATTAACAATAAGTCTATAAAGAAGCGGGTAATTATTCAGTCGTTTGACGTTCGTAAGCTTCGGATCCTGCACAAAACGGAACCTACGGTTAAACTCTCCCTTCTGGTTTCCGGTAAAGGAGAGGTGGTGGATAGCGATATGACTAAGCTGGGGTTCAAACCTGATATCTATAGCCCGTATTATACCTCCGTAGATACGGTGATGGTGGCGAAGGTGCACAGCCTGGGTATGCTCATTCTGCCCTGGACAGTAGATGAAAAAAAAGAAATGGCTGCTTTAGTGAAAATGGGCGTCGATGGTATCATCACCAATAGTCCCGACAGACTGGTGAAAATGTGTGGCAGTTACCAGAACAGGTGATATTGCCTCTGCAGTAAAGTAAAAGAAGTATAAGACATTTTGTCTCGTCCTGAAAAAACTTTACACTGACCTATTAACACTTATTAATACTTTGGACAATGTCAAAAGAAGTAAAAGTCAAAAAGTTTGGGCGTTTGTATTTAGAGTGCTTCAAGCGGGAAGTGGTGGCAGAGGTTGA